>CAIOSP010000162.1 GCA_903861005.1 uncultured Pseudomonadota bacterium
CGCGCTCCGCGAGGCGGGCTGGGACCCGGCGCGGGTGTGGCGGACGGTGCTGCCTTGGCTCGGGCTGGAGCCGGTCGGGGCGATTGGTGACGCCGTGGCGAGGTTTGACGCGGGGGTGGGGGCTAGGGGGCCGGTGGTGGTGGGGTGATCGGCGGCTCCGTCGTCGCCTGATGCGCTCCGCAGTCCCGGACTCGCACCAGCTTGAGCTCGATCGGTGCGTCCGGGTGCTTGAAGTGCAGCAGTCCGCCGCTCTCAGGCGCGACGGCTCGTTCGGCGAGCGTGTCGCCCTCGCAGGCTTCGACGGCGGGCGCAGGGTGGCTCACGTCTCTGGCCGCGATCTCGCCCGCCAAGCCAAGGAACAGGAGCTCGCCTGACGACGGGTGCTCGCCGCCAGCGAGCGGAACAGCTTGGATAGGCGCGATGCGCTCGGCCCAGTCCTTGAAGCTCTGGTCGTCATCCCACAACTTGTCGTAGCGAAGCACCGAGTTCGCCGGAAGCTTTGGAAGATTGTCCCTGAGGAATCCGTACTCAGTCCGGGTCGCGAGGTCCCCTCCTGGATGACGCGCGAGGGCCAGCCCGAGCGCCGCGACGATCGCGCTGGAGAACTGAATGATCCGTGACTGCTTCATCAGCGTCGGCGCAGCCAGCGACGCGAGCGCGACCCACCAGGTCGCGGCCGGGAGCTGGAACCGAAGCACGTCGGTCGCGAAGTACATGTGGGCGTAGGGGAGGGTCGCGGCCAACGCCGCGAACAGCAGCGGGCGGCGAACCGCTGGAGCGGCTCGCGACCAGCCAAACACCACGGCGGGGAGCAGCCAGAACGGGTGCACCCACGGGTCGGGCAGCGCGAGTGAGCTCCCGGCACCCCACCACTGCTTGAGCAGGGTGGACGGCGCGAAGGCGTCCGGTGAGGGGTTGGGGAACCCATCGTGGCCGTTCGGAACTCCGATCGCCCACACGCGCGCTGCGACGGCGACCGTCAGCAGCGCGACCGCGGGCCGACGACGCTGCGCCCAAAGGAAGAGCGCGAACGCGGCGACGAACGGGATCTGATCGGGGCGGGCGTGCGCGAGCAGGGCCGCGCTCGACACGGCGAGCGCGTCGCCCACGAGGTCTCGGCGGAGCGCGCCCGCGACGGCTGTCACCTCTAGCAGCGCGCAAAGGACGAAGAACACCTCGCTCCCTGACAGCGTGATCGCCAGGGGCAGCACGGTCAGGAGGAGGGCGGACGCGTGCGCGATGCGGCGGTCACCCGTCCACGCGTTCATGACGGCCCAAAGCCACGGCACCGTGAGCGAGGAGAAGATCAGGTTCGCGAAGTGAAGTCGATCCGGGTTCGACCCGAGCACCGTCCGAACGGACGACATCACGGCGAACCAGCCATGTCCGTAAAGCGGGCTGGCGGCGATCGTGCCCGTGTACCCCATGAGGTGCATGTAAGGGTACGCCTTGCCCATGAGCACGAGGGGCGCACCCAGCGCGGCGCGCGTGGCGACCGCGGCGGCGAACCAGATCCAAGGCGCGCGCGCGCGCGGGGCGGCGAGCGCCATCGCCGCGAACCAGACGACCGCGAGCGCCTCCATGATCGAACGCATCGGATCGAACGGGAGCACGCTCTTAGGCGGGTCCACCGTCGGCGCGACCTGTTGAGGCTGCGCGAAGTGTGGGGCGTGCACCGGCAGTCGACCGCAGGCGCGCTCGACGAACGCCTCGTCCACCGCGCCGTCGACGAACAGGTCGGCGCCGCCTCCCGAGCATCGGGCCGTGCTCCGGGGCTCATCCGGTCCCGGCGTCCTGCGCAGCGTCAGCGTCGCGCCACGGTACTCGTACACGACCGCCGTCGCGTCCGACGAACGCAGCGTGACGTCCAGGTCGTCTTCGAACGGGCTGTCAGCGAGGGCCGCGCTGAGAAGGAAGATCCAGAGTACCACGCAGCCCTCCGCCAGGAAGCGCGAACGCTAGGCGTACCCAACCTCAGGCATCGGCGTCAGCGCCCGCGTCCGCAACCCTTCCAGCGTCTCATGCGCGTCCAGCCGCGGCCGCGCCTGCCGCAAGCAGGCGACGTACGCCGACATGTACGCGGTGGCGATCCCCGACCCA
>CAIOSP010000163.1 GCA_903861005.1 uncultured Pseudomonadota bacterium
AAACAGGGGCACGGGGACTCGAACCCGGGACCTGCGGATTTGGAATCCGCTGCTCTACCAACTGAGCTATACCCCTAGAGCCCGTCCGGCTTAACCGGTCCGGAGGCTGTCCGGCAAGCCGCCCGCGTCTGAGCCGCGGATCCTACGCGGGCGCGCCGAACCACCAGACGCCGATCGACGCCGCGGCCATCAGCCAGACGTACCAGCCGAAGTCGGCGAAGCGGCCCTTGCGGACCAGCCACTGCAGCGCGACGAGCGAGGCGTAGCCGAGGACGAGCGAGGTCAGCGCGCCGGCGATGTAGGGCGCCAGGTCGGACGGGACCTCGTGCACCTTGCGCGCCTCCAGCAGGAAGGCGCCCAGGATGGCGGGGAAGGACATCAGGAACGACAGACGGAACGCGGTCTCCTTCTCGACGCCCAGGAACATGGCGGTGGCGATGGTGGCGCCCGAGCGCGAGATGGCGGGCGCGATCGAGATGCCCTGCGCCAGGCCGACCCACACCGCCGTGGAGACGGGGACCTCCATCAGCGTCTGGGTGCCGGTCTGCATGCGCCGCGTGAGCTGCAGCATGATGGCGGTGATGGCGAAGCAGATGCCGTTGACCAGCTGGTCGTCGAACATGGCGTCGAACTGCTTCTTGAAGCCGAGCCCGATGATGCCGGTGGGGATGGTGGCCGCGATCACCAGCAGCGAGAGGCGCACGCCGGGGCGCTGCCAGTAGGGCAGGTCACCCGTCACCAGGTCCTTGAGGACCATGGCGATGTCCTTGCGGAAGAAGAAGAACGCCGGGAACAGCGTACCCAGGTGCAGCACCAGGTCGAACAGGACGTTGTCCTGGCCCACGTGGATGAAGGCCTGTGCGAGCACGAGGTGGCCGCTGCTGGACACCGGGAGGAACTCGGTGAGGCCCTGGATGGCGCCCAGGAGGATGCCGCCGAGGAGGGACGGGCCGTCGCTTGCCATGGGTCAGTTGCCCTCGGCCGCGGGCTCTTCTTCGGGCTTGGCGGGCTTGTCCGGCTTGGGAGGCGCCGCGGCCTTCTTGCGCTGCTCCAGGTGCTCCATGTGGTCCAGCACGTCCTTGGCGTACTCGCGCAGGTCGCCGCTGGCGGGCCACAGGTCGCGGAAGGACTGCTCGAAGCCGGGCATGGTGCCGCGGCCCTTCATCACGATGCGGACCAGCTCGTCGCGCGGCTTTCCGCCGAAGCCCTTGGACAGGTCCGGCGTGGGCGTGACCAAGCTCGCGTTGAGCGGGCCGTCGCCCTTTCCGAGCTCGCCGTGGCAGGCGAGGCAGTGGCGGTCGTAGAGTTGCTGACCGCGATCGGCGTTGGTGGGGATCTTGTTCGGCCAGTCCACGGCCACCGCAGAGGTGGCAAGTGCTGCTAGTCCGACGACCACAAATCCGACCAAGGAGCGAGACAAGTCCGCCTCCAGCGACGCGCCGCAGGGTAGCGCGCGCCTAGCGGATCGTCGACGGCCACGTGCGCGCGATCACGCAGCCGGAGAAAGCGGAAACGCCCACGAAGGCGAACCTTCGTGGGCGTTATGGCGGGATGGACGGGACTTGAACCCGCGGCCTCCGGCGTGACAGGCCGGCGTTATGACCAACTTAACTACCACCCCAAGAACGAAAAGATCCGATGGGCGGAACAGGGCTCGAACCTGCAACCCCCGGCGTGTAAAGCCGACGCTCTGCCATTGAGCTATCCGCCCGAAAGCGTCAACGTCGTTAGCCGGGGCCTTTTAAACGGGCGCGCGGGCGCCGTCAAGCATCTCGCGTGCAGGAAATTCAGAGTGGACGTTCGCCCGTAGGATCCGTCGAGGGCGCGGTCGCCGGTACGGCGTCGGGCTCGTGGTAGGCGGCCGCGACCTTGCGGAGCGGAGGGGCGGTGAGCGCCTCTTGGAGCACGCGATCCATGTGATCGACGGCGACGATCTCCAGGGCCGTCTTCACGGCGTCCGGGATCTGGTGGAGGTCCTTGCGGTTGGCCTCGGGGATGATCACGCGGGTGATGCCGCCGCGGTGCGCCGCCAGGATCTTCTCCTTGAGGCCGCCGATCGGGAGCACGCGACCGCGCAGCGTGATCTCGCCGGTCATCGCCGTGTCGGAGCGCACCGGGATGCCGGTGAGCGCGCTGATCAGCGCGGTGGCCATGGCGATGCCCGCGCTGGGGCCCTCCACGCCGCCGGGGAGGCCCGGGTAGTGGATGTGGAAGTCCTGGGTGTCGTGGAAGTCCGCGTCGAGGCCCAGGGCCGCGGCGCGGCTGCGAATGTACGTGAACACCGCGGACGCCGACTCCTTGAGCACCTCGCCGAGCTTGCCTGTGGTGATCAGCTTGCCCTTGCCAGGGACGGTCGCGACCTCGATGTTGAGGAGCTCGCCGCCGGTAGCCGACACCGACAGGCCCTTCACGAGGCCCACGTGGTCGGCGTCTTCGCGGCGGCCGAAGTCGTGCTTGGGCGGGCCCAGCAGCGTCTCCACCATCTCAGCGTCGACCGTCAGGCGCGTGTCGGCGCCCTCGTTCACCACGCGCCGCGCGACCTTGCGGCACAGGCGGCCCAGCTCACGCTCGAGCGAGCGCACGCCGGACTCCTTGGTGTAGCGCCCGATCAAGATCTGCAGCGCGTCCGCGTTGAAGGTGATCTGATCGTCCTTCAGGCCCGCGAGCTTGCGCTGCTTGGGGATCAGCCAGCGCTCGGCGATCGCCAGCTTCTCGACCTCGGTGTAGCCAGACAGCTCGATGACCTCGAGGCGGTCGAGCAGCGGCAGAGGGATGCCGTGCAGGCTGTTGGCCGTGCACAGGAACATCACCTTGGACAGGTCGTAGTCCAGGTCCAGGTAGTGGTCGTTGAACGACGCGTTCTGCTCGGGGTCGAGCACCTCAAGAAGTGCTGACGACGGGTCGCCGCGCATGTCTGAGGACATCTTGTCGACCTCGTCGAGCAGCAGCAGCGGGTTGGTGGCGCCCGCGCGCTTCATCGCCTGCAGGATGCGACCGGGGAGCGCGCCGATGTACGTGCGACGGTGCCCGCGGATCTCGGCTTCGTCGCGCACGCCGCCGAGCGCGATGCGCGCGAACGGGCGGCCGGTGGCGCGGGCGATCGAGCGCGCGAAGGACGTCTTGCCCACGCCGGGCGGGCCGACGAGGCACAGGATGGGGCCGGGCTGACCCTCGCTCAGCGAGCCGACCGCCAGGTACTCGAGGATGCGCTCCTTCACGTCGTCCAGGCCGAAGTGCGCGAGGTCGAGCTCGGACGACGCGCTCGGCAGGTCGAGGTGCAGCTCGGCGGCCTCGACCCACGGCAGCGCGAGCAGCCAGTCGAGGTAGCTGCGGATGACCGTGGCCTCCGCCGACATCGGGTTCATCTGCGCCAGACGACGCAGCTCGCGCTCGGCGCGGGCCTTGGCCTCGTCGGTGAGCTTCTTCTCCGACAGCTGGCGGGTGAGCTCGTCGAGGTCGTCGCGGCCGGTGCCGTCGCCCAGGTCCTTCTGGATGGCGCGCGCCTGATCGTCCAACCACTGGTCGCGCTCGCCCGTCTCCTTCTGGCGGCGCACGCGGTTGCGGAGCTTGTGCTCCACCTGCATGAACTCGATCTCGTTCTGCAGCGCGCTGAAGACCTTCTCCAGGCGCTCCTTCACGTCAAACGTCTCGAGCAGCTTCTGGCGCTCTTCGAGCGTGAGCTTCACCACGCCGACGAGCATGTCGGCCAAGCGGCCGGGCTCCTCGATGCCGTTGACGCCCATGAGCATGTCGGGCGGCGCGCTGCGGTTGATCTTCACGTAGCGCTCGACCGTGCCCTTCACCGAGCGCACGAGCGCCTCGATCTCGGGGTCGGCGGCGTCCTCGATCAGCAGCTCCTGCGCTTCCGCGCGGAAGTGATCCGGGTGCGGCAGGTGGCGCAGGATGCGCGCGCGGCGGCGGCCCTCGATCAGCAGCTTCAGGTTGCCGTCAGGGAGCGCCAGCGACTGCACGACGTGGCCGATGGTGCCGACGTCGTAGAGGTCTTCCGTACCGGGGATGGCGACGTCGGCGCGGCGCTGCGCGACGAGCAGGATCTCACCGCCGATCTGGTTGGCCTCCTGCACCGCGGACACCGAGCGCGCGCGCCCGACGATCAGCGGGACCGGCGTGCCAGGGAACACCACCACGTCCCGGAGCGGGAGCAGCGGCATCGCACGTTCCTTACCCCAGACGGCCATGGCCTACGCCCACTCGGCCTGGTTCTCGTACACCAGGATGGGCTCCTGCGTGCCGCGAACCACGTCTTCGCTGATGATGCACTCCTTCACGCCCTCCTTGGAGGGGAGCTCGTACATCACGTCCATCATCACGTCTTCGAGGATACCGCGCAGGCCTCGCGCACCGGTCTTGCGCTCGAGCGCCAGCTTGGCGATCTCGCGCAGGGCGCCGTCGGTGAACTTGAGCTTCACGCCGTCCATCTCAAACAGCTTCTGGTACTGCTTGGACAGCGCGTTGCGCGGGCCGGTGAGGATCGACAGCATGGCCGCCTCGTCGAGCTCCTCGAGCGCGGTGAGCACCGGCAGGCGGCCGATGAACTCCGGGATGAGGCCGAAGCGGATCAGGTCCTCGGCCTCGGCGCGGCCGAACAGCTCGCTGGGCGTGTACTTCTCACGCGTGGCGGACTGGTTGCCGAATCCCATCGCCTGCTGGCCGATGCGCGCCTCGACGATCCGGTCCAGGCCGACGAACGCGCCGCCGCAGATGAACAGGATGTTGGACGTGTCGATCTGCAGGAAGTCCTGCTGCGGGTGCTTGCGGCCACCCTTGGGCGGAACGTTGGCGACGGTGCCCTCGATGATCTTGAGCAGCGCCTGCTGCACGCCTTCGCCGGACACGTCGCGGGTGATCGACGGGTTCTCGCCCTTGCGCGCAATCTTGTCGATCTCGTCGATGTAGATGATGCCGCGCGTGGCCTTCTCGACGTCGTACTCGGCCTGCTGGAACAGGTTGAGGACGATGTTCTCCACGTCCTCGCCGACGTAGCCGGCCTCAGTCAGCGACGTGGCGTCGGCGATGCAGAACGGGACCTTGAGGAACTTGGCGAGCGTCTGCGCGAGCAGCGTCTTGCCCGAGCCCGTGGGGCCGATGAGCAGGATGTTGGACTTCTGCAGCTCGACGTCGTCACCGCGGCCGCGGCCGTCGATGCGCTTGTAGTGGTTGTGCACCGCGACCGACAGGATCTTCTTGGCCCGCTCCTGGCCGACCACGTACTCGTCGAGGAAGCTGAAGATCTCGTGCGGCTTGGGGATCAGCGAGTCGGACGCGAAGTAGTCCTCGCGCTCGTAGTCCTCGGTGATGATGTCACTGCACAGCTGCACGCACTCGTCGCAGATGTAGACGGACGGCCCAGCGATGAGCTTGCGCACTTCCTTCTGCGACTTTCCGCAGAACGAACAGCACAGGTCCTTGCTGCTGCCACCCTTGCGACGAACGGGCGTGGTCATGCGGCTCAGCTCTTGGTGGGGGTTTCGGCCGCGACGCCGGGCTTGAAGCGCGCGTCGATCACCTCGTCGACGAGGCCGTAGGCCAGCGCGTCGTCCGCGGTGAGGATCAGGTCGCGCTCGGTGTCCTTGGCGACCTTCTCGAAGGCCTGGCCGGTGTGCAGCGCGAGGACCTCGTTGATGGTCTTCTTCCAGCGCACGATCTCGTTCGTCTGGATCTCGATGTCCGACGCCTGACCGCGCACGCCGCCGAGCGGCTGGTGGATGAGGACGCGGCTGTTCGGCAGGATGCGGCGCTTGCCCTTGGTGCCGGCCGACAGGAGGACGGCGGCCATGGAGGCGGCCTGGCCCACGCAGATTGTGCTCACCGGGGCGCGGATGAAGTGCATGGTGTCGTAGATGGCCATGCCCGCCGTGATGCTGCCGCCGGGGCAGTTCAGGTACAGGTAGATGTCCTTCTCAGGGTCCTGGGACTCCAGGTACAGCAGCTGGGCGATGATGAGGTTGGCGACCTCGTCGTTGATCGGCCAGCCGAGGAACACGATCCGGTCGACCATGAGGCGCGACCAGATGTCGTAGGTCGCGCGACCGCGGTGCGTCTCTTCGACGATGGTCGGGATCAGGTAGTTCTTGAAGTCCATGAGTGCGATCGCTCCTCGCCCGGTGGGAATGAGCAGCCCTAACGCATCTTGCGTCGGGTGGGACACCAGGGATCGCGTGCTGTGGTGCCGTTCCGTCACGACGCCCCCCGATTCGTTCAGGGGGCGCCGCGGAACGGCTCACACAGCCGGGCGACTACTCGTCTGCGGCGTCGGCCTTCTTCTTGGTCGCGCGCTTCTTGGGCGGGGCCGCCTCAGGCTTGGCCTCGACCTCAGGGGCGGCCTCCGCAGCGGGGGCCGCCTCGGCGGGGGCGGGGGCGGGGGCGGCCTTCTTGGCCGGGGCCGCTGCAGGCTTCGCCTTCTTGGCGGGCTTGGCTTCGACCTCGGCCGCAGGGGCCGGGGCCGCGTCGCCGGCGACGGGCGCGTCATGCGACACGACGGCCTTGCCAAGGAGCCAGTCCAGGGTCTGCTCTTCGAGCAGGCGCTGACGAAGGTCCTCGGTGCCGCCGTCCTTCTCGATCCAGCCGCGGATGGCGTCGACCGTCTGATTGCGCTCGGCGGCGATCTCGACCAGCTTGGCCTCGATGTCGGCGTCGGTGGCGGTCAGGCCCTCGGTCTTCCAGACGGACTCAAGCAGCAGGCCGCCCTTGGCGGCGAACGCGGCGCGGGTGCGGAGGTCCGCCATCTGGGCCTGGGTGAACCGGACGGTGCGCGGGTCGACGCCGGCGTACGCCTGCTGGAGCTTGAGCTCCTCGACCAGCATGTTCAGGTTCTGCTCGATCATGCTCGCCGGAACCTCGAAGGGGTTGGCGGCGATGAGGGCCTCGAGCAGGTTGGCGCGGGCCTGGTTGCGAGCCTGGTCGGCGCGGCCCTTGTCGAGCGTGCTGCGGACGTCGGCGGTGAGCGCGACGACCGTGTCCTGGCCGAGCTCCTTGGCGAGCTCGTCGGTGAGATCGGGGGCTTGCATGGCCTGGATGCCGAGCACCTTGGCGGTGACCGACAGCGTCTTGCCCTTGAGGGACTCGTGGCGGGCCTGCTCGGTGAAGGTCACGTCGGCGGTCTTGGCGCCGTCGACCGACAGGCCGAGGAGGAAGGACTCGATCCCGGCGAACCAGGACTCGTTGCGGGTGCGGATCAGCGTGCCCGGCTCGGTGAGGACGACGTCATCACCGTTCTTCACGGTGAGCTCGACCTGGACAACGTCGCCTTCGGCCACGGGGCGGTCGGTGACGGCGGTCAGGCGGGTCTGGCTGCGGCGGCGACGCTCGAGCTCAGCCTCGACCTCAACCTCGGTCAGATCGGACTTGGGCCAGTACACGGACAGGCCGGTGTACGTGGAGGCGACGATGGCGGGCTTGACGTCCACGGCGATGGTGAAAGAGAAGTCCACGGTGGAGGCGACGCGGCCTTGGTCCGTGACGGTCGGGCGGCCGACGGGGTCGAGGCCGTGGTCGGCCATGGCGCGGGTCCAGGACTCCTGGATCAGCTCACCGGCGACGTCGTCGGCGATGGAGGCGCCGAAGCGGGCTTCCAGCACGTTGCGGGGCACCTTGCCTTCGCGGAAGCCGGGCAGGCGCGCCTTGCGGCCGACGGTCTGGTAGGCCTTCTCCAGGGCGGCGCGGACGGTGGTCGCGGGCACGGTCACGGTGACCTTGCGGGCGTAGGCGTTCTCGGAGAGGACTTCGATGTTCATGCGCGTTCCGAAGACGCCCCGGATGGCGCCGGGGTCAGGAAGAAGGGGAGATGCGAGAAGGGGGAATTGAACCCCCACGGGTTGCCCCACTGGATCCTAAGTCCAGCGCGTCTGCCAGTTCCGCCATTCTCGCGGGGCGTCGGACGACGACTTGTCGGGGAGAGGAAGGTGGTGCGCCCACAAGGAATCGAACCTTGAACCTACGGATTAAGAGTCCGGTGCTCTACCAATTGAGCTATGGGCGCGCTTGACCTACAAACCAGGAGGGTGAACAGAGGGGATCGAACCCTCGACCTTCGGAACCACAATCCGACGCTCTAACCAACTGAGCTATGCTCACCGTGTCGCGTCGATCGTGTCCCTGACGCGCCGAGCCGTCTAACGTTCTGGTGGCCGCTGGCAAGCACCTCGAGCGCGCTTTGTCGTGAAACGACCTAAGACCGCGAGAACTTCGAGGTGCTTCGGAGGGGGGCGCGAGGGGGGCAGGTGCGATAACTGCCGCCTGTGTCGCCCGTACCCGCCAGACCCGCATCGTCGCCGCCCGATCCGAGGGCCGAAGACCTGCACGCGCTGCTCATGCGCGCTGGCGACGCGGCGCTCGCCCGGTACGCGTCGTTGACGGTGTCGCATAAGGCGGACGGCAGCGAGGTCACGGACGCCGATATGGCCGCCAACGAGGTGCTGACCGAGGGCCTGTCGCGTCTGTTCCCTGGCGAGGCGATCGTGAGCGAGGAGGGCCAGCACGAGGCCGCCGCCGGGGCGCGCGCCGTCTGGTACATCGACCCGATCGACGGCACGGGGGCCTTCACTGAGGGCTTGGCCCATTGGGGGCCCACCGTGTGTCGGGTGGTTGACGGCAAGCTCGATGTGGGCGCGTTCGTCACGCCGCGCCTGGGAGAGTCCTGGTTTGCGGCGGAAGGTGGCGGCGCGTGGCGCAACGGCGTTCAGCTCCACACGGCCCCCATCCCGCCTGATCCGCGTCAGCGCAGCGTCTACATGCCTTCGCGTGCGCACCGGCTGGCGTCGCTGGACTGGCGTGGGCGCACGCGATCGCTCGGTTGCTCGGCGGCGCACCTGGCGCTGGTCGCCAGCGGCGGCGCGGTTGCGGCGGTGCTCCCCACCTGGGCGGTGTGGGACGTCGGGTGCGGCATCCTGCTGGTCCGTGAGTCAGGACGTGTCGTCGTGGACTTGTCGGGGGCCGCGACGGATCCCATGGACGCCATCGGCGCACCGTTCATCGCTGCGGACCCTTCCGTCGTCGAACCTTTGACCCACGCGCTGCGCGCCGCTTTGGCGCAGACTCCCAGGATCTAGATCGATGTCCGACAACGACTCTACCGAGCTGGTCACCCGCGGCTCTACCGCCCCCGCCGCACGCTCCCGGGATGATCTGCTCGCGTCGTACCTGGCCGAGGTCCGCCGCTACCCGATCATGTCCGCGGAGGAGGAGCGCGCCGTCGCCGTCCGCTACGTGGAGACGGGCGACCGCGAGGCCGCGCAGAAGCTGGTCACGTCCAACCTGCGGCTCGTCATCAAGATCGCGTTCCAGTACCACCGGCAGTGGGCGAACGTGCTCGATCTCATCCAGGAGGGAAACGTCGGGCTGGTGGAAGCACTGTCCCGCTACGACCCGTACCGGGAGATCCGCTTCTCCAGCTACGCGCAGTACTGGATCCGGGCGATGATCCTGCGCTTCCTGCTCGACAACTTCCGGCTGGTCCGGCTGGGGTCCACGCGGGCGGGACGCAAGCTCTTCTTCCAGCTCCAGAAGGAGCGCGACCGGCTGGTGGCCGAGGGCATCGACCCCACCGAGACCCTGCTCGCCGAGCGTCTGGGCGTGGCGCCCGCGGAGATCCGCGCGGTCGACCAGCACATGCGCGCCCCGGCGCTGTCGCTGCACAGCCCGGCGAGCGAGTCGGACGACGGCCGCACGCTGGCCGACGTGGTGCCCGAGACCACGCCCAACAACCCGGAAGAAAACGCCGCCCGCACCGAGCTGTCCGACCTGATGCGCGAGCACTTGTCGGCGTTCTCGGCCACGCTGACCGACGAGCGCGAGCGGATCATCTGGGAGCACCGGCTGCTCACGAGCGAGCCCGAGAGCCTCTCCACTTTGGGCGAGCGCTTCGGCGTGTCCAAGGAGCGCGTCCGTCAGGTCGAGGCCCGCCTCCGCAAGCGCCTCAAGGTCTTCCTGGAAGAGCGCATCGGCGACACCATCGACTTCGAGTTCGGCGGCGGCCAGGACGAGTAGGGCTGCGCGATCAGGCCTCGCGCAGCGCGTCGGCGAACAGCGGCGAGCGCAGCCAGGTGGTTCCGGCCGCCGTGCCGATGAGCCCGGTGCGCGTGAGCACGCGATCGACGCGCTCCACCTCGGGCTGCGGCCCCGTGATCAGCTCGGCCAGACGCTCCGCGGCGGTGCCCTGCGCCAGCGCGGCCTGGACGACGGTGCGGATCTCCTCGTGCGTGCTGCCCAGCGCCGCGCGAATGCCGGCGGCGTCAAACGGTCCGCCGGCTTTCGCCAGGCGCACGAGGAAGGCGGGCACGGGGCCGACGGCCTCGACGATCCAGCGGAGGCGCTCGGGGTCGCCCGGACCGAGCAGCTCGGCCAGCATGACGACGGCCTCGGCCTCAGTGGGGTCGGGCAGCAGGCGCTCGATGCCGTGCTTGGTGTCGAGCGGCACGCCGCCCCAGCGCGCGGTGACGACGATGCGGGGCATCCGGGCGACGGGCACGCGGCGACGGGCCTCGCGCCATGCGGTCACGAGGTCGCCAGACATGGTCGCGCCGACTCGGTCCGCGTCCTCCAGCACCAGCACCCGGGGGGGCGCGGTCTTGGACGTGACCAACAGCAGGTCACGTACGCGCGCGACGAACGCTTCGCGGGTGGTGACGGGGGGGCCAGGGCGTGGCGGCACGTCGAGCAGGTCGGCGAGGCGGTCGGGGACGCGGCTCCAGACACCTTCGTCCTTGCCTACGGTGGAGAGGTCGAGCCGCGCGACGGAGAAGGAGGGCGCCCCGGTGCCGAGGTCCGAGGCCAGATCGTCGAGCCACCACGAGACGGCGTCCCAGCGCGTGGTGCGGAGAAAGACACCTCGACCCTGTCGAAGCGCGACCCGCACGGCGCGGCTGGCCTTGGCCCGAGGCGTGGCACGAGCGGCGAGCGCCGGATCCACGGTCGAGGATCGGCGGCCTTGAAGCACGATCGCGCGGCGTGCGAAGCGTTCCATGGGACCCCCGGCGGGCGTGTTTGGCGCGCGGACAGTATCATGCCCGCCACGTGGGCGAGGTTGCTGTTGCCGAACGACGATCCCGCGGCGCCGTCTGAGCGCGCTGCGACGCGACCGGATGCCGTGCCCAACGCCAGCAGTCCGCAGCTGCTGACGCACCTCCTCGAGCGCATCGCGCGCGGGGTGCGCTCGTCTCGCGCGCTCAATGAGGCGCTCGGCGTCGATCCGCGCACCGTCCGCTACTACGTCCAAGCCGGCGCCTGGCTGGGCTTCCTGATCGACGGGCCGGAGCCCGTGCTCACCGCCGACGGGCTGGCCTACGTGTACGGAGGCGCCGCCCGTCCCGAGATCTACGCCCGCGTGGTGGGCGCCCAGCCCATGGTGGCTGAGCTGCTGGCCCGCACCCGCGGCGCGACGCCCACCGACGAGCAGGTCGCCGCGGCCATCCTCAAGGTCGACCGCGACCTGTCGCCGTCGACGGTCGAGCGCCGGGCGTCGGCGCTGCGCGGGTTGATCGCGCCTTGTCTTCGCCCGGGCTTGGGCGCTCGGCTGGCCGACGAGGGCTCGCAGCTGCTGCTCCCGCTCGCTCAGATCCCCATCAGCGAGCCCGAGCCGCCGACCAAGGCGTCGGGGCGCTCGTTCAGCCCAGACGTGTACCGGTACCTGTTGTGTTTCCTGCTCGACCATGGCGAGCTGACCCTGGGGCACCTCCGCGGCCTGCTCGACCGCATCGGCGCCGACGACGTCCCGATCGGCGGCTACGTCGATCTGGCGATCGCTCGTGGGGACGCGGTGCGGGTGGACGAGCGGCTGGTGGTGACGGCGGGCGCCGTGTCGCGGCGCGAGGTGGCCGACTCCACCGCGTCGGTGATCCTGAGCGATGGCGGCTGGCGCACGCACGTGGACGCGCTCCGCACCCGCGTCAAGGGCCCGACCGACCGGTGGCGCCTCTGGGATCGACGCCTGCTCGGCCGCGACGTGGACTCCGAGACCATCGAGGTCGAGCTGCGCCGCGTGCTGCGCGACCGCGGCCTGGACGGCTGGCCGCGCGCCGTGGGGCCCGCGCCGGCCCGCACGTCGACCGACCCGGTCGCCTTCCTCGACTGCTGGGATCAGCAGGGTCTGGTTCTGGCGCTCCCGCCTTCGCTCGCGCAGCTGTGGGAAGGGGTGGCTGGGGTGAACCGCCACCTGCGCAACGCACGGCATCGGGCCGACGCGGTCGGATCGCCGACCCTGGCCGTACGCCCGAGCGTGGTGCACGGCGGTGTCCTTCACCCGGGCGAGCCGCTGCCGCGGGCGGTGCCGGACCTGCGCTCGTTGCGTGTCCGCGCGCTCCGGTGCGCGCCGTACCTGGCGATGACGACCGCGTTGTTGCTGGCGCATCGCACCGGTGAGGTCGCCGGTGAGCTGCGGGCCGAGCACGGCGGCTGGGTCGTTCGCAGGCACCGCGCGTCGTGGGGCGAGCTGCTGGAGGTGTGCGACGCGTTCGCCAAGTCGCGCGGGTGGATTCCGTCGCGCCGGGTGCGCGGCGGCCTGGACGCCCGCACGCTGGTGTCGCTGCTGGAGCGCCTCGGCGTCGCGGTGGTGGCGGACGATCGTCTGGTGCTCGACGACACCTTCTTTGTCGCGCTGCGCGGCGAGGAGGATGAGGTGCCGCTCCGCGACGGTCTCGCCCGGCTGGGCGAGGTGATGGCGGCCTACCTCGCGTCCACAGCGGAGCGGGCGTGAGCGGGCCTGAGCGACCCGAGCCCCCTCCCGACCTTCCGCTCTTCGTGTACGGCACGCTGATGACGGGTGGGGCGGCGGAGGGGATGATCGGGCGCAGGCGTCGGGGCCCCGCGTGGACCCGAGGTCGCCTCTTCCACCTCCCGGCGGGCTACCCGGCGCTGCAGTCCGGCGGGGGCGGGAAGGTGTTCGGAGAGTGGGTCGACCCGGTCCAGGCCGCCCGACTGGTCCTGCTCGACCAGTACGAGGGCGTGGACGAGGAGCTGTTCAGCCGGGTGGTGATCGAGGTGTCGACCGACGCCGCGACCTTCCCGGCGTGGGCATGGGTGATGGCAGACCCGCGTTTGCGCGGCGGCGTGCTGGTTCCGTCCGGACGCTGGAGATCCGTCGTGCGCAGGTAGTACGGCAAAAACCTGAAAAGATACGCGAATGCCCGCCGTCATTGACGTTTCGGGCCCATTGGTGATAGCGTCGCCATGGCGCCTAGAGGGTCTCCGCCTCGAACGTCCCAATCTGGAGTCGCGCGGATGTCCAACGCTGCTCACAAGCCGAGCTTGCACGCAATCCAAGAGCAGCTCAGTGCTGTGCTCGAGGAGCGCGTCACCGAGTTGATGTCGCACCTGAAGTCCTCCCAGTCGCTCGCGCGTCAGATCGCGCGTACGGACGAGGAGATCGAGCGTCACCGGGTGCTCTCTGAGCGCCTCGCCACCGAGCTCGGGCCGCTGCGCGCGGAGGCCTCGCGCCTCGCCGCGGAGACCCACGCGCTCCAGGCTCAGTTCGACGATGTCGCCGGCAGCGTCGCTCGTCTGAAGGAGATCCGCGAGGAGCTCCGGATCCTCGGACTGGCACAGGGCTGATCGCCCCGCAGGGCTGTCTGTCCCCCTGAACTGCGCCGCGGAGGCTTGGGTGAGCTCGATGACCAGCGTTGCGGACGACCTGAACGCGATCCTCGCGGGAACTGAAGCGATGCTTCGCGCCGTGTGCGCGGAGACGTTGTCTCCGGCCGCCGTGATGCGCGTGGAGCTGGAGTCCTCCCGTCGGGCTCGTGCGTTCCTGGCTACGGCCACGGTCGACCGCCGCCTGTCGGTGTCGCCCGGCTGGTCGGATCTGGTGGAGTCTGGCGAAGCGCTTGACCTGCTGCTCGCGCGCCTGGCGCCCGTCCCTGGCGCCGCCGCCCCCCGTCCGCTGCCTGTGGCCGTCACCGCCCGCTCGCCCTCGAGCGCCGCCCGCGTCGAGCGCGCCGCCGAGCCGCTTCCGGTTCGCGCGCCCGCGCGCGCGCCCGTGGCGGCCCCCACGCCCGCCTCGCCCGCGCCGGACCCGCTGGACTCTTGGACCCCGGCGCCCGTGCCCGCGGAGTCTTGGGTTGTGGGCCTGCCGGTCGACGAGGCCGAGGCGGAGGAGCAGCCCGCCTACGACTCGATCAGCTGGGACTCGGCGCCTGCGCCGGCCCCCGCGCCCACGCCGGCCCTCAGCTACCTGGACGAGGACGACGAGGCGACGGTGGTCGGGGCCGCGGCGGACCTGGCATCCGCGCCGGTCGAAGAGCCGGCCTCGGCCGAAGCGTGGTCTGAGTCGCAGTGGCTCAACTACGAGGAGCAGCCCGAGTACGGCGGGGACGAGGCTGACGCCGACTCGCCCGTCTACTCCGACGACGACGCGCTCCAGTACGTCACCTACACCGAGCCCGACCCGGGCAAGGTCGAGGTCAAGGCGCCCGTCCCGGTCGAGGAGCTGCCCGAGTGGGCCCGCCCGATCGAGAAGGACGAGGAAACGGACGCCTCGGCCACCAAGCGCCCGCTCAAGCCCAAGCTGGCTCAGCGCTTCGCGCGCGGCTCGGGCGCCAAGGTCTCGGACGAATACGAAGAGACCGGCGGCCCGTCGACGATGACTGACCCCGACGAGGAGTGGAACTCCTTCCAGGGTGGTCAGGCGGCCCAGGCGGCGGAGTCGACGACGGCCGACGACTCCGACCGCTACTCGTCGCTGCGCGGCGAGCGCATGCACATGGACGACCTCCCCGTCGCCAAGACCACGCCGTCCCGCGGTGAGGGTCGGAGCGGCGCAGCGGCCATTCAGCTGGCGGCCGATGGCTCGTCTCGGGTGCTTGGCGCGGATCACGAGGACGAACCCGCGGACATCGAGCTGGGCGACACCCGTGACTACGGCGACGACGAGGCCCTCGAGGACGACCACACCGGCATCCTGGGCGTCGGCGTGCTCGAGTACGACGACGAGATCGAAGAGCTGGACGAGGTCGACCCGATGGAGGGGCCGATCAACACGCTCGACAACCTCCCCGGCGCGCCGGAGCTCACGCCTGCGGAGATCAGCGCCCTGCTCGGCAAGGCCGAAGACGCCGGCCGTCGCAACATGGCCGAAGGCGCGCTGCTCTACGGCGACGTGCTCGACGCCGAGCCCACCCGTGTGGACGCCCTGCTCTCGCGCGGCCGTCTGTACCTGGATCTGGGCGACTTCCCCGCGGCCGTCAGCGACTTCCTGAAGGCCGAGGGCCTGCAGTCCCGCGATCCGGACGTGCAGGTGGCGCTCGGCGACCTGTTCTACGGCCGGAAGGACTACGGCAAGGCCGTCTCCTACTTCAACCGCGCCCTCGCGGTCGATGGCGACCACGCCGTCGCGCTCGCCCGTCGCGGCATGGCCCACTACTACCGGCGCCAGTTCTCGGCCGCGATCGAAGACTTGGAGCGCGCGCGTCAGCTCGACTCGTCGCTCGCCCACGTCGACATGTACATCTCGCGGGCCAAGAAGAAGAACTGACGGCGCGCCGCCTGATCGCGGCGCCTGTCCTCTTCGTCCATGCGTGGGCGTGCCTCGCGCGGCCTGAGCGCGGGGCATTTCCTGTCCGTCCCCGCGTCGACGCGCTTCACGCCGTCGGTCGTGGCGTGGTGGCGTTCGGCGCACACAGCCTCGCGACCGCGAGCGACCTTCAGGCCGCGCGCGCCGCGCTCTCAAGCCCCTTCGGCTACTTCTCGGGGAAGTAGTACGTGCCCTGCGCCTGCACCGCGCCGTAGTAGTACTGCAGGTACTGCATGGCGGTGGGGACGGCGCCGGCGGCGGAGATCTCGACGGGGTCGTCGTTGCGGCGCTTGAGCGTCGGGTAGAGCTTGATGCCCAGGCTCACTTCGCTGAACGCGAGCGGACCGCCTTCGCGGCCCAGGTCGCGGACGTGGAAGTTGGACTCGACGAACACGCCGACGGGCTTGGCCGCGCGGATGGTGACGTTGGCGCCGCCGATCAGGGCGACCGTCTCCTGCTTGCGCGTGCCGATCTCGGCGCCGAATGACGCCTGGATCTGGGCGGGCCCGATGATCTTGCCGAAGCCGATCTGCGGGCGGACTTGGAAGAAGACCGGATTGAAGTTCATGCGGATGTCCGCGATGAGCGTCGCGACGAGCTGGTCGCGCGTGGACTTCACGAACGCGTAGCGCGCGCCGGCCTCCACGCCCCAGCCCGAGTACCGGCCCGACACGCCGCCGTGGACGGAGACGTTGCGCAGGATGGCGTGCTCGTAGTCGATGTTCCCGGCGAAGTAGCCAGGGAAGCCAAACTGGAACCCGCCCTGGATCTTGGTGCGCGGGTTGAGGTTGGGCATCTCCAGGCTCTGGGCGAACAGGATCTGCTTCTTGTCGGCGTCGGCGCCCGCACCCGGCGTGTTGGCGTCAGACTCGTCGTACTCCTTCGACAGGAGCAGATCGATCCGGGCCTCGATGCGCTCGCGGTAGACGGAGTTCGGGTACTCGTCGAGGTAGGCCTCCCAGGCCATGACCTCTTCGTCGTTGGGCAGGTCCTTCGTGTCGGCCTGCTTCTGCTTGTAGATCGTGGCGTTGTCGGTGCCGGGCGCCAGGATCTCGCCGCGCGTGTCGTGGGCGTCGCCCTCGAGGAGGTCATCCTCGGCGCGCTGGCCCTGCTCGTCGACGGTGTCCACCTGGTTGGCGTCGTCCTCGTCGTCGTCGAGCAAGTCTTCGTCGTCCGCGGGCGCCGAGGCGGGCGGAGTCGCGGGCTTGGGCGCAGGCTTGCCCGGCTTCGCCGGAGGAGGCGTCGCGGGGAGATCCTCGTCGCCGAGCAGGTCCTCGTCGTCAGCGTCCTGCGCGTGCGCGATGACCGGGGCGACCACGATGGACGCGAGGAGCATTCTGAGGACATGACGCCGCATACGATCCCTCGTCGATAGGGGGGCCCCGGGAGGATAGGCCGGTGATGGTGGCGAGGCAAGGAACCCCGGGTGCACACTGACGAGCCAATGACGAGCGGGCGTCCGGAACACCCGGCTCCCGGCCTCCCCGGCGACCTCCCGACCCACCACGTGGAGGCGGCGGAGCTGGTCCGTCGGCACCTGGTGGTGCTGCGCGGGGGCGTGTTGTTCCTGTCGTCCCGGGATGGCGCGGCCCTGGTGAAGTGGCTCGACGACGGCGTCCCCGTCGCGCGGATCCTCTACGCGCTGGAGATCGCCGCCGAGCGCCGACGCCGCCGCAGCGACCGCGCGCCGCTTCAGCTGACGCACGCCAGCCGCTATCTGGGCCGTGAGCGGGTGCTGGTGGTCGACGAGCCCGCGCCCGCCCTGGTCGCGGACGCCGACGCGCACGTCAGCCTGCTCCGTTGGTTGGATGACATCGGCCGCCCGCTGTGCGCCGAGCGCTTCCCGACGCGCTTCGCCACGCTACGCAGCCAGGTGGCAGGCCTGCCCAGCCGCTCGCCGCGTGCGCTCGCCGCCCATGTGATCGGCCTGCTGGCCGAGTTCCAGGGCCAGTGCTGGGAGGACCTGGGCGACGCCGGCCGGACCGTCTACGAGCGGGCCGCGCTGGCGGGCCTGGGCGACCTCGCGGACCTCTTCGCGGAAGACGAGATCGCGACGTTGACCGAGGAGCACGCGCGCGGGTTATTTCGCGCCGGGCTCGTCGGGTTGGATGCGGCGGCTGTCTTGCACGTGGTGGGCTTGTGACCAGCGGTCCTGTGACACGGTTGATGCACCCGAGCGCCAAGCCGAAGTGCCCTCGCTGCGCGGGGCTAGGCCTGGACGTGATCGCCGTCGGTCCCGTGCTGCGCGCGGTGCCCTGCGTCTGCGTGGCTGACCCCTGCGTCGCCTGCCGCGGCAGCGGGTTCGTGGCCGCGGGGGAGGGCCCGCTCGCCCCCCGCAAGCGCTGCGCCTGTCAGCTGGTGCTCGCGCGCGGGCGTATGTTCGACACGGCCACGCTGCCCGGTCGCTACGTGAAGGCCCGCCTCAAGGACGCCCCGCGTGACGGCGGCATCGAGGCGCACCGGGCGGCGCTGCGCATGTTCCGCGAGTGGAACAACGAGCCCTCCCGCGGGCTGGTGCTCTACGGCGACGTTGGCCGCGGCAAGACCCACCTGGTGGTCGCGCTGCTGCGCGCGCTGGTGCTGACGCACGGCGTGTCCGCGCGCTTCGTCGAGTTCACGCACCTCGTCGCCGACCTCAAGGCCGGGATCGAACGCGGCAACATGAATGACATCCTCGACCCGCTGGGGTCGGTGGACGTGCTGGCGATCGACGAGCTGGGCAAGGGCCGCACCACCGGCATGACCGAGTTTGAAGGCACCATCCTCGATGAGATCGTGTCGCGCCGGTACAACGCGATGAAGGCGATCGTCGCCACGTCCAACTACGCGCCCCCCAACGACGACAAGGGCGAGTCCGAGGCCGACTCGCGCACCGGCGTACGGGTCGGCTCGCTTGTGGATCGGGTGGGCGAGCGTGTGTACTCGCGGCTCGTCCAGACCTGCGACTTCGTCCGGGTGGCCGGCGCCGATCAGCGCCAGCTCCTCAACCCCACGCTGATGCGCTGACGGAGACATGCCTTGAGCGGTCCGATCGACACCACGCGCATCCTGACCTACCCCACGGTCGGCCCCGTCCCAGACGTGGACTCCGTCGCCACCTGGCTGGGTGAGCAAGGTGAGCCGTTTGAGGTCGACGACAGCGGCGTGCTCGTACTGCGGGCGCTGCCGGTCCGGGTGGTGGTCGACGACGGCGTGCGCGTGCACGTCGAGATCACCCCGACGGTGCCCCTGACGCGGCTGGTGCTGCTGCTCGCCGAGTTGGGCGCGCATCTGCGCGCCGAGATCCGCCTGGCGGGCGTGGGCGTGGTCGAGCGGGCCGACCTCTGGCTGCGCTTCGCGGACCTCCAAGATCGGCTCCGCATCGTGCTCGCGCTCGCGCGTACTGAGGGCGCCCACGTGGACCGCGAGGACGTGCTCCGCGGCCTCTGGTCGCTGCTCGTCGCGGTCGGTGGCAAGCGCGACCTGCGCTGGGACCCACACCGCGCCGCCATCGTCGAGGTGCGTGGCGTCGGCACGCCGGGCGGCCTCACCCCCTCCGAGGCCGCGTGGCATGACGCCAGCGTCGGCGTCGGCGACTCGGTCGCGGTGGCGATCGAGACAGACATGCACATCGTCGCGTGGCGCTGGCTCCACGAAGCCTGGCCCAACCTCGCCGGAGACTGACCCATGATCCTCGGACTCGACCACATCGCCATCGCCGTGCCCGACTTCGACGCCGCCATCCGCCGCTTCGCGAGCGACCTGGGCATGCAGTTCGACGGCACCGAAGACGTCGCCGCTCAGAAGACGCGCACCGCGTTCTTCCCGGCGCCTGGCGCGCGCATCGAGCTCGTCCACCCGCTCGGCGGTGAGGGCGCGATCGCCACCTACCTGGAGAAGCGCGGCGGCGGCTTGCACCACATCGCGTTCCGCACCGACGACCTCGACGGCGACGTCGCGCGGCTCAAGGCCCTCGGCTACCGCTTCACGACCGAGGCCCCCACCGCGGGCGCGCACGGCAGCCGCGTGATCTTCGTGCACCCCAAGAGCGCCGACGGCGTGCTCATCGAGCTGGCCCAGCACGCAGCGGGCGCCCACGAATGAGCGTGCGGGTGACGGCGGTCGGCGAGGGCACCAGCCTGTTCGACCGCAAGCGGCGCGCGGGCCAGCGGCTCGTGATCGGCTTTGAGGCCGCCTACGTCACCGACGACCTGAAGCGGCTGATCGCCGACATTCGGCCCGCCGGCTTCATCCTGTTCAAGCGCAACGTCGAGGAGCCCGCGCAGGTGCGCGAGCTCAACCGTGAGCTGCAGAGCCTGACCGACCCGCACCGCCCCGCGCTGCTGTCGGTCGATCAAGAGGGCGGGCGCGTGCAGCGCATCCGCGAGCCCGCGACCGTATGGCCGCCGATGCGCGTGGTCGGTCAAGCGGAGGGCATGACCGCGGACATCGCCAAGGCGATGGCGATCGAGCTGCGCGCGATGGGCTTCAACCTGGACTTCGCCCCCGTGGCCGACGTCGACAGCAACCCGGCGAACCCGGTGATCGGCGACCGCTCGTTTGGTCGTGAGGCGGCCGAGGTCGCGGCGCACATGCGCGCGTTCATCCCCGCCATGCAGGCCCAGGGCGTGATCACCTGCGCCAAGCACTTCCCCGGTCACGGCGACACCAAGGTGGACTCGCACTTCGACCTGCCGATCGTGGAAGAGGAGCTGCCGATGCTGGAGCGGCGCGAGCGCGTGCCGTTCGCCGCCGCGGTCGACGCAGGCGTCGGCTCGATCATGACCGCGCACGTGGTCTTTCCCGTGCTCGACGAGGAGTGGCCCGCCACGCTGTCGTCGCGCGTGGTGCCGCGCTGGCTCCGCCGCGATCTGTCCTACGACGGCGTCGTGTTCTCCGACGACCTGGAGATGAAGGCGGTCGCCGGACGCTGGGACGTGCCGACGATCGTGCAGCGCGCGACCATGGCGACGGTCGACGTGCTCCTGTGCTGCCGCGACCCGGGCCTGCAGCTCGAGGCGTTCGAGGCGATGGTGCGCGCGCAGGAGGACGACGCCGCGTTCGCGCGCGCGTGCGAGGACTCCGAGAAGCGCGTCCAGGCGATGCGCGAGCGCTACCTGCTGGGGCTGCCGCCCGCGCCTCCGTTGTCGATCGTCGGCTGCGCCGAGCACCGCATGCTAGCTGAGCTGGCGCGGCAGCGCGGCGGGTCATGAGCCCTCAAGCCCCAGGCCGGGGTCGAGTGCAGCGCGTCGCGGGCGCGCTGCTCGGCGTGGGCATGGTGGTGTTGGCGATCGCGCGGCTGGTTGAAGCGCGCTTCGATCACCGCATCTGGGCGGACCGCGAGCTGATGCGTGGCGCGTATTTCTTTGACGAGTGGCCGACCACCGGGGCCGAGCTGAGCTACGCGGTGGGCGCGCGGATCCCCGGCGGCGCGCTCTACCTGCTGGTCGCGCTGGGTCAGGCGATCCACGACAGCCCGACCAGCGTGCAGCGGCTGATCTACGGGCTCGACACGCTCGGCGCGCTCGCCGTGGCGTGGGTGGTGGGGCGGTCTGCCGGGCGCCTGGCCGCGGCGGCGACGCTGGGCGTGTGGCTCGGCGTCGCGGTCGTGCACGAGGGCTTGGCGCAGATCTGGAACCCCGCGTTCATGCCCGCGTTCATCGCCTTGGCGATGGTGGGCGCCGCGCGCGTCGCCACGCAGCGCGACCCTCGCGGCTGGATCGGCGTCGGCCTGGGCCTGGCGCTCGCCGCGCAGATGCACCTGAGCGCCATCCCGTTCGGCGCCACGCTGATCGCGCTGACGCTGCTCGCGCGCACGCCGGGCAGCGCGCGGTGGTCGGGTTTGGCCGCGCTCGCGGGCCTCGGCACCTACGTGCCGTACTTCATCTCCGAGTCGCGCGACGGCTGGCTCAACACGCACATGCTGATGAACCAGCCGCACCTGAGCCACACGGTCCCCATGTGGCTGCACGGCCAGCGCTGGGGCGACGCGGTGCAGCTGCTCCCGGCGCTCTCGCTGCAGCAGTCGGCGCCCTGGATGCCGTCGTGGACCCACGCGGCCGCGTGGCTGACCTTCCCGACCTTCGCGTGGGGCCTGTGGCGGAGCGCGCGCGGCGCGTGGGCGGGCGACGCCGGCGATCGCGGCCTGTTCGTGATGATCGGCTCGATCGTGCCCACGGCCGCCTACATGTTCGCCGACCCGTACATCGCCACCGAGCCTCGCTACTTCTTCGTGTTCGTGCCCGGGCTGGCGGTGGGGTGCGGCGTCGGCTTGGCCGACATGGTCCGCATGCTGGAGGCGCGAAGCGCCGCGCTGGCCGCGGCCTTTGTGCTGGTGCCGGTCGGCGCGATCCTGTCCGCGTCCACGTGGTGGATCCCCGACCAGGGCATCCAGGAGCGCGCGATCGAGCGCTACGAGACGGCGCTCGACCAAGCCCGCGCCAAGTCCGGCTGGACCTGGACCGAGCTCGCGGGCCGCACCGTGATCGTCGGCGCGGACACGCCCGGCGCGTGGCGCGCGTCGTTCGGCATGGACGACATGCTGCGCCGTCACGGCGGCGTGTTTCCGGGCTCGCTCACGCCGCCTTGCGGGATACTGCTGCTCGACGGTCAGTCCTCCGACGAGGTCGCCAAGGCGATCCCGAGCACGGTCGAGGTCGGCCCGACGGGCTTCACCTGGATCGAGAACAGCCTGCTCGCGGCGGACGTGCGGTGGGTGGTCTACGACCCCGGCACGCCGCTCTGCCCGACCGCGATGATCGAGCGCTACCGAGACCTGCCCGCCGAGGTGGAACTCCGCGCGGTGGCGCCGAGTCTGCCGCTGGGCACCGCGGCTTCGCTGCCGAGCGCCGACCCCGCGACGCAGCGCTGGGCGGTGGCCGTGCCCGCCGATCCGTCGGGCGGCGTGCTGCCGATGGTGGTGGGCGTGGGGATCACGCGCCGCGGTGACGCGCTCGACGTCACGTTGGACAGCGCTCAGCTGCGCGGCGAGTCGTTCAACACGGGCTGGTTCGTCCCGGCGATGGTCGACCACCCGCGGCTGCGCGTGGATCGGCCGGACGGCACCCAGGAGGAGGTCGCGATCGTCGACGGCCACCTCGGCTTCCGCGCGGCGTCCACGCCGGTCACCAAGTCGGTCTCGCTCGCGGTAGGCCCGGGCAAGCTCACGCTGGTGCTCGACGTGCTCCAGCAGGTGCAGGGCGCCGCGTGGCCGCTGGTCGACCCGAAGTCGACGCGCTTTGAGATCCCGCTGACGGACTCGGTGCCCTGAGGCTACGGCGCCGACGCGGGCGCCGCCTGACCGAGCACGAACCAGATCGCCGCCGCGAGCACGAGCACGCCCAGCCCGATCAGGAGCGGTCGCGTCTTCTGCCACGCCACGGCGGCGACCTCGTCGATGGCGCGCCCGACGTCCGGGTGGTTGCGAATGTACCCGTCAACGCGATCCTTGGACTCCCTGAGTCCGAGCCCGGTGGCCGCGCGCACGATCTTGATCGCGTCGAGCTTCAGGCCTTGGCGAAGCGCGGCGATCGCCTCAGGTGGCAACTCGGCGTCGGGTCCGTTGGGCGAGGGCACGGGGCCTCCACGAGTCTGAAGACGTTGTATCTCGCTTTTAAGCGAACCTGTCGACAGTTGTCGGGACGCGGAGGAGCTCAGCTGCCGGACGCCGCGTCCGCGTGCAGGCCCTCGACCTCGTGGCGCAGCGCCACCAGGATGGGGTGCGACCAGCCGTGTTCGAGCGCGGTGACCACCGACTGGTAGTACCAGAGCGTGCCCACCTGCTCGCCGCGGAACCACTGGAAGACGCGCGGGCCGTGCATGGCCAGGTCGCGCCGGATCATGCGGCAGTTGTGCAGCTTGTCGGCGGCGCTGATCAGCTTCACGTCGTCCGACGCGTGCTGCAGGTGCGCCAGGTAGCGCTCCTTGCGCTCGCGCCAGGGCGGCTTGGGCTGCTCGTTCGAGTCGGTCAGCGCGATCACCAGATCGGCGACGCGATCGCCCCACCCATCCCGGAGGACCTGCGGCGTGGCGCCGTCGATGTCCTCCAGCCAGTCGTGCAGCATGGCGGCGATCATCTGATCTTCGTCGCCGCCGTGCTCGGCCACCAGCGCCGTGACGCTGAACAGGTGCGAGATGTACGGCACGCCCGTCGCCTTTCGGAACACCTCACGGAACTCGGCGACCGCGAACGCGACCGCCTCGTCAAACCGCGCGGAGTAGGCGTGGTCCATGACGCGCTACGCGTCGCCCGCCGTGCTGCGGATCTTGAGCACGTCGAGGTCGCGCAGGGGGACCTCGCTGGGCGCGTCCGTCATCATGCACTGCGCCGACGTGGTCTTGGGGAACGCGATCACGTCGCGGATGGACTCGGAGCCGGTGAGGATCGCGATGCAGCGATCCAGACCGAACGCGAGGCCGCCGTGCGGTGGCGCGCCGTGCGCGAGCGCGTCGAGCAGGAAGCCGAAGCGCTTGGACTGGTCCTCAGGCGTGATGCCGATCGCCGCGAAGACCTTCTGCTGGACTTCGGTGCTGTGGATTCGGATCGAGCCGCCGCCGATCTCCGAGCCGTTGCACACCAGGTCGTAGGCGTCCGCGAGGATGTCGCCCATCTTGTCGGTGTTGAGCCAGTCCATGTGGACGGCGCGCGGCGACGTGAACGGGTGATGCATGGGCGTCCAGGCGCCCTCCGGGTCCTTCTCGAACATGGGGAAGTCGACGACCCAGCAGAACTTGAAGACGTCGGCCGGGATGAGGCCCAGCTCCTTGGCGACCGAGACGCGCAGGCGACCCAGACCCGGGTTCACCGCGCCCTTGTCGCCCGCCGCGATCACGACGAGGTCGTGCGGGCCCGCGCCCAGCGCGCTCAGCAGCGGTGCTGAAGACTCACCCTCGGCGATGATCTTGGCGGCTGGGCCTGTGAGCGTGCCGTCGGAGGCGACCTTGCCCCACAGCAGGCCGGTGAGGCCATAGGCCTTCACGAACACGGTCCACGCGTCCAGGTGCTTGCGGCTGGTCGCCTCGGCGGCGCCGGTGATGACGAAGCCCTTCACGATGCCGCCCGCGGCGATCGCGCCCGCGACTGGGGCGAACGCGCTGTGCACCACGGTGTCCGTCAGGTTGGACAGCTCCATGCCAAAGCGGATGTCCGGCGCGTCCACGCCGTAGCGCGCGATGGACTCGTGGAAGCTCATCACGGGGATCTCGGGAATGTCGAAGTCGCGCGACTCCTTCCACATGGCGCGCGCGATCGTCTCGGCGACGCGCATCACGATCTCGCGCGTGGAGAACGAGATCTCCAAGTCGATCTGCGTGAACTCGGGCTGGCGGTCGGCGCGCAGGTCCTCGTCGCGGAAGCAGCGCGCGATCTGGAAGTAGCGGTCGTAGCCGGCCACCATCAGGATCTGCTTGAACAGCTGCGGGCTCTGCGGGAGCGCGTAGAACTGGCCGGGATGCACACGGCTGGGCACCAGGTAGTCGCGCGCGCCCTCAGGCGTGGCCTTGGTGAGGATGGGCGTCTCCATCTCCAGGAAGCCCTGCGCGTCGAGCACGCGGCGGACGGCGAACACGGCCTTGTGGCGCATGATCAGGTTCCGCTGGAGCTCCTGCCGGCGCAGGTCCAGGTAGCGGTAGCGCAGGCGGACGTCCTCGCCGGCGTCGACCGGGCCCGACACGGAGAAGGGCAGCGGGCGTGTGGCGGACAAGATCTCCACCTCCTCCGCGACGATCTCGATCTCGCCGGTGGGCATGGCGGAGTTCGGCTGGTAGCGCGCGACCACCTCGCCCTTGACCTGGATGGTGTACTCCTGGGCGAGCTTCTTCACGGCCTCGCGGGCTGCCTCGGGGCTGCGCTCGTCGACCGTGATCTGCACCGTGCCGTAGCGATCGCGCAGCACGATGAACGCGACGCCGCCGCGATCACGGACGTTCTGGGTCCAGCCTTGCACGACGACCTTGGTGCCGACGTCCGACGCGCGAAGCTCGCCGGCCGTGTGGGTGCGCTCGATCAACATGGGAGTCCTCTCAGCGGTCGGGGCGGGTATCGCGGCGGCAAGGCCGCGGCGACGGGGGAAGCGGCGTCCGGCGGCGGGTCGTCGACCGGCGCGGCGTGGTCGGCTTTGGGGGGCCAGGGGCCTGCGTTCGCGCGGGTCAGGCCCGCAGCGACGGCCCCGCGCCCCGCCCGTCCTGGGTTCGCTTTGTCCAGGCCTGCTTGTCCAGCCACTCCAGCCAGGGGATCGTGGTCCGGCGGGTCAGCCCGAAGCGGTCTCGGAACTCAGCTGGGGTCAGCGGCGTGTCGTGGTCGTCGAACCAGGCGGAGAGGCCGTCCCGCAAGGCCGCGAGCGCGCGCGCACCGACCCAGCCCAGGCCCGCGACCCGCGCGACCGCGCCTTGGTCTTCGAGCAGGCGGAGCAGGGCCTCGGTGGCGGGCTCGGGGAAGGGCTCGCGCAAGTCCTCGGACGCGATGCCCTCGGCGCCCGCGGCCTCCACAGCCTCGCCGATCCGCGCCTGGAGCGCCTGCTGGGCCGGGGTCAGCGCGACCTCCCAGCCGACGACGCGGACCAGTGGGCCTTCCAGCGCCACGGCGCCGCTCGTCGCCACGCGCTCCAGCAGCGCGTCGAAGGTGGCGTCGCCCAGGTTGGCGAGCCGCTCGCGGCGCAGCTCTCGCCGCGCGGCGCCGCGGGCGAGCGGGTTCTCCAGGTGGAACTGCAGCAGCGCCTGGGTCACCAGCGCGATCAGCCGCGCCACGACGAGCGTGTCGAGCACGCGGTCCCCGAGCGTGATGCCCGCGGCCTGCGCGGTGCGGGCGCGCCACTCGGCCACCGGGACGCCAGCCTCGCCGACGCGCTCCAGCCAGACGGTCACGTCGCCCGCGTGCAGCCGCGCGAGCTCCGCGCCCCATGCCTCGCGGGCCTTGCGTGGCATGCGCGTCGCCCACGGGTCGACCACCTCGCCGCCGCCGAGGGTGGTCGCCGGGGAGGCGCGCCGCAGCACGAAGCGGTCGCCGGGGCAGCAGGGCAGGGGAGAGTCTAGGCGGAGCTGCGCGTAGGTGACGTCGCCGTCGACCAGCAGCTCGCGCGTGTCGGCGAGGTGCAGGTGCCCGTCGCGCTCGGACGTGCCGAGCAGCAGGCGGACCGGCGCGCCGTCGAGCATCGCCACCTCGTCGGACACATGCCGGTACTGCACGTCGACGACGGACACACACGGCACGTCCCCCACGACGACGACGGCGCCGCGGGTGAGCTCGTCTCGGTCCAGGCCCGCGAGGTTGAGCGCGGCGCGAACGCCTGGGCCGACCTCGCCCACCTTGTCGCCGTGGACCTGCACGCCGCGCACGCGCGCGGTCACGCCGTCGGGCAGGATCCGCACGCTGACGCCGTCCTTCAGCCGCCCGCCGATCGTCGTGCCGGTGACCACCGTGCCAAAGCCGGGGCGGACGAACACGCGGTCGACCGGCAGCCGGAACGCGCCGTCCGCCGTGCGAGGACGCAGCGGCAGCCGGGTCAGCGCCTCGCGCAGCGCGTCGAGGCCCGCGCCAGCGACCGACGACACCGGGAGCACGGGTCGGCCTTCGAGGAAGGTCCCGCGTGTCAGGTCCTCGACGTCCGCCGCGGCGAGCGCCAGCATGTCCTCGTCGACCTGATCCGCGTGGGTGAGCACCACCAGCCCGTCCGGCACGCCGAGCAGCGACAAGATCGCCGCGTGCTCGCGCGTCTGCGGCATCACGCCCTCCGCCGCGGACACGATCAGCATCGCCGCGTCCACGCCGTGCGCGCCTGCCGCCATCGTCCGCACCAGCGACTCGTGACCCGGCACGTCGACGAACGCGACGCGCGTGTCGCCCAGGTCCAGGTGCGCGAAGCCAAGCGCCACCGTGATCCCGCGGGCCTTCTCTTCCGGCAGCGTGTCCAGGTCGATGCCGGTCAGCGCCTTGATCAGCGTGGTCTTGCCGTGATCGACGTGGCCCGCGGTGGTCACGATCACCGTGCGGCGGTCCATGCGGGCTCCCGAACAAGACGGTAGGTCATATCCGCGCCGACCCACGGAGGCTGAATGTCGCGTGCCCCGATCTTCGCGCTGCTCGCGTGCGCCTGCTGGGGCGGCGGCTCGCCGGAGTCACGCGAGGTGGCGGACCTCCAGCGCTCGCTCCAGACCTGCATGACGTCCCAGGTCGACGCCGTCGGACCGGACCTGGAGACCATCGCCGGCTGGATGACCGCCGCCGGCGACCCGCCTGAGCGGCTGGGCGACGTGCTCCGCGTCGCCGCCGACGCCGACGGGCACCGCTACGGCGTCACCGTGCAGATCGACGCCGAGCGCCGCCTGGTCTATCTGGCGACCACCGGCCTGATGACGCTGCAGGACACGTCCGGCGACGCGGGCGTGGTCAGCCTGCTGACCAACCTGGCCACGCTCAACTACGAGACCATGCAGGGAAAGCTCCAGCTCAACCCGGCGACGGGCGAGGTGGTGCTGTCCATTGAGCTCGAGACCGACGACGGCTTGGGCCAGCGCACGTTTGGCGCGGCCCTCAAGTCGCTGAAGCAGTCTGCGACGTCGCTGCGCCCCAAGCTGGTCAGGGCGGCGACGTCCGCCGAGCTCTAGCGAACTACTTCTTCCAGAAGTCGTCGCCGATGGCCTCGACGGGGCAGTTCTCGAGCGCTTCGTAGCACTGCGCGAGCTCTTCCTCGTTCGTGGGCTGCTTGAAGCAGATGTCGTGGTCCTCGTCGTCCGACATGCGGAAGTTCTTCGGCGCGGCATCCGAGCACACCGAGCAAAGGATGCACTCCTTGTCGACGTAGAAGCCGAGGCGCTTGCCGCCGAGGGTCACATCACCGCCGGCGTTGTCTTCCCAAGCATTGGACGGGGTTGCCATGTCTGATCTCCGAGCGTTCGAGGCCGGTGGGCCAGGCCGGGGTTGAGGGTGCGCCGATCGTCGGCGCCTTTGCAGGGTGCGGCATCTAGCCTGTTCTGGGGCGTGCGTCGCGTGAGACGACGGTTACGGGGCGGGTTCGCAGGTGACGATATGACCCTCGAGCAGATCCTCGAAGACTTCGAAGCGCTGGAGCCCGGCGAAGAGCGCTACCGCTACCTCATCGATCTGGGGAGGGATCTCCCTGGCCTTCCCGACGAGCTCAAGGTTGAGGAGAACCGCATCCTCGGCTGCCTCTCCCGCGTCTGGCTGGTCGCCGACCCTGTGGATGACGGCGTTCGACGATTCCATCTGCGCGCCGACAGCGACGCGTTCATCGTCCGCGGGCTGATCGCCATCGTCTTGGCGATGTACCAGGGGCGGACTTCGACCGAGATCCTGGCCGTGGATCCCAACGCGATCTTCGCGTCGATCGGGCTGGATCAGCACCTGTCGATGGGGCGGCGGAACGGGCTGCACTCGATGGTTCAGCGCGTGCGCGCGTTGGCGGCTGCCGGCTGATTATTCGCTTTGGCAGCGTGATTACGGTGGGCTTTGGGGTCGGCTGCCTCATGGGGTTGCGGTAATTCGGTGGGAGCGTCCCACTTCGCGCCCCTGTGGGGCGGGGCTTCTCGTGGGGGCGTCCCACTTCGCGCCCTTGCAGGGCGGGGCTTCGGGTGGGGGCGTCCCACTTCGCGCCCTTGCAGGGCGGGGCTTCGGGTGGGAGCGTCCCACTTCGCGCCCCAGCGGGGCGGGGCTTCGGGTGGGAGCGTCCCACTTCGCGCCCCAGCGGGGCGGGGCTCTCTCGCAGACCCGGCCTGCGGCGCGTCGCTCGCCGCTGGGGCCGGTCACCCGGGGACAGCGGGCCCTTTGGCGCGCCCGTCGGGGAGTTGCGGCGACGTCCGGCTCCGGCAGGCCTGATCGCAGAGATCTGCCTCCGCGGACCTGGAAACGGTCCGCTGCGACAGATCCCTGCGCGGCCAGCCTGCGCCTGACAGCGC
>CAIOSP010000164.1 GCA_903861005.1 uncultured Pseudomonadota bacterium
CGCGAGCCCAGGCCCCAGCCAGCGCGCGACGAAGGTGTCCGTGAGCACCCCCGCGATCACCGGCCCCAGCAGGCAGGCCACCACCCCGCCCAGCGCGATCCACCTCGAGCGAGCCGCCCGCCGCAGCGCGAGCTCGCCCACGGCCAGGCCGGCCGCGACGCCCGACAGGGCGGCCAGCAGGTCGGCCGTCCCCGCGAACGGTGACAGCAGCGCCACGATCGCGAGCGACCATGCCAGTCCCCGGAGCACGAGACGCAACATCGGGCGGGCGGTCATGCGGATGCCCGCATGCGGTCGATCGCGCTCGCCGGCCACACCTTGCCCGCCGCGCGGTCCACCACCACCACCCGCGCCGACGCCGGCGTCAGGACCTTGAGTACCTCGATCAACTCGTCGCGCGTGGGCTCGGCGGGCGGACCCGTTCGGACGGACTCACGCCACCAGGCGTGCGACTCGCCCACCGCGTGGCGCACGCCGTCCGCGCACACGAGCACGTCGACCGGCACCGGCGCGCCCGCCATCGCGTCCCGCGCGCGCGCGAGCCAGGGCCCGGGTCGACCCGGCACGAACACCATCGCGCGCTGCCCAGGGGCGCCGGCCGCGGACCGAAGGAAGGTGCTGAGCCCGAGCGCGCCTGTGTCAACCTTCACGGTGCCAGACAGCACCAGCAGCCGCTCCGCGGACGCGATGTCGCGGGCCTCGCCCGCGAGCCCGTCCACCGACAGCATCCACCGGCCGCCCAGGCTGGCGTGCCGCGCCGCCACGCGCACCGCCCCGGCCGCCGCGTCGTCGCCCTCCCCGATCACCAGGTACGCGCGCGTCTCGTCGTATGGCGAGAGCGCGCGCTCAGGCGTGCGCACGACCAGCGTGCGCGAGCGCGCGTAGACCTTCCAGAGCACCATGCGGATCGAGTCGCCCTGGGCGTAGGCCCGCAGGTCGAGCGGATCACCCTCTGCGGTGCCCTCGGGGTGTGAGAGCCCGTCGCCGCCGCGCATGCCGGCCACCGCCTCCACGTTCTCCAGACGGCCGGTCGATGGCGAGATCGTACAGCCGCGCGCCTCCTCGCGTTCGAAGCGGACGAGGCAGAGGCCGAGCAGGTCGGTCACCTCGAAGCGCCGCACGACGGTCGTGAACTCGCCGCGGCGCAGCGGACGCACGCGCTCCAGCCGGCTGCCCGAGCCGGACGTCACGTCCACCGAGGCCACCGGCGCCACCCACGACCACGACACGTCGACGAACGCCAACCACCAGGGGTCGGGCGCGCGAAACGAAGACAGGACCGGGATGGAGTCTTCGAGTTGAAGCGGACGCCCTGGCGGCGACGCGCCGTAGCGGAGCCAGAGCGCCATCCCGACCACCGCGGGCAACGCCACGCCGACCGCGACCAGCCCCACCGACCCGAGCAGGCCGAGGATCAGGTCCTGATGGCCCACGCCGTCGCGCCACAGCGTCCAGGCGCTCGCCGCGACGACGATCACGCCTGCCGCGGTCAGCGGGAAGCGGTCGCGGACGAACTGAAAGGCAGCGCGAAAGGACATGCCCGAGCGTCTTAACGCATGCCGCCCGCCCTGCTCGCCACACGAAGCACCAGACACCGTCGGTTGCAGGGGCGGCAGACAGATTGACTTGGACCGGCGCCCCGGGTGATGGTGCCCACGACCGGAGGTCCATGTGGCCGCAGCCAGCGTGTCCCGCCCCGCCTTGGTGGCCGCCGCGCTGTTTGCGATGGCCAACCTGGCCGTGGGCGACACGTTCCCCTTCTCCCGGTACGCGATGTACGCGGACCTGGAGGGCTACGACTCCTCCGCGCTCATCGTGTTCCGCGCCGACGGGAAGCCCGCGCAGCCCGAGGCCTTTCGGCGCTTCAGCGGCGAGCCGCTCTTCCACGTCACGTCGCCGCAGGGCGTGCGCTGCTCGATGGGCTGGCGCGTGTTCGAGTCGCGCAGGTGGATGGAGACACACGCCGCCGACCCTGGGGAGGAGCCAGGGCCCGTGAAGTTCCAGGTCGGATACGTCATGACCAAGTTGACGGCCGAAGGCCCCACGGTGAGCGACGAGTTCATCCCGCTGGCGGACGGGCACGCATGGCCCACCCGATGAAGCGCGTGCCGTTCGGCCGCTGGCTGATGGCCATGGCGCTGGTGGAGGCGTGGTTCGTCTCGTCGCGCGAGTGGGCGGGCACCCACATGTTCCGCAAGGTCGTCGGCATCGCGCACCTGGTCGACCCGACGCCGCTCGCGTCGATGCCGTCGTTCTTCGCGCTCACCGCGATTTACCTGACGTGCGTCGCGCTGTGGACCTCGGGGCGCCTCCTGCCGTTCACGGGCGCCATCGCGTGGATCGTGCTGATGATCTCGGCGTCGCTGGAGGCGAGCGCGATTGGTCGACCGAACCCCACGCTGGACGTGATCTTCCCGCTCGTGATGCTGGGCTCGTGGGAGGTTGGCCGTAAGATCAAGCGGGCTGGGTCTGAGCTGGAGCGAGACGCGTTCGCGCACGAGGTCGTGTGCGGCGTGCTCGCCGCGATCTTCGTGCTGGCGTGCACCGCCAAGCTGTCGCACACCGGCATGTCGTGGACCGACGGCAACCCGCTCCGCTTGTTGGTGTTCGAGCGCAGCTTCGCCGCCACCCCGCCGCTGGGTGACGTGCGGCTGGCGTTCGCCAACACGCCGTGGCTCGGTCGGTTCGCGTCCACCTACACGGTGCTCGTGCAGGGCGCGGGCATCTCCTTCCTGTGGCCGCGCGCCCGCAAGCTCTGGACGCTGGCGGTCATTCCCATGTTCACCGGCTTCGCCATCCTGATGGGCATGTTCCAGGTGCCGTGGGTGCTGCTGCCGATCGCGCTGTCCTGGTCGACGTTTGGCCTGCAGCAACCGGCCAAGTCCGCGCCGGTCGGATAGGCGCCGCGCCACATCGTGGGGTCAGCGACGTCATGCTCGGAAGCACGTTCATCTACGAAGACGAGCCCTCGCGCCTTCGCGCGCTGCTCAAGCCCGACGCGCTCGACGATCTGGACTTCATCCAGCTTGAGGTCATGAGCACGCTCGACTTCGAGTCGATCCTGGGCGCCGAAGATCTGGACTGGGCCGAGGGTCCCGCCGTGGTGCTCGACGATCGCCGGGGCGTGTCGGTGTTCAAGATCTCCGAGGCCGCGCTGCTCTACGTGCTGGCGCACAAGCAGGGGCTGGACGTGCATCAGCGCTCGGACATCTCGGAGCTGTCGCGCTTCGTGACCGACCGTGGCGCGAAGCACATCTACGAGTACACCAAGTTCTGATCGTCGCAGGTCCCTTTGGACGCAGCACCCAAGATCGTCCACGCGACTCTGGCGCCCTCGGTCTAGACTCAGTGTTGTCGCCTCGGTCTAGACTCGTCGTTGGAGGTTCGCATGTGGATGGCGTTCACCGTTGCGATGCGTGTGGCCCTCGCTGCCGACCCGGCACACGACGACGCGGACCTCGACGGCTGGTGCCCGTCCGGTGTGGATCTGGACGGAGATCGCCGCTGTGACGCGGCCGTCGAAGCCGTCCCGCTCGGGGACTGCGACGACACGCCCGTGACGGGCGCGTCCATGCACCCCGGCGCCGCCGAGTCCTGCGCCGGACCGGACATGAATTGCGACGGCCAGGTAGGCCTGACGGACCACGACGGCGACGGTTTCAACGCGTGCGATGACTGTGACGACAACTGGATCGCCACGCACCCGACGGCCACCGAGGTGTGCGGGGATCAGCGCGACAACGACTGCGACGGCGTGATGTTCAGCCTGACGCACGCCGACGCGCTCACCGTGTACACGGACGCCGATCACGACGGCTGGGGCGACTCTTCCACCGCGCGGATCGTCCAGCTCTGCGAGCTGCTCCCCGGCGAGTCGTTCAAGGGACTCGACTGCAACGACGCCGACGCCACCGCGTGGCCAGGCGCGCGCACGGGCGGCGACAACTGCGATGGCTTCGACGGCACCGTGGACCATGACGGCGACGGCGTGGACGCGGACATCGACTGCAATGACGGAAACCCCGCCGTCCGTCCCGGCATCCCCGAGCTGTGCTTCGACCTCACGGACAACAATTGCGACGGTGCGACCGACGAGGTTGGCGGCGTCGGCGCGGCGGAGCGCTTCCCCGACCGCGACCGAGACGGCCAGGGCGACCCCGCCACACCGACCTCTGTCTGCGCGTACGTCATCGCCGGCGTCTCCTACGTCACGGACAACACGGACTGCGACGATGGCGAGTGGACGCTCTCCGGGTCTGACCGCGACCGAGATGGCCTGTCCGGGTGTGATGGCGACTGCGACGACGAGGACCCGGACGTGAACCCGTCCACGGTCGAGATCCCCGGCAACGGCAAGGACGACGACTGCGTGGACGGCGACGCCGCCGTGGTGGTGGCCGACACCGACGTCCCGACCGACACCGCGCTCACGGCGGAGACGGACGCCGTGGAGGACACGGACGCGACCGCAGACAGCGACGACATCATCGACACGGGCTCGATCCCCTTCAAGCCGCCAGGCTGCGGCTGTGAGACCTCCGGAGAGCGCGTCCCGGTGGCCGCGCTGCTCCTGCTGGCCGCGTTCGCACGCCGACGCCGCGCCTTCAGCGCCTGACCGGCGCCGCCCACGACGGCAGCGCCAAATCCCTTGGCTTGTCCCAGCCCAGGAAGCGCATCTCGTCCCCGACACACCAGCCGGGGAGGGTCGACGAGCGGTTCCCGCGCATGAGCGTCAGCAGCGCGCGCAGCCGCGACACCGCGTCGGCGCCGCCTGCGTCGCGCGCGTCCAGCCACGCGCCCGGCGCGACCCGGAGGAGCGACGCGTCCACCGCCTCGGCGATCGAGGTGTCCCCCGCCTCGGCCTCGATCAGCGCGACCAACAGCCAGGTGCCGATGCGCCCCGGCTTGCCCCGCAGCGCGGTCGCCAGGTCGCGGCGGGCGGCGTCGAGGTCGCCCAGCCGCCACGACATCTCCGCGCGGTACGGAAAGAGCGTCGGGCCCTCGAAGCCGAGCACCTCGATGGACTCCAGCCACACTTCCCGGGCGCGGGACAGGTTGTCGCGAAGCAGGTGGGACGCGCCCATGCCAATCCACGCCCAGGTGGTGACGCCATCGCGCGCGAGCGCTTCGTGGAAGCTGGCCTCGGCCTCGGCCGAGCGGCCCAGCCACAGCAGCGTCTCGCCGCGGTAGGTGCACGGCGTCGGATCGCCGGGGAAGCGCGCCGCCAGCGCATCAAAGCGCGCGAGGACCTCTGACGCGGGCCGGGTGCGGAGCAAGAGCTGCGTGGCCCGCGCCAGCGCGCGCGGGTGCGGCGGGACGTCCACCGCCACCAGCCGGCCATTTACCAGCTTGGTCGGGTGCGCCGAGCGGTTGCCGCCAAAGCGCGTCAGCACGGACTCCAGCGCGTCGCGGATCGGGCCGACGCGCCCGCTCTCGAGCGCCGCGACATCGACCAGATCACCCAGCTTCTCGACCACCGGTCGCCACGCCGCCGGATGACGCGTCGAGTCGTCGGGCGCGCCGTGCAGTACGCCGAGCACGCGGGTGATCTGCGCGACCAGCGACCAGCCACGCCCCGACGACATGGCTCGTGTGGCCGTCGCGATCGCGGGGCCGCCGCGTCCGAGCCGGCGCTGCGCCTCGCTCTGCCAGACCAGGACCTCATCGGCGGGCAACCAGCTGGGCACGCCCCCGCGCCCTGCGGTGAGCGACGGCGTCACGCGCTCCAGCGTCGCGAGACCGGTCGCCGCGTCGCCACCCAGCACGCGCGCCGCGCCGCCGATCGCCAACGCCTCGGGCGAGTCCGGCCCGACCTCGTCCGCCAGCGACACCGCGCGCGCTGCCTCGCCACGCCACAGCGCGATCCGCGCCGCCGCCAGTCGGGCCGCGGGCTCCGTCGATCGGGCGACGCAGTCCTCCGCCTCCTGCGGTCGACCGACCGCCATCCAGCGCGCCGCGTGGACCACCACGTTGGCGGGGGTCGCGTCCGCGGCGAGGCCGATCACCTCCGCCGCGTCGGCGGCGTCACGCGCCGCCGCGATCTCCGCGGCCAGGTCGAGCACCACCAGGTCGTCCGGCGCTGCACTCCGCGCGCGGGCGACGGCGTCCGCGGCCGCGTCCAGATCGCGATGCCCCACCAGCGCTCGGGCGAGGCGGAGGAGGTGCGGCGCGCTCGCGTCCGCGCGATCCGTCACGCGACGCAGCGACGCCAGCGACGCGTGCGGACGACCGAGGCGATCGTAGACTTCGTGCAGGACGAGCCAAGGATCGACGGCGTCGGGCGCCATCTGCGTCGCGTGTTGGGCGAGCGCCAACGCGCGCGGCAGCTCCTCCGGTCGCGGCGCCGCCGGAGGGCCACCACCCGCGCCGTAGCCTGCGCCCCAGCCGATCAAGCGCGCCGCGCGCACCCACACGCGCACGTCGTCGGCGCCCGCGATCAGCGCTTGCTCCACACGCGCCGCGCAGGCTTCACGGTCGCCGAGCTGCCGCGCGCACCATCCTGCGAGGAGCAGCGACTCGGCGTCCTCCGCGCCCTCCAGTGCGACGAGCGCCTCGGCGAACTTGCCCTCGCGCGCGAGCTCTCGTGGGGCGGTCACGCGTCGCTCCGGGGAGCGCGACCAAGCCAGCGCGGCGCCAACGTTCGGACCAGCACGGCGGCTCCCCAAGCGGCGGACATAGGTCCTTCGCCAGCTCGGTCGTATCGACGCCCGCTCGGCCACGCCACGAACCACAGCGGCGCGCGCCCCGCGCGAGGATACACACCGCGCATGCTCCTGCTCGCGCCAATGCTGCTCGCGGTGGTCGGCTGCGTGCCGCCGGACTCAGGCTCGCCTGGGAAGGGCCACCACCCGGATCAGCCGTCCGTCCATCAGCAGTTCGAGCTGGACGCGGCGACGTTCCCGGCGGACTACGCCCAGATCTCGGAGCCGACCCGCCCGGTGGACGATCCACCCGCGATCACCGTCTACGGCTACTGGCCGTACTGGGGCGACCCGCTCCCGACCGTGCCCTGGGATCAGCTCACCCACGTCGCCATCTTCGACGTGACGCTGGACGCGGATGGCGGCCTGACCGACATCGCGCACTGGACCGATCACGCGGCGGAGGCCGTCGCGCTCGCCGAGCCCTACGGCGTGCACGTCGACCTCACGGTCACGTCCTTCGACGATGCGGTGATGGACTCGGTGCTCGCGTCGCGGGACAAGCGTCGCGCGGCGGTGACGGCGCTCAAGGCGCTGGTCGACGACTACGGCGCGGACGGCGTGAACGTGGACTTCGAGGGCCTGCCGGTCGGATCGAAGGCCGCGTTTGTCGTGTTCATCCAGGAGCTCGCCGCAGAGGTGGGCGAGGTCTACATCGCCATGCCCGCGGTCGATTGGGCCGGCGCCTACGACTACGACCAGCTCGCCCTGGCCTCCGACGGCCTGTTCATCATGGGCTACGACTACCACTACTCGGGCGGCGACCCAGGCCCCGTCTCCCCGCTCGACTCCAGCGGTACGTGGGGCAACTACGGCCTGGCGTGGACGGTGGACGACTACCAGCGCTGGGGCGCCACGGCGGACAAGCTGGTGCTCGGGCTGCCGCTGTACGGCGTGGACTGGCCGACGACGTCGAACGCGGTGCCAGGCACCAAGACAGGCCGCGGTTCGACCAGCCTGTATGCGGACGCCGCGCTCGCCGCCGGCTCCCTCGGCCGACACTGGGACGCCGACTCCTCGACGCCCTATGCGTTCCCGTCCTCGGACCACCAGCTCTGGTATGACGACGACGCGAGCCTCGACGCGAAGATCGGGCTTGCCGTCGATCAGGGCCTTCAGGGCGTGGGCTTCTGGGCCCTCACGTACGACAACCACGACCCCGCGCTGTGGGCCATGGTGGACGGCTGGAGTCACCCGAACTGATCGCGACGCGGAGCGTATGCCCCGTTAGTCTCGCGGCGCAGCACGGGGTGTCTTCATGACCATCGACGTCTCCGCTCAGTACGCGGCCTTCAAGGACACCGCGCCCCGCGCGACCGCACCTGCGATGGACGAGATGCAAGGGTCGGACATCCTGGCGATCGCCGCCGAGGTCCGCGCGCTGCGTGAGCAGGGTCGCCCGGTGCACAACCTGACCATCGGCGACTTCGACCCGGCGGTGTTCCCCATCCCCACGGCCCTGTCCCAGCGCATCCACAAGGCGCTCGACGACGGCCACACGAACTACCCGCCTGCGGTCGGCGTGCCCGAGCTCCGCAAGGCGATCACCACTCTCTACCGCCGCGAGCTGGGTCTGGACTTTCCGGTCGACTCCGTGCTCGTCGGCTCCGGCGCGCGTCCGCCGCTCTACGCCGCGGTCAAGTGCCTCTGCGCCGACGGCGACAACGTCATCTACCCGGTGCCGTCGTGGAACATGAACCACTACGTGTGGCTGGCGCGCGGACACGGCGTGCCCATCGTCACGTCGCCCGAGACCGGCTTCATGCCGACGGCCGCACAGCTGCTGCCGCACCTGTCGACGGCGCGCATCGTGCTGATCAACAGCCCGCAGAACCCGTCCGGCACCCTGATCACACAAGACGTGCTCGGTGAGGTGTGCGACGCCATCCTGGCTGAGAACGCGCGGCGCCGCGCGCTCCATGAGCGTCCGCTGTTCCTGCTGTACGACGCGGTCTACTGGCAGCTCACGTTCGGCGAGAGCAAGCACCACACGCCCATCAACCTCCGCCCCGAGATGGCGCCCTACACGGTGATGGTCGACGCGATCAGCAAGTGCTGGTCCGCCACCGGCCTGCGCGTCGGCTGGTGCGTCGCGCCGCCGTGGGTGCGCGACAAGATGCAGCAGCTCATCGGCCACATGGGTGCGTGGGCGGGCCGCGCCGAGCAGATCGCGACCGCCGCGCTGCTTGAGGACCCTTCTCTGCTCGGCACCTACATGGTCGACTTCAAGCAGGAGATCCGCTTCCGCCTGGACGGCATCCAGGCGGGCGTCGAGGCGATGGCGCGCGACGGCCTGCCCGTCAGCTGCCTGCCGGCCGCCGGCGCGATCTACTTGTCGGTGCGCTTCGACCTGATCGGCCGCACGCTCGCCAACGGCACCACGCTCCGCACCGACTCCGACCTTCGCAAGTGGTTGCTCCACGAGGCCGGCGTCGCGATCGTGCCGTTCTCGTCGTTCGGCTACCCGGATGGCTCCGGCTGGGTGCGCATGAGCGTCGGCTCGATCACCCGCGACGACGTCGCCAAGACCGTGACCGCCCTACGCGACGCGCTCGGTCGCGCGCTCTAGGCCCCCAGGCCGCTTCGTCGAGAATCGTCGCACACCCCTTCCATGGGCGACGCGACGCGCGTACGTTCGCCCCACACATGGAGTCCGTCATGGCTACGGTTGAGGTCACCCAGGACAACTTTCAGACGCTTCTCCAGAGCAAGGACATCGTGATCCTGGACTTCTGGGCCGAGTGGTGCGGCCCCTGCAAGCGCTTCGGCCCGATCTTCGAGTCGACCAGCGAGAAGCACCCGGACGTCCTGTTCGGCAAGGTGAACACCGAGGTCGAGCAAGAGCTCGCCGGTTCGTTCGGCATCCAGTCCATCCCGTCGACCGTGTTCTACCGGGACGGGATCCCGCTGCACATGCAGCCCGGCCTGCTCCCGCAGGAGGCGCTGGAGGATCTGCTTGAGCAGGTCCGCAAGATCGACATGGACGGCGTCCGCGCCGAGGTCGCCCGCCGCCGCACAGAAGGTCCGCAGGCCTAGCGCGCCGACGGGTCAGCGCGCGGCGTAGGCCTTCAGGCCGCTCGCCAGCACCGCCGCCGCGCGCACCAGGTACGCCTCGTCCAGCACCGCGGCCAAGCGCACCTCGCGCTTGCCCGCGGACGGGTTGGCGTAGAAGCCCTCTCCGGGCGCGACCACCACGCTCTCGCCCTGGTCCCGATGATCGGTGACCAGCCAGCGGGCGAACGCGTCCGCGTCGTCCACCGGCAGCTCGGCCATCAGGTAGAACGCGCCCTCAGGGCGGTGCGTGCGCACGCCGGGGATGGCGGCGACCGCGTCGTAAAGCCCGTGCACCCGACGACGGTAGAGGCCGCGGACCTCGACGTAGTAGCTCTCGGGCATGTGCAGCGCGGCGACCGCGGCGGCCTGCGCGAGCGGCTGGGGCCCCAGGCGCGCCTGACCGAGCCGCTCCACGCGCTCCATGAAGTCCGCGTGCTGCGAGATCAGGAAGCCCAAGCGCACACCACACGCCGACCAGGTCTTGGACAATGAGTCCACCACGATCACGTGGTCCTGCTCACCGTCGAGCTCCATCACCGACGTGGGCGCGCTGTCGAACCAGATCTGCCGGTAGACCTCGTCCGCGATGACCCACAGGCCGCGGCGACGGGCCCAAGCGACCACGCGGGCCAGATCCTCGCGGCCGTAGACCGCGCCGGTGGGGTTTCCGGGGTTGGAGAAGAGCAGCGCGCGCGTGCGGGGGCCGACCAGCGCGTCGAGCTCGTCGTCCGGGGGCAGCGCGAAGCCGTTCTTGAGCGTCGTGGGGATCGGCCGAACCGACGCGCCTGCGAGCGTCGCGAAGCCGTTGTAGTTCGTGTAGTAGGGCTCAGGGACCAACACGTCGTCGCCCGAGTCGCAGATCACCGCGAGGGCGAACGAGAGCGCCTCGGACCCGCCCTGGGTGATGGCGATGTCCGCGGGCCGCAGCCCAGGCGACCACCGCGAGAAGTACCCAGCGGCCGCTTCACGACACGCGGCGGTGCCCGACGAGGGCCCGTAGCCGAGCACGGTGGGCCGGAACGACGCGAGGGCGTCGAGCAGCGGCGCGGGCGTCGGCACGTCGGGCTGGCCGATGTTCAGACGGTGGAAGTGCACGCCCTGTTGCGCGACGACAGTGGCATCGAGCTTGCGGATCGCGCTCTCCTGCAGGGCAAGGGCGCGATGGGACAGCGTCGACATGAGGACCTCGGGCGCGGCCACTAGCGCGATCTGCGCTCGCGCTCACGGGGTCCGTTCGAGTCCGAGGCCACGACCGTCGAGCCGGTGCAGCAGGTCGTCGACCATGTGCAGGGTCAGGCCCCACAGGCGGTGACCGGCAAAGTCCACCCGTGGAAGCTTCATTCCCACGACCGGCGGGTAGCGCATGTGCCCCCGCCCCTCGCCCCGGAGGAGGTCGTCGAGCGGGTAGGACAGCACGTCGGCGACCTCTTCGTTTGGCCGCCAGGCCGGGACCTCGGGCATGGCGAACACGAACGGCCGGATCACCAGCCGGGTCATGGGGCGGGACTGGAGGTCGTCGAGCTGGCCGAGCAGCTCGCCTTCGCGGAGGTCGACGCCCACCTCCTCCATGGTCTCGCGCATGGCGGCGGCCAGGGAGGAGCGGTCCTCCTTCTGCTCACGCCCGCCTGGAAAGGCGAGGTGCCCGGACCACGGGTCGCCCAGGCGATCGGCCCGACGAATGAACCACAGGTGACGACCCGGCGTGAGGATCGCCGCGACGGCGGCGCGCTGAAGGTTGGGTTCGTCGAGGGTCTTGGGGGGCCGCGCCACCGCGGCCCGGATGTCGGCCAGTTCGTCCTGCTGCATGGAAATCCCGCAGCGGAGCGTAGCCTCGGCCGTGGGGATTGGCCCTACCCCCTGCGACCGAATACCGGTGCCCGCCACAGGAGACCGCTTTGGACGAGCCGGAGAAGCCCGCGATGCCGACGACGCCCGTCCGCAATGCGCTGGACGACGAGCGCCCCGAGGGCTTCCGAGAGATGCTCACCACGTGGGGTCCGGCGCTGCTGGCCGTGGTGCTCATTCGCCTCTTCATCTTCGAGCCGTTCCGCATCCCGTCCGGCTCGATGGTTCCCACGCTGCTGATCGGTGATCACGTCATCGTCACCAAGTTCAGCTACGGCGTGTGGATGCCGTTCAAGAGCATCGGCATCCCGTTCACCGGCTACGGCCTGGACGACCTCGGTCTGGATCTCCAGAACGTCGAACTGTGGGACCTGGGCGACCCCGAGCGCGGCGACGTGATGGTGTTCCACTACCCCAAGGATGAGGACACCACGTTCATCAAGCGCGTGGTCGGCCTCCCCGGTGACCGCATCAAGGTGGTCGACAACCAGATCATCCTCAACGGCGTGGCCCAGCCCCGCGTCCCGCTCGGCGAGTACGACGACGTCGACGACGGCTGCCAGGTCCGCTCGGCCCGCCGCTGGTCGGAGGAGATGTCGCGTACGGACGGCACCACGCTCAAGCACGCGATCCTCACGCAGATCGACCGCCCGGGCATCCTCGCCAACGAGCCCGAGATCACCGTCCCGCCCGGCCACGTGTTCGCCATGGGCGACAACCGTGACCACAGCATGGACGGCCGCTCCTGGGGCTTCGTGAACGAGAACCTGATCAAGGGCAAGGCCCACGCGGTCTGGTTCTCCTGGAACGGCTGCCAGGGCTCCACCGGAAGCCTGCGTCTGGACCGCATGATGCGCTCGCTCTACTCGGCGGAAGGCCTCGACCTCCCGGCCGACAGCGCGCCGGGCAAGTAGGCGCCGCTGATCGCCGCACACGCGGTCGGCGCCGTGCCGCGCTCGCTGGCAGCGGCGGCGCTGTGCGCGCTGTCCGCGTGCGGCGGTGCCTCCATCGACGCCCAGACCGCGTGCACGCTGTCCTCGGACTTCGTCGCGCAGGTGTTGAGCGCGCTCGATCACCTGGGCGGCTTTGGCGGATCACCCGCAGCGGCGGACACCGCGACCACGCTTGAGATCACCGACGCGACGTGCACGGACTTCGACCTGGTCCGACGCGAGGGCACCGCGACGATCACGCTCACGCTGGACTACACGATCCAGAACAAGCCGGTCGAGCAGCCCGTGTCCTACGCGTGCGCGCTGGTGCTGGCGGACGACGGCTGGCGGGTGGCGACCTGCCGCTAGGCCGTTGACTGACTCACAGCGTCCGCTTGCCCGCCATGCGGTCGAGCGCCTCGGCGGCGCGCGCGACGTCGGGATGACCCGCCGGACCCAACACCGCCTGCCGGAAGCACTGCGCCGCCTCCTCTGACCGCCCGGTCACCCGAAGGAGCACGCCCAAATTGTAGAGCGCCGACGGGTCGTCGCGGCGACGCTGGAGCGCGTCGCGGTAGTGTGCCTCGGCCGCCTCGGCCTCGCCGTCGCCCCAAGCGGACTTCCCCTTCTCCACCAGCTCGTCCGACTCGTGGATCAGCTCGATGTCGAGCATGACCTTGGCGCCGAGGTTGCCGAGCAGGAGCATCAACGGTCCGAACGCGAACAGGGCGACGCCCTCACCCGCGAGGACCGCACCCAGCGGCAGGTCCGGGCCCACCTGCTTGCCCTTGTACGACACGCGCACCTTGTGGTGCTGGCCGGTGGCGTAGGCGTCCTCGGCCTTGGCGCGCAGCTCATCGAGCTTGGCGCGGACCTTCTTGGTGAACTCATCGAGCTTCTCGGGGTCGATCTCGATGCGGAAGCCCTGGAACGGCTTCTTGGGATCCTGGTCGTCGCTCATCGCTTCACCCTCGTCATGCGCACCAGGATAGCCCTTCGCACGAAAGGCGACCGCCGATGGCCACGACCTGGAACAAGCCCGCAGGACTGCCCGTGTTCCCGCCGCATGGAGAACCCGACGGCGACAGCGTGCTCGCGCGGCTCCTGCGCGACCAGCCGGCGCGGGCGGCCCTCGCCTGGCCTGAAGGCTTCGAGGGCGGGATCGCGCACCGCCTGGACAACTCGACGTCCGGCGCCTTGTGGGTGGCCGACGACGTCCGCGAGCTCGGCGTCCTGCGCGACGCCTTTCAGGGCGGGCGCCTGACCAAGACCTACCTGATGCGCACCAGCCGGGTGGTCGGCTGGACCGAGAACACGTGCGACCGCGCGATCGCCCACGATGCGCAGAAGCGTCGGAGGATGATCGTACAGCGCGGCGAGTCCACCCCGCACCGCGGCGCCTGGTACCCGGCGCACACCCGGTTCGTCCGCCGCCACGACGACGTCTGGCAGGTGCAGATCACCACCGGCGTGATGCACCAGATCCGCGTACACGCCGCCTTCCTCGGCATCCCGCTGCTGGGCGACAGCCTGTACGGCGGCGGCGCCACGCCGGACGACTCGCCCGAGGGCCTCACCTTCTTCCTGCACCACGTCGGGCTGGCCGGCGCCGGGCTGCAGACGGCGCCCGTGCCCGACCCCGAATGGGCTCACCCCAGGTCGACGATCACCGGCGCGTGATCGCTGACGACCAGGCCGCCCTCGCGGTGCACATCCGCACCAGCCAGCTTCACCGGCGCGTTGCCAAGCAGGTAGTCGATGCGCCAACCCCGATCGAGCGCGCGCGCCTGACCGCGGTTGGACCACCACGAGTACGGCCCTTTGCGCTTGCCGACGTGCTCGCGGAGCAGGTCGCGCCAGCCGCTGCCGAGCAGCTCGCCGAACCAGTCGCGCTCGTGGGGCAAGAAGCCAGAGTTCTTGGCGTTGCCCTTGGGGTCGTGGATGTCGTCCGGCGTGTGCGCGATGTTGAAGTCGCCGCCCATCACCACCGGGTGCGCCGCGCTCGCCTTCACGCCCGCGGACCACGCCGCGAACGGCGGCATCCAGCCGTCCTTGTAGAGCTGACGCTCAGGGCTCGACGAGCCGGACGGCAGGTAGACGCTCACCACCTCGACGCCGCCCGTCCGCACGCGCAGCACGCGGCCGTCGGGGTCTGGCGCGTCCATGCCGGTCTTCACGTCGTCGATCTTCTCGCGCGACCACACGGCGGTCCCCGCGTAGCCGAGCTTCTCGGCCGGGTGCCACACCACGTTCCAGCCCGCCGGCGCGGCCCACTCGGGCGGCAGCTGCTCAGGCGTGCTGCGCACCTCTTGGAGCAGCAGCACGTCCGGCGCCAAGCGCTCGATGAAGTCCGGGAAGCCCTTGCGCAGCGCCGCCCGGAGGCCGTTTACGTTCCAGGTGACGATGCGCACGCTCAGCCTCGCTTCAGTCGCTCGGCGACCTCGGTCGCGTAGTAGGTCAGGATCATGTCGGCACCGGCGCGCTTGAAGCCGAGCAGCGCCTCGTGCACGCACGCGACCTCGTCGATCCAGCCGTTGGCGCCCGCCGCCTTGAACATCGCGTACTCGCCGGACACCTGGTACACGGCGACAGGGCGACCAAACGCCTCCTTCACGCGCCAGACGATGTCCAGGTAAGGCATGCCGGGCTTGACCATGACGATGTCCGCGCCCTCGTCCAGATCCAGCTCGACCTCGTGCAGCGCCTCGTCGCCGTTGCCCGGGTCCATCTGGTAGGTGCGCTTGTCGGTGCCGCCGCGCGGCGCGCTGTCGAGCGCATCCCGGAACGGCCCATAGAAGTAGGACGCGTACTTGGCCGAGTACGAGAGGATGAGCGTGTCGTAGCTGCCCTGCGCGTCGAGCGTGGCGCGGATGGCGCCCACGCGGCCGTCCATCATGTCGCTGGGGGCGACCATGTCGGCGCCGGCGCGCGCGTGACACGCGGCCTGCTTGACCAGCGCCTCGATCGTGACGTCGTTGTCGATGCGACCATCGACCACGATGCCGTCCTGGCCCAGGCTGCTGTACGGGTCGAGCGCGACGTCGGTGATGACGAGCAGGCCCGGCACCTCCTTCTTCAGGCGACGCACGATGCGCGGGACCAGGCCGTCGTCGTTCCACGCCTCGGCGCAGTGCAGCGACTTCAGCTGGTCGGCGACCTTGGGGAAGAGCGCGACGCCGCGCACGCCCGCGGCCCAGGCGCGCGCGCACTCCTCGACCAGCCGCGACTCGCTCAGGCGAGACTGACCGGGCATGGACGCGATCGGCACGTCGGGCCCCTCACCCTCGAACACGAAGTGGGGCTGGATCAGGTCCTCGGCGTGGAGCTTGTTCTCACGCACGAGATCGCGCACCGCGGCACGCGTACGAAGGCGGCGCGGACGCCGCTCGGGGAAAGCTGCCATGGGATCTCCCGGGAGCGCCGCCGCGCGACGCTCATGTCGTGATGCCTAAGAAGCGCGCCGACGACGAAGCGCGACGAGCAGCGCCGCCAATGCAGCGACCGCGCCAGACGACGAGCCCGGCGTCGCGCAGCCGCCACCGCCAAAGTAGCCGGCCGTGCCATCGGTCCCGTTGCCGATCTCGTCGGGGTCCAGGTACGCGGGGACACCGTCAAAGTCGCCGTCGCCGGTGCCCTCGTCCGCGTCCGCGTGGTGATCGCCGTCGTCGTCGCGGTCCTTGTTGTTCGGGTGACCGTCGTCGTCGAGGTCGTAGTCCGCGGGGGACGTGCCCTCGGGGTACTCGGACGCCGGGCGGTCGCAGGTCTCCGTCAACGTCGGGATGCCGTCGCCGTCGTCGTCGTCGTCGAGCGAATCCGCGAGACCGTCTGCGTCGTAGTCGCCCGATGATCCGTCGGCGCGGCTCTCCGCGCCATCGAGCAGGCAGTCGCCGTCGCTGTCGGGGTTGAGCGGGTCCGACGGCGAGTGGAAGAACTCGACGTCGTCGCGCAGGCCATCCTCGTCGGAGTCGGCCTTGACCGGATCGGTGCCGGTGACGCACGTCTCCTGCACGTCGAACAACGTGTCGCCGTCGCCGTCCACCGTGCCGTCCACGACCTCGATCGTGAGCGTGGCCGACGTGGCCAGCCCGAGCCAGGTGAAGGTGTCCATCCAGGCGTTGTTGCCCTTGGAGACGCCCGAGAAGTTGCCCCACGCGCGGCTGTTGCCGTTCGGGTCGGTCGCCTGGTTGTAGGCGCCGGACGACAGCCCCGCCGCGCCCGACGTCACCAGGGACGCCTCGCCGTTGGGGAGCAGCACGTCGCCCGCGGCGACCGCCTCGTCGTTCCAGAACATCGACAGGCCGCGGCGCGTGTTGCCACCCTGGTACTCGAACAGACGAACGCCCGGGTAGAGCGTCTCCATGTCGCGCACCACGTAGTGCAGCTCGCCCACGCTGAGCGACACGCGGCAGTCGTAGGTACCGGGCGCGAGCGTGTCGCCGAACTGGTCCTTGCCGTCGAACGTGACGCGGTTGGCGCCGTTGGTCGCGGCGCCGGTGAGGTGCAGGTCCTCGTCGCCGGCCACGTTGAAGGTGCCGTCGCCGTCCAGGTCACACACCAGGTGCCAGGCGCCCTCGACGTTGCTGTCGAAGGTGAACGCGCCGTCGTAGAGCCCCGGCGCCATGGCCGTGCAGCTGCCGGCGTCCACCGAGAAGTCGACGTTCTGCAGCGTCGGCGTCAGCGGGTTGAGCGACGCGCTCTCGGGGGGGCGGATGTAGACCGCGAGGTTGCCGTGGTAGCCCTGGCCCACGTCCGGCACGCTGCGGCCCGGCGCGCTGAGCAGGCCGCGGTTGGACGCCTCGACCCGGTACAAGTAGCCGCCCAGGCCCTCGGCCTTGATCTCGATGACGCCGTCGCGGTCGGTCGAGCCACCGTTCACCAGCGCGTAGAAGGAGCGGCTGAGCGCGCTCGATGGGCCAAACGACGACGAGTCGAAGCGCCAGTCGTCCGACCACATGCGGCCGCCGGTGGCGCTCGGCACCGTGAGGTCCCAGTGGGCGATGCGCGCCGACCACACGAAGCGCCACGCGCCGGACTGGTCCGGATTGATGGTGTCGCCGCTGTGGAACGTGCCGGCGGCGGTGCCGTCGGGACGGATCACGTCCACGTCCGCGTCACCCGTGTAGACGATGACCTCGGTCGCGTCACGGAGCACGTCGACGTACACGGCCGACTGCGGCATCAGGAAGTCGACCTGCGGTAGATCGAGGGAGCCCTCCGCGTGGGCGACGCCCGACGCGCCGAGCGTCAGGGCGACCAGCGGAACACCAAGCAGGAACGGGCGACGCGCGAGCGCGCGTGTGCGGGCGATCACTGTCCACCTCCCTGCTCGATCTGCTGTTTGGCCTTGTCGAGGAGCGTAAACACCACCCGACGGTTGAGCGCACGACCGGCGGCCGTGTCGTTCGTGGCGATGGGCCGCGCCTCGCCGAAGCCGCGCGCGAGGAGCTGCTCCTCGGGCACACCGCGCTCGACGAGGTAGTCACGCACCGAGTTGGCGCGCGCGTCCGACAGATCGAGGTTGCCGTCGTCGGACCCCTGGTCGTCGGTGTGGCCCTCGATGAGCACGCGGCCGACCTTGTTCGCGAGGATGGTGTCCGCGACCTCGTTGAGCAGGTCGAAGGACTCCTTCTTGATCGTGGCGAGACCCTCGTCGAAGTAGACCTTGTCGAGGATCTTGAGCTCCTTGGCGCCGACTTCGACGCGGGTGGGGAGCAGCTGCGTGCGGATGATCGCCTGACCCTGAGGATCGATGGTGACCTCCTCACGGTACACGCGGTAGCCGGGCGCCTCGACGTAGACGTTGTACGTGCCGGGGCCGACCGGGTGGTCCGCCTTGCCGGTGGTTCCGAGCGGATAGCCGTCGGTGTCGGCGCAGCCGAGCATGCGGGCGGTGGGCTCCCACCGGGCGACCGCGCCGGTGACCGGACGTCCCTGGTTGCCGGTCAGGTCGTAGGTGACGTGGCCCGTGCGCACCGCGCGAAGCGCGACGTCCAGCGCGTTGTTGCCCTGGTTCAGGGTCGCGGAGCCGTCACCGATCAAGCAGTCACCCAGCGTCGCGCTCACGTCGTACGTGGCGCCCGGCGGCAGGTCGGAGGACACGTGCGCGTCGGACGTGGACGTGAAGGTCTCGCCGGCGTCGGCGCCGCGCTTCACCATCTCGACGTCGGCGCCGACCACAGGCTTGCCGTCCCACATCATGCGCACCGACAGCGCGGACAGCGAGTCGGGGCAGCCGTCGTTGTCCTGGTAGCCGTTGGGGGTCTCAGGATCGTCCGGGCACTTGTCGATGGTGTCGAGCACGCCGTCCTGGTCGCGGTCAGACGGGGTCGGGGCCTCGATCTTGCCGTAGCCCAGGCCGATGAAGGCCCGCGCGCGAGGGGCGCCCACGCCGGGGCTGATGCCGACCGCGCCGCCGAAAAGCAGGTTCAAGCCGTTCGCCTGACGGTTGCGCAGGGTGAGCGTCAGCTCCATGGGGGACTCGGTCAGCGCGTGCCCGTTGTTCTTGGCGAGCGCGACGGCGAGGTTGCCTTCCAGGTTGAGCGAGGTCGTCTTGGCGACCAGGTAGCCGAGGCCCAGGCCCGCGGTGAACTGATCGGCGCCCGCCAGGTTGTCCAGCGCCACCTTGGGCACGAACTGGGCGCCCGCCTCACCGGTCCAGGTGAACCCGCCGACTGCGTACGACGCCGCGAGGCTGCCGCCGCCAGCCAGGAAGCTCTGGCCGAGGAACTTCTTCTCGGCGCCCAGCGGCGCGTCCAGGTGGCCGTAGACCGCCAGCCCGAACCCGTGCTCGTCCGCCTTGGGGATGAGGATCGGGATCATGGCCGTGGCGCGCAGATCGCCCATGGCGACGCCTTGGTAGGCGCCCTGCCGGTCGAACGACGCGAAGTAGACGGGTGCGGCGATGTCCAGGCGGAAGCGCTCATGGAAGCTCAAGCCGGCGGACACGTTGAGCGCGACGACGTTGTCCAGCCAGGGGGTACGCACCTTGGTGCCGTCGGCCAGCACATCGTGACGGACGAGCGGCTGGCTGGCGTACTCGAACACGCCGCCCACCCAGCCGTCCCACTGGGTGAGACGTCCAGGACGGTTCACGCGCAGGGGATCTCGAAGATCACCGTCGTACGCCGCAAGGAACAGGTCATGGGCATCGAAGAACCGGGTTGTCCCCGATGCTCCGTCCTGCGCCCACGCGCTACCGGACAGCGCCAGGGCCAGGATCACGCCAGTCGACAGCATGAAGTCTCCCACGAGGGGCAATTGCATACCGAATTCTGACGATCCTCACAAGGTCTAGGGCCGTAATCCAACGGCCCGCCTGCCCGCTGCAAGAGCGGGCACGCCCTCATATTCGGCGCGTCAGAGCTTCCAGCCGAGCTCCAGGCCGAGCGACCAGCCCGGCCGACGCGACTCGATCACCTCGTCGCCGAGCGTGAACGTTCGCTTGGAGTCAAGCAGGTTCTTGCCCGACAACTTGACGTCGAAGCCCTTGGCGATCTTGGCGCCGAACACCACGTCGAGCGCATGGAACGGCATCTCGCGGCTGTCAGGCAGGCCGAACGAGCCGACCTCCGAGATGCGGGGACCAAACACGTTGTACAAGATCGCGGCGTTGATCCCGAGATCGGGGTTGTCGTAGCCGACCTGCGCGTTCACGACCCACGGGCTCTGCCCCTGGAGCGGTCGGATGTTGTTGGTCTGGGCGCCGGCGTTGGTGTCATCGAGCTCGACGCGGGAGCGGATGAGCGCCGCGTTTGCCGCCACGTAGAGGTCGCGCAGCGCAGGCGACGCGAACTCAAAGCCCTTGCGGACCTCAAACTCCAGGCCGAGGTTCGTGGCGCGCAGCGCGTTGGTGTACGTCAGCGCCTCGTCGGAGCCGATGATGACGAGGTTCTCGATCGGGTTGGTGAACAGCTTGGCGAACCCGCTGACCGACACGACGTCGCCTCGGTCCGGGAACCACTCCCAGCGCAGGTCGATGTTGTCGATCAGCGCGCGCTTGAGCTCGGGGTTGCCGAAGTTGGGTCGGCCGCCCGTGACGTCGACGTAGGCCGCTGGCGACAGCTCGCGGAACTCGGGGCGCGACAGCGTGCGGCCGTACCCAGCGCGGACGTCCATGTCGTCGCGCGGCTTGAACGTCAGCGTGACCGCAGGAAGCACGTCGGTGGTCGCCAGATCGCTGACGATCGGCTTGCCGTCCGGGTTGAACAGCTCGAACGTCGTGACCTGCTGCTTGCTGTTCTCAACCCGCAGACCGGCCATCACCTCAAACCAGGACGTGACCGGGATCTCCGCGAGCGCGTAGCCCGAGATCACCCGCTGACCCGCGAAGTAGTTGTCCGTCGCCTGCGTGATCTCCTTGATCTGGAAGCCGTCGGGCGCGATGGCGTCCTGCGTGAAGATCTGCTCAGCGTCCGCCTGCAGGGCGTCGGAATTCTTGTCGCCCTTGTTGAGGAACGAGAAGCGACGGGTGTCGACGCTGCGGTTCTTGTCGATGAGCGACGCGCCCATCTTCACGCGCCCCTCGGAGTCCTTGCGGACGAGGAACGGCACCGTGACGTTGAGCGCAGCCTCGTGGGTGTCGTCGCCCAAGGTGCTGAAGAAGCGCGAGTTGGAGTCGCCGTCGCGGCTAGACAGACGGAAGGCGCCCGCGGCGGCGTCCCAGTCGTAGCGGTTCTCGCGGCGGTCGGGCTCCAGGCGGCTGGCGCGCGCGAACTCGTAGCGCCAGTCGATCTTGGAGGGGTGCTCCCCCGTGGCCAGCTCGTGCGAGCCCTGCACCTGCTGCACGATGAGCATACGCTCGATCCAGCGGATGCGGTTGACCTTGATCTCGTAGCCGTCGTCCGGGTAGTTGCCCTGGAACACACGGCTCTCGTCGTCCGTGTTGCGCAGGAGCATCGTCGTCGCGGAGATCTCCTGGCCCTCGGCCGGCTTCGCACCCAACGTCAGCAGCCCGCTCATGCGGATGCGGTTGTTGGTCTGGTTGAAGTCGTAGAAGGTGTTCTCGATCGGCTTGCCCTGCGACACGTCGTAGTAGTGATGGGCGTACTGATCCGACTGCCACTCATTGCCGTACGAGAAGGCGAGCAGCGCGCCCACCGGGCGGCCACCGAGCTTGAAGCCGTTGCCCAGCGTGATGTTGAGGCCGACGTCCGGCGCGACCAGCTTGCCGTGCGGCGTCCACACGTTGCTGAACGCTCTCCCAAGCGTCTGGAGCTCGTCGGCGGTGTAGCCGGTGGTCGAGAAGCGGTCCTTCTCCTTGAGCGGCGACTCCTCGCTCGCCGCGACCACGGACGCGGGCTCGGCGCGCGTGCCGTTGTCCATGCCGAGGAAGTCGGTGGGGCCGCGATCGTAGACCAGGCCTTGCTGGAAGGAGGTGCCGCCGCGCACGAGCGACGACACGCTCACCTTCACGACGGGGCCGCTCGGGAACGCGAGCGTGCGGAGCAGCACGACGCCGCCGCCGAACTCGCCAGGCATGTCGGGCGAGAAGGTCTTCTGCACGACCACGCTCTCCAGCACGCTGGCCGGGAACATGTCGAGGGGGACGACGCGACGCTCGGGCTCGGGGCTCGGGAGCTGCGCGCCGTTGACGATCGTCATCGAGTAGCGCTCGCCGAGACCGCGCACGTAGACGTACTTGCCGTCGACGAGCGTGAGGCCGGTCACGCGACGAAGCGCCGAGGCCGCGCTGCTGTCGCCGCTGCGCGACATCTGCTCGGCGCCGAGCACGTCCGCGACCACGCTGCTCTCACGACGCTCGTCGAGGAGCGCCGCCGTGTTGCCGGTGACCTTGGGCGCGTGGACCGTGAAGTCCTCGAGCGCGAGGCCGGCGGGCACCAGCACGATCGAGACCTCGGTCGGCTTGCCCTCAACGAGGACCACGTCAGGGACGGACTGCGCGGCGTAGGCGCTCGCGACGATCGACAGCTCCCAGCTGCCCACCGGGAGCTCGATCGAGAAGTGACCCTGCGCGTCGGTGACGGCTTCGTCATTGCGACCGCGGACGAACACGCGCGCGCCGCGCACGGCGGTGCCATCGGCGTCCGACTTGATCGTACCAGACAGCGTGCTGCGCGGACGTGAGGCCTCGTCGACCGAGGGCGCGACCTGTTCGGCCGGCACCTCGTTGGTGGACGAGAGCGGCGCCTCCTCGTGGCTCCAGGTGATGAGCAGCTCGCTGGACTTGCCAGGCTCGACGCGGATGGTGCCCGCAGAGCGCGTCACGCCATCGACGCCGACGACCGACACGGGCCACGTGCCCGCCGCCACCGACACCACGAACCGACCGGCCGCGTCCGTGGCGCCCGTCGACTCACCCACGTGCACGACCAGACCGGCGAGCGGCGCGCCCGAGCCATGCTCGAACACCACGCCCACCACCTGCCCGTCTGCCTCCTGCGCGTACGCGGAGAGCGGCATGGCGAGCACGGCGGCCCACCCCAAGCGTCGCATCACGGGCAACCTCCGGCGGCGCCGCGGCACGCGCTCATGGCTTCACGGAGCGCCGTGGCGTCGCGGAACACACGCGGGTCGGCGATGCCCTGCAGGTGTCGCTCGGCGCGGTCCACGTCGCCCAGCTCGAACGCGCTGTAGGCCAGCGCGTAGCGGACGCCGTCGTCCTTCCCAAGCGAGAGGCGATCCAGGCGGTCCTCAAGCGACAGCGCGCGCGACCAGTCCGCCTGCTCGACGTACAGGCCAAGCCGCTGACGGGCCTTCTCGGCGGGATCGACGACGCGCCCGTTGAAGTAGAGCGCGCGGTCGAGCTGCCCGGCCTGACGCGCCGACTCAGCCGCCGCGATGAACAGCGACGGATCGACCTCCGCCGCGACGCCCAGGATGTCCGCGGCGATCGAGGCGTGACCGGTCTGCAGGTACAGACGGCCGAGCAGCTTGGACACGTCGACGCTGTCCGGGAAGCGCATGCGCGCCTCCTCCAGAAGCGCGATCGCCTCCTGCTCCTCGCCCGCGTTGCGCATCGCCTCGGCGAGGCCGAGCCACGCGGTGCGATCGCCGGGCTGCTTGGCGAGCCACGCGCGGCCCTGGCTGACGGCCTCCTGGTAGAGGCCCAGCGACACGAGGAGCGCTACCTTCTGGCGGCCGAATTCCAGCTCCGCCGGGAAGCGGGCCTCGCCGTCGGCGAGCGCGCCCCACGCCTCACGCGGGTGAACCAAGTCCACCTGCGCGCGCGCGAGCAGCAGCCACGAGCCCGCCAGCGCCCTGCCCGCCTCGCCTGACGCGGCGATCGCGTCGACCGCGGCCTGCGGATCCTTGGTCTCCAGCAGCGCGCGCGCGAGGTGCAGGTTCACCAGAGGGTCCGCCTCCTTCTGCGCGAGCGCTTGGCGGAAGTCCTCGATCGCCTGCTCAAACAGGTTGGCGTGGGCGCGGACGAGGCCGCGCAGCGTGTAGAAGCGGGCCTTGTCCAGGTGGCGATCGGCCACGTCCACGTCGGCGAGCACGCGCTCGGCGCGGTCCCAGTGTCCGTCGCTCACCATCAGCGCCGCGAGCTCGACCGGATCCACGTCCTGGGGCTCTTCGGCGATGGCCGGCTTCAGCCACAGCGCCAGCGCAGCCGCCAAGATCAGACGCACGTTGGGTCCCACGGCTTACTCCAGCTCGAAGCGCAAGGTCTGGCGTACGCGGACGGCGACTGGCGCGCCCTGGTACATCGCGGGCTCGAACCGCCACTGCTTGATCGCGTCCACGGCCGCGGCCTCGAACACACCGGAGGGCTGCGCCTCCAGCACGCGAACATCCTGCACCGAGCCGTCGTTGCTCACGCGCAGCGAGAGCGTGACGAAGCCGGTGATCGCCGAAGCGCGCGCACGCGCGGGGTAGTCCGGCTGCACGCGACTGGACGGCCGCGGCGGCACGTCCACCGCGTCCTCGTTCATCACGGTCTGGGACACGTCACCGACGATCGAGCGTGTCGCCTCGTCGAGCGCGCCACCCAGACCGGGCAGACCGAAGTCCATACCAGCGAGGCCTGGCGCGAACGCGGCGCTCGGAGGAGGCGCTGACTTGGCGGCGCGCGACGCGGCGGCTTGCTTGGGACGGGCGGCGGCGCTGCGGGGCGGAGGCTTGCTCGACGAGGGCACGTCGAAGCTCACGACCTTGGCGGCCGTCTCCGTCTTCTTGTCGGTGTTGATGTGCTTGAGGAGGTCCAGCACCGCGGACGTGGCCGACAGGCCGACCACGACGCCGACGACGCCCATGAAGCGTCGGACCCAAACAAAGGCGGTGCTCTGGACCTTCAAATCAGCCGCCTTCCGCGTCCGTGATCACGCCCACGTCCGACGCGCCGGCCAGGCGGCACTGATCGACCACCTCGATCAGCTTGTCGGCCGACACCCGCCGATCGGTCACGACGAGAACGCTTCCGTCACCCTGCTCGCGCAGGAAGTCACGCACGCGCCCCTGTAGCGCCCAGGGCTTCACAGGCACGTCGCCCACCCACAGCGCGCCGTTGCGGTCCAAGGTCACGCGCAGGGCCGAGGCCTTGGGCGTGGAGCCGCTGGACGCCGACGGGCGCTCGATGTCGACCTTGGTCTCCTGAGTGAACTTGGCGGTGAGCATGAAGAAGATCAGCAACACCATCATGACGTCGATGAGCGGCGTGACGTTGAGGTCAGCCTTCTCTTCGGCGGGGCGGCTCTTCAGGAGCATGACGCCTCCTTCGCGGCGAGGTGTTCGACCACCGCGTCCAGGCAGCTGTCCAGCGTGGTCTGTCGACGGTCGAGCAGCGCGCCGATCATCAGACCGGGGACGGCGACGACCAGCCCAAGCTCGGTGGCGGTGAGCGCCAGCGCGATGCCAGCCGCCACGCCCTCGTTCTTCCCCACCTCAGCGGACGACGACATCATCCCAAACATGTCGACCATGCCCGCGACGGTGCCGAGCAGGCCCAGCAGCGGCGACACCGCGGCGGTGCTGCGCACCAGGTCGGCGTGGATGGCGAGGTCGAGCTGGTAGGGGCCAACCACGGCCTGGAGCTGCCCCTTCTTGGGAACTCCGTGCCGCAGGTCGGTCTCACGGACGAGCGCGCGAACCCCGCGGTCGTAGACGTTGCGCGGGCGAGCGCCGGAGCGCGCGCGCTCGATGGACGCCTCAGGCAGCGGCACGCCGAAGCCCGCGAGCGTGAACATACGCACGCCGATCCCGTACCAGAGCACGACCATGCACACGAAGATCCACGGCCCGACGACGTCCGCGGAGCCGAGCGCGTCGACGAGTCCGGTCACTTGCCCACCCCAGCGAGCGGCGCCTCGTGCGGGATCTCAGGGTCGGCGCCGGTCTCGGTGGCGTTGATCAGGCGCAGCGCCGAGTTCTCGACCCGCGACATGACCGAGTGGCCCCAGCCGAGCAGGATGTGGCCGATCAGCAGCGACGGGATGGCGACGGCCAGACCGAACTCGGTGGCGATCAGCGCCTCGGAGATACCGCCCGACAGCAGCTTGGGGTCTGCGTTGCCGAACAGGGTGATCGCCTCGAAGGTGCGGATGATGCCGCTGACCGTACCGAGCAGACCGACCAGCGGCGCGACCGTGGCGATGACAACGATGGTGGAGCCGAAGCGCTCGATGCGGGGCTGCTCGGTGATCAGCGCCTCGCGGGCCAGATCCTCAAGCGCGCCGCGGCCCGCGTCCAGGTGCGCCATCAGGCGAGACACGACGCGAGGCGCGCTGCCCTTGGCCTTGGCGAGCAGGCGGGCCGCGTCATCGGCCCGGCCCTTGGCGACGAGGTCGATCGCCTTGTCGGTGACCGACGCGCCGCGCGAAGCGAGCAGCAGCCCGAGCACGCGCAGGACGATCAGCACCAGCGACGCGGCGCCGAGCGACAGGATGCCGTTGCCGACCCAGCCCGCCTCAAGGCGCATCTCGTCCCACGTGCGGACGTGCGGCTCCTCGATGCGCTTCTCGCGCCCTTCGTGGAGGAACAGGCCCATGGTCGCAGGCTTCTGCTTGGCGAGCAGCGCGTCGGCGGTGGCGCCGCCGCCGTTCGACCAGGCGCGGAGCGTGCCGTCTCCGACGGGCACGAGCGCCGTGTTCGTGGCGGCGAGGCCGTACGTGGCGATCTCACCGACGCGGAGCAGCTTGCCCTTCACGGCCGCGCCCTTGGCGTCGAAGAAGGTGCCCTCTTCGACCTTGATCTCGCCGAGCTCGCCGAGGCGGCTGGCGGCGGCTTCGAACGCGCGGCCGAAGCCCTCGGCGTAGCCGGCCAGATCCTTGGTCGTGGGGTCCGCGAGCGTGAAGCCGGGACGCTCGAGGTCGGTGCGCGCCTGGAACCACGTCACGTCGACGGTGTCCTGGGCCTCGCTCACCTGACCGGCGGCGCGCTGGGCGTCACCGAGCGACTGGTCGGCAGACTCACCCTGGATCTGGATCGCGGTCAGCCGCGCCTCCAGACCGTCAAGCTGCGCGTCGGCCTTGGCGCGCGCGGAGTCGGCCTCACGGCGCTGAGCGGCGAGCCGCTGCTCCAGGCTCTCCTTCTCAGCGATCAGGTAGGCGTACTCCTTCTGGTAGGCCGCCTGCAGAGGGTCGGCGACCGTGGAGGGGGCCGGGACGTCCTGGGCGTACGCGGGCGCGGAGGCAAACGCGAGCGCGATCCAGAGTGCGTGCTTCACTGGGACACCTCGGGGAGCGCGAAGGGCAGCTCGAACCAGCCGACGCGCTGCTGCTTGTCCATGGAGGAGAAGAGCGAGTTGACGCGCAGGGCGTCCTGCGGATCGTCGAGCAAGCGGTTGGACCAGGCGGCGCCGTCGCGCTGGACCACGCCGACCTTGCCGTCCTCGGTGCGGAAGTACATAGCGACCATGCCGAGCCGCGCGACCTGCACGAACATCTCTTGGCCGCCCACGGTGATGACCTGACGGTCGAGGACGTTCTCACGCCCCAGCCGCAGCTCGTCTTCGATGGACTGCCACACGCGGCCGACCGCGACGCGCGGGTCAACCAGCTTGCCCGCGACCTGATCGCGGACGGTGGTGAGCGCGGCGACGCGCTCGTCGAGTCGGTACGGCAGGCCCGACTTGACCTGGGCGATGAGGCGATCGAGGCCCGCGATCACGGTGGGCGCGAGGGTCTCGTACGCGGTGGCGTCGGCCATGACGGCGGCGCGCTGCCGGTCGAGCTCACGCTGAAGCTCGGCCACCCGCAGCTCCTCCTGGCGGATCTGCGTCTCGAGCTCCGTGCGGCGAAGCTCGCTCGCCCGTAGGTCGGTGCGCAGCGCGTCGCGTTCGGTGTCGAGGGTCTGCGACAGATCCTCCACGGTGGTGCGGAGCTCGGCGAGCTGGTGCGCGTAAGCCGCGGGGTCATCTGCGCGCGCCACAGACGCGATCGAGCTGACCGCGAGCGCGAACAGGAGAGGAGTGGACGAGCGCATTCAGACCTCGAGCGGGGTTCCGGCGGTTCCGGCGGTTCCGGGAGACGACAAGGGCGTGAGCGCAAACGCGCCCACGCCCCAGGGAGTGCGAAGGACTAGTTCGCGGCGTGCGTGGTCCAGCCAGCGGTCCAGTCATCCGCGCCGATGGCGCCGATGAAGTTCGTGGCGTCGATGAGCGGGTCGGACAGGTCGTTGCCCGGCTTGTTCAGCAGCGGCGAGCCCGAGGCCGGCTTGTAGTTGGGCGCGGTCTCGTTGTAGGCGGCCGTGATCTTCGGGTCGGTGCCGACGACGTTGCCGTCGTTGAGGGTGCGAACGAAGTCGTCGACCGTGAACTGGCTGCCGTCGTCCGCGTCCGCGGGGAACGGCGTGGCGGAGATCGCCGGGCAGTAGAAGTAGCTGTTCGAGACGGCCAGGCTGCCGTTCAGCGCCGACGTGCCCGCGTCCCAGGCGTTGGTGAAGGTCGAGGCCTTGTCGAGGTCGAGGCAGGACGCGCCGTAGCCCTGGACCGCGAACTTGTTGAACTTGCCCCAGGTGCCCTCACGGAGGAGGAGGCCCGCGGTGGAGAGCGGCGTGCCGCCGTTCTGCGCGGCGATCAGCGTGAAGTTCTGCAGCGTCGGGTTGGAGCGCGGCGTCGCCTCGTTGTTGTTCTTGTTGTTGTCGCCTTCGATGCCGCGGTCGGCGGCCGTGTTGAAGGCCTGGACGACCACGTACTGCACCTTGCCGCTGAAGCCGTCGGTGTAGTCGAAGCCGTCGTCCTGCGCGCCGGTGATGACGAGGTGCTTGGCGTTGACCGTGCCGCCGAAGAACTCGATGCCGTCATCGGCGGTCTGGTGCGTCTGGACGTAGTCGACGACCGTGCCGTCGCCGACGCCCTGGAACGCGATGCCGTTGAGCTCGTTGGTGGTGTTGATCAGGGTGCCGGCGAACTCGACGCGGACGTAGCGGAGGATGCCCGAGCTGTCGTGCGAGTCCTGGCCGCCGTAGGTGCCGGTGGCGGCCTCACCGGGGATGTTGCACTCCGAGGGGCTGGCGCAGGAGTTGGACGGCGCGCGGCCGTTGATCACGAGACCGCCCCAATCCGACGGGCCGCGCGAACCGTCGAGCTGCGCGGAGGTGAAGAGGATCGGCGCGGCCTTGGTGCCGTCGGCGATGAGCTTGCTGCTGCGCTGGATGACGAGGAAGCCGTCGGTCGCGCCGTCGCCGAACACCGAGGTGCCGGGGCGAATGGCGAGGATGGTCTCGTGGACGTCGTCACCGATGAACACGCCGCCCTTGAGGATCCAGTTCTTGTCCGGCGTCATGGTGAACGACTCGGTGATCGTGCCCGTGAGGCTGACGTTGTTGCCGTCGCAGGAGATGCCGGAGATCGTGCAGGGGTCCGTGTCCGGGTAGGTGTCGACGACGTCCGTGTCGTTGATGTCCGTGTCGTTCGTGTCGACCGTGTCCGTGTCGTTCGTGTCGACCGTGTCGTTGGTGTCCGTGTCCGACACGTCCGTGTCGCCGTCCTTGGAGCCGTCGGCGCAGGCGAAGGTGAAGGATCCGGCGAGGGCGAGGAGGATGAGGAGCTTCGAGTTCATCAGTGCGTTCTCCGCGAGGGTCTCCACCGGATTTGGTGGTGAACGCCCGCCCATTAAGAAGGGGTCCGTGACAGGCCGCCCTCGTACTGGTGAACACCTGCCAAAGCCCGAGAACTGATCGCGACGGTTCCGTGACGCTGGATCGTGGGCGGATCAGGCGGGACATTCGACACAGGACCGAGACGCCGACGAGGACCGTCCGACACCCATGGCCGAATTACACTGATTCAAACTAATAGATCCGAATCCGAATAATCTGCCCATAAATGCCGCCCTGTGTGACAGACGCGGCATGAACGGACACCCCGGCACCAAACCGACACGCGTACGACAGATCCACGTTTCGCTGTCACATGAGCGTTGCGTAGAACTGCAACAACTCCGTCGCACGCGCCGCCCAGCTCCACTGCGCGGCGACCTCCGCGCGCGCTTCACGTCCGAGCTTGAGCAGCTGATCAGGTTCGGCGAGGCACGCTCGCAACGCGCGACCCAAGGCCTGCGGCGTGTCGTCTGCGCGCACGCATCCGGCGATGGGCTGCGCAGAGCCAGCCGCGGCGACCGTCACGACGCCGGCACCCAGGGTGTTGAGGAGCTTGATCGGAAAACCGGCACACAGGCGTCGCGGCACCGCGGCGATCGCGCCCACGGACAGCGCGTCGGCCAGGTCCGGCAAGCCGTGGACCTGCGCGACGCGCACGCGATCGCGGGACAGACGGGCCGCGTCGACGTACGCCCACACCTCCTCCGGCAGCGACGACGTCGCCATCAGCAGGCCCGCATCGGGCACGTGGTGCATCGCCTCCATCAGGAGGTCCAGGTCCTGGTAGGCGTCCGTGTTGCCCGTGTAGAGGACCCAATGGCGGTCATCGAGCCCCCACCGCGCGCGCGCCCTCGCGGCGTCGCCGCCTCGCAACTCGTCGACGTTCACGCCCGGCCCGATGCGCACCACCCGTTCGGCACCGTGGGCGCGAAGGTGCACCTCCGCGCGCTCCGACAGCGCGACGCACGCGTCCGCCATGCGCGGAATGGCGTGATCGACCGCGCGCCCGAGCGGACCGGCCACCTTGCCAGCGAGCCCCCGCCGCCAGTAGGCCGGAAGCTCTTCCTCCAGAGACGTGTGCAGATTGTACACAAGCGGCACGCGCGCCGCGCACAGCGCGCGCGCCAGCGCGGCGACGAACGGGGCCTCGACGTTGTGCGCGTGGACCACGTCGATTCGATCCCGCCTAAGCACCCTCGCGACGGACATCACCAGCGCCGCGTCCAACAGCAGCTTGCCCGCGTGCGGTCCGCTTCGTGGCGACTGCAGCGCGTCGAGCCTGGGCATCGGGACGCGCTCGACGCCCGCAGGCCAGGCGCCCTCGCCGCCGTAGGTCGCGAGCCAAACCCGCGCGCCTGCCGCGGCGAGCGCGCCGCACATGCCCCCCACGTAGACCTGCGAGCCCTGACCGAGTGGGAACGGAAAGGCCCCCACTTGGAGCACCGCGAGCGTCACTGGGCGGCGATCGGATCTTGCGCGGCGGGGGGCAGCGGCTCGAGCTCAGTGGGGAGCTTGACGCTCGCGTGCGCCTCGCTCGCGGCCCACAGCGCGTCGAGCTTGGTGCGCTCGGCCTCAGCGCGGGCGGTCGCCAGGGTGTCACCGCAGGTGAGGAGGTTTCCGGTGAGAAGGTTCGTCTTCCACTCGGGATCGCGCACGTCATCGTAGAGCGCGGCCTGGCCCTTCGCGTCCAAGACGTAGGCGTAGTGCCCGTCACGCATCACGCGGCGCACCCCACCGTCGACCTTGTCCCATGAGGGGTTCTCAAACACCGCCGCCTTCCAGTACCCGGTGACGTTGCAGGCCTCGGGGTCACCCGGGGCGAGCTCAGCGGCGGGCAGCGTGACGCTGGGGAGGGCGTCGAGGATCAGCCGGGTGTCGATGATGGGCCGCAGATCCGCGGCGTCAGGGACAGGGATCCACGCCCACTTAGCGAGCGGCCCGAACCAGTCCACGCTGGTCATGCCGCCGCCGTAGGACTTCGCGGCGAACGAGCGGCCGGGGAAGCGGATCCACGACCGGACCTCCAGCGCGCTCCGACGCAGATCGCCAGGCTCCGGGCTCGCGCCGCGCAGGCCCGTCACCAGCACGATCGTGGGGTTCGGGCGGGCGTCGACCGCCTCCAGCACCCGCTTCAGCGCGGCGTCGAGCGCGCCCGGACCGGCCTCGTCGGCGAGTTCCACCACCAACAGCGACGACCCCTTGGCGGGAGTGCGGAGCGCCGCGACCGCCGCAGACGCCGCCGTGGCCGCGCGCTCCGAGGGACGCGGAAACCAATTGGAGGCCGCGCGCACCAGCGCCAGCCTGGAGGTGGGGACGTCACGACCGAGCCCGTGCGCGGCGCCCACCCCGACGACCGTGTCGAACGAGGACGCCCAGCGACGCTCAGCGTCGCCGTCACCCTGGAGGACGGCCGCGGTGCGGTAGCCGAACATCGCGACCGTGGCCGCGAGGTCCGGCACGTCCGACGCAGGTCCGTCGCCGTGGTCGCGCTGGCCAGGGAGCAGTCGGCCCGTGAACAGCGCAGCGAGCGCGTCCTCGCGGTCGGTCGTGGAGGCGAACGACGACGGGAACGCCAGCGACTGGGTCGCGAGCAAGGTCAGCGTGGGCATGGCGTCGACCGTGGCCGGGTCGAGCTTGTCGATGGCGACGATGACCACGTCGCGGCCGCTCGGCAGCGCCGTCTCACGGGCGGGCCAAGTGACCTCCACGCCGTCGCTGAAAGCCACCGCGCACGCGGCGCCAACCGTGATCGCGCCCGCCGCCACGCCGCTGCGCCAACCGCGACCCTTGCCGGACAGCAGAAGCAGTCCAAACAGCGCACCCGCGGCGGCGCCCACCACGCCGTCGATCAACGAGGCCCAGCCGAACACGCGGAGACCATCGTCCAACGAGGCGGATCGCGCGAGCGCCGCCTCGCCCAGGCCTGCGATCGTTCCGATCAGCCAGCCGTATGCCGCGCCAGGCGCCGCGCCGCGAACCGCCACGAGGACCTCCATCTGTGCGATGCTAACACCGGCAGGGCGTACGTGGCCGAGGCGTGCGCCGATCGATACGATGGCAGCAATGGGAGCGCGCATGATCGAGGTCCACGACCTGCGGAAGAAGTACGTCACCGCCTCGGGCAAGCCGACCGTCGCGGTGGATGGACTCTCCCTGGTGGTGCAGCCCGGCGAGGTCTACGGCCTGCTGGGCCCCAACGGCGCCGGCAAGACCACCACACTCAAGATGCTGGCGACGCTGATCAAGCCGGACTCGGGCACCATTCGGGTGGACGGCGTGGACGCGGCGACCAACCCGTTGGGCGTGCGCGCTCGCCTCGCCTACGTCCCCGCTGAGGCCGGTCTGCCTCCGCAGCTCTCTCCCCGAGAGATCGTCCGGCTGTTCGGCGCCATCCAGGGTGTGTCCGACCCTGGCCCACGCGCGGTCGCCATGCTCGAGCGCCTGGGCGCGGGCTCGTACCTGAACACGCCGTGCGGGGACCTCTCGACCGGCATGAAGCGGCGCGTGGTGCTGGCTCGCGCGCTGATCCACGACCCGCAAGTGCTCATGCTCGACGAGCCCACCGACGGTCTGGACGTGCTGGGCCGTCGCGACGTGCTGGAGCTGGTCCGCGGGCAGGCCGAGGCCGGTCGCACGATCATCTTGTCCTCGCACATCATGATCGAGGTGGAGCGCGTGGTCGATCGCCTGGGCATCGTGGCGCATGGCCGGATGGCGGCCGAGGGCACGCTCGCGGAGATCCTGGCCGAGTCCGGCAAGTCCACACTCGACGACGCCTTTGTCCATCTGGTGCACCCGGAGGACAGGGCGTGAGCGACACCCGCGCGGCCTTTCGGGGCTGGTCATGGCTGACGGCGTCGATGGTGCAGCGCTTCCTGCGTGAAGGGATGGTGCTGCGCTCGATGATCTTCCCGGTCGCGCTGGTCATCTTCGTGCTGGTCGGCACGGTGGGCTTTGTGACCTGGTGGCGGGTGGAAGGTGCCGCGCTCACGCCCGCTTTGGCGACGCCCGCGTTTCGTGCCGCGATCGAGGACGCCGGCGGAACGGTGATCGTCACCGACACGCCCGAGGCGGTCGTACGCGCGGGTCAGGCCGCGTTCGGCTCCGACGGCAAGACGCTCTGGTTGGACCACACCGGCATGCCCCCGCAGAAGCTGGAGTCCGCGTTCCGCCAGCAGCTCGGCACGGTGTGGCGCCCCTACCAGACCAGCGAGATGCGCTCGTCGGCGTCCAAGTCGGACACCAGCTCCACCGGGATCGCGCAGTTCATTGGCGCGCTGTTCGCCATGTACGGCGTGGTGTTCGGCGCAGGCGCGATCGCGCGTGACCGCGACGACGGCACGCTCGACGCCGAGCTGTCCGTGGCGCTGCCCATGTGGGTGTCCGCCTTGTCACGCTGGTCGGCGGCGACGATCGTGCTCGGCCTGTTCTACGCGATGTCCGTGGCCATGCTCCACGCGGTGATCGGGCTGGCGACGCCGTGGGCGCTGGCGATCAACGGGGCGACCGCAGCGTCCACGGCGGCGGCGGTCGGCATGGCGGCGATCGGACGCGGCGGAAAGACGCGCGGGTTCGCAGGCCCCATGTCCGCGGGCCTGGTGATCGTCATGAGCCTGTTCTCGGTGGGGCTGACCAACCCGGAGTGGTCGCTCAACCTACCGATCGCGTCGCTGATCTCGACCCAGGTTGGCGCGGCGCCGCTCTTCGCGCTCGCGCTCGGTCCGCTGTACGCATGGTGGTTCGCCCGTCGGGTCGCGGTGGGCTGATCGGCTAGCTGCGGTACTCGCCGGACACCGAGCGGTCCTCGATCCCCAGCGCCGTCTCGACGCGAGACTCGAGGAAGCGCGCCTGATCCGCGGAGTCGAGGCCCTTCACGATGGTGATCTCCTCACCGCCGCGCAGCACGACCTGCAGGTTGAAGGTCACGGTGACCTGACCCTTGTTCGACGTCTCCAGGCGCGAGACGTAGAGCTGCTCGACCTCGGTCCGATCGAGCGAGCGCGAGCCGGGCCACGGCAGCGGGCCGTGCTTGACCGCGACCTTGCTGGCGGTCAGCGTGACCGTCGTGTGGTTCACGAGCCCGGTGATCGCGTAGTACGCGAGCCC
>CAIOSP010000165.1 GCA_903861005.1 uncultured Pseudomonadota bacterium
GCCGCGTAGCCCGCGTGCACGCCCGAGCAGCGCGACCGCGCGGCGCACGTGGCGCACGCGTCGAACGTGAACATCGAGATCTCGTTGGGGGTGTTCACCACCTGCAGCGACAGGCCGTCCAGGCCGTCGGTCGGCAGCGCGCACCACGGCACGTTGCTCAGCTCGATCCGCGGCAGCGGCTCACCCGACGCGGCGAGCGAGCGGAGCGCGTCCAAGACGGCGTCGTAGGCCGGGTACTGCCAGTAGTAGGTGCTCGGCGCGTTCGCGACGTCGGGGTGGAACACCCGCACGGCGATCGGGTCGCTGCCCAGGTCACGCGCGGCGCGGATCAGGTCAGGCAGCTCGTCCACGTTGCGGTCGAGCACGACGATCCCGACGTCGAGCGGGACCCCCGCTGCGCGCGCCGCGTCGACCGCCGACATCACGGCCGCCTTCGCGCCCGCGCGCCCCGCGATCGCGTCGTACCGATCGGCGCGCGTCGACAGCAGCGTGACGGCGACGCGCACGCCGGTGGCGGCCACGCGCTCGGCCAGCGCCTTGTCCGAGAGCGGGATGCCCGCGGTCAACAAGCGCAGCGGCACCCCAGCCTTGGCCGCGACGTCGATCAGCTCAAACAGGCCGACGAACGCGAGGATGTCGTCCGACACCAGATCGACGTGGTGCGGGCGATGGGTCCGCAGGATCTCGGCAAACTCCGCCGTGGCGCGCTCGACGAGGTCCACGGCGGGCGTGACCGGCTCCGTCGCGCGCCGCAAGGGCACGGGGCAGAAGCTGCACGCCATGGTGCACGGCGCGTAGGTGTGGTCGAAGAAGGCCATGACGTGCCCGGACGACGCCCGGACCTCAAACAGCGACATCGTGAGGCCACTCCTGCGCGTCGAGCCTAGCGCGACGACGCTGCCGCTGCCCACGCCTTCCGCCAAGCCCTGACCGCCGCCGAGGGCGTGGGCGCGCTATAGAAGGGCGCTCATGCTCCCCCTCACCGTGTCGCGTCTGCACCTGGTCGACGGTCACGTCGAGTCCGAGCCCGCTGGGCCGCTCTTCGACGTGGTGAGCGCCTTGCTGCGCGCGCCTGATCCGGTCGGCGTGGTGCTCCTGGGCGACTTCGGATCGGGCAAGACGACGCTGTGCCGAAAGCTCTCGGACCTCAAGGTCGAGGGCGCGCGACCCGCGACCTACGTGCCGCTCGCCGTGCTCGCGCGCGCCGGCAGCCTGGACGAGGGCCTCAAGCGCACGGTCGGCGACGCGCGCCTGGCCGAGGCCTGCGACGGCAGGCGGGTGCTGCTGCTCGACGGCCTGGATGAGGTGCCGGACGCGGCGGCGGGCGGCACGCCCGAGCTGTTCGACGCGCTGACCCGTCAGGTCGGGCCGCGCTGGATGCTGACCTCGCGCCCCGGCCACGTGCGAACGGACGACGCGTGTGATCCGGATCAAGCCGACAGCCTGATGCGACCCGACGTCGTGACGCTGCTGATCGATCCGCTCGACCGCGACACGGTCCAGCGCGAGCTCGGCCAGCTGCCCAACGGCGACACGCTGCTCACCACCGTGGACGGCCTGGAAGAGCTCTCGGCGTCGCCGCTGCTGCTGCAGATCGCCAGCGCCGCGCTTCGCCACATCCAGCCTGGCCGCCCGATCGACGCGTGGGGCGTGTTCGACGCGTGGCTGCGTCACGCGCTGCGCACCGGCCCCGATCACGACGACGCCCTTCAGCGCCTGGAAGACCTGGCGGTCGAGGCCTGGGCCGAGTCCGGCTGGTCGCCCGAGGCCACCAGCTTTCGCGCTGAGCAGCTGGCCGCGGCGCGCCTCCCCGCGGAGCTGCGTCGTACGCTGGTCGTCACCGAGCTGGACGGACGCATCCGCTTTGGGCACCGAAGCGTGTTCGAGTACCTGCTCGCGTCGCACATCGCGCCGCGCCTGCTGGCCAACCAGGGCCAAGGCCCTGACGCCCTCACCGGACGACGGATCACCGACGCGACGCGCGCGTTCCTGGTGGGCCGGGTCGGGCGCATGCCGGTGCGCTTCGCGGGCGACCGGGTCCGCATCCCGCGCGGCAACTTCGTCGCGGGCGGCACGGTGGCGTCGGACGAGCGTCGCCTGCGCATCGAGCACATCGCCGAGCCCGCGTGGGTCGGGCGCGCGCCGGTGACCGCGCGCGAGTGGTCGCGCTTCCTGGCCGCCGTGCCCGACGAGCGCGCCGACGTGAACTACCTGGCCCACTGGGGCGAGGCCCGGCGCATCCCCAAGGGCGACGAAGACCTTCCCATCTACGGGATCTGGCCTGAGGACGCGGACCGCTACGCGACCTGGGCTGGCGCGCGGCTGCCGTCGGCCGACCTGTGGGAGAAGGCCGTGCGCGGTTTGGACGGTCGGCGCTGGCCGTGGGGCGACCACTGGCGCCCCGGGCTCGCCGCCACCGCGGAGCTGGGCCTGCGTCGGCCGCTGCCGGTGCGTGCGCTGGGCGCGAGCGGCGACACGGCCCTGTTCTCGTCGATCGGCAACGTGTTTGAGTACACGTCATCGGCGTGGCGCGGCCGCATGGATCGCGGTCGGGTGGTGATGGGCGGCTGCTACGCGCACCCCGCGAGCACCGCGCGCCCCAGCCTTCGCCTCTCGCACAGGCTGTCGGGCAACCTCAAGGCCGGCCTGCGCCTGGCCTGGGATGACGTGTGATGCGCGAGTCAGACCTGGACACGGGCCCGCGTGGGCTCCGCCTGCGGCTCTGCTCGTGGGGGCCTGACACGGGCCGCCCGCTGCTGATCCTGCACGGCTACCTGGAGCAGGGCGCGGCGTGGGAAGGCGTGGCGAACCGCCTGTCCGACCGCCGCGTGGTGGCGCCGGATCACCGCGGCCACGGGCTCTCCGAGCACGTCGGCGCGGGCGGCTTCTACCACTTCTGGGACTACGTCGCGGACGTGGACGCCGTCGTGCGACACCTGGACTGCGAGGTCGATCTGGTCGGCCACAGCATGGGCGGGACGATCGCCGCGCTCTACGCCGCCACCCGCCCGGAGCGCGTGCGCAGGCTCGTGCTGATCGAGGGACTCGGTCCGCCGGACGGCGCGGACGAGCTGCTGGAGCGGGGTCAGGCCTTCTTGGACGGCAAGGAGAGCCCGCGCAAACACGGCAGCTTCCCGAACGTGGAGACGGCGGCGGCCCGCATGCGCGACTTCAACAAGGCGCTCTCGCCTGAGGAGGCGCTGCGCCTGGCCGCCCGCGTGGCCCGGCCGGTGGTCGAAGGCGACCCGTTCGTCACCCGACCCGTCGTCGGCGCGTGGACCTGGGCGTGGGACCCCGCGCACCGCGGTCGGTCCCCCACCCCGTTCCGCGCCGAAGCCCACCAGGTCTTCCTGTCGGCCATCCGCGCGCCGACGCTGCTCATCGACGGCGGAAGTTCGCCGTTCAAGCTCATGGATCGCGACGCGCGCCGGCGCAGCCTGTCGCACGCGATCGAACTCACCATCCCGCAAGCCGGGCACCTCATCCACCATGACGCACCGGACGCCCTCGCGACCGCGCTGCGGGAATTCTTTTCGGAGGACGCGTGATCCAGGAAGACCAGATCTCGGAGACGCTGGAGGCGCTGGCCGACGAGCGCACCCAGCGCGCGCTGGCCCGCGACATCAGCCCGCTCAAGGGCGTGCGCGGCGTGCCGTTCGCGGAGCTGGCAAAGTTCCTCGCGGGCGTGTTCAAGACCGACGGCGTCGACCTGGACGCGGACGGACCGGCGCTGACCCGCCTGTTCGGCTGCGCGTGGGAGGACGGCATGATCGCGATCGGGCTGGTCGCCGCCGCCATCCTCGACGACGCGGAAGCGGGCCTGGAGTTGGGCCTGGACTGGCTGGAGCGGCTCGACGATCCGCTCACGGCGGACGCCTTGGGCGCGCTCGTGCTGGGCCCGGGCATCGCCGCGTCGGGCAAGCCCGTGCAGCTGCTCATCCAGGCGGCCAAGGAGCTGGGCACGGAAGAGGCCGCCCGCGCCGCCGTCTCCGCCGGGATGGCCTGGACCACCGCGCCCGTCGAAGGCCCCGCCGCCGCCGCGCTGCGCGAGCGCGTGGGCGAGCGCAAGGTGCGCTTCGTCGAGGGCGCCCTGTCGGACGGCCTCTCCGCGCTGGCCGACGCGTTCGTGAAGAACGAGTCGCCGTCGGTGCGCAAGGCGCTTCGCCGCGTGCTCAAGGCGTGGGGCAAGGACGATCCGGCCGGGGTGTGCGCGTGGGCCGATCGGCAGAAGGGCGGGATCCCCAAGATGCTCCGCGAGGAGATCGACCCGGCCCGCCGCCGCGCCGCGAGGGCGGAGTGAGTTCGCCCGTCATCACCGCGATCGGCTGCACGATCGCGTCTTGGTCCAGCACGATCGAGCCCGGCCTGGAGGGCTGGACCGAGCACGTTCGCCTGACGGTCCACGGCGCCGAGGGCTGTGAGGGCCTGACGATCACCACCGACGACGGCAGCACGGTGAGCGCGTTCTCGGGTCATGTCAGCGCCGAGCACAACGATCACAACCTAGGTCCCGAGCGCCTGGTGCTGGACGGGGTCCGCGCGGACGGCGTGGCCACCTGGACCGTGATCACGCCCGAGCTCCACCCCGGCGACACGGCGCGCGTCGACCTGGACGTCCGCTCGTCGTACGTCGCCGACTACCTGTGGCGCCCTACCCCCGGCGTCGCCTACGCCGAGCTGCGTCGCCCGCGCGCGCTCACGCTCGCGAGCACCGGCCTGCGCGACGACAAGCGCTTTGTGTTCGGCGCGAACCCCACCACCGGCTCGCAGGCGGTGGTGCAGCACCCGTGGCTGGATCGCACGCCCCCGCCGCTGCCTCCGTCCGTGGGCCTCTCCCCCGACGAGGCCCGCGCCAAGCTCGCGGGCGTGCCGGTGCTGGGCGCCGCGTACTTCGGGGATCGGCACGTCGTCGGGGACGCGCTGTTCGCGCTCGGCGCGGCCGACGCCTCCGGCTGGTCGCGCACCCTCGCGGCGCTGACGGCGGGCGGCCCGGCCCCCATCGGCCTGGACGACGCAGCGAAAGAGGCCCCGGCCGCGGTGGAGGCGCTCGGCGCGGCGCCCGACATCTCGGCGACGCTCACGCTGCGCTTCCAAACGTCCAACCCGCGCGCGGAGCTTCGTCCCGATCGCGCGCTGATGTTGGAGGAGACCCGCACGCTCTCGTGGGCGGAGACGTCGTCGACTCGTGCCGTGTTCATCCCACTTCCGCGCGACGCCGTGCCCCCCCCGGCCGCGCCCGGCGCCTGCCCGATCCGCGCGACCACCGGCGCGGCCTGGGTGATCGCGCCCCCCGGTGTCGCCTCCTGCACGCTCGCCCTCACCACCCCGGTGGTCGACGCGTGGGGCTTGCTCGCGCCGGAGCTGGTCGGGCACGTCGGCCCCTCCACCGCCACATGGACCGACCACGACGGCCTGCCGCACGCGGACCCGTTGGTGATCGAGGGCGGCGCGTGGCGCCTGCCGTCGCTGGGCGGAGCGCCGATCCTGTCGGACCGCGCTCGCCTGTGGCACGAGCTCCACCAGCGCTTCGAGATCGCCTCCTTCCCGGAGCCCGCGATCCCGCTGCACTCGGCCCCGCGCGGCACGGCGGCGTGGGAGCTGGTCGGTTTGCTGCCCGGCGTCCTGCGCGACACCGCCGTGGTCCGCGACGCGCTCGGAGTCGACCCCACCCGGCCCCGCCCGCTCTACAAGGCGCGCGAGAGCGGCGTGGTCACGAGCGTGGAGGCGGCGATGATCGTGTCGCTCTACGCGCGGCAGCAGAAGATCGACGCGGACTGGGTGCTCGTGCGCCCCGCCGCCCTGGGCGCCGCGCCCGGCGTGTCGCCGGAAGGCTTCACCACCGCGCTCGTGCGGGTGACCGTCGACGGTGAGACGCGGCTGCTCGATCCGGCGTGTGAGGCGTGCGCGCCGTTCACCGTTCGGGACACGCTCCACGGCGCCGCCGCCCTGGGTGATGGCGTCGACCTGATCCCGTGATCAGGGGCAGCCATCCAGGGAGTTGATCCAGGCTTCGACGGCCTGGATTCCGCCCTCGTCGTAGCGGGAGGCGCCGTCGGGCGGCATCTTCTCGAACGAGTCGGTGCGGATGCGCTGAACGAGCGCCGACGCCGAGGCGTCGCCTGGGACGAGCACGTACTGGCCGCCGGTGGTGAAGCCCGACTGCTTGGGCACCATGCAGGTCGACGTGTCGGCCAGCGGCGTGCTGTAGCGCAGGTCGAGCGCCAGCGTGGGTGGCGCAAAGCCCTCGGGCTGGTGGCAGTGCGCGCAGTTGGCGTGCAGCCAGGCGCGGGCGCGGGGCTCAAGCGGCGTGCGTTCGCTGTACGGGTCGGCGACGGTGGGCAGCGCCCCCAGCGAGGCGATGGGCGGGTCAAACACGCCGATCGCGTCCCAGGCCACGAGCTCGTCGGCGATCCAGTCGCCGTAGTCGACCCGATGATGGAGCTGGCTGGTGCGCACCGCCAGCACCTGATCGCCTGCTTTGCGATGGCAAGTCAGGCACGCCTCGACGCTCGGGAAGTACCAGGCGAGCACGTCTCCGTCTTCGTGAGGCAGCGTGAGCGCCTCCGTACGGCCCTTCTCGCCGACCAAGCGGAGATCCTGCGACGCCTCATCCCAGCCGTAGGTGGCAAACTTCCAGCCGTCGTGGGCCAGCAGCATCACCCGGACCTCAAGCGTGCGCGGGGCGCGCTCCCCGTCGACCAGGAGGTCGAGCCCGAACGACTTGAGCAGCAGCGTGCCCTCGGGGAAGGTCCACGGGCCGTCCACGCTCGGTGTGATGGTGGCGCCGGGCGGCAGCACCACGTAGCGGCCCTTGTCGGAGCCGTTGCTGAAGAGCGGCGCCCGGACATCGTAGCGCAGCACCCCCGGCGAGGGCTTGAGCGGCGCCGTGCCCTCGAAGCAGCCGAGCGAGGCCAACGAGTCGGGCCAGCTCACCGGCGCGTCCGCAGCCACCAGGTCGCGCAGCGTCGCGCCGCAGTCGACCACCGCGGGGCGGGGCGCCAGCGCATCACAGGGCTGGCCAAGCCCGGCGCACACCGGATCTGTCGCCCCGGTGTCGACGGCGGGCTGGTCCGAGTCGTCCACGCCCAGATCGGGCGTGTGCGCGACGCATCCGTTCAGCGACAAGAGCACCAGCGCACGGATCATGCATCCCCCCGGGTGTCTCCCACCCAAGCATGAAGGATGCCGAAGTCCATTCACTTCCCGTCGAGCCAACCGGACAGGAAGGCGTCGATGATCAGACCGAACGCCGAGCCCACCAGCACACCGATCAGGACGGCGCGGCGTCGACCCGCGGGTGAGGCCTCTGCGTCCGTGAGCGGTTCCACAGCGGCCGTGCCGACGTCCACAGGCCCGGTGCCCATGTGCACCGGCTCCAGGAGCAGGTCCGGCGCGGAGAAGCCGGGCGCCTCGACGGTCTTCTCTTGCTTGGGCGCCATGGACGCCGGGCGCCAGACGACCGGACCGTCACCCACCGTGCGCGGGTGCTCGTCGTAGCCCGAGCTTCCCTCCTCAATGCCCGGGACCGTGCCCTCGTTCGCGTGGGTCGCCGGGTCCTCGTCCAGCGCGTGCGGGTTCTGCCCCGCGCCGCGAGGCCAGATCACCACGTCCGAACCAAGGTCGGCCGGATCCGGCGCCGGGCGCGACGGCGGCTCTTCGCCCACCGCGTGCCAGCCGCCCGCCAAGGGCCCATCCCGTCGGAATTTACCGGTCACTGCGCCCCCTTCACCAACCAACACGAGTATCCCATACGTTGCAACGGGAGACTACCCCAACCGAGCACGCACCGTGCCATCGACATCGGCGACGAATAGCCGCCCTTCAACCGTAGTCGCGGCCACCAAGCCACCATTGGGTCCCGGCCAAGCACGCGCCGACACCACCGCCTCGCCCGCGGCCTCGACCGTGCGCGCCTTGAGGCCAGGCCATGTGGAGAAGCGCGCGCGGGTGGCGCCGTCCTTCCCTGCCTCGACCCAGGTGACCAGCGCGCCGTCACCGTCGCCCAAGGCGTCGATCGCCGCGACCGGACCTACGTCCAGCTCGTCCGGATCCCGCGCCGTGCGCGATCCGAGCGGCAGCACCCGCACCGTGCCGGGCGTGCGCCCGATCGGCTGCGTGGCCCACACCGCGACCAGACCCGCGCCCACCGGGATGACCGTGGACGGCACCCCGGAGATGGCGTCGGGGATGCGTACGGGGGCGCCTACGCCGGACGCGCCGATCGACCAGGCCACGCCGCCCTTGCCGAGCAGCACGCTCGCGGTGCGCGACGCGAACGTGCGCGCCTGCGCGTGAGTGGCGCCAAAGGCGGGCTTGAACCCGGTCCCGTCGAGGGGATCGACGTGGGCGACGAGGGTGGGACCACGACGGCCGAGGCCGACGACCCGCACGTTCGCGCCGCCCGTGATCACGGGGATGACCATCGGGTCGTAGCCGAGCGCGCTCGCGACGCTGGCGCCGAGCACGCCGTCCGCCGACAACGGCCAGGACAGCAGCGTGGCGCCGTCGCTGCGCGCGACCAGCAGCACGATCCGGAAAGCGTCGGCGGCGGCCACCACCGCGAGGTGCACGACGCTGGCCGCCGACACCGGCAGGACGCCGCCCTGCTCTTCGGCGCCGCCGAACACGGCCCAGCGGACCGTGTCCTTGCCGTCGTCTTCGGGGTTGCGCCACACGGCGGCGTAGGTGTCGCCGGACGCGGCCACGGAGGGGTCGCGGACGACGCGCGGGCCGTTCGCGTGGGCCACCGCTCCGTGCGCCTTGAGCGTGGCGGCGCGGGTGCTGTCCAGGCCGAGCGCGCCCACGTCCAGGCCGGTGAGATCGGCGCCGTCGATGTCGCAGGTGGAGAGGTCCACGCCGTCCAGGCAGGCGTCCGCGAGCTTGGCGCCACGCAGGCGCGCCCCGGCCAGCGTGGCGCCGGCCAGGTTGGCCTTGGTAAGGTCCGCGCCGGACAGATCCGCGCCCGACAGGTCCGCCGCGCCGAGCTGCACGCCCACCAGCACCGCGCCCACGAGCGAGGCGCCAACGAAGTTGGAGCCGCCGAAGCGCGCGTTGGTGGCGTCCACCCCGTCCATGCGCGCGCCGGTGAACTGCGTGGAGCCACCTTGGGCCTCGTTGAGCTTGGCGCCGGACAGGTCCGCGCCGGAAAGATCCGCGCCCTTCAGGCCGGCCTCGGTCAGATCCGCGCCCGACAGCACGATGCCCTTGGCCTTCACGTCCTTGAGCTTGGCCCCGTTCAGACGGGCCCCGGCCGCGCGGGCGGAATTGAGATGCGCCCCCGTGAAGTCGGCGTGCGACAGCTCCGCGCCGGACAGGTCGGAGTCGTCGATCAAGGCCTCTCGGAAGCGGGCGCCGAGCGCGATGGAGTCGGCGATCACCAAGCCCACACCGTCAATCTCGCAGAGCGAGGCGCGTATCAGGCGGGCGTCCCGCAGGATGCTCCCGGTGAGGTCGGACTTGTCGAGCTGGGCCCCGGTGAGGTCCACCCCGGTGAGGTCCAGACCGTCCAGCTCTTCCGCAAAGAGGTCGGGTCGGTCTTCGCCGTCACGCGCGTCATGGAACTTGTCCAAGTCACCAGCGCGAAGGAGATCGGCGAGATCCATGTAGCTGCCTCCAAGCAGGGCCTTGCCAGAATGCCATGTCAGTGGCAACCTGGGGCCCGCGGGGTCTATCATGCGTTTCCTATTCCTGGCCGCTCTTGTCGCCACCACGTTCACCGCCTGCTCCACCGGCAAGACCGTGGACGGCGCCGACAGTGACGTCGACACCGACTCAACCACCGATCAGGGGGCGGGAGACACCGACGTCACCGACACCGACACGGGCGGCGTAGACGACACCGACGTCGCCGTCCCGCCCTACACAGGCGGTCAGTACAAGGTGACCGAGCTGCGTGTGCTGTCGGCCGACCACGGCGGCGATCTGGACGGCGATGGCACGCCCGACAACCAGATCGCCGTGCTGCTCGCCGCCATCGACAGCGCGCTGGGGCCGGGCATCTACAACCTGCCCACCGTCAACGCGCGGATCGACGAGATGCTCTTCACCGAGCGCGCGATCGTGCTGCTGGACGTGGACAACGACGCCGGCGCTGTCACTTTTGACGCGCTTCAGGGCGGCCGTGACCTGGCGTTCAACCTGATCGTCCTACCGTCCTCGTACGACGTCAACGGCGACCCCAAGTCCCGTATGCTCGGCGAGATGAAGGACCCGGACACCTTCTCTGTGGGGCCCGCGCCGCTGACCATCCCCGTTCAGTTCTACGCCGACGAGCCGGTGATCGAGATCTCGGCGGTTCAGGCCTACATCTTCGGCGACATCACCGCGGATACGGTCGACGGCAGCATCGCCGCCGCGGTCACCACCACCGCCATCATGGAGGGCGTGGTCAAGCCGCTGATCGAGAGCGAGTTCGGGCTCAGCTCGTCCTACGGCCAGCAGTTCCTGGGCGTGGCGCAGTACCTGGTCGACCAGAACGCCGACCTGACGATCGACGGCGAGCCCGCGCTGTCCGCCGCCTTCAGCTTCAAGGCTGAGGACGTGCTCTGGACGCGCTGAAGCCCGCTTGTCGGCGACCCGCGCCGGGGTGATAGCCCAAGCGCGGAGTTGCCCCATGCGTCTCACCCTGCTCGCTCCCCTGCTCCTCGCCGCCTGCGCCTCGCCCGAGACCGCCGATCTGGTGGGGTCCTGGGCGAACCAGGACGGCACCACCTGGCGCGCGTTCACCTTCCAGTCGGTGGGCGACGCCGACGAGCTGGTGGGCATCCCCAACGCCTACAGGCTTTCGGTCTACGAGGACGGCGCTGAGCCCACGACGGTGCAGCGTGGCACCTACACCGTCGACCACGACGTGGACGTCACCACGCCCGAGGGTGTCGCCCAGTTCAACGACGTGCTCACGACCACGGTGACCTGGAGCGTGGACGCGGTCGGCGTCGGCAGCACCTTTGGCGACCCGTTCTACGCGTTCTCCGCCAAGTCGTTCAGGATCCGCAGCCTCACGGCCACGTCCGGCGAGCGCGCCTACGAGAAGGTCGACACGCTCCCGTGACCGATCGGTGTCGACCGCGCGTGGCGCTTGCGACCCCTCGCCGAACTGGGCACTGTGCGCGCCCACGGAGATCCCCATGACCCAGCCGATCAACCCCTCCCGCCGCCAGCTGCTGAGCGCGCTGTCCGCGCTCGCGGGCGCCGGCGCGCTCGGCTGCAAGTCCCCGACCGAGGGATCGACCGACACGGACGTGGCCGCGGACCCCAAGCTGGCGATCGATCACTTCGTGATCCTGATGATGGAGAACCGCTCCTACGACCACGTGCTCGGGTCGCTGACGCTCGACGAGGGCCGCACCGAGCTCGACGGCCTCACCGCCGAGATGTTCAACCTGGGCCCGGACGGTGAAGCGATCCACCCGCACGCGCTCACCCACGAGTGCATCGTCGACCCCGGCCACTCCTGGACCGACAGCCGCGCGCAGTTCGACAACGGCCTGAACGACGGCTTCGCCACCGGCTACGCGATGCACACCGGTGCGCCCGCCGACGAGGTCCTGGGCTACCTCAACCGCGAGACCATCCCCGTCACCTACGCGCTCGCCGACGAGTACGCGGTGTGCGACCGATGGTTCTGCTCGGTGATGGGCCCCACCTGGCCCAACCGCTTCTTCTCCTACGCGGCGTCATCGAACGGCCTGACGTCCAACGATCGCACGGCGATCCCTGTGCCGCTGCGCACCGTCTTCTCGCAGCTCACCGAAGCGGGCGTGACTTGGGCTGTCTACGCCAACATCCCGGCCGTGATCCTGATCGAAGGCATCCTGGCCTCCGGCAACGTGCGCCCGCTGGACGAGTTCTTCTCAAACCTCGCGGCCGGCACGCTCCCGCAGGTGGTGTTCATCGAGCCCGACTACGGCAGCAACGACGACCACCCGCCCGCGCCGGCGCGCCTCGGTCAGGTGCTGATCGCCTCGCTCTACCAAGCGCTGGCCGAGTCCAGCGTGTGGGACCGCTGCGCGTTCATCCTCGACTACGACGAACATGGCGGCTTCTTCGACCACGTCGCGCCACCCACCATGCCCGACGAGCGCGCGGCGCAGGGCTTCAACCAGCTCGGCTTCCGCATCCCGGCGTTGGTGATGGGCCCCTACGCCCGCCAGGCCGCCGTCCACACCGAGTACGATCACACCGCGGTGATCAAGACGATTCAGGAGCGCTTCGGCATCACGGAGTCGCTCAACAAGCGCAATGACCACGCCACCGCGCTGTGGGACTGCTTCGACCTGGAGGCGATGGCCGCCCGGACGCCGCGCGCGCCGATCTCGCTGCCGGTCATCGACGTGAACCCCGACGCCTACGACGACACCTGCTTTCAGCCCTCGTCGCTCACCGGCCAGCCCGAGCTTGAGGCCGCGTTCGACGCCGGGCAGCTGCCCGCGCGCTTCGACCGCCGCCTGAACCGCGCCGAGGATCTGGAGAAGCTGCTCGCCCGCGCGGCGCGCATGGGCGTGGTCAAGCTCACCGGCTGATCGCGATCAGGCTGGCGGCCCCGACGACACCACCCGTCCGCCGTCTGGGCCCACGCCAGGGCCGAAGCGGACGACGTGATCCGCGGCATCCACCAGCGACGCCATGTGGGTGGCGATCACCACCGTCGCCCCCTCGTCGGCGAGGCGGCGCAGCAGCGCGTGCAGCACGACCACGTCGACCGGGTGCAGGCCCGATGTCGGATCGTCCAGCAGGACGAGCGTGTCATCACCGCCCTTGCGCGCCGCGCGCACCAGCTCGCGCGCCAGCTTGAGCCGACGCGCCTCGCCGCCCGACAGCGTCGGCGACGGCTGGCCGAGCGTCAGGTAGCCTAGGCCGACGTCGTGCAGCGCGCGCAGCGCCTCTTCGAGCCGAGGGTGCCCCGCAAGCAACGGGTGCGCTTCGTCCACGCGCAGGTCGAGGATCTCGCTCGCGTCCAAGCCCTTCCAGCGCACTTGCAGCACGTCCGACGCGAAGCGCCGCCCGTCGCACACCTCGCACGGGATCTCAACCTCGGGCAGCCACTCCAGATCGACGCGACGCACGCCAAAGCCCTGGCAGGCTTCGCAGCGTCCGCCGGCGACGTTCAAGCTGAAGCGCGCCGCGTCCAGCCCGCGCGAGCGTGCCTCGTTCGTGGCCGCGAGCAGCTCGCGGAGCGTGTCCCACAGGCCCACGTAGGTGGCGGGCATGCTGCGCCGCGTGCGCCGGGCGGAGAGCTCATCGACCGACAGCACACGCGCGATCCCGTCGGCGCCGGTCAAGCGCCCCTCGGGCGGCGCGGCGTTGGCGAGCGCCGCCCGGACGTGCGCGTCGATCGCCATGAGCGCGGACGTCTTGCCGCCGCCGCTTGGCCCCACGAACGCGTTGAGCGCGCCACGCGCGACGCGGATTGGATCGCCGGTCAGGTTGCGCACGCGCGCGCCGTCCACCGTGATCCAGCCGAGCCTGGGCTTGTGCTCCCCGCGCGGGAGCGTCTGACCACCGCTGAGCCACCGACCGGTCGCGGTGTCGGCCTTGGCGAGCGCTGCGGGTGCGCCGTCGAACACGATGTGGCCGCCGTCAGGACCGGCGCCGGGGCCGAATTCCACCACGCGATCCGCCGCCGCGATCACGCGCGGATCGTGCTCGACCACCAGGAGTCCGTTGCCCTTGTCGACCAGGCGCCGCAGCAGCACCACCAGCCGGTCGACCTGCTCTGCGTCCAGCCCGACCGCAGGCTCGTCGAGCACGTAGAGCACGCCCGCCAGATCCGTGCCCACCTGACGCGCCAGCCGAGCGCGCTGCAGCTCGCCCGCCGATAGATCGCCGAGGGGCGCGCGCGGGAGCAGGTGCCCGAGCCCCACGTCCACCAGCGCGTCGAGGCGCGACGACAGCTCCGCGAGCAGCGGCGCGGTGACGGCGCTCACGGTCCAGGTCTGGCTCAGCGCGCGCAGCTGGGCGAGCGGCATCTTCCACAGGTCCAGCCAGCCCACGCCCTCAAAGCGGACCGCGAGCGCGGCGTCGCCCAAGCCCGTGCCCTCGCAGGTGACGCACGGCGCCTCGCTCACCTGGCCCTTCCCAAGGCAGGTCGCGCAGGCGTCCGCACCGGTGGGCCGGAACAGCGCGGGGCGAAGCTCCGGCAGCACACGCCCGGTGGCGAAGCTGTACGGGCGATCGGTGTACACGCGCTCGCCGTCGTCGGTGACCGCGACCACCACGCCGCGTCCGACGCGCGCGGCCGTGCGCACCGCGTCGTGGATCCGATCCCGCCGATCCGGTCCGACGAGGATGCGATCGACGACCACGCGCACGATCGCGTCCGCGGGTAGATCGCGCGCGTCCTCGATCGCCAGCACGTCGCCGTTCACGCGGACGCGGCTGAAGCCCTGGCGGACGAGCTCGTCGAGGCGCGCGCGCGCGTCGCCCGCACCCGTCGCCGGCGCCGGCGCCTCCACATTCAAGCGCGTGCGATCCGGCAGGCGCAGCAGCGTGCCGACGATCACGTCATGCGGCGTGGCGGTCACCACCTCGCCGCTCACCGGGCAATGCTGCACGCCCGCGCGGCCGAGGAGCACACGAAGCACCACGTCGAGCTCGGTCAGCGAGGCCAGCGTGCCCACGGTCGGCGCGCTCGTCTGCGCGAGCGCGAGCGTCGGGGGCAGCCCGCGCACCGAGTCGACGTCGGGCCGCGGCATGGCGCCCAGCGTGATCCGCAAGCGCGCGGACATGGCCTCTAAGTAGCGACGCTGGCCTTCGGCGTGCACGGTGTCGAACGCGAGCGAGGACTTGCCCGACCCGCTGGGGCCGACGAACACGACGAAGCCGTCTGACGGCAGGTCGAGATCGAGGTTGGCGAGGTTGTGCACGCGCGCACCGCGGATGGCGATAGGCGCACGCTCATGCGTCGTGCTCACGGATGGTGGGCCGGGTTCGCCAGCGCCTGCCAGTCGTCTGCGGGGCGCCACACCAGCCGCGACAGGGTGGTGTTGAAGCCGGCGTTGTCGCGCGCGAGCACCGACAGGACGTGCGTGCCCACGTCGAAGCGCACCTCGGCGCTGAACGGCACCGCGTCCTGCGGCTTGGCGCGGCCGTGCCGCTCGAAGAACACCTTGTCCTGATCGGCGAACACCATGACGTCGCCCAAGCCGTCAGCGTCCAGCACGCGCCCGGCGATGCGCACGCCGCCGCCGTCGGTCTGCGGGGCGGGCTCCTCGGTCAGCACGATCGAGGGGGGCTCGCGGAACGCGACCGTCGGCGGCGCCTCGCCCAGGTGGAAGAGGATCGCCTCCTCGGACTCGTGCCAGTCGTAGAAGCCCTGCCGGACGATCGACGGGAAGTCGTAGGTGATGTCGTCCGCGACGGTCAGCTCGAGCTTGTAGACGTCGTCGATCGCGGGCTCGAGGATGCGCACCTCGAACGAGCCGGTCCACGACTCGCCCGGGTTGAGTTCGCGGTGGCACTTGGGCGCCCAGACGGGTGGCACGCGCTCCAGGTAGCGGGAATCGGTGGGCGCGGCGTGACCGACCGGCCCGCCGTTCTCCCAGCCCGGCGTGACCAGCTCACAAGGGCGGCCCCGCGCGTCGATCAGCCGTCCGCCGTGCAGCGTGCCCGTGACGATGTCGAGCGCGCCCGCCGAGCGGTTGCGGATCCGGGCGGTCGCGCCGAGGCTGGCTCCCTCGCCGACGTTCTTGATCTCCAGCTCCACGCGCGCCAGGTCCCCCACCGTCAGCTGGTGGTTGACCTCGGGGACCAGCGTCCAACGCCACGCCAGGCGCGGCAGCTGGCGAGGCTTGAGCGTCACGGCGGTGATGGACGATCCGAGCGCGTGCCCCTGGTCGTCGCGCACGTCCAGGCGAACGCTCCCGGCCTCGGCCGGCCAGCCCTCGGGGGCGCGCACCGTGCGGGTCCAGGTTCCGGAAGCCCCAGGGTCCAGCTTGCCGATCGGGAACTCAAGCCCGTCTAGCGTCTCCTCGCCGTGCATCACGACCAGGAGCCTGCGCAGCGGCGTCGCGCCGCGGTTGGTCACCGTCACCGTGACCGGCGCGTCCTCGCCTGCGACCAGCGCGTCGCCGGGCATGGACATCGACACCTCGACGGCCGCCGGGGCGCCATCGGACGGCCCGGTCCAGTCGACCCCGATGGCGCGGAAAGCCTCGGTGATCGCGCGCTCTCCGGCCAGCTCGTGCCGCTTCACCACCGGCCCCGCCGCCGCGAGGATGTCCCCACGGTGCGCGGTCGGCGCCACCGCGAGCAGGTCGAGCGCGAGGCGAAGGTCCTGGTCGGTGCCGGGCTCCGGCGGCGCGTCGAGATCCACCGTGCGGCCCCAAGGGTTCCACGTGCGGTAGCTGTAGAGCGCAGGGTCCAGCTCGCGCGCGTCCTGCCGATCCAGATGGGCGTCCAGGTCGCTCTCCCGCTCGGCGCGCTCGCCCACGAGAATGGCGGCGTCGGGGATCATCAGCCCGTCCTGATCGCGCCGACCGACCCAGGTGGGCACGACCTCCACGTCCGCGGGGATGCCCACGTTCTGGATCGAGCGGTCACCCGGCGTCAGGTACTGCGCGACCGTGACCTTGAGCTCGCTGTCAAAGGGCATGGGCTCCAGGTTCTGCACGGACCCCTTGCCAAACGTACGCTCGCCGACGATCACGGCCCGCTCGTTGTTGCGAAGCGCCCCGGCCACGATCTCAGAGGCCGACGCGCTCTCGGCGTCGACCAGCACCACCATCGGGAATGTCCACTCGGTGCCGTCGTCGGTGGCGGAGTGGGCGTCGGGCCGGGTGTCGTGCGGGCCGCGCGTCGAGACGATCTCGCCCTCCTTGAGGAAGGCGTCGGCGACCGCCACGGCCTGGTTGACGTAGCCGCCAGGGTTGCCTCGCAGGTCGAGCACGAGCCCGCGGATCTCACCCTCGACACGTTCGACGCGGCGTAGCTCCGCGACCAGGTCGTCGTGTACGGTCGCGTGGAACGCGGTGACGCGGGCGTAGGCCAGCCCGCCCTCCATCGGCCACGCGGCCACCTCGTGGATGCGGATCTTGCCTCGGACCACCGGCACAAAGAGCGGCTTGGACAAGCCCGCGCGCATGATCTCGAGCATCACGGACTCGCCGATCGGCCCGCGCAGCAGGTCGACCGCGTCGTCGAGCGACACGTTGATCGTGGACTGGCCGTCGATTCGCCGGATGTGGTCGCCCGCGCGCACACCGGCGGTGGCGGCCGGGCAGTCCTTCACGGTCTCGTCCACGCGCAGCCCGTCGTCGTCGACCGACAACGACACGCCCAGGCCTCCGAACTCGCCCTGGTTCTCGGCGTCGAGTTCACGGGTCTCGGCCGGGGGGAGCAGCGCGGAGTGCGGGTCGAGCGTGGCGAGCATGCCGTTGACCATCGCGAACTCGATCGCTGAGAGCGGCGCCATGTCGAGGTGGTCGTGCGGGACGTCGTCGGGGCCCAGGTGCGCCGCAAGCAGCGCGGCGACCTTGCGCAGCTCGCTCTCCATGCCGGCGATCGTGGTGATCGGCGGCACGTCGCGGACGGTGCGCACGTCGGCGACGTGAATGGAGAGCTGGCGGTCCGCCAGATGAAAGGACACCGCGGGGACCAGGCGCTCCACGGACTCCAGCGCGGCCTCGTACATGCGCTGCGGGTCGATGCGGTCGGGCTCGACGTAGGACTCGGCCACCGGCTGCATGGCCAGGTGGACCACCCTCAGCATGGCCAGATCGTAGGGGCTACCGCTCGCCGCGCGCACCGCGAGCGGGACCGTCTCGGAGGCGGGCGCCTCCTGGGCGTGCATGGGGACCAGCATCACGGCGGCAGGGAGGAGCGCGGTGAACCCGATCAGGGCGAGCCCGCGCAGCCTGCGATCCATGCGTGATCCGTGCTTCGGCAAGTCCCCACCGACTGGTGTTGTCATCGTAGAGTCCAACCGCGCCGCAGTCAACGCGCATCTACGCGACGTGACGATCGGCGCCTTGGACGCTCCCAGCCCTGGGAGATACAGCGCCCGCCAACTACGGACCGTCTCAGACGACATGCCGCTGACGCTCACCTGCCCGCACTGTCGCGCCGCGCTGCGTGTCGCAGAGCCCTTCCCGGTTCCCGGAGACACGGTGCGCTGCGCGTCGTGCAGCCGCGCCATCACCACCACGTGGCCGTCCGGGCTGGAGCCCAAGCTGGTCACCATGGGGCGGCGCTTCGCCCCGTTGGGCTCGGTTCACGGCAACCTGACCGTCGTCCGACCCAGCGCGCGCACGCCGTCGCGGCCCCAGGCCGACGAGTTCCCGCCGGACGAGGGCTGGGGACGCCAAGGCCCCACGCCCGAGACGACCGCCGAGGTCTCGTTCGTCGACGAGGTGAAGCGGGCGGCGCCGCCGGCCACTCCGCTCATCCTGCCCTTCGACGCGCCTCACGCGCCGGGTCGGCTCGCGGAACCGCGCCCGCAGCTGAACCCGCCGTCCTGGGAGGACGCCGAGGTTGTCGACGCGACCAAGGCGTCCACGTCGCCGCCGCCGGTGATCCCGATCAAGGAGCCCAGGCGCGTGCCCGTGCGGCCGCGTCCGGGCGCGATCGCCCCTCCGCCCCCGCCCGGCAGCCGGGCAGCCGCGCCGTCTCCCGCCCCGGCCGGGCCGTCGAGCGCGCGTCGAAGCCTTCGGATGCCTTCGTGGCGCGCCGCCGCGGCCGCGCTCCTCGCGCTGATCGTGGTGGGCCTGCTCGGCCTGTGGGCTCTGGAAGCCTGGTACAGCGGCGACCTGCCGAGCGTGCAGCGCCTCCAAGCCTACCGCCCGGCCACCGTCACCTCGGTGTACGCCAAGGACGGGTCGCTGATGGGCGAGATCTACGAGCAGCGGCGCTACGTCCTGCCGCTCGACCAGATCCCGGACAACCTCAAGAACGCGTTCATCGCCGCCGAGGACGCCAACTTCTACCAGCACGGCGGCATCGACTACATGGGCATCGCCCGCGCGGCCGGTCGCAACGTGCTGTCGGGACGGTTCGCCCAGGGCGGGTCCACCATCACGCAGCAAGTGGCCAAGAACTTCCTGCTGACGTCGGACCGCAAGCTCGAGCGCAAGATCAAGGAGGCGCTGCTCGCGTGGCGCATCGAGGAGGCCTACGACAAGGACCACATCCTCTACCTGTACCTCAACGAGATCTTCCTTGGCGCGCAGGCCTACGGAGTCGAGGCCGCCGCGCGGACCTTCTTCGGGAAGTCGGTGAAGGAGCTGACCCTGGGCGAGTCCGCCCTGCTGGCCGGGCTGCCGCCGCGGCCGAGCGCCTGGAACCCCCAGGCCGACTTCGCCGCCGCCAAGACCCGCCAGGAGTACGTGCTCGACCAGATGCTGGCCGTGGGCTTCATCAACGAGCGCCAGTCGGAGGAGGCCCGCAAGGAGGAGATCCACATCGCGGAGCACTCCAACGCCTTCCGCGAGGCGGCGCCCAGCTTCACCGAGTACGTCCGGCGACAGCTCATCGAGAAGTACGGCGAGGACAAGGTCCTGCACGACGGCCTGAAGGTGATGACCACCTGCGACCCGGCCTTGCAGTCGGTGGCCCAGCAGGCGCTCGTGTCCGGCGTGACCGAGATCGACGAGAAGGTCGGCTTCCGACGGTCCACGATTCAGCACGTCGACGGCGACGCCGCGATCAACGCCCGCATCTCGGAGATCGAGGAGTCGCTGCGCCAGGCCTCGCGCAGGGTGGAGGACGACCCGGCCTCGCGCGCATTGAAGATGACGTTTGAGGTCGACCAGCTCGCCGACGGCGTGATCACCAAGGTCTCCCCCACCTGGGCGGAGGTCTCGGTCGGACGCACCGTGGGCATCCTGCCGCTCGCGTGGTCCACCTGGGTCTACCCGCCGGACGTCGCGCGCGACTGGAAGTACCGGGCCCAGGACGACTTCACCCGCCCGATCGACGAGAACGGCGACGGCGTGAAGGAGGGCGGCATCCTGCGCGTGGGCGACGTGGTGCGCGTGCGCATCAAGGCGTTGTCCACCACCGACGAGGCGGTCGCCAAGGCGTTCGCAAACACGCCCGGCGCCACCACCCCGTACCTGGGCGTGCGCTTGGTTCAGCCGTCCGAGCTTCAGGGCGCGCTGCTGTCGTTCGACGTGCACGGCGACGAGGCAGGCGCCGTTCGCTCGATGGTCGGCGGCGTGGACTTTGACACGAGCGAGCTCAACCGCGCCTTCCAGTCGCGCCGCCAGGTCGGCTCCACGTTCAAGGCGATCGTCTATTCGGCGGCGATCGAGAGCAAGCGGCTGACCGCGGCGAGCATCGTGCCGGACGCCCCGCTCGCCTTTGTCACCGAAGAGGGCACCTGGAAGCCTGAGAACTACGGCGGCGACTACCGCGGCAACATCACGCTCCGTCAGGCGATCACCCTGTCGCGCAACACCTCCACGGTGCGCGTGCTGGACTCCTGCGACCCGAACATGGGCCGCGACGTGGTCTACGACTTCGCGCGGCGCTTAGGACTGGGTGGGCCGCCCACGCACGCCGTCCCGGAAGGCTGGAAGCCGAACCCGGACACGGCTTGGCTCTGCCCGTGGCTGCCCGGCCAGGAGGGCAAGCACTGCACGGACTCCGCGGCCATGCCGGACGGCAAGAGCTACTGCCGGGCCTGTGACCTGTCGATTGGCCTGGGGTCCGCGGCGCTGTCGGTCGACGAGATGGCGCGCGCCTTCGCCGTGTTCGCCAGCGGCGGCACCTGGGTGGAGCCCTACACGCTGGTCAAGGTGGAGGACCGCGACGGGCAGGTGCTGGAGGAGCACAAGCCGGTCGCGAAGCCCGAGCGCGTGATCTCCCCGGAGCTCTCTGTCATCTCCACGTGGCTGCTGGAGAGCGTGGCGACCAACGGCACGGGCGCCGCCGCCCACCGCGAGCTTCAGGTCCACGTCGCGGGCAAGACGGGCACCACCAACGACGAGAAGGACGCCTGGTTCATCGGCTACACGCCCAACACGCTCACCGCGGTGTGGGTGGGCTACGATCAGCCCAAGACCATCGGCATCTCCGCGACCGGCGGCAGCGTCGCGCTGCCGATCTGGATCGACTACATGAAGGAAGCCATCCACGGCGACGCGCCGTTCCCGGTGTGGGCGCCGGTCGAGTGGGCCCAGATCGACGAGTCGACCGGGCGACGGGTGTCTTCGGGCGGCATGGCCTACCCCTTCCTGCCCGGCACCACGCCCGAGGCGAGTTCGTACACGGTTGGTCAGGCGAGCCTCGAGGATCTCGCCACGGAGCTGTAGATGACGCGCTTGGCGCCGCTGGTCCTGCTCTCCCTGCTGGCCTGCAATACGACGGTGGTCGCCGGCTACGACGACTGCTCGATCGCGATCAACCCCACGCCGGCGGCAGGTCTGCCCGGCGACGTCATCACGCTCGACGGCGGCCCGTTCAGCGCGACCTGGGACACCGTGGTCCGCGTGGGCGGCGTGGACGCCAGCGTGACCGACGTGGTGCGCGCGGACTGCGACACGTGCGACACCTGCCGCGCCGACGCCGACTGCCTCTCCTGCGGGGCCTGCGCGGACTGCGACGCGGTCTGCGCGACGTGTGTGCAGACCGTCGTGTTCCTCGTCCCGGACGTGACTCCCGGCGTTCAACCTGTAGTGATGTACAATCAGCATGGCACGTCCGAGGTGGCCTCCGTAGAGGTGCTCGGCGCGTCCACCGACACCGACACCCCCGCGGACACCGACGTGGTCGCGCCCCCCTCGCCGTGAGCCGCGTCACGAGCGCGTCACATCGCCCTCATCAAGCCTTGATTCAGTGTGGCCACTGGAGTAGACAGGGCCGTCACGCCGGAGACGTCATGCGGACCGCCGCCTTGATCGCCTTCCTTCTTCTGCCCGCCCCTGCTTTTGCAGGCGGCGTTGCCCCCCTTGTCACGGGTGGGTTCCATACCGAGACCGTCGCGTACTACTCGTCCCAGACGAGCGAGGGCGTGAAGATCCCGGATCAGGCGGCTTACCCCAACTACAAGCAGACCGAGTACATCGGCGACGTGGGCAGCGGGCTTGAGCTCGTCGTCGGCGATCGAGACGACCTGATTCAGGGCGTCTTCCGCGGGTACTGGATGATGGACATGCCCCAGCATGTGCCGAACCCTCGCGAGGGTGAGGTGGTGGATCCGTCGGCGCTGATTTCAGCGCCGCGCGACTCCGTCAAGCACATGGGCATCGGCACCGTCGGCATCCAGTGGGGCGTCGTGCGGGCCGCGAACAACAAGTTCCGGTTCGCGCTCGGCGTCAACGTCGGCGCCGCCTTCGCCACCAAGGACCACACGGAGTTCCTGCTCGCGCAGGCCGGCGGCAACGTCAACTACGCGGTGACCCGGACGGTGGAGGTCTTCGCGGACCTCGACTACGGGCTGCGCGTCCACAAGACGCTGTCGCACGGCATCTACGCCACCGCCGGCGTCCGGATCATGTTCGACTGATCCGGGCCCGGGCACGGAGGGCTTGTTCTTCATGACGGAGACCGCCTACTCGCGCCCGGTCAGCACCGGAGCCGGGGTCGACCACGAATACGGCCCCCACGTCCACATCCTCGGCGACGCGTGGTCCCTGTCGGTGGCCGCTCGCCTTGGGCACCCGGACACCCGCCCGCCGCTCTTCCACCTGCTGCTCGAGTCGGCTTTCCGCCGGCTGCTGCAGGCCTCGTTGGACTTGCTGCCGACCTCGGTCGCGCGGGTGCCCACGCGCATGGCCGAGCACGTGCCTGGCGCCGCCTACGAGGGCGCCATCCTCGACCCGAACGCCCGCGTGGTGATCGTAGACGTGGCGCGCGGCGGCATGATCCCGTCCTACGTCTTCCAGCGCGAGCTGCACCAGGTCATGGACCCGGACGTGGTGCGCGTGGACCACGTGTACATGCAGCGGGTGACGGACGACGCCGGCCACGTCACCGGCGTGCGCACCTCCGGCTCCAAGATCGGCGGCCCCGTCGCGGGCGCCACGCTGTTCGTGCCTGACCCGATGGGCGCCACCGGCAGCTCCATGGTCGACGCGCTGACGCTCTTCAAGAACCTCGCGGGCGGCCCGCCCGCCCGGATGATCGCGTGCCACCTCTTCATCACGCCCGAGTACCTGCGGAACGTGACGGCCGCGTTCCCCGATGCACACATCTTCGCGCTCCGGCTGGACCGCGGCCTGTCGCCCGACGATGTGCTGTCCACACGCCTGGGCGCGCGCTGGGCCGAAGAGCGCGGCCTTAGCGACCACGATTACATCGTCCCCGGCGCAGGCGGCCTCGGCGAGCTCATCAACAACGCCTTCGTCTAGGAGACTCATGCACCCCGTGTCGACCCCCGACGCGCCAGCGGCCATCGGGCCCTACTCCCAAGCCGTCGTCGCGGGCACCACCGTGTACTGCTCCGGCCAGCTTGCGCTCGACCCCGTCACCGGCCTGCTGGTCGGTGAGGACGCCGCCTCCCAGGCGCGCGTCGCCCTCTCCAACCTCTCCGCCGTGCTGCGCGCCGCCCAGTCGGGCATGGACCAGGTCGTCCGTACGACCGTGTACCTACGCACCATGGATGACTTCCCCGCCGTCAACGCCGTCTACGCCGAGTGCTTCGGGTCGCATCGACCCGCGCGCGTCACCGTCGCCGTCGCTGGACTCCCCAAAGACGCCCGCGTCGAGATCGACGCCATTGCCCTGGTGACCGCATGATGGAGGACGCGCCGTTCCTGATCGTCGACTCGGATGAGGGCGTCCGCGCCCTGGCCAAGCGACTCGCCAAGGCCTCGGTCATCGCCGTCGACACCGAGTCCGACTCCATGTACCACTACCAGGAGAAGGTCTGCCTGCTGCAGTTCACGGACGGCGAGGGCGACGTGATCCTGGACCCGCTCGGCTGCACCACGCTCGACCCGCTCAAGCCCATCTTCGCGGACCCGACGATCGTGAAGGTGTTCCACGGCGCGGACTACGACATCGTCTGCCTCAAGCGCGACTTTGGCCTGCGGATCCGCAACCTGTTCGACACCCTGGTCGCCGCGCAGTTTGTGGGCCTGAGCAAGCTCGGCCTCGCGGACCTCATCGGCAACTACTTCGGCGTGCCGATCGACAAGCTCTACCAGCGGCACGACTGGTCGCAGCGCCCGCTGCTTCCCGAGCACCTGGACTACGCCCGCGGCGACACCCACTACCTGCTCGCGCTGCGCGAGATCATGCTGCGCGCGCTCGACCGCGTGGGCCGCGTCAGCCACCAGATCGAGGAGTGCGAGGCGCTCGAGCGCAAGGAGTGGCCGGTCAAGGCGTTCGAACCGAACGGCTACGTCCGCGTCCGCGGCGCTAAGGACCTGGACGAGACAGGCCAGCGCGTGCTCCGCGCCCTGTACGTGTACCGCGACGGCCAGGCGCGCCGAATGGACCGCCCGTCCTACAAGGTGCTGGGCGACGACGTGATGTTGGAGGTGGCCGTGCGCCGCCCCTCCACCACGGCCGCCGTGGAGCGCCTGTTCCCGAGCAAGCGCCCGCTGCTCCGCCGCCACGGCGACGGCCTCGCGCAGGCCGTCCGAACCGGTATGACCGACGAGGCCCCACTCCCGAGCGGGCAGGAGCCCGAGGAGCCCGAGGTCGAGACCGGCACCATCCGCATCCGCGGGCGCGCCGCCGACCGCGTGGTGGAAGCGCTCAAGCTGTGGCGCAACCGCCTGGTCCAGCACAGCGCGATGCACACGCCTTACTCCGTGGCGTCCAACTCCGACCTCAAGGCGATCGCCCGCGCCCGACCCTTCACGATCGAAGAGCTGGCTGAGGTGCCCGGGATCCGCGGCTGGCAGGTCCACGACCATGGCCACGCCATCCTCGGCGTGCTCGATGAGGTCGTCCCCGAGGCATCGATGGTGGACGAAGGGCCGTCGCGGAAGCGTCGTCGGCGCTAGCGCCGGTCCTCGTGTATCACCTGAAGCACTTCAGGGAAGACCTGGTACAACGTCACCGATTGCCCGAACGCGTTCTTCCACTGACGAACGCGTTCGCGGCTGACGGCGAACTCATCGGCGATGCTCTGGCCGGACTCGCCGTTGGCCAGCGCGTCGAGCAGGCGCCGTAGGCCTTCTACCCCGTGCGCGGCGACGAAATTCCGCGCCACCGTCTCCCGCGCGCTCATGCCGAACTCCCCAGTCCGATCGGACCCTATCACGGGGAGCATTGACGCGTCAAGAACCCCCTTCGCGCCACGCACGCACCTTGTGCCGCGCGAGCCAGGTCAGGAGCGGCGCGTGCACCGACGCCGACGCCTCCGGGTGGAGGATCGAGTCCAGGTGGTCGAAGTGCGCCGGGAGCGCCAGCACCTGCACGGCGCCGCCCCGCCACGCGTCCGCCAGCGGCAGCGTCCAGCTGGCGGGACACCACGAGTCGCCTTCGCCGGCAGCCATCCAAAGCGGCGCACGCACGCGTCCGAGCGCGCTGGCGTACTCAAAGCCCCCTGCCCGGTCGACAAGCGCCCCGTTGCGCATCCACGCCCGGACCTCACGCAGCGTCTCAGGGGAGACGTCGTCGCGCGCGTGGACGAGCGCGCCTCGGCGACGCGACGCCGCCGCGCCCGGCTCGACCCGAGTGGCCCGCCAACGGCCCGCCTCTCGCACCGGCACGCGCCACCGCGCCGGAAGCTGGGCGACGATCTGCTCGGCGACCGCGCGCACGCCCGCGGGCGGCTCTGGGAACCGGATGGGCGCCGAGATCACCGCCAACGACGCCATCGCGTCGCCCCCGGTGCGAGCCGCCCACGCCAGCGCCAGCTGCCCGCCGAACCCGTGCCCGATCACGTGCACGCGCGGGTAGCCCGAGGCCGCCTTCACCGCGTCGACCACCGCGGGCAGATCGAGTGACACGACGTCGTCGAAGCGCGGCGTGGGCGTGCCGACCGGCGCCTCGGCGTCCGACCCGATGCGGTGCCCGACCAGGTAGACGCAGAAGCCTTCGGCCCGGAGCCGCTCCACCAGCGTGTCGCCCAGCCCATAGCGGAACACATGAACCGACGCGCCCAACGGCGCCAAGAGCAGCACCGGCTCTCCCGCCGCACCGGGCGGCGCGGCCGCGATCCACACCGGCAGCGTCCACCCATCCTCCGTCACCACCGACAGCCGCGGCAACGGCGCCGGCGCCGGCGCCTCCACGAAGTGCTCACGCGACAGCGGGTGCAGCGCCCGCCAGAGCAGCGCAGGCAGCCGCAACCACACCTCCGACGCGAGCGTGCGCGTGGGTGCGTGCCAGACCCGTTCGGGGCGGACCAGGGAGGAGGACAAGGGGCGGCGGGGATGGGCTGGGGTGAACCCCAAAGCCCGGAGGGACGATAATACTATCGGGGTTTGGGGTTTTGGCGCAAGGGAGCTTGAGGAATCGGTGGTGGTTCAGGTGGGGGTTGGGGGGCAACCTTGACGAGTCAATGGACAATTGGTGGGGGCGACCCACCGCGCGCCCCTGCGGGGCGGGGCTCATCGTGGGGGCGGCCCACTGCGCGCCCCTGCGGGGCGGGGCTGATTCGCAGACCCGGCCTGCGACTCGCTTGGTGGGAGCGTCCCACTTCGCGCCCCTGCGGGGCGGGGCTCTCTCGCAGACCCGGCCTGCGGCGCGACGCTCGCCGCTCGGGCCGGTCACCCGGGAAAGCGGGCCCTTTGACGCGCCCCTCGGGAGGGTGCGGCGACGTCCGGCTCCGGCAGGCCTGATCGCAGGGATCTGCCTCCGCGGACCTGGAAACGGTCCGCTGCGACAGATCCCTGCGCGGCCAGCCTGCGCCTGACAGCGC
>CAIOSP010000166.1 GCA_903861005.1 uncultured Pseudomonadota bacterium
GCGCTGTCAGGCGCAGGCTGGCCGCGCAGGGATCTGTCGCAGCGGACCGTTTCCAGGTCCGCGGAGGCAGATCCCTGCGATCAGGCCTGCCGGAGCCGGACGTCGCCGCACCCTCCCGAGGGGCGCGTCAAAGGGCCCGCTGTCCCGGGTGACCGGCCCCAGCGGCGAGCGCCGCGCCGCAGGCCGGGTCTGCGAGAGAGCCCCGCCCTGCAAGGGCGCGCAGTGGGACGCTCCCACCAAGCGAGTCGCAGGCCGGGCGTGCGAAAATGTACCGCCCCGCAGGGGCGCGCGGTGGGACGCCCCCACAACCCGACGACCCGGCAATGACGTTCCCGGCCCAGGCGAACCTACTCCCGAACCGCCCACTGCCTCGAGATCCAGTTCATCCCACCACGCCGGTCCCGAACAACGCCCCACCAAGTCCCAGACTTCGGCCCGTCATCCTCAGGCAACGGCGCCTTCCACTTCCCGTCCAAATACGGAAAGAGCGAAGCCGAAACCGTGACGGCCCCGCCGTCCGCATACCACTCGAAGTACGGCTCCTCGTTGCGCTTGGTCGTGAGGCCGTTCTTGTCGGTGTAGTCGTAGATCTCGATGCTGCCTTCGGTCAGGACGGGCGTGATCGTATACGTCTCGCCGGGGTCGACCTGGACGACCGTGCCCTCGGGGATGTTGACGCCGTCGACCATCAGCGTGCTGACGCTGGGGTTCTGGTTCGGCTGCGTCTCGGTGCTGACGACCAGGCGCTTGTAGGCGGCCTCGAGCTGGTTGAAGTCGAAGTCGGCGCCGTCGAAGCCGGCGTCCAGCATCGATTGCGGGAGGACGGCGATCTGGACGAGCACGTACTCGCCATCGCGGGCCTGGAACTCGTCGAGGCCGTCGAGCAGGTCGGCGGGCGGCGTGTAGGTGGGGGCCAGGAAGGGCTCGAAGCCGATGAAGCCCGCCGCCAGGAGCGCGTCCGGGGTGGCGTTGTTGAAGTCGAAGCTCGGGTCGATGCTGCAGCCGAGGCCCACGCCGCCGTTGTCGTCGGGCGGGCAGGCGAGCCAGACCACCGCGCCGACCTCGTCGTTCGGGTCGGTGACCAGCGCGCTGAATGTGGCGGTCTGACCCGGCAGGACCTCCGGCGGATCGGCGCGGACCGCGAGCACGCGGAGCTTGTCGATGCGCCAGGAGGGGGAGAGGTCCTTGGGCTTGGCGTACTTGTTGTTGCCGATGGGGCAGCCGCCGAGCGCCAGGGAGAGGACGGCGACCCACGCGGCGCCGCGACCGGAGCGGGCGAGGTGACGGGTGCTCATGGCCAGAACCTGAACTCGAGACCGAGGTTGGGGATGATCGGCAGGCCGCGGACGTAGGCCCACTCAGAGTAGTCGTAGTTGTAGACGGTCGTCTCGGGGTTCACGCCGCGGATCGCGTTGATCAGGTCGAGGTAGATCTCGAGCTGCCACTTGCGGAAGGTGAACGTCTTGTCGATGCGGAAGCTGGTCTGCACGAACGTGGGCAGACGCTCGGAGTTGCCCGCGCCGATCTGGAACCCGTTGTAGAAGTTGCCGTCGACGTCGTAGACGCCGGCGTTGAACTTGGTGTCGGGGTTGCCGCTGACCACCTGGATCTGCGCGCTGACGCCGATGTCGAACGGGAAGTTGTAGCCGCCCTGCGCCGAGAAGATGTGCGGCTGGTCGTAGTCGAACCGGTACCAGTCGTCGTCCTTGTTGTCCCGGCGGAAGCTTCGCGAGAAGGTGTAGCTGATCCAGCCGAAGAACCGCTTCACCGGCGCGTGCTTGATCATCACCTCGAACCCGGCCGCGTAGCCCTGGCCTCCGTTGGTGAACGGCTGCGTACCCGCGCCCGTGAACGAGTCGTTGAAGATGACCAGGTCGTCCGACCAGCGGTAGAAGCCCTCGACGTCGACGCTGACCGCCTGGCTGACGCGCTGCTCGACGCCGAGCGAGCTGTTGAACGACTGCTCCGCCAACAGCTTGGCCGCGGTGCCCAGGCCGATGCTCTGGTAGGGCTGCGGCGGCTGGTGGTATAGGCCGGTCGACGCCTTCAGGGTGGTGGCCACGTCGCCCTTGTCGTAGGCGATGAAGCGCGTGGCGAAGCGCGCGTCGCCCGACAGGATGTTCGTGCGCTCCGTGCCCGCGTCGAACGTGATGGCGCCGTTGACCACGTACAGCGCCGTGTTCAGGCGGCCGCCGACCGTGAGCAGCCAGCGCTCGCGGTCCTTGAGGGGCCGGAAGTTGAACTTGAGGTAGGCGTCCGGCGACCAGGCCGTGCCCTTGCCGTCGAATCCGACCGAGTCGCGCTCGGCGAGCGGGTCGTCGAGGTCGGCGAAGGAGAAGGGGGCGCGGAAGTCGAAGCGGTAGGGGCCGCCGATGAAGTCGACGCCGGGGTTGATCTCGACCGAAGGCGTCGGGGTCCAGTTCAGATCGCCGCGCATCTGGAACAGCACGTTCCAATTCGACAGCTTGAAGTCCGCGCCCAGGCCGAACTCGGTGGTGTCGACGCCGACGCTGGGCCGCAGATCCAGCTTGAGCTTGTCGCTGAATTCGTGCTGCCAACGCAGGATAATCCGATGCGACTGGTACATCGTGCGCAGGTCGCCCTGGGTGTCCTGATCCGTGCCCTGGGTGGTGCCCGTGTCGGTCGACACGGCGATGATGTCCTGGAAGCCGAACACGAAGGCGCTGAACTTGTCCTTCTTGTTCTTCAGCGTGGGGATCCACTTGAGCTGGTAGTCCCAGTAGACCGGCTTGATCTGCACGCCGAGGTTCTTGGTGAACGCAGGCAGGATCAGGTCGATGTAGGAGCGACGGGCGCCGATGGCCAAGCCCTGGCTGCCATTCTTACCGACGTTGCCCTCGAACCACAGCTGCGAGTCGAGCACGTCCGTGCCCCAGATCAGCTTCTTCTCGCCGAACTTCTCCTTGGTGCGGACGTCGATGGTGCCGCCCATGCTGCGGCCGTACTGCACGCCGTAGCCGCCGGGCAGGTAGTCGACGGCCTCGACCGAGTCCGGCGACAGCACCGAGGTGGTGCCGGTGAGGTGGTAGACGATCGGGATGCGCACGCCGTCCACGTAGACCGCTGAGTCTTCCGGGTTGGAGCCGCGGATGATCAGCAGGCCCGTGCCGAACGGCGCGCGGGCGGCGCCAGGCAGGGTCTGGATGACCTTCACCGGGTCGCCGAACGTGCCGGGGATGGACTTCACCTCGTCGATCGTAAGCGTTCGACGGGTGACCTCCTGCCGCTCCTTCTGGTAGTACGCGACGGACTCGTTCTCGCGGTAGGTCAGCGCGCGGATCCACAGGTCGGCCGTGGTGGCCTGACCCTCGAGTATCTCGACGTCCTGGTCGAGCTCGACGTGCTGCGGATCGCGGACGCGGACCTTGTGCGGACCGACCGGCACGCCGCGGAGCTCGAAGTGGCCCTCAGCGTCGGTGGTGGTGGTCAGGTCGGAGTCGGCGACCATCACGATCGCGCCGACGACCGGCTGACGGGTGCCCATCTCTCGGATGCGGCCGTCGAAGTTGATGGGCGGAGGGAGGGCTTCAACCGGCACTTCGGGCTTCAACGTGAAGGTGTACGCGAACTCGAACACCACGCCGATCGGGCCCTTGGCCGTCTGGGCGGGGGTGAAGGTCATGTGCTTCACGGCGTCGAGGGCGGCCTCGTCGAACCCGTTGCCGATGCCCTCGGACACGGCGGCGTCGCCGACCGCGCCGTTCTCGTCTAGGGTGACGATCAGCGTGACCGTGCCCTCCAGCTTCTGGGCCAACGCGTCCGGCGGGTAGACCGCCTCGACGTAGTCCTTCACCGCGGGCGGCGTGACGATGGGCAGGTCTTCGGCCTCACCGTCAGGGTTGGGCAGGTCGAACACGTAGGTGAACGGGAAGGCGACAGCCACGGCGCCGGCGTTGGTGCGCGCGGGCGAGAAGGTCATCTTCTTCACCGCCGCCACGGCCGCCTCGTCAAACCCACGCCCGGTGCGGTGGTCGACGGTGACGTCCACCACGTTGCCGCGCTCGTCGAGCTCGACCAGCAGGTCGACCGAAGCCTCGATGCCCTGCTCGCGCGCCTCGGGCGGGTAGTCGGCCTCGACGTAGTGCACGATCTTCGGCGGCTCGATGATCGGCAAGTCGCTGTTGCCGCCGTCCGGCGACTCCTGCGCGAACGCCACGCCCGAGCAAAGGGCCAAAACCAGAAGGAGGGGCCGCATCACTCCACCGCCGCATAGCGACAGGTGTACGGGACGCCCTTCACGGTCACGGGCGTGCCATCACGCGAGCCGGGGCTCCAGCGCGACATGGACTTGAGGTCGCGGACGCAGGCGGCGTCGGCCGCGGGCATGAAGCCCTTCACCACGACGACGTCGATCACCTTGCCCTCCGGGTCGATGGTGAGCTCAACCTGCACGGCGCCCTCGACCTTGGCGGCCTTCACCTCTTCCGGGACGGAGAGCAATGGGCGCACCTTGAGCTTGGGGCCCACCGACACCGAGGCGTAGGCGACCGTGTTGTTGTCCGTGGCTTCGTCGAGGCCCATCCGGTCGTGCGTCTGCCGCGCGGCGGTGGTGTTGCCCGCGCTCACCGTCAGGCCAGAGTTCGCGCCCGGCGCGAAGGACTGGTTGTTCAGGCCCTGCACGATGCGGCGCACGGGGCGCGCGTCAGGAGGCGGCGGCGCGTTCGACACCGGCACGTCCTTGGTGTCCTTGAAGTCGACGACCTCCTTGGAGGGCGGCGGCTTGGGCTTGGGCGGCGGTGGCGGAGTAGGGGGTGGCGGCTCCGCGGGCGGGGGCGGCGCGACCATCATCTCGACCCACTGCGGCGCCTTGGTCTCGGTCACGGGGATGCGCGACACGGTGCCCGCTACCAGGCCGTGTACGCCCAGCGACAGCAGCACGCCAAGCAGCACCATCCAGCGCTGCTTGCGGTCCGGCCCGTCGTCGAGGACGCTCGCGTGCACTCGAGTCCCCCTACGGCGCGGGCGCGATCACCGCTTTCGCGGGATCCGGGCCGATCTTGGTGGCATCGTCAATGTTGATCGCGAACTTGGCGACGCCGCGCGAGCGGATGAGGTCGAGCAGCCAGACGACGCGACCGTGCGACACCATCTTGTCCGCGGCGATCAGGCAGATCACGTCGGAGCCTTCCTTCTTGGCGACGTCGATCGCGGCGATGATGCCCTCCGGCGTCGTGGGCTGGCCGTCGAGCAGGAGCGATCCGTCCGCGCCCATGGTCAGTCCGAGCGAGACGTCCTTGGCCACCTCGCCGGTCGCGGCGTCGGGCAGCGTGACGGGGATGGCCTTCTTCACGATGGTCGTGGCCGTCACCATGAAGATGATCAGCACGACCAGCACAATGTCGACGAACGGGGTGATGTTGATGTCGGCGATCAGATCGTCGTCGCCCCCGAACTTGGCGCCCATCGCTTCCCCCTAGGACTCGACGTGGGCGTGGAGGCGCGCGAGCACCTGGTCCGCGAGGCTCTCAGACACCGCCAGGCGAGACTTCACCGTGCGCATCAGCAGGTTGTAGAGCACGACGGCGGGGATGGCGACCAACAGGCCGACGGCGGTGGAGACCAGCGCCTCGGAGATGCCGGCCATGACCGCGCCGGACGCCGACGCCATGTCCTTGGCCAGATCGTGGAAGGCCTTGATGATGCCGAGCACGGTGCCGAACAGGCCGAGGAAAGGCGCGTTGGAGCCGACTGTGGCGATGAACGCGAGGCCGCGCTCCATGCGGAGGCGCTCGGCGGTGGCCGTGCCTTCCATGGCCTTCTGGGCCGACTCGACGCCGCGCCCAGAGACCTCAAGGCCCGCGATCAGCACGCGCGCCTCCATGCCGCCGATGCCCTCCAGCGTCTTCTTGAACGCAGGCACGTCGCCCTTCTGGAAGAAGGCGTCGACCGCGGGCGCGAGCGCGCTGCGCGGGGAGCTGTCGCGAGACAGCATGAGGCCTCGCTCCAGGCTCAGGGCGAGCACGCCCACCGACAGGGCGATCATGAGCCACAACACCCAGCCCGCGCCAAGAAGCGCGAACGACATCATTCCCTGCTCAAGCACGGCGCTGTCTCCCAGAGACCCGGCATGTAGACGCCGGAATGGAACCTGTTCTTACACCGTCCACGCCCACGCCGCGACGCCACGGGTCAAACTGACGCGGTAGATTTTTGATGTCGACACTGCATCGGCTTGCCGCGTCACCCCGAGCGACCGACGTGGGCCGCTGGGGGTGCGCGGGGCCGCGCTCACGGGGAGCGCTGGGCAGATGGAGGCGACAACCGGAGTCGAACCGGTGCATAACGGTTTTGCAAACCGTTCCCTTAACCACTTGGGTATGTCGCCAAGGTCGAAAGAGCGCCCCGCAGATAACGCCCCGAACGCGCTCGTCAAGGGCTGGCGGGTGGCTCGTGGCTGCGGGGCGCGGCAGGCGCGGCGGGCGACCTCGCGATCAGCCCGTCGAGGATCACCGGCATCAGCCGGGCCGCCACCACCTCGGGCGGCACGCCCCCGGCCGCCGCCAGCTGGTCGATGCCGGGGCCAAAGGTCATCATCAGGTGCCCGACGATCAGGTCGACTGGGACGTCGTCGCGGACCTCGCCCGCGGCCACGGCCTCGCTGACCAGCGACGCCATGCGGGCGAACATCGCCCGTCGCTGGGCCTGCAGGCGCGGGTGCTCCATCAGCTGCGCGGGCATCTGCAAGATGGGGATGGGCGCGTGCCGGGTGCGACGCTCCACGCCGATCAGCAGCAGCGACTCGATCTTGCCAAGGGGGGAGAGCTCGGACGGGAGCGACAGGAACACGGACTCGCTGCGCGCCATGTGCTCGTCGATCACCGCGACGACGAGCTCGTCCTTGGAGTCGAAGTGCTTGTACAGCGTGGCCTTGCTGACGCCGCAGGCGTGCGCGACGTCGTCCATCGACATCACGACGAAGCCCTTGCTGCGCAGCAGCTCGTACGCGGCGTCCAGGATCTGGCGCTCGCGGAGCGTGTGGCGGACCTCGCCGCGTTGTGGCGAGGGCTCGCTCAAGGCGCGGCGCTGCCCTTGCCGACGTAGCAGACCACGCGCTGGCCCACGACCAGGCCGGTGGGGTCCTCGACGGACAGCACGACCTCCAGGATCTTGGTGTCGTTGCGCTCGACCGGGTCGTCCGTCCGGACGTTCTTGCGGCCCATGCGGCGACCGATCTCCTCGACCTTCGCGGGGATGTCGCGGCCCGCGAGCGCCACCGCGCGCAGCACGGCGCCGTCGCCGAGCGAGAGCTTCGCGATGTCGCGCTCGTCCACGTCCATGCGGACGCGCAGGGTCGAGGTGTCGCCCATCGACAGCAGGGTGCCGCCGCCTGGCGTCTCGTACTCGCCGGCGCGCACGAGCACCTGGAGGATCTCGCCGTCGATCGGGGCGCGTACGGTGCGCTGCTCCAGGCGGGCGGCGGCCTCGTCGCGGCGGGCCTTCGCGGAGTCCATCTTGGCGAGGGCGGCGGCGACGTCCTCCTTGCGGCTGCCGTTCACCGCGGCCCGACGGCGTGCGTCGGCCTGGTCGGCGGTGGCCTTGTCGGCCTCAGCGGCGCGGCGCGCGCGGTCCAGCTCATCGGGCGTGACGTGGCCGTTCGCGGCGAGCGCCTCGGTGCGCTTGAGCGTGTCGGCGGACTGGGTCGCGCGGGCCAAGGCGGCGGTGGCCTCGGCGTCGGCGGCGTCGATGTCCTCCGACCGGCTGCCCTTGCGGACGCGCGCGTAGTCGGCCTGGGCGCCGTCGTAGTCAGCCTGCGCTGCGGCGAGCGTGGCCTTCTCGACGTCCTGCTCCAGGACGATCAGCGCGTCACCGGCGTGCACCTTGGCGCCCTCGACCACCTCGACGGAGGCGATGCGGCCGGGGACGGACGCGGAGACCTGGGTCTCACGGTCGTGCGGCTCGACCACGCCGTTGCCGGACAGGATGAAGCCGTCCGGGCGCGCGAAGCGCTCGTCCAGGCCCGCGGTCGGAGCGACCTCCTTGGAGGCGGCGGCCACGTCCTTGTCGTTGGGCATCGTCGGCGGCGGGGAGAGCACGCTCGACAGGACGCTGGCGAGCATGGCCACGCCGATCACGCCGACGAGCACCTTGCCCCAATGCTGCTTCAGGAAATTCACGAGTGACTCCCGTCATCGGGGCGGATCAGGCCGTCCTCGATGTTCACGATGCGGTCTGCGAAGGAGAAGATTCGGGGATCGTGCGTGACGCAGATCACGGTGGTGCCGCGCTCCTGCGTCAGCGCCTTGAGCAGCTCGATCACGGCGTGGCCGCTGTGGGCGTCGAGCGCTGCGGTCGGCTCGTCGGCGAGCACGATGGGCGGCGCGCCGACCAGGGCGCGGGCGATCGCGACGCGCTGCTTCTGGCCGCCGGACAGGTCGCCGGGCAGGCTGTGCTCCTTGCCGGCCAAGCCCACCGCCACGAGCATCTCGTCGGCGTCCTTGAGGGCCTGGGCGCGCGGCACGCCCCGCAGCTCCTGCACCAAAGCCACGTTGTCGCGCGACTTGAGCGCGGCGATCAAGTTGTGGCCCTGGAAGATGAAGCCGATCTTCTGGAGGCGGAAGGCGGGCAACTCGTCGGGCTTCATGGTGGTGACGTCGCGACCGAGCACGACGGCGCTCCCGGCCGTGGCCGACAGCACGCAGCCAAGGATCGACAGCAGCGTCGTCTTGCCGCTGCCCGACGGGCCGACGAGCATGAGGAACTCGCGGGCGCGCACGTCCATGTCGACGCCCGCGAGCGCCGTGTAGGCCGTCGCACCGCCGCCGAAGATCTTGGTGAGGCTGCGCACCGTTACGGCGGGCGCGTCGCCGGTCATGGGCTCCAAGGTCATCTGAACACCATCCCAGGCTCGAGCTTGCGCACCCGGTAGAGCGCCAAGACCGCCGCCAGCAGGCACAGGACCAGCATCACGATCGGCACCAGCCCGGTGAGCCAGGCGGGCGTGATCACCACCAGCCGCGCGGAGCGGATGCCCGCCGCCATGCGCGTCACGAGGAACAGGCCGACCAGGCTGCCGACCACCGCGTAGGCCACGGACTGAGCCAGGACCAGCGCCGTGAGGTCGCGGTTGGTGCAGCCGATCGCTTTGAGCGTGCCGAACTCGCGCAGGTTGTCGATCACCGACGAGAACATCGACAGCGCCACGATCACCAGGCCGATGATCAGGCCGAACGACGTCGACAGGCCAAAGCTCATGCCCAGCTGGTTCTTGAGCAGGTTGGTCACGATCGCGGTGTGGAAGTCAGGTCCGGAGATGATCTTGAGGTCCGGCATGCGGGCCTTCAGCCGCGACACGACCTCCTCGGTCTGCATGCCGGGCTCGACCGTCACCAGCACGTAGTCCACGCGGTTGGAGGCGGCGCCGAGCATGTCGCGGGCCGCGTCGATCTCGGCGAACGCGTAGCTGGGACCAAACGGGATCAGGCCCCAGGTGAAGCCGCCCACGTGGACCAGGTGTCCGCTGACCTCGCGGATGGACTCCAGGTTGAGCCCGCCGAACTTCTCACGGTCCGCCGTCTCGAAGATCATGGTGTCGGGCTGCAGGATCGCCTCGCGCGCGCCGGCGACCATGTTCCAGGGGCCGCCGAGCCAGGTGCTCGTGTCGGTCCCGATCAGCGTGATGCCCTCGTTGCCGCCGTCGGGCTTCTTGATGGTGCCGCCGCCCACCACCAGGGGTGACGCGAGGTGCACGCCCGGCGTGGTGCGGGCCAGGTCGATCGTCGAGGCAGGGACGCGCTGGCCGGGCTGGAACAGCTCGGTGCCGGGCGGCGCGATCCAGATGTCGGCCGCGGCGCTGTCCACGAACATCGTGTTCTTCTGGAGCAGGCCGAACATGATGCCAAGCTGCTGGGCAGCGAGCACGACGGCGAACACGACGCCGGCGACCGTGCCCACAAAGCGGGCGCGATCCTTGAGCATCATCGTGATGCCCACGCGCATCATCACCATCGCGCGGCGGGCGGGGGGCAGCTCGGTGTTCACCGGGTCACCTCGTCCAGCCGACCGGCGAGCAGGCGGAGGTCGGCGCGCGCCGCGGCCAGGTCGCCCTGCGCCTGGATGCGGGTGGCCTTGGCGGTCAGCGCATCACGCGACACGTCGAGCACGGTCGCGAGCGTCGCCGTGCCGGCCTCGAACTGCGCGCGCGCTTCGTCCAAGGCGTGGGCGCTTGCGGTGTCCTCGGCGACCGACGCCTTGACCCGCGCGTTGAGCGCCTCGACCCGGTCCCAGGCGGCGGTGATCGCGTCGGCGGCGTCCCGGCGGGCGGCCTCCACCGCGGCGTCGGCGGCGCGGACGGCGTCGGCGCGCGCGGCGGCCGAGGCCCCATCCGCTGGGGCCAGCGTCCACCGAGCCTGCACGCCGACCGACCACGCGGCGGGCTCACCAAAGGCCGCAGCGTTGGTCAGCCGCTCTCCGGCCTGGGCCGAGACGGACGGCGCGAACGCGGCGCCCTTGGCGGCGAGGTCGGCGCGGGCAGCCTTGGCGCGCGCCTCCGCGGCGGCGACCGAAGGCAGGCTTGGCACCTCGGCGAGCCAGCCGTCGAGCGGCGCCTCGTCGGCGGTGCTGTCGGGCAGGGCAGGGGGATCGTCCACGTCCAGGCCGGTGCGGCTGCGCAGCGACCGAACGGCGGCGCGCACGCTCTGTCGCGCGTCGGCGACCTGGCTCTCGGCGCGCCGGAAGGCGGCCTCGGCGCGGGCGGCGTCGAGCGCGGTGGCGAGGCCCACGGTCTGGCGCGCGAGCACACGCGCGCGGTCGGACGCGGCGGCGTCGCGGGTGGAGATGGCGGCGTCGAGGAGCGAGGCGGCGGCCGCGTGCTGGAAGTAGGCCGACACCACGTCGCGGTAGACGCGCGTGCGGGTGTCGTCCGTGGTGGCGTCCGCGGCCTTCGCGCGGGCGAGCGCGGCCGAGGTGCGCATCCACGCGCCCACGTCGATCAGCGGCACTGAGGCGGTGACGTTGAACTCGAGCTGATCCTTGGGCGTGATCGCGGCGTCCACGGTGTAGCCGCCTTGCCCGTCAGGGATCTGCAGGATGACCTCGTACTGGTTGCGCGTGTAGCCGCCAGTGGCGCTGACGCTGGGCGCCAGGGCCAAGCCGGCCGCCGCGGCGTCGGCGCGCGCCTCATCGGCGGTGGCGGACTGCTGGCGGATGTCGACCTGACGGTCCGCCGCGGCGAGCAGGGCCTTGAGGTCGGGGCCGGCCCACGCGGAGGTGGTCGACACGAGGAGGAGGAGCCAGGGGAGGATCGGGCGCATCGCGCCTCCGGAAACGCACGGGTTCTAAAGAGAACTGACGGGTTTTGCATCCTGGATCGACACACGATGACAGCGTGCGGTCGGCGCTGCGCCGCGGATCTTCCTCCGGCGGGTACGTCGAATCTAGAGGTTGTACCCACAAGCTGTCGGGCTTTGGGTGGCGGGTGTGCTAGCGTCGCCCCACGCTAGAGGTCCCCATGCGCCGTGTCCTTCCGCCGATGCTCTTAGTGTCCCTCGCCAGTTCGACCGCGTCCGCGGGAGACGGGTGGGTCCAGTACTCCGAGAAGGACGACGTCACGTCCTACAGCCAGTCGCTCGAGGGCTCGAACATGCTGGCGACACGGGGCGTCGCGACGATCCACGTGCCGCTCTGCCAGGCGATGGGCCTGTACCTGGACACCACGCGCGCACCCAACTGGGTCAACCTGATGGTCCGCCTGGACGCGACCCCGATCGCGGGCTCGACCGACGTGCTCGAGCACCACATCTACGACATGCCTTGGCCCGTGTCGGACCGGGAGTTCGTGTTCATGCGCACCACCCACTGGGAGGATGCCACGAAGACCGTGACGGTGACCTACCACTCGGTGGAGGACGCCAAGTACCCGCACAATGACGAGTTCGTGCGTGGCATCGACCACGGCAGCTTCTGGAAGTTCACGGTGGTGGACGCCACGCACACGCGCGTCGAGGCGGTGGCCATGGTCGATCCGCAGGGATCGCTCCCGTCCTGGCTGTTCAACTCGGTGCAGCGCGCGTGGCCGCGCGACAGCATTCACGGCCTGCTGGCCGAGGTCGCCAAGGGCCACGTCACGCCGCGCCCCGAGTGCGCGGGCTGGTGACATGACCCCTACGAGCGCGCTCAGGCCTTGGGCGCCCCGTTCAGCCCTGCCTGGACGCGCGCCGTCCACGTCGTGAACCCGCCCGACAGGTTGTGCGCGTCCACGCCCTTCTGCAGCAGCATGCGCTGGGCGAAGTACGCCCGCTGTCCGGCCGCGCAGTAGACCCAGACCGGCCTGTCGGTCGGCACCTCGGCGGCGCGACGCCGCAGCTCGGGCAGCGGGATGTTGACCGCGCCGTCGATGTGGCCGGCGGCGAACTCGTGCGGGTCGCGCACGTCGAGCAGCATCGCGTCGGTGTCGCCCACCTGGCTCCAGTCGGCGAGGGGCATGTCGCCGCACAGCGCGTTTTCGCCCATCATGCCGGCGATGTTCGCCGGGTCCTTGGCGGCGCCGAACTGCGGCGCGTAGCACAGTTCGGCCTCGGCCAGGTCGTGCACGGTGCCCCCGAGCTGGATCATGGTCGCGATCACGTCGATGCGCTTGTCGACGCCGTCCATGCCGACCGCCTGTGCGCCCAGGATCTTGCCGGTGGTCTTGGAGAAGATCAGCTTGAGGTGGATCGGCTTGGCGCCCGGGTAGTACCCGGCGTGGTGGCCGGGGTGCAGGTAGACCACGTCGAAGTCGGTGACGCCCGCGCGCCGCAGGCCCTTCTCGCTGGCGCCCGTCGTGGCGACTGAGAGGCCAAGAACCTCGACAATAGCGGTGCCCTGCACGCCGCGGAAGCGGGTGGGGCGGGCTGCGATCGACTCGGCCGCCACACGACCCTGCCGGTTGGCGGGGCCCGCGAGGGGCAGGATGGTCTCCTGGCCGCTGACCACGTCGCGCACCTCGATGACGTCGCCGACCGCGTAGATGCTGGGGTCGGACGACCGCATGTGCTCATCGACCACGATACCGCCGCGCGCGCCGAGCGCCAGGCCCGCCGCCCGCGCCAGCCCAACCTCAGGCCGCACGCCCAGCGCCAGGATCACCAAGTCGGTGTCGACGCGGTTGCCGAGGTCGGTCACGACGCCCAGGCGGCCGTCCACGGCCTCTATCGCGGTGAAGCCCTCGCCCATGCGCAGGGTGACGCCCTTGTCGCGCAGGTGCGTGGACACGGTCGCCGCCATCTCAGGGTCGATCGGCGGCATCACCTGCGGCAGCTTCTCCAGCACCGTGACGGCTAGGCCGCGGAAGGTAAGGTTCTCGGCCATCTCCAGGCCAATGAAGCCGCCGCCGACCACCACCGCAGTCTTGCACTTGTCCTCTTGGATCCAGGCGCGGATGCGGTTGGCGTCCGGGATGGTGCGCACCACGAACACGCCGGGCAGGTCGATGCCGGGCGCGGTCGGGCGGATCGGGGCTGCGCCGGGGGAGAGCACCAGCGCGTCGTAGCGCTCGTCGCGCGTCTCGCCGGTGCGCAGGTCCTTCACGCGCAGCACCTTGGCGGCGCGGTCGACCTCCACGGCCTCGTGCTCGGTGAACACGTCGATGGCGAACCGGTCGCGGAACAGCGCGCGCGAGGCGACCAACAGCTTGCCCTCGTCGCGGATCACGTCGCCCACGTAGTAGGGCAGCCCACAGTTCGCGAAAGAGACGTGCGGACCGCGATCAAAGAGCAGAATTTCAGCCGTTTCGTCCAGGCGACGCAGACGCGCCGCGGCGGACGCGCCACCTGCCACACCACCGACCACCAACACACGCTTTGCCACGAGGTCTCCAATGGGAGCGGGCGAAAGGGTGCCCGCGACAGTTCGCGGCTAGCAAGGGCCGGGCCGTGAACTGTCGCGGAGTGTCGCGCGAACAATGGCCGATCTGTCAGCTATTTGCTGGCTGATCGCCCCCCGCTCACGGGCAGTTGTAGAAGCTCGGGTTGCGGTAGGGGGCCGCGTCGTCGCAGTCGCCGCCCGCCTCGGTGTACCCGTCCAGGTCGTCGTCGCCGAAGGTGGTGCCCTCGTCCACGATTTGATCGCAGTCGTCGTCGTCGTGGTTGGGCGCCTCCGCGGCGACAGGCGAGCGGGACGCGCTGCTGTCGTCGCAGTCGCCGGGGGTCGAGCCGTCGTTGCAGCGGTTGGGCGCCTCGCAGAACCCGTCGCCGTCGTCGTCGGCGAAGATCGTGCCGTCGTCGATGTGCCCGTCACAGTCGTTGTCCACGCCGTCCGGCGCCTCGAACGCGCCCGGGTTGAGCGCGGCGTTCGTGTTGTCACAGTCGCCCGCGGCCACGGTGAAGCCGTCGCCGTCCAGGTCTTCCGCGCCGCTGTCGACCACGCCGTCGCAGTCGTCGTCCACGCCGTTGCCCATCACCTCGGACGCGAACGGGTTCACGGCTGACGCGCCGTCGTGGCAGTCGCCATCGTCCTCGGTGACGCCATCGCCGTCATCGTCGTAGCAGGTTGTGCGGTCGTCGAGCAGGCCGTCGCAGTCCTGGTCGACGCCGTCGCACAGCTCGAGCGCGCCGGGCTTGATGGTGGCGTCGTCGTCGTCGCAGTCGCCGCCACAGGACGCGAACCCGTCGCCGTCGACGTCCCAGGCGTCTACGCTGCCGCGGGTGCAGTCGTTCGCCCACACGGGCATCGACGGCAGGGCGCGGCCGTCGGCGATCAACACCAGCGCCGCCTGCGCGCCGGTCGCGTCCGCCGCGGTGAAGCTGATCTGCACGTCGCGCGTCTGGCCGGCCTCCACCGTGAATGGGGTGGGCTCATCGAACGAGAAGGGCGGGGCGAGCACCACGGAGTCGACGGTGGCAGGCACGTCGCCCACGTTCACCACCGTCACCGCGTGATGGACCGTGTCGCCGGTGGCCACGTGCCCAAAGTCCACGGCAGCGGGCCGCAGCCAGAGCGTGCGCGGGACGGCGTGGGCGCGCACGCGCCAGGTGTCGTCCGGGTTGAGCGCGTCGGACTCGATGTGCATCGTCCCCAGGTGCCAACCCTCGGCGACCGGCGTGTAGGTGAACGAGGCGACCGTGCCCTCGGCCGGATCCACCTCGAAGGGCAGGTCGCCGACGTACGCAAAGGTACCGACGTCGTCGTCGATCGTGATCGCCGTGATCTTGAGCGGGTGGCTGTTGGAGGTGTTGAGCAGCGCGACGAAAGGGATCGTCGCTCCGACCGGCACATCACCCAGATCCACCACGTCGGGATCCACCGACAGGGACGCTTCGAGCGTGGTGAACTCGGGCTCCTGGCACGCGCACAGGCCCAGGGCGATGGCTACGCCGATGTGGGAAAGACGCGCCAATGTGCCTCCGAGGTGTCGATCCTATCTCGTCTGGCGCTGAATTCGAATATGGTGCGCTTATGCGACGCTTCCTCCCGACCCTGATCGCGGCGTGGCCGGGCCTATCGTGGGCGGTTTGTCCGCCTTCCACGCAGACCTTGACGTGCTCGTCCACGTTCGCTGGATCCATCACCTACGGGCAGCCGAACCAGCTCGGTGGCTCGTACGGCTGCGGTGCGCCGTTCCCCAGCGTCTATCAGAACGGCCCGGAGCAGGTGCTCGCGTTCAGCTGTCAGCAGTCCGGCCAGGTCACGCTGCTGCTGTCGAACATGACCTGCGACTTCGACATTTTCGTGCTGGGCGACGTCTGCGCGCCCCCGGGCGACTGCTACGCCGGCGCCAGCGCCGCTTACACCGCCAACGACCGGGTGAGCTTCACCTGTAGCCAGGGCCAGACCTACCACATCCTCATCGAAGGCTACGGCTACCAGGGCGGTCAGTGCGCAGGCACCGAAAACTTCACGCTCTCCTTCGAC
>CAIOSP010000167.1 GCA_903861005.1 uncultured Pseudomonadota bacterium
AGGATCTCGGCCTCGCGCGCGAGCCGCTCCGGGCCCTTGTCGCCGCGCGCGATCTTGATGGCGACCCGGCCCGTGGGGCCCGACGCGCGCCACACCTCACCGTCGGCGCCGAGGGCGACGATCTGGTCCGCGCGGAAGGGGCCGACGACGGGGCGGGCGTTCGGCATGGGCTGGACGACTCCGGGATGCGTGCCACGGGCTGCACGGCACCTTACCGGAGAGTCCCGCGCCCGTCCAAGCCCCGTCGCGATTCCGAGGTCGTCCTTGCCCGATCCCGCCCTGCACATCGTGCTCTACCACCCCGAGATCCCGCAGAACACCGGCAACATCGGCCGTCTGTGCGTCGGGCTGGAGCTGCGTCTGCACCTGGTCCACCCCATCTCGTTCGACATCGACGAGAAGGCCGTGCGGCGCGCGGGCCTGGACTACTGGAAGCACGTCGACCTGACTGAGCACGCGGACGAGGCGTCGTTCTGGACGTGGGCCGAAGGCCGCCGCGTGCGGCTGTTCTCGTCGCACGGCGCCCAGTCGTTCACCCAGTGCCCGTACGAGCGCGGCGACGTGCTGGTGTTTGGCCGGGAGACGGTGGGGCTCCCTGAGGAGCTGGTCGCTGCGCGGGGCGCCTGGAAGATCCCCATGACTGGGCCGATCCGCTCGCTGAACCTGGGCAACGCGGTGAGCGTGGTGTCGTACGCGGCGCTGGCGCGCGTGCGGCCGGACGTGTTCAGCTGACCCGCGGCCTGTGGACGCCGCCCGTCAGCCCTTGCGCAGCAGGCTCTCGTAGTCCTTGGTGGGGATCGGCCGGCTGAACAGGTAGCCCTGGTACATCGTGCAGCCGCGCTCGCGCAGGGCGTCCAGCTCGCCGGACGTCTCGATGCCCTCGGCCACCACCTCAATGCCCAGGCCGCGGCTCATGGCCAGGATGGACTCCACGATCGCCACGCTTACCGGCTCGTTGGGTAGCCCCCGCACAAAAGCCTGATCGATCTTGAGCTGATCAAAGGGCAGGCGGCGCAGGTAGGTGAGGGACGAGTAGCCGGTGCCGAAGTCGTCCATCGAGAACTTCACGCCGTGCGCCTGGAGGGCCGTCATCTTGGCCACCGTCTGCTCGACGTTCTTGAGCGCGACCGTCTCAGTGAGCTCGAGCTTGAGCAGGTGCGCGGGCGCCCCGGTCTCCTTGAGCACGGTCAAGATGCGCTTCTCAAAGCCGGCCTGATTGAACTGCTTGGCGCTGACGTTGACCGACAGGGGCAGGTCCTTGGTGTCGGGGTGGTCCTGCCACGCCTTGAGCTGCTTGCAGGCCGTGTGGAGCACCCAGTCGTCGAGCAGCACGATGAAGCCGGTCTCCTCGGCCAAGGGGATGAACTCGGCGGGCGGAAGCAGTCCTCGGTCCGGGTGGAGCCATCGCACCAGGGCCTCGGCACCGCACGGCCGCTGGTTGACGCCCACCTGCACCTGGTAGTGCAGCAGGAACTGATCACGCGCGAGCGCGTCGCTGATCTCTCGCACTTGGACCGAACGCGCCGTCAAGCGGGCCTGCATGACGCTGTCGAAGAAGCGGACCTGGCTCCGCCCACTCTTCTTCGCCTGATACATCGCGGAGTCCGCGTACTTCATGACCACGTCGAGCTCGTCGCGCTCGTCGTGGAACATCGCCACGCCCACGCTGCAGCCGCCGACATGCACGTGGTCCTTCATCACGTAGGGCTTGGCCAGGCTGCGACAGACACGCTCCGCGACCACGCTCGCTTGCGCGGCGGCGATCTGAGGGTCCGGGTTGAGTTCGCCTAGAACTAGGACGAACTCGTCGCCGCCGACGCGCGCGACTGTGTCGCAGTCGCGCACGCACAGGCGCAGACGCTTGCCGACTTGACGCAGCACCTCGTCGCCAAAGTCGTGACCGCGCGCGTCGTTGAGGAGCTTGAAGTTGTCCAAGTCCAGGTAGACGAGGGCGCCGCGTTCTTGGCGTCGCGCCGTCAACGCCGTGGTCTTGCGGTAGGCGTCGATCAGCATTCGACGGTTCGGCAGGTCGGTGAGCATGTCGTAGAAGGCGGCGTGTCGAGACGCCTCTTCACGCGCGTTGCGCTCAGTCATGTCGTGCACGAACAGCAGGCAGTGTCCGGTGGAGTGCATCGCCATGGCGGAGACGTCTACCGGGAACAGCGTGCCGTCCGAGCGACGGTGCTGTGTCTCGAACCGTACGTGCGGGGTCTTCTGCATCGACTTCTTCGTCTCGCGAAGAAACTCGTCGGTCGCGGCGGTCACGACCGTGACTGGCGTGCCACGCAGCTCGTGGCGCTGCCATCCGCCTTTCTCCAAGTACGCGTCGTTCACTTCGACGATGAGGTTGTCTTGGTCCACCATGATGAACCCGTCGAGGCTGGCGTTGGTGAGCGCCTCAAACTTGGCGGCCTGCGCTTCCCGTTGGTCAAGCAGCGCCTGCTGCTGCTCCTGCATGATCCGGCGCGCGGTGATGTCATGCGCGATGCACAGGAAGGCGCCGTCCTGCGGGTCGACCCAGGCGGTCAGATCGACAGGGACCTTGCCGCCATCGCGTCGTCCAAAGAAGCCCTCGGCGCGAACGTGGCCCGCCCGAACGAGCTGGGTCCGCCAGCGCTCGGGCTCCTCGGGGTTGTCCAGGGGGGCGAGCCGATGAACGTGCTGTCCGACCAGCTCGTCGCGAGACCAGCCCAGCATCGTGCACAGCGCGTCGTTCACTTCGCGCAGAATCCCGTCCTGGCCTGCCAACCAGAAGCCGTCGAGGGTGGCCTGGGTCAGCGCGTGGAACCGGCCCGCTTGCTGGTCGCGCTCCGCCCGCCGCGCGCGCTCGGACTGCGCTGCGTTCTTTTTTTCCGTGATGTCACGGACCAGGACCATGACCTCGCCCACCTGGACGAGCGGGGTCACCGTCACGTCGAAGGTCCGCTCGTGTCCGTCGCCGTGCGTGAAATCGCGCTCCAAGCGAACCGACTCTCCCTGCGCCATCAACGCCTTGAGTCCGTCCGCGGCTTGGGCGCCGCTCACGCTCAAGTGGCTCACGTCCAGACCCACCATGGACTCACGCTCCATGCCCACCATCTGGCAAAGCGCGTCGTTGATCTCGGTCACGTGACACGACAGGTCCAGGGTCATCACCCCGTCGCTCATCGACTCCAGCATGGTGTGGAGCTTCTGGTTGGCGACATCGGACTCACGCTGTTTGGCCTGCAGCGCCGCTTCGGCGCGCTTTCGGGTCGAGATGTCCCGGATGAGCGCGACCGTCTCGTCGTGCTCGGGCAGGTAGGCGGCTACGGCCTCGACCGCGACGGTGTGGCCCAGGCGGTGGACGTGCTCGGTCTCGAACCGCGCCGTCCCCAGCGCCTTGACCTGCTCCAGGGTGGCGCGGACATCCTCCTCGGTGCGGCTGCGCGCGGAGTAGCTGGCGACGTGCGTGCCGATCATCTGCGCCGGCGTGTAGCCGAGCGCCGCGGCGTGCACCGCGTTGACCTCTATGACGATCCCGCTGGACGAGAGCGACCAATAGCCGTCGGTGGCGTCCCCGAGGACGCGCGCGAACTTGGCGGTGTGGTCACTCTGCTGGAGGCGGGGCGTGTCCTTCGCGGTCCCATCCAGCGTGCGCGGGATGGCCGTCATTTGAATCGTCTCTTCGTCGGAGTCGTCCAAGAACGGGCTGCGCGCGCGGTTCCCGGTCACGGCGTCCGCGGACTCGGAATTCGGACTGGAGGGGCTGTTGGGCATGGCGGCGTAGGTCATCCCGAATGTGGGCCCGAAGGTCCGCAGATCCCGTGCGGCGTCGACAGTCGGCCACACGCAACGCCTACTCTTGTCAGCCCGCCGCTGGAGCCCACCTACGTGCTTGTACGTAGCGCTTGGGCCGCGATCGGCGGCGCCTGCAGTCTACGGGACAAGGTCGGTGTCTGGCGTGTCGGTGTCGACCACGTCCGTGTCCACCGCCGCGGTGTCGCCGCTCGAGTCCCAAGGCCCGGTGTCGAACACCTGGTGCTCCGGATCACACACCCACGTCATGTCGGGGTCGGACGGGTCGAGGTGCCAGAGCTCCCCGTTCCAGTCGCGCAGCGTGCCGCCGTCCACCACCGACCACTGGGTGACCGGCGGCACGTCGCCCTCTACCAGCAGGGCGTTGTACAAGAAGCCGTCGAACAGGTCGTAGGTGCCCTCGTTCATGATGTCGGTCTGCAACACGGCGCTGTTGCCGTCGGCGCAGAAGATCGCGGGCGCGTAGCAGCCCTGGCCATACATCTCAAACGAGTGCTCGCAGGTGGAGTCGTCCACGTAGCGCCGGTACAGGTACTGCCGATCCTCGCCGAAGTGGGCGCCGGACGGGGTGAGCGCGCCGCGGCCGTCGAGGATCTCGCCGCCGACGCGGCAGCCGTCCAGCCCCGCGCGGAGCACCTCGGCGTAGCCGCGCAGCCAGCTCTGGGTCACCGTGACGGTCAGATCCCCGTCCAGCGGCGCGTCGCAGGTCCAGCGGTCGGCCACCGTGGTGTCGAGAGGGCAGTCGCCCTGGCGGCCGTCGTCCAGGAACCAGCGCACCGTGGCGTGCATCAGGTGCTTGCCGTGCTCGGTCGTCGCGAACACCTCGACCGGCGCGCCGTTGCCGCAGGTGGGGGGCGCCGCGGTGTCGTCGGTGTCGGCGAGGTCGGTGTCCCACGCCGCCAGGTCGGTGTCGTCCGAGGCGAGCGCGTCGGTGTCGTTGGCCTTGTCGTCCTGTGGACCACAAGCGCAGATCGTAAGGAAGACCCAGGGAGTGAGGCGCATCCAGGCTCCAGTCGCTTGCATCCAGCTACGACGGGTCCGGTCGGTCGTCGACTCAAAACAGGCAGAATGTTGCCGACTTATGAGCCGGGGCACGGCGGGTTGACCCGTGGTATCGGACCGGCGGGCCGAACGCGTCGCCATCAGGCGGATCGGGCCGTGAGGGGAGCGCATGTTCCGGCCGTCGGCGCATCGACCCGACATCGACGGGCGCCGTGCGCTTGACGGGACCGGAGTAGCACGACTTTGGCACGCCCACGATCGCGCGCGTGGCCGGCCAGGCGTTCATCATCACCCCCGACGGCGGCCGTCCGTGTGCGCGACGTCCGAGTGGTCGCCAAGGGCCTTGGCGACGTCTACGACGTGGGTCCGGTGGCGGACGGAGACCGGGTGTTCTTCGTGGGCGGACGCACGGCAGGCGACGTAGCGGAGAAGGGCGTCGCGGCGCGCGCGCTTCGGCTCACGGTCAGCGGCGACACGCTCAAGGGCGCCGTGCTCTGGGAGCGCCCCATGCCGGAGCTGCAGCGTGTGTTCGCTCAGCCGCTGGGGGTCGATGGGGCGGTGTGGGTGGTGCAGGAGGTGGGTCGGGTGACCGTGCTCGACGAGGCCACCGGCGCCTCGTCGGCCACGATGGAGCTCCCGGCGCGGCCTGGGGTGGGCTTCTACTCAAGCCCGGTGTCGGCCGGAGGGATCGTGTGGATCGGCCACCCGTCCGGCGTGATGGCGCTCGTGCGGCGTGGGCCAAGCGGCCTGAGCTTCGTCGACGCGCGCGTCGGCGGCTTCACGCTACAGCGTGGTCGCCAGCGCGGCGTAGAGGAACACACGGCTCTCGCGTGGGTGCTTCTGGCGCAGCTCCGCGAGCACGCGCTCGGCGAGCTCACGCGTGACGAGGGCCTCGATTCGGACGTTACCTGTCGCCCACTGCGTCGGCCGGTGACCATGCTGGCCGTAGCCCTTCACCGGCCAGGCGCTGAAGCCTTCGACGCCGAGGTCCAACAGCTCGCGCTCCAGCGTCGCCTCGGTGCCTTCGGGGGCGATGATGACGAGGATCGCAGATTCCATGGCGGGCTCCAGAGTCTGACTAAGGCCTGCTCGGGTCGCAGCAACGGGCGTGCCGCGGCGCCGGCAGCACATGGCCGGTCGGCGACGCGTTGCAGCAAATCGACCCACCGATGAGTGAGAAAGGCTCAATTCGGGCACGGTTGTGCCGATGCAAAGCAAGCAGACGGTGTATGAGCGCTCTAAGAGATTATCCGGCCGTTCGAATTTGTGCTGTCATCGTCGTCGCCAATGGATCGCGGCCGGGCGATCGAGGAATGTATGTCGAACCCCGTCCATGTTGCGCCTGATCCTTACGCGGCCCTGCGGTTCACCCGTGGGCCCGACGATCTGTTCCACGCGGACGTCTCTCAGGACGTCGCGCGGCGGATCCTGGCGGCTACGGGTGAGGAGCGTTGGCACGCGCTGCGCGCTGAGACGCGCTCGAGCCCTCGTGCAGAAGATTCCTTTCTCCTTTACCTTCGCGACATTCACGACGAGCAGGCCGCCGTCGAGGCGCTGCGGGTCAGCGACGCTCGCCTGCGTCTGCTCGCGGACGGCGCGCGTGATGTCGTGTGGGCCATCGCGCCAGAGGGGCGGGTGACCTACGTGAGCCCGGCGATCGAGGCGCTGCGTGGCTTCACGCCGGCAGAGGCGATGGCGCAGACGCTGGAGGAGACGCACACGCCCGACTCGGCGGCGCGCTCCGTCGCGTACTTCACGGAGATGCTCACCGCGGTACGCCAGGGGCGCAAGCCGGCCCCGTTCCGCGGCGACTTTGAGTACCGGTGCAAGGACGGAACCACCGTCTGGACCGAGGTGCTGGCCTTCCCAGTGCTGGATGAGCAGGGTCATCTGGTGGAGCTGCTCGGCATCTCCCACGACCTCACTGAGCGGCGTACGCTGGAGAAAGAGCGACGGGACGTCCAGCGCATGGAGTCGATGGGACGCATGGCCGCAGGCGTGGCGCACGAGGTCAACAACGTGCTCGCGACGATCGCCGCCGCGACGAGCCTTCTGCGCGGCGACGCCCCGGGCGGCGCGGACGCGTTGGCGCGCATCGCGACGATCAGCACCTCGGTGGATCGCGCGAGCGCGCTGACCGCGCAGCTGCTCTCGTTCTCCCGCCACCAGCACCTCACGCTCGAGCGCGCGCGCATCGGGGATCTGCTCGAACAGTCGCGAGCCCTGCTGGTGCGCGTGGCCGCGCCGTCGTCGACGCTGTCGATCCGCTTCGACGAAGGCGCCGACGACGCGCTGCTCAACGTGGATCGCGCGCAGTTCGAGCAGGTGCTGCTGCAGCTGGTCGCGAACGCGCGTGACGCGATGGGTCCTGGTGGCCTGATCGACGTGCTGGTCGCGACCGAGGAGATCTCGGCGCCGCGTGCGACGACCCGCACCGGGACGCTGCCGCCGGGCAGCTACGTGACGGTGACCGTGGAGGACACCGGCGCAGGCATCACGCCGTTGGTGCTTGAGCATATGTTCGAGCCGTTCTTCACGACCAAGGCGCAGGACAAGGCGTCGGGGCTCGGCCTGCCGACGGTGTTTGGCATCCTCAAGCTGCACGCCGCGGGCATCACGGTGGAGAGCGAGCTGGAGCGCGGGGCGCGCTTCACGATCTACTGGCCCACGGACGGACGCGCGGTGCACACCCCGTCCAATCGCGAGGAGGACGCGCGTCCGGTGTCGCAGGATTGTCCGAGGTCGAGGCCGGTTGTCCTGGTGGTGGACGACGAGCCGATGCTGCTCACGCTCAACAAGCGGCTGCTTGAGCGGGTGGGTTGCGACGCGGTGCCCGCCGGGAGCGGCGCCGAGGCGATTCAGATCGCGCACGATCGGCGTGGCGAGTTCGACCTGATCGTCACTGACGTGCGTATGCCGGACATGTCCGGCACCGAGATGGTCGACGCCCTGATCCGCGACGGGATCGATCTGCCGGTGCTCTTTGTCTCGGGGCAGCTCGGGGCCCCCATCCCGACGGGCTGGCCGACCACGGTGCCTCGCCTGTTCCTGGGCAAGCCCTTCCGCATGGAGCAGCTCACTCGGGCGCTGGCCGAGCTCGGCTTTACGCTGAAAGCGGGCGCGCCCTGATCGCGCTGCGCTTGAGGTGAGCGTCTACGCCGTCTGATTGAGAGGCGGCGACCTGAGCCGGGCGACTCCGACGGACGCGTCGCGCGCTCCCACGTGGCGGTCGCCGTGCGGCGGTGTGGACGCACCGGAGACGACGAGCTCACCGACGACAAGGCCGAGCTGCTCGACGCGGTCCCCGTGACCGCCGCCGAGC
>CAIOSP010000168.1 GCA_903861005.1 uncultured Pseudomonadota bacterium
GCAGGGCGCGGACGTGATCACCATCGGCGTCGGCCCCAACCCTGACGCGACGACCCTCAAGCGCATCGCGTCGAGCCCCAATCATCACTTCGCGTCGGACGAGCGCTTCGAGCTCGGCGCGAGCTACGCGAACCTCGCCACTTGGGCGCCGCGCGGAGTCTGATCGTGACCACCAGCCATCCCGAAGAGCTCAACCGCCTGCGCGACACCGTCGACGCGCTGCGCAAGACCGTCGACCAGCGCCTGGCCGAGGACCCCGTCCGCGAGGCCGCGTTCGAGAAGCTGTACGGCGAGCTCAAGTCCTACAAGGACGGCTTCCTCCGCGAAGCCGAGCGTCCCCTGCTCCTGGACCTGCTCCTGCTGTTCGACAGCATGGTGTGGTTCCACCAGTCGCTGGTGAAGGAGGAGATGTCGTCGGACGTGGTGGCCGATAGCTTCCAGTTCCTGCTCGACGAGCTGCTCGAGGTCCTCTACCGCCGCGAGGTGGTGCCGATGGAGCCCGCCACCGAGTTCGACCCCTCCGTGCACCGCGCGGTGCAGGTGCAGGCCGCGCCCACGCCCGAGGACGACAACAAGGTCGCCTCCGTGGTGAAGCGCGGGTTCGTTCGTGAAGACAAGACCATGCGCCCCGAAGAGGTCGTCGTGTACAAGTGGAAGGGCGGCGGGAAGTCGTGACCTCACCAGAGCGGACTATCCTCGGAATCGATCTCGGCGTCACCGCGTTGGCCATGGCCTCGCTCGAGGACGATGGGCGCACGCGCGTCGTCCCCAACTCCGAAGGCCACGACACCACCCTCGCCTGCGTGCACATCTACGAGGAAGACGGCGTCGCCGTCGGCTCCGAGGCGCGCAAGATGATGGCGCTTGATCCAGCCAACGTGCTGGAGGACGTGCCCTGGCACCTGGGCGAGCCGGACTGGCACCCCTTGCTGCACGGCCGCAAGTGGAGCGCGCAGGAGCTGGTCGCGCTCTGCCTGCGCAAGCTGCGCGAGGACGCCAGCGACCTCCGCGGGTTTGAGGCGCGCCGCGCCGTGCTCGCCGTCCCCGCCTGGTGGGACAGCGCTCGCCGCGCCGCCGCTGTCGACGCCGCCACGATCGCCGGCATCGAGGTCTTGAGCCTCGTCAACCAGCCGCTGGCCGCCGCGCTCGGCGCGGGCATCCAGCGCTCCGGTTCGGACGGCATCTACGTGGTGTTCGATCTGGGCGGCCGCGACCTTGAGGTCACCGTGCTGTCCAAGCAGGGCGAGACGCTCGCGGTCCGGGCCAGCCAGGCGCGCTGGGACCTCTGCTGGCGCGCGTTCGAGCTGCGGATCCGCACGCTGCTGGTCAGCCGCTTCCGTCAGGTCGCGGGCACCACCGCGACTGAGGACGAGACCCTGGCGCAGCAGGTGGTCGACGCCGCCGCCGGCGTGCTCCAGACGCTCTGCACCCGCGACGTGGCCGCCACGCGCATCGCGCACGCGGGCGTGGAGGCGCGGGTTCGCGTGGACCGCGGCCTGTTCGCCGCGCAGACCGGCACCGTCGTCGACGCTGCGCTGGCGCTCATCGACGCCACACTGGCCGAGGCTGGCGCCAAGTCGGAGGACGTAGTGAGCTGCTTGGCCGTGGGCCGCGGCGTTCGCCTGAACAACGTGCAGCTGGCGCTCAAGCAGAAGTTCGGCGACCGGCTGGACCTGCCGTCGGACCCTGAGCTGTGCATCGCGCGAGGGGCCGCCCTGCTCGCGGCCGCGCGTCATGATCCGCAGCACCCCGGCCTTCGCACCCCCAAGGTGGTCGAGAAGGCCCCGGTCGAGGACCCGTTCGCGCTGCAGATCAACCGCCGCAACCAGGGCCCGGCTGGCCCGGCGCCCAAGCACCGCGCGGTGCTCGGTCTCGCCGACGGCGGGCACGACGGCGACGACGGCGGCTTCAAGATCCGCGACGTGATCACCGCGTCGCTCGGCCTCATCGCGCTCGACCGCGAGCGCAAGGAGCGCGTGATCCCGCTGATCCCGCAGGGCACGCCCATCCCGTGCGAGGTGAAGGGTCGCTTCACCTACGCCTACGAGGGCATGACCGGCGTGCGCGTCGAGGTCACCGAGGGCCGCGGCCTTCGCCGTGAGGACGTCCAGGTGGTGGGCGTGGTCGAGCTGCGCGGCCTGCCGCCAAGGCCCGTCGGCACCCCGATCGAGATCATCTACCGCTACAACGCCGACCGCCTGCTGGCGGTGCAGGTGATCGACGTGGACACCGGGATCCGCCGCAACGTCGACCTGAATTGGCGTGGTGGAATGTCGGAAGCCGAGCTTAGGCGAGCCGTGCAGCGCACAAGCGCGATAGAGTTGGAATAGCGGGTCGGTCGACCGACCGATCTCCTCCCCCGGGGCCACTCCTTGGCAGCTCCCGACGGACGCTCCGCACGCGATGAGGCGCTCGACACGCTCTGCAAGCTCGCAGGCGTCTCCAGCGTCCACGCCTACCTGTCCCTGGCGCCGGACGCGTCGGGAAAAGAGGGTCTGATCGCGCTCGAGCGCAAGCGCCGCGAGATGGAGCGCGCGCTGTCGGACCCTCGCCGCGAGCGCGAGGCCGAGCAGTTCCTGGAGCTCTACGAGGAGATCCGCGCCGTCGTCGCGCCCGCGGGCGTGCCCTCGCCCGATCTGACCGGCGACGTGCCCGACTACTACAAGGCGCTGGACGTGGACCCTTCGGCGCCGTTTGGCGACATCGAGGCCGCTTGGCGCGACGCCAACGCCCGTGGGATCGACGCCGACCCGCGCGTGGCGCAGGCGTGGCGCGTGCTGGGTGATCCGCTCACCCGCGCCAACTACGACCGCATGCGCCGCGAGCGCGCCGCCGCCGACGCCCGCCGCACCAGCCCCCTGCGCGACCTGCGCACCCCCCAGCCCTCGTCCAACCGCCCACCCACGCACGCGCCGCCGGTCATGGCCGCGCCGTCGGTGTGCGAGGTGCTGGGCGCCGAGGTGCGCGAGGTCGTGCTGGAGTCCGCGGCGTCCGAGACCGCGATCGTGTCGCTCGTGGTGCACGGCACCGCGCGCTGGACCGCCGCCATCTCGTCGGACCACCCCGCGCTCACCACGCGCCCGGAGCACGGGCTCTCACTGGCGCCCGGCCGCCACACGCTCGTCGTGCGCATCGACCCCGCCAAGGCCGGGTCGTCGCCGATCAGCTGCACGCTCACGCTGTCCAACGCGAACGAGAGCCACAACGTGGTGTTCCGGGTGCGCCGCGCCGTGTCCGGGCCGCGTCGCCCCTGGGAGGCCTTCGCCATGGGCGCGGGCGCGGTCAGCGTGCTGATCCTGGCGGCGCTCTTGGGCAACCGCCTGTCCGTCGTCACGCCGCACGACGAGGCGCCCACCACCCAGGGCCTGATCGCGCAGCTGCCGTCCGTCGCCGCGTGCTTCACCGCAGACAAGGCGCCCCTTCCCGCCTACGTGGACGTGCACACCGACGGCTTTGGCCGCCCCAGCGGCGTCACGTTCGGCGGACCCGCTTCCCTGGCGGCCGACTCGTGCGTACGAGCGGCGCTGGTGCAGCTGTCCTTCCCGCTCACGCCGGACGGCCTCCCCGCCGTCCACCGCTACCGCCTCACACCCTCGACGGGATCGCCATGAGCCACGCCGCCGAGATCGCCACGCCCGACCACCTGTTCGACCTGGCCCAGGCCGCGCTCCACGAGGGCCGCCCTGAGACCACGGTCGACCTGTGCCGTCAGCTGCTGCGCACCCAGCCGGACCATGCGGGCGCCATGCTCCTGCAGGCCGAGGCGCACCGCGATCTCAACGAGGAGGTCGCGGCCGAGTTGTGCTACCGCCGCCTACTCGCCCACCAGCCCGATCTGGCGGAGGCGTGGAGCGGCATGGCGGGCGTGATGTTCGACCAGGGCCGCGTGGACGAGGCAGCCAGTTGCTTCTCGCGCGCGCTGCGTGTCAGCGCCGACCTGCCCGAGGCCTACTACGGCCGCGCGCTGATCCGCGAGCGCCGAGGCGACTACGTCGGCGCGCACCGCGACTACCTTCGCGCCTGGTCGCTCTCCCCCGGCCACCCCGTCCCCGCCGAGTTGACCGACCACGACGTGCTCGTCCTGCTCGCCGAGGCCATGGAGGACGCGGACGAGGACGTGCGCGGTTGGCTCTCCACGGCCGCCATCCAGGTGCTGGATGTGCCGTCCGTCGAGGTGTGCTCCGCCTACGACCCGTTCGCGCCGCCCGCCGAGCTGCTCGGCCACGTCCCGCTCGACGGCGCGCGCGCGCTGGTCCCCGCCCTGCTTCTCTTCCGCCGCAACCTCGCCCGCTACGCCACCGACCAGACCGGCCTGCTCGCGTCGCTCAAGGAAGGGATCAGCGTGCAGATCGACGCCTGGATGATGGGCGCCGGCGTCGACGAGTAGACGCCGACCGATCGGATCGGCCCCACGATCCATAGCGACGCCGCGGCATCGCCGGTCTTGTCCGGGCGAACGTCGCCGAACACGCCGCGACCGCCGCGCTTGCGCGCGAACCTGTCGTCGGAGGACCCGCAGGAGCGGCCCGGTGACCAACCTCCGCACCCTGGCGGAGGTCAGGTCACGCCAGGCGACTCACCACTGGCCGTGGCTGCCGTGCGAGCCGTGGCTGCCGTGTGAGCCGTGCGAGCCATGGCTGCCGTGCGAGCCATGCGAGCCGTGCGACCCGTGAGAGCCGTGCGACCCATGAGAGCCGTGCGAACCGTGGCTGCCGTGCGACCCGTGAGAGCCGTGCGACCCGTGAGAGCCGTGCGAACCATGCGAGCCGTGCGAACCATGCGAGCCGTGCGCCCCGTGAGAGCCGTGCGACGCGTGGCTGCCGTGCGAGCCA
>CAIOSP010000169.1 GCA_903861005.1 uncultured Pseudomonadota bacterium
CAGCCAGATGTTCGGCGGCGGGCTGGGCGGACGTGGCGGCCGCTTCCGGGCGGGGCCCGGCGCCCCCCGAGGCCCCGCCAAAGGACGCGACATCTCGGCGGAGATGACGCTCGACTTCCGCACCGCGGTGCGCGGCGGCGAGCGCATGATCGGCATCGACGGCAAGCAGGTGACGGTGCGGATCCCGCCTGGCGTGCGCGACGGCGGCAGCTTGCGCCTGCGCGGCCAGGGCCTGGCCGGCGCGCGCGGCGGCCCTGCCGGCGATCTGCTCCTCACCATCTCGGTCGCCGACGACCCGGTCTTTGAGCGCGACGGCGACAACCTCATCCTGGAGGTGCCGATCACCTTGAGCGAGGCCCTGCGCGGCGGCACCATCGAGGTCCCGACCCTGGAGGGCACCGTCAACCTCAAGGTCCCCGCGGGGGCGCAGTCCGGTCAGTCGCTGCGCCTGCGCGGCAAGGGGGTCACCCCCAAGGCCAAGCCGGCGGGCGACCTGCTGGTCAAGCTCAAGGTTCGCCTGCCCGACGCCCGCGGCCACGACGAACTCAACGACGCGATCGCCGCGCTGGAGGCGCTCTACACCGAGGATGTCCGCGCCGAGCTTCGGGGCCGAGTAGGGACGCCCTAAGCGCAGGAACTTACGGCACCTCGACCACGTCGGTGTCGCCGGGGACCCAGTCGACCACCCCGCTCGCCCAACCGTGCAAGGGCTCGGTGGAGCCGACCGGGACCACGCGCACGTCGAACCCAACCTGACGTCCGAGCACGTCGTCGAGGACCGGCAGCACCACGCGCACGCCCACGACCTGAGCGCCACCTTCGGTCGGATCGAGGGCCCAGCCGGAGGTGAACGCGGTCGACACGGCCAGGCCGTCCTCCACCCGCCACGCGCTCACGGTGAGGGCCGCGCGCGGGACGGGCAGCGTGGCCGGATCGACCGGCACCCGCAGGGAGAGCATGACGTGCTGGAGCCCCTGGCTGCCGCGCTCCAGCGGCCACGGATCGCCCGCCGCGCGCGGCACGAACGCGCTCGTCCCGGTGCCGACCGTGATCAGGCCCGCGGCACCGCAGTCCGCACCGGGGCCGGTGTCGGTCGGGACGCACGCGTCGGTGTCGGGCGACGGCGGCGTGACCGACGACGTGCACCCCGCCACCCACATCCACACCCCGAGCCAACGCACGACGAGCACCCCCGCCCAAGTCTGCCACGCCAGGCCGTGATCCGCCCCCGTTTTACGCCAGTGGATGCACGCCCGCTCCGCAGGGTACGATGTCGTCTTACGCCCAGGGGCCTGCATGCGCTTCCCTTCCGTCGCTCTCCAGGTTGGCCGTCAGCTCCTCGTGCTCGGGACGGTCGCCGTCGCCGCCTGCAACAACGGCGGGCACGTGAACAAGGAGGGTGACGAGTGCATCGCCTGGGACGACTGCCTCAACGGCCTGACCTGCGCGCATGACGGCATCTGCCGCGCGGAAGGCTCCCCCGGCACGCTCACCAAGGACTCCGAGTGCGCCGCCACCACCCAGTGCCGCTTGGGCCTGGTGTGCTCTGCGACCGGCGTGTGCGCCGATCCCGGTGACCCGGGCACGGCGGGCTTCGACGAGTCCTGCGCCGAGACGACCGACTGCCAGCTTGGGCTGACGTGCACGGGCGACAAGTGCAAGGGGCTGGAGCTGCCCTTTTGGCCTGGTGCTGAGTGTGACTCGACCACGCCCACCACCGACTACAAGGTCTTCTTCGAGGTCCCCGACGAGGGCGAGTCGCTGTCGGACTTCTACCGACTGCCCTACCCCAACGACATCCGCGCGCTCGACGACGACCGGCTCGACCTCTCTGGTCACCCCTCGCCCGGCATCCTGATCCCGCTGCTCGGCGACGTCGTCGGCAACATGATCCGCGTGATCGAGTCGGAGTCGCTCGGCAAGTTCGGCGCGAACGAGTCGGTCTACTTCCGGTTCAGCGACTACCCTGACGCCACCACGCTCTCGTTCGGCCTGCCGGGCCAGGGCACGGTCGCTCTCGTCGACATCACGCCGGGCGCGAGCTCACCCGAGCTGGTGCCATTTGGCTACAGCATCAGCAGCGCGCGCACGCCCTACATCTGCGAGAACTGGATCGCGCTGACGCCCAACGACGGCCGCCCGCTCGAGCCGCTGCACACCTACGCGGCGATCCTCTCCACCGACATCCTGGACAAGAGCGGCCACGCGCCCGTGCAGGACGCGGACTTCCCCGCCATGCTCGCGACCGACGCCCCCAAGGACGCGCGCCTCGACCACGCCTGGCAGGCCTACGCGCCGCTCCGCGCCTACCTGACCGCCCAGTCGATCGATCCCAGCAAGCTCGCCGCGGCGGCGGTGTTCACGGTCATGGACGTCACCCGCGTGCCCAAGCTGATCCGCGCTGCGGTCGACGCGGCGCCCGAGCCCACGCTCAAGGACGCGGTGGTCTGCGGGAACGGCGCCGATCCGTTCGCCGATCCGGCCGACGACACCCGCGGCTGCACGGACCCGGCCGCGCTCTACACCGAGATCCAGGCCGTCGTGGCCTTGCCGCAGTTCCAGGAGGGCACGCCGCCGTTCAAGGACTTCGCCGACGGTGGCGGGATCGCCGAGCCGGTGGCCGGCCTGCTCTCGCCGGTGCGCTCCGAGGACGTGCACGTCGCCATCACCATCCCGAAGGGCGGCGAGATGCCGGCCGCGGGCTGGCCGGTCATCCTCTACGCGCACGGCACCGGCGGGAACTACACGTCCTTTGAGCGCGAGGGTCTGGCCGAAGCGCTGACCGAGGGCGCCTGGGCCGATCAGCCCGTCGAGTTCGCGATGATCAGCCTCGACGCGCCGCTGCACGGTCCGCGCGCGCACAAGGAGAACTTCAAGCAGGCTTGGCTGGACGTCGACCCCGACGCCTACGCGCCCGACGTGCTGTTCTTCAACCCGCTGAACCCGCGCGCCGCGCGCGACAACGCGCTCCAGGAGGCCGCGGACCTCTGGTCGCTGACCCGCCTGATCGGCTCGCTCAACCTGACGTCCGGCGAGAGCCCGACGGGCACGGACATCCGGTTCGACATGAGCCGCTTCTACTTCCTGGGTCACAGCCAGGGCGGCGTGGTCGGGCCGATGTTCGCGGCCTACGAGCCCGCGCTCGACGGCGTGATCCTGTCCGGAGCGGGCGCGCTGACCATCAACGCGCTGCTCGACAAGACCAGCCCGCGCGACGTCGCCCAGATGGTGCGCGTGGGGCTGGCGGACGCCGGCGTGTCGCGCAATCACCCCGTGCTCAACCTCGCGCAGCAGCTCGCCGACACGTCGGA
>CAIOSP010000170.1 GCA_903861005.1 uncultured Pseudomonadota bacterium
ATCCGCGGCTCAGACGCGGGCGGCTTGCCGGACAGCCTCCGGACCGGTTAAGCCGGACGGGCTCTAGGGGTATAGCTCAGTTGGTAGAGCAGCGGATTCCAAATCCGCAGGTCCCGGGTTCGAGTCCCCGTGCCCCTGTTTTCCTACACAAGGCCGGCTTCTCTCACGAGAACCGGCCTTGTTGCTTTTGAACCCGAGTTCGAGGAGCCGGTCCCGGCGTCACTCCCCGACCTGTTCAAGCACGCGGGCGACGAGGGCGGGCGACGCACGGAATCCCATCGCGAGGATGGCCTCGATCTCGGGCCTGATCGCCGCGATCAGGCCTTCCTGTCTCGCGCGCACGAGCACGCCGAGCGTGCCGATCACCGGCAGACCGCAGTCGCCCGCGACGGCTCGGCCGGCACGATCGTCGCACAGGAAGAGGTCCGCGTGGATGTGCAGCGCGATCTGGATCCCGTCGGCCTCACCGGGGTCGAGGTGTCGACGCGCATCGGGCGGCACCGAAGTCACCGGGACGTCGAGCACGACGATCCACGTCGCGTCGGCCACTGCCGCAGCGCCCGCCCGTCCGACACCGGCCGTCACGACCTCGTCCCAGACCGATCTCGGCACGACGACACGCTGGAACAGCCGCTCCAACACGGAGAGCCGATTCACCGCGCCGAGGTAGAGCAACGGTCCGGCGTCACTGACGACGATCACAGCGTCTCGATCAACGCGAGCTCGCGCTCCAGATCGTCGAGGTCGTACCCAATCGCGGCGACGCCGTGCTCATCGAGCGTCCGGATGAAGGTCCAGCGGTCCTGGCCCGCGAGCGCCGCACCATAGGCGAGGCTCATGTCGCCGCGACGCACTTGGTCGATGATCCACAACAGCCGCAACTCGATGGCCAGCGCCGCGGGATCGGTGTGCCCTGGCGCCAACGCGTCGCGTGGAAGGTCGACAGTGAGGGTGAGCCGTGCAGAGGACATACGGCCACCTAACCCGGGATCGGCCCGACGAACCACCTCGGCCACCCGAGCCGGAGGATCTCCATCGCCTCGGCCTTCGTCCGCACGGCCAAGGGTTGAACCTGGATTCCAGTTCGTGTTCTGTCCACGACGCCCTGTTCATCCCAAGCGCCGGTCACCTTCGGGGGACCGGCGCTTCGTCTTTGTGGGCGCTCAGGCCGCGCTGCCGCCCGTGAACGGCAGGAACTTGGGCGTGACCTTGGCGTACGCCTCGTACTCGGGGAACGCCTCGCGCAGCACCTTCTCCTCGTGGTGCATGCGCCGCATCTGCAGCGACCACTGCACCACCAAGAACGCCGCCGCGGTCGGCGACAGGTGCTGCAGGAAGATGCCGAAGACGGCGATCTCCTCCACCGCGTAGAGCGGGTGGCGCACGATGGAGTACGGACCCGCCGTCACGAGCCTGCGCGCCTCGGCCATGATGCTGAACGAGCGTCCGAGCCAGTACAGCACGTACGCCGACAGCCCAAAGCCCACCGCCGTGAAGCACAGCGACGTGATGCGCAGCGCGGGCGTGAGCACGACAGTCGGCTCGATGATCGTGAGCACGCCCGTGGCGAACGTGCCCGCGAGCGCGATGACCCGCGTCTCGATCCCCTGCGCGGACTTCAGCGGCTGAAGGCGGATGAGCGTGGTCGCGACGATGAGCACGAGGAAGCTCAGGTTGGCGACCTCGGACAGCATCCGCAGGCCCTCGTAGTGATCCACGCCCGCGGTCCATTCGGAGTAGGCGTGAAGCAGCGCGCGGGTCTTCTTGAGGGCGGCGAAGGAGAAGAGGACCACGATCAACGTGCGTCCGATGAGGTCTCCGATCCACGTCGCGCGATCCGTCATGCGTCCCTTCCCGTGCTGGTGACTGGGGGACATAACGTCCGGGCTAGGCCGCGACCCGACCCGCGACGAGCAGACCCGGCGGCATGGCGAACCGCAGGCGCCACTCGACCGTGATTGGACGCTCGCCGGCGTCCCCGTCTGGCAGCACCGGACCCAGGTAGCAGAAGGCCATCGTCACGCCCGGACGGTCGTCCGACCGCTCGCGCACGAACAGCAGCGGCTGGCAAGCCTCCGCGATCGGGTCCAGGTGGCGCCTGCCTTCTCTGGACGCGCGACGGGTGCGGGCCTTGGACTGCCAGTGGAAGCGTCGCTCGTTCATCGGGAAGTCGCGGTAGCGCAGGTGCTCCTTGGTCGCCGCGGCCTTCTCGAGCGTCACGAGGAGCAGGTCGAATCGACCGCCCGGGGTAGACTCCACGCCCGTGTAGTAGTCGCGGAACTTGCCCGCGGCGGTTCGCTGATCGAACGCGACGCTCAGTTCGGCGCCCAAGTAGCGGGCATGCAGCGCGAGCGGCACGCCGGTCTCCAGCTCATGCGGCTCAGCGAGCAGCGCGTTGACCGCGCGCAGGACGGCACCCAGGTCAGCGACCTCGTCGCGGAGGACCGGGTGCCCTTCCCACGCGGTCCACGCGGCGGCGTCGTCTGCGGCGACGTCCTTCCCGTAGAGCACGGCGAACAGCATCCGGGCGAGCCTTCGCGCCGCCTCGTCGCCAGGGCGATGGAGCTGGACCAGCCGGTCCCACGCGTCCAGCCGACGAACGTCCCCGACGTGGAGCAGCTTGTGCACGTTCTCCAGCGCGTCGCGCTCACCGTCGGCGAGGGCACGCGGATCGAGCCCGACCGCCTGCCGATGGAGCGTCCAGCACTGACGAATCGCGTACAGATCGGCGAGCGCGACGTCCGTCTCGTGCAGGAACCCCGCCAGGCTCAACCCCGCGTTCTGCGGTTCCCGCAGCAGCGCGCGAATGCCGCGCAGGTCGTCGGGGATCGCCCGACGGATCTGGTCGAGCACGGCGCTGCGGGCGTGCTCGTCGAAGTGCATGTGACAACCCGCGGGCAGTCGACCGAACTCGGTCTGCACGAACTCGCGCAGCTCGCGCGGGGTGTGACCCAGGAGCGCGCGCAGTCGGCGGTCGAAGCGGAACTGCACGCTCTGCCGACCGGTGAGGTCGAACACCACCAGCTCAGACTTCAGCGGCGCCCGGCGTAGCCCTCGGCCCAGCTGCTGCAGAAAGACCGTCGCGCTCTCGGTGGGGCGGAAGAAGAAGAGCGTGTTCACGTTCGGGATGTCGACGCCCTCGTTGTACAGGTCGACGACACACAACACCTGCACCGCGCCCGCGTCCAGGTCGTGACGCGCGTCCGCACGCTCCTGCCGCTCAGTCCCGGCCGACAGCACGCGCGACTTGTAGCCGCGCTCCAAGAACCGGCGGTTCACCTCGTCGGCGTGGCGGACGCTGACGCAGAATGCGATCGCGCGCAGCGCGTCGGGTCGCGCGATGTGCTCGTCGATCGCGGTCACGGCGCGCCGCACGAAGATCTCGGACGCGCCGACCAGCTTGTCGGACAGGGCGTCGCTCGCGTACCGGCCGTTGCGCCAGGACACGTCGCGCAGGTCCACGTCGGCCACGTCGAGCGCGTAGTAGCGGAACGGGACCAGCGCCCCGGGGATGGCGTTCCAGACGCGCAGGTTCCCCACCCAAGGGCGCGGGAAGTGCTCGTCGTAGTCCAATCCATCGGCGCGCTCGGGCGTACCGGTCAGGCCCAACAGCTCCTTGGGCCGTATGCGCTTGAGCAGCTTGGTCCACGAGTCGGCGGCGGTGTGGTGCGCCTCATCCAAGATCACCATGTCGAACTGGGACGGATCGACGGCACCGCCCTCCACGAGCGAGTCGATCGACGCGAACACGTGCCGTCCCGTCCTCACGACGTGGCCCTCATAGAGCAGCTCGCCGAAGCTCTGCACCTGCAACGCCGCACGAAACACCTTGCGGGCCTGGTCCAGGATCTCCCGCCGGTGCGCGACGAACAGCAAGGTGTCGACACGGCCCGACAGCTTGAGCGCGCGGTAGTCCAGCGCGGCCATCACGGTCTTTCCCGTGCCCGTCGCGGCGACCAGCAGGTTGCGGTGACGGCCGAGCTCGCGGGCCCGCATCAGCTCTTCGAGGACTGGCTTCTGGAAGTCCTTCGGCTCGATCTCGGGCAGCCAGCCGTCGGTCGACTCATACCGCTCGGACAGCGCGAACGACAGACGGTGCCGCTGGACCTTGTTCCCAAGCTCGAAGCGCTCGAACTGGTTTGCGTCCGCCCAATACTGCGCGAAGGTCTCGCGCATCTGCTCGACGATGCCGGGCTGGTCGGAGTCCGTCACCCGCACGTTCCACTCGAGGCCGTCCGTCTGCGCCGCGTGCGAGAGGTTCGAAGACCCGACGTACGCCGTCGAGTACCCGCTGCTACGATGGAAGATCCACGCCTTCGCGTGCAGGCGGGTCGCCGTCTCGTCGAACGAGATCTTGAGTTCGGTGTTCGGCAGCGCGGCGAACCGCTCGATGGCCTTCACGTCCGAGGCGCCCATGTAGGTGGTGGTGAGCACGCGGAGCGGACGCCCCCGCTCGACGCAGTGCTGCTCCAGCACCCGGCGGAACTTGTCGAACCCGGAGAGCTTCACGAAGGCGCACAGCAGGTCGACGCGGTCGGCGGTCTCGAACTCGCTGCGAAGCTGGTCCAGCAGGGAGTCGCCGCTGGCGTTCACGATCAGCCGGGACACGTGGAGCGAGCCCATCGGCGGCTCCGCGATCACGGCAGGACGCTCGACGATCGCCTCAAGGCGCTCCGAGCGAAGCACCACCTCGTCGGCGCGATCGAACACCCGCGGCGCGGCGACGCGCAGCGCGGACAGGACCGCCTCCGCCAACCGGAGGCTCTCCTCCGGCTTGTCCTTGAGGGAGAGCAGCGCCAGCTCGACCGCGCCGCGGATCAGCGACCCGAGCGGTGCCGACAGATCGTCGCTCTTCCCAAGCGCGCGGGTGACCGACTCGAACCGCGGGTCAAGCTCCGCCAGCTCACCCAGCAGGCGCTCACTGACGACCTCGTCGTAGACGCCAGGACTCAACGCCGCGCGCCGCCACGTGCCCAACCTGCCCCCCAAATCCGCCGAAGGGCCAGGTTACGCGACGGGCAGCCAGGAGTCTAGCGATCCTTGGCCCCACCCGGCTCCCACCCGACCTCCGCCATCTCAAACCCCGCGAACTCAAACCCCGGCGCCACCGTGCACCCCACTAACGTCCACGCGCCCAGCGACCGCGCGGACTGCCACCAGCCGGTCGGCACCACCGCCTGCGGGCGCTCGCCCTTGGCCAGGTCGATCCCGAGCACGGCGCGGCGCATGAGCACGTCGCCGTGGGCCATGCGGACCTCGAGCGGCGCGCCGGCGTGGAAGTGCCAGGCCTCGGCCGCGTCGACGCGGTGCCAGCGGGACTCCTCACCTTCGCGGAGCAGGAAGTAGATCGCGGTGCAGCGGGCGCGCCCGTCATGGGTGTCCGGATCGCGGAAGGTCTCGGCGTAGTAGCCTCCCTCGGGGTGGGGCTTGAGGCCGAGCTGGGCGATGATCTCGTCTGCGTCCATGGGACCTCCTGACGAGAGCTCCATCGCACGGACCGTGCCGTCGATCACGCAACCGTGGCCGCGCGATCAAAAAGGCCCCGAGTGGCGCCGACCACGAAGAGCGTCGATCCGAGCCTAAGGGCGGCGCGAACGGCCGATCTTCCCCTCAACGACGAGCGCCGGGCGACAGGTGCGGGCGCGCACGTACGCAACACCGCACTACAAAATCCGCTTTCAGCGCCGATACCAGATCGGCCAGCCATGGAAGCTCTCCTGCTACATCACCTCGACCCCCCCTCCATGCACACGATGCCGTCCCCCAAGCCCAGCGCGGTCGACGTGGCGCACCCGCTCCGCACGAGCTCCGGCAAGGTCACGGCCGGCGCGGCCGGCGCGTGCGCGCTCGCGGTCAACGGCGTGGTCTACGGCGCGATGAGCGGCGCGGGGATGCTCGCGGTGGGCGTGTTCGCGCTGGCAGCGGGCGTCGCCGCGGGCGTCGCGCTGCGGCCCTCGCAGGACGCGCCGGTCGCGACGGGTCCGTCGAGGTCAGCGAGGCCCGCGGACCCCGAGCGCGCGAGCCTGATCGGCGTGGACCTGGGCGACGGCGTGGACGACGACGACGACAGCCTGGTCACGTCGCAGACCCAAGCGGCCAGCGCGGTGCTCGTGTTCCGCGCCACCCCAGAGGCGCACGCGGCGCTCAAGCGCGCCGTCCAGTGGGCCCCGGTTCCGCTGGAGGCGGTGGACCGCGCCGCGGAGGGCGAGCTGGTGTTCGCGTGCCACTCAGCCGAGCTGGCGAACGCCGGCCCCGCGCTGATGGGCCACCTGCACGGCCGCCTGGGACCCCTCTTCGACCAGATCCGCGTCGGCGTGGCGGTCACCCCCCACGACGGGAGCTTTGCCGACGCGCGTATGCTGGCTGGCGTCGCCGCGGAGCACGCGAGCGCCGGTGAGGCCGCATGGCACGACGACCTCTCCCGCAAGCTGTTCGGCTGTGGGCCGTTCCAGGCGGGCGACCTGACCGCAGCGCTGGAGGACGGCCAGATCGTCATGGCCTTTCAGCCCTTCTACACCAACGACCGCTGGACGCTGGCGGGCGCGGAGATCCTGATCCGCTGGCAGCACCCCCAGTGCGGCGAGCTCCCTCCCTCGCGCTTCTTGAGCGCGTTCCGCGGCAAGCACGATCTGGTCACGCTCACCCAGGAGGTCGTCACAGTCGCATGCCGCAAGCTCAGCACCTGGAAAGCGGCGTTCGGCGATGGCTTCCGCGTGGTGGTGAACTCCGGCCTCGCCGAGTTCTGCGACCCATCCACCTTCGGCAGCCTAGCCTACCTGCTCGATCTGGCGGGCGCGGACCGCGTGCGGTTCGACATCCCGGTGGACGAGCTGCTGCACATGACCGACGAGGAGCGCGAGATGCTCACCTCGGCGGCCGACGAGGGCGCGCAGCTCATCGCCACGTCGGTGCGCGACATCGCCCAGCTCGACGCGCTGCGCGGCCTGCCCGTCAGCGGCGTGAAGATCGACGCGTACCGCCTGGGCGCGCTCGGCGTCACCCAGATCGAGCCGCTCGCCCGCGCCGCCGTAGAGCGCGGCCTCCAGGTTTACGCCGTGCGCGTGGAGTCGGCGGCGGACCTGCAGCGCCTCCGCAACCTCGACACGCTCGCCTACGTTCAGGGCTTCGCCCTCTCGCAGGTGGTCGACGCCGCCACCATCGACCGGCTGGGCTCGCCCTTCGCCCAGGTCACCATCGACCCCAAGGCGTCCCGCCCCGTGGTCGAGGCCCGCGCGGCCGTGGAGCTGCACCTGTAGGCCGCCCCGGCTGGGCGCCGACGCAACGTGACACGTTTATTGTGACACCGTCTACTGTCACCGTTATTGGTGGCGCGCCATCTGGTGATCCGGTGGCTGGAGGTGCACATGAACGCGATCGCCCCGAACTCCGCGGCCACCCTGTCTGACGCGGACCGCCTGAAGTCCTTCGCCGCCGCCCTCGACGAGCTGAAGGCACGGACAGAAGCCAAGATCGGCGCAGCGGATCTGACCTACATCCGACGCCTCGACGCGACGAGCCGCGGCCTGGAGGCGGTCGGCCGCGTGCTGATCCACCTGTCGCCGGGGCCCATCACCTGGACCGTCGGCGTGCTCGCGCTGTGGCTGCACAAGCAGCTGCAGGCCACCGAAGTGGGCCATACCGTCCTGCACGGCGCGTTCGACAAGATCGACGGGGCCGGGCGCTTCAACAGCAAGTCGTGGCGCTGGGACGCGCCGATCGACGAAGAGGCCTGGCACGAGGGCCACAACCTGCGCCACCACCAGTTCACCAACATCGCCGGCAAGGACCCGGACATCCACTTCGGGCCGGTGCGCCTGACGGAGCACACGCCGCACGGCCCGCGCCACTACATCCAGCTGCCGTTCTCGTTGATCGCCCTGTTCCCGAACTTCGGGATGACGATGAACGCGCACTTCTCGGGCCTGACCGACCTGTACCAGGGCAACGGCCGCGCGGACGAGTTCGACTTCGTGAAGGACCGCAGCTGGGACTCGATCCGCAAGGCGCACTGGCGCGCGTGGCGCAAGTACCTGCCCTACTACGGCAAGGAGATGGTGTTCTTCCCGCTGCTGGCGGGCGTGTTCTGGTGGAAGGTCGCGCTCGGGAACTGGGCGTCTGAGGTCCTGCGCGACCTGTACACGGCGGCCACGATCTACTGCGGGCACGTCGGCGAGGACGTGAAGACCTTCCCGGAGGGGACGCGCGCGCACGGCAAGGGCGAGTGGTACGCGATGCAGGCCGAGGCGAGCCAGAACTACGAGGTCCCGCTGCCGCTGTCGGTGCTGTCCGGCGCGCTCGACAGGCAGATCGAGCACCACCTGTTCCCCCGCTTCCCGACCAACCGCCTGCGCGAGATCGGGCCGGAGGTCCGCGCGATCTGCGAGGCCCACGGCGTCGCCTACACCACCGGCAGCTGGCCCTCGGTGCTGGGCAAGGTGCTCCGTCGGATCGGCACGCTGTCGTTCCGCACGCCTGCCGAGGTCGCGGCCGCGCAGGCCACCGCGGGTGCACATGTCTGAGGACGGCGCTACGGTCGTGCAGGTCCAAGCCCCGGAGCCGCACGCCATGGCCGACGACGCCGTCCACACGGAGCCGGTCGAGTTCACGATCGACGAGCTGGCCGCGCACACGCGCGTGCCAAGCCGCACGATCCGCTTCTACCAGTCCGCAGGCGCCCTGCCCGCGCCGGAGATCCGCGGTCGAAAGGCGTTCTACACGCCATCGCACGTGGAGCGGCTCAAGCTGATCGGCGACCTGCAGGACCGCGGCCTCACCATCCGCGCCATCCGCGACGTGACCAGCCGCATCGACCGCGGCGAGCTCGCGCTGCACGACTGGCTCGGCCTGGAGGGCCGCCTGCAAGAGGCGTGGTCGGACGAGGAGCCGCGCCTGTTCACCGAGGCCGAGCTGGACGCGCTCCTGGGCGACCGCCCCGCGGGCTTGATCGCCGAGCTCGTGCGGCTGGGCGTGCTCGAACGGCACGGTCGCTCCTACCTGGCGCCCAGCCCGTCGCACCTGAACGCCACCCTGCGCCTGCACGAGGCCGGCGTCACGCCCGAGGTGTCGACCGCCGGGTCGACGCTGATGCGCAAGCACCTGGCGCGCCTCGCCGACGAGCTGGTCGCGCTCTACGTGAAGAACGCGGGCGACGGCTTCGGCGCGTCCGGGTCCGCGTCTGAGCTGGGCGACGCGTTCGCGTCCATTCGCCCCGTCGCGCTGGAGACGGTGCAGCGCACCTTCGCCCACGAGATGCAGCGCGTGCTGCGCGAGATGGTGAAGTCGGGCGCCGCCGCGCGCGTCCCCAAGAAGCGCAGTTAGACTGTCTCCATGGCCGACTTGAACCCCAACCTGCTCGTCCGCGGCGCCGCCACCGTCTACCGGTTGTTCGACGTCGGCTACGAGATCGACCTGGTGATGGCGCTCGACCTGCTGTCGTCGAGCGCACCCGACCGCGTGCGCCCCGTCCGCGGTGAGGCGCAGGCCCTGGAGATCCCCAACCCGCCGATCACGGTGCTGCTGGGCCCCGAGGCGATCGACGTCGGCGGCCACCGGCTCGACACCGAGATCAGCGCCCGCATCTACGAGTTCGGCGTCTGCTCGATGCGCGCGCGCGTTCACACGCCCGACGACATGACCTGGGAGGCGTTCGCCGCCTTGGGCGCCGCCATCGCCAGCGCGCCCGCGTTCACGGTGGCGTTGGAGCACGCGGTCCGTCGCCTGGTGGACCGGATCAACCCGTCGATCTCCGGCCAGCAGATCGCACCCGTGGCCGAGGAGTACGTCGTCTACCGGATCCGTCGCCTGACGGACGCGGCAGGCACCCCGCTGGGTCCCGACGCCATCGCCTCGCTCGACGTGGTGCCCTTGCTGCTCGGCGAGACGCGCCCGCTGTCGGAGCAGGCCCGCAAGGAGCTTCTGCCGCACCGCTTCTCGTACTACGCCGACGATCTGGCGATCCTCACCTGGGACAACGCCCTGGTGGTGGAGCCCGGCCCGGACGACACCGACATCGAGTACGTGCTGGAGTTCGCGAACGCGCAGCTGCTGGAGCTCCGCTACTACGACGCCGAGCTGGACCTGGAGCTGCCGCTGGTCTTCGACCGCGTCGCCGAGATGCGCGGCCGCTCGATCTACCCGCGCCGCTACGCGCCGCTGCTCGCCGAGCTTCAGCAGAAGGTCGCCGACGTCACGGAGCTGGTGGAGCGCGCCGAGAACTCGCTCAAGGTCACCGACGACGTGTACCTGGCGCGCATCTACGCGAGCGCGCTCGACATCTTCCGCGCGCGCGCCTGGCGCTCAGGCATCGACCGCAAGCTCGCCATCCTGCGCGACACCTACGAGATGCTCAACGCGCAGTCGCAGGCCGCGCGCGGCGAGGCGCTCGAGGTCGCTGTGGTGGTCTTGATCCTCGTGGAGATCGTGCTCGGCCTGTGGCGCTGACGCCGCGCGCTCACTCGGTGTCGTTCACGATCGCCAGGCTGACCTCGACGGTCTGCTCCTTGGTGCCGCCGCGCAGCAGGCCGACCCGCACCTTCTCACCCGGGCGCCGCGTGTCGAGCGCCGTGTAGTAGTCGTCGAACGAGGCGATCGTCTTGTCGTCGATCGAGACGATGACGTCGCCCACGCCCACACCGCCGCGCGGCGAGGTGCGCAGGCCCTGCAGCCCCGCGGCCTCAGCCGGGGAGCCCTTCACCACCTCCTGGATGATCACGCCGCGCACGCCGATCTGCTGGGCGTAGCGGTCGTCGAGGAGCGCCACGCCCAGGCCCACGACCTCCACCTTGCCGGTGGTGAGGACCTGGCCGACCACACGCTCCACAGTGGCGATCGGGATGGCGAACCCGATGCCCGCCGAGCTGCCCGACGGGCTGTAGATCATGGTGTTCATGCCGATGAGCTGGCCGCGGCTGTCGAGCAGAGGACCGCCAGAATTGCCAGGGTTGATGCTGGCGTCCGTCTGGATGACGCCGCGGATGGTCACCTCGCCGTAGCCCTTGACCTCACGGCCCATCGCGCTGATCACGCCGGTGGTCAGCGTGTGGTCCAGGCCGAACGGGTTGCCGATCGCCAGCACCTTCTGCCCCACCTCGGGCACGTAGCCGGAGCCCGGGCGACGCACGGCGGTGAGCTTGTCCTTGGGCGCCTCGATCTTGAGCACCGCCACGTCCTTGCGCGGGTCGCCGCCGACGAGCGTCGCGGGCCAGGTGCTTTGATCCTGCAGCGTGACCGTCAGGCCGCGCGCGTTGGCGACCACGTGGAAGTTGGTGACCACGTGCCCGTCGGCATCCCAGATGAAGCCGGTGCCCGTGCCGGACGGGACCTCCAGCGCGCGTCGACGCCAGTGATCCACCACGATCTGCGTCTGCGTGACAAACACCGCGGCGGGCGCGGCGGCGCGGAACACCTGGACCGAGTTCTGCTCGTCCTCCAGCAGCGCCGCGTTGGACGGCGGCGGCACGGCGGGCGTCACCGCGACGGGCGCGGGCTCCACTGCGGGCACCGCGACGTCGACGGGCGCGGCCGCGGGGTGGGTCGGCTTGGCCTCGGACACGGGACCAGAGAGGGTGCACGCCACACACACGATCGGCAGCCAGCGCATGTGAACCTCGCGAGGCCGCCTTCTAGCCTGCGCGCCGCGGGCCCGCCGATCCGATCGTGCGTGGGCGCAAGCGCCGCGCTAGGAACGAAACATGAGCGCACGCACCGTCCAACTCACGCTGCTGGATGCCCCCACCGTCAACGCCTCGCGTTGGCAGGCCGAGGGCGCCGCTTGCTCTGCCTGCAAGGAAGGCCGGATGCACATGATGCACCCGTCCGATCCCTGCGCGTGCGCAGAGGCGCTCTGCCTCTGTCTGGCTGAAGGCTATGCCCTGTGCGACGCCTGCGGCGAGATCCGTCAGGTGTGGCCCCGAGAGATGATCGGGTAGCCCTGCGGCGGTGTTGGCGGCCCTTGCCTCGTTGACGCGCCGGCCTTGACGCGGGGATCGGCTTCTACTAGCGTACAAGATCCACCCCCCGGGGATCATGCACCGCCTAGAAGGCTCCCGCCGTTTCGACCTCCACATGCACTCGACGCGCTCCGACGGCGCGTTCGATCCGGAGGCTGTGATCGAGGCCGCCGCGCGTGGTGGCCTCGACGTCGTGGCCATCACCGACCACGATCTGGCGACCGACTTTGCGTTCGGGCCGCGCACCGTGGGGGGTCGACAGCTGGTCGTGCTGCCGGGCGCTGAGATCAGCGGCACCCATGAAGGGGTCGAGTACCATCTGCTCGTGTACTTCCCCCACGACGTGCCCCGCGCCTTCCACGAGTTCTGCCGGGAGCGCTGCCGCGAGCGCGCGGAGCGCTTTGACGCGGGCGTCGCGAGCATCGGCCTGCCGGACCTGCCCTCGGCGGACGAGCAGGCGCGGGAGGGCAAGCGCGCGCTCACCCGGCACCACCTGGCTCAGGCGCTGATCGACAAGGGCCACGCCAAGAACCTCCGCGACGCCTTCCAGCGCTTCGCCGGCGACCGGATCGGCCACGTACCGCACGTGTCGCTGTCCTTCGTCGAAGCGATCCGCGTCGCGCGCGAGGTGGGCGGCGTGACGTCGTGGGCGCACCCGCAGGTCGACGCCATGCGCCAGCACCTGGGCACCTTCGTCGCCGCCGGCCTGCACGCGGTCGAAGGCCACCGCCCGAACATCTCGTCGGCCGACCGCAAGAAGACCAAGAACTTGGCCAAGCAGCACGGGATCTTCCTCACCGGCGGGTCGGACTGGCACGGATGGCACGACAAGGCCTTGGGCCTGTTCCACGTCGAGCGGGTGGACCTCCAGCCGTTCCTGGCCGCGCTCGCCGCGGTCGCCTGACGGATCGGACGTGCACGCCATCTTGGGTGACGGCCCCCTCGCCCACGCGCTCGCGCGACGCCTGACCCGCATGGGCCCCACTGTGCTCGGCTCGTCGTCCATCACGGACGGTCCCTGGCTGTGGCGCCACGCCGACATGGCGACCGGCCAAGGCGTGAAGGCGGCGATCGAGGGCGCGCGCCTGGTGGTGGTGGCGCTCGACGACGACGCGCCGACCGACGGCGGGTTCGTGGTGCTCAAGCGTGTGGACCGCCTCCACGGCGTGGTCGCCTTGGCCCTCGACGTGCCCGCGCCGCGTGCGCTCACCGGCTTGGCCGACCTGTCCGTGGTGCGCGTGGGCCCGGTGTGGGGCCCCGACGAGCCGTGGATCGCGGCGTGGTCCCGCGCGGCGCTCGATGGCCGCCGGCTGCTGGTGCCCGACGTCGGCCCGATCCGCCCCGTCCCCGCCGACGACGCCGTCGACGCCATCCTGGCCGCCGCCTCGCACAAGGGCGCGCGCTGGACCGTCACGGGCGCCGAGGAAGCGCGCCTGACCGACCTGGCGACCACCATCGGCGCCACGCTCGGCAAGCCCGCCCGGGTCGCCAAGGTGCCGCTCGGTCTGGCCGCGTGGTGGACCGGCGCCGACCCCAAGCGCGCCACCCGCTGGGCCGCGATGCCGCCCACCCCGCGCGCGACCGAGGGTTGGACCGCCACCCGCGCCGCGGGCCGCACCGGCTGGGCGCGGTCGTCCGACGCCGTCTAGGCTCAGACCTCGTTGACATGCCTGTCAAATCGACGGCGCGCGGCTTGATCCAGGGCCCTTGGCCGGGCTAGTCGCTGCGGGTCCATCCCTGGAGGGAACCATGGCCGACATCCGCGCCTTCTTCACCGAGTACCTGCCCGCCAAGCTCGCCAAGAACCCGACGATCGCGTCGGAGATCAACAACATCTACCAGTTCAACCTGGGCGACGGTGGCTCCTGGATCGTCGACCTCGTCGGCGGCAACGCCAACGTGTCCGAGGGCACCCACGCCGCCCCGGGCTGCGTCGTCACCGCGGCCAGCGCGGACTTCGCCAAGCTGCTCGACAGCCCGTCCGCCGCCATGACCCTGTTCATGACGGGCAAGCTCAAGGTCAGCAACATGTCGCTCGGCATGGCGCTGCAGAAGCTCCTCGGCTGATTCAAGCCGCCTTGTCGGCGTGTACGCGCCGACGGGTCGACGTCGCCGCGCGCCGGAGCGCCTACAAGCTCCGGCGCCGCAGCAGCGTCCCCAACGCCAGCGCGCCCGCCGCGCCAGGCACCAGCAGCAGCGCGAACACGGCCAGGATGCCCTCTTGGGTGGCGTTCATCGTCAGCGTGTCGCCCATGTCGTCCGGGCGCTCACCCAGCTGATCGTCCTCGCCGGTGAGCCAGGCGACGGAGTCCAGGAACAGCTCGCGGTCGCTGCCGAACGCCAGGCTGCGGTTCCCAGCGAAGCTCGCGTCGCCGAACACGACCAGGCGCCCGCCCGCCTTGGGCGCGGGGAGCGGCACGGCCACGGCGTCGCCGAGCGCCGACACCCGACGGGAGGCCGCCTCCGTCGCCCGCGCGAGGAGCGTCGCCACGGTGTCGATCGGCGGGTCTGAGGACACGCTGACGCCGAGCTGATCGCCGACCGTCTTGCGGAGCGCGTCGATCCCCTCGGCGGACAGGCCCAGGTCCATGTCCAAGCGTGTGGCGTCGGACACGGGCCGGTCGCCCAGCGCGCCGGTGATCACCTGGGTGACCGCCGCGCGCACGTCGGCTTCGTCCGCGCCTACCGTGGCGCCCGAGTCGGGCACCACGACGTTCTCGGGCGTGATCAGCTCGGACGCCACCGCCAACGGCAGCTCGCCCTGCGCCTCGTCCGGATCGCGCGCGTACGTAGAGCTGTCCTCGGCGAGGTCCTTCTCGGCCCACGACTGCTCGCCCGCGCGCAGCAGCACCCGCGCCGCCACGCCGGGTGTGTTCTCGGCCACGCCCACGCTGCGCGCGACGCTGAGCAGCGCGGCGCCGCGCAGCCCGTCGGTGATCGGGTGTGAGTCGAACGCGCGCGGCGGCACCAGCAGACGCGACGCGTCCCCTGCCCCCGGCATCGCGCGGTCGGGGCTGGGGTCGAGCACCAGATCGTCGCCCACCGCCACGCCCAAGCTCGCGAACGACGCGGCCAGCGCAGGCGTCACGCCGGGCTCGAGCATGACCAGCACGCGACCGCCGCCGCGCAAGTAGCCGAGCAGCAGCCGACGCTCGTAGGCCAGCCAGTCCACCGTAGGCCGCGCGATCACCACCGCCTCGCAGCGCGGGTCGAGCCGCCCGGCGAGCGTGTTGGCGTGCAGCACCTGGACGTTCGCGCCCTCCAGCGCGAGCACCGCGTCGCCCATCCCGGCCGCGTTGCGGGTGTCGTCTGGGTCGGCCTCGCCGTGGCCTTCGGTCCAGCAGACCACGTGCACCGTGTCCGACGTCACGCGCACGATCGCGTCGGTGAGCGCGGACTCGTCGAACCGACCGGCGAGCGTCTCGTGGCGGTCGTCCTGCGTGATCACCACCTCACCCGCCAGCACGTCGACCTGGTGCTCGCGCGCCTTGAGCGGCTCCTTCACCGGGTCGATCCAGGTCAGCGACACGCGCGCGCTGCGCTCGGTATAGGCGCGCACCACCCGCGCGAACTCCTTCTGCGTGCTGGAGCCGTCGACGAAGAAGGCCAGGATCTGCACGTCTTGGTCGAGCCCGTCGAGCACGGACAGCGTGTGCGCCGACGGCGTGAAGCGCCGCCCTTGGGTCAGGTCGATCGTGTCGTCGACGCGCCGCACGCCCGCGTAGAGCAGGCCGCCCGCGACGGCCGCGCCCAGCACGACCAGCCACGCGGCGCCCCCGTGCCGCACGTCGCGACGCTGGGCAGCCTCATCCAGCCGATCGCGGTCGAGCGCGGCGTAGGTCAGCAGCAGCGTCGCCCCAGCGAAGGCCAGCTCCAGGCTGCGCTCGTCGGTGCCGCCGAGCAGCCACACCCGCACGCCGAAGCCCAGCACGCAGGCCGCGCCGATCAGGCCGAGCGCCCACACAAACTTGCGCAGCGCGCTCATGCGTACCGCCACGACGCGACGCGCTGCCGCAGCGCCACCACGCACCAGCCGGACAGCAACACGAAGTACGCGACGTCCGACGCGCGCAGCGCCCCGCGCGCCATGTCACCGACGTGGGTGGCGATGGAGATCTGCGACACGAACGACGTGGGGTCGGGGTTGAGCCAGCCGACGATCCACAGCACCAGCGTCACCGAGAACGACAGCACCAGCGCCACCAGCGCCTGGTCCGTCAGCGCCGACGCCAGCGTGCCGAGCGCGCACAGGGCCGCGCCCAACAGCACCAGCGACAGGTAGCCCCCCGCGAGCGCGCCCGGGTCCAGCGCGCCAAACGGCGTCAGCGCCAGCGGCATCCACAGCGTACACGCGAGCAGCAGCCCGACGAAGGCCCACGCGCCGCCCAGCTTGCCCAGCGCGATCTGCCACGCCGACACCGGGCTGGTCGCCAGCAGGTCGAGCGTGCCCAGCCGCTGCTCGTCCGCGAACGAGCGCATGGTGACCGCGGGGCACACCACCAGCAGCAGGATCGCCACGTTGCCGAAGAACGGCGCGAGCAGGTGGTCGACCAAGCTCATGCGCACGTCGCTGTAAGGGTCGTAGGCCAAGTCGCCGGAGCGGGCTAGGTAGTTGTCGACCAGCGCCAGCCAGAACGCGCCCGTCAGGAACAGGAAGCCGCCCAGCACAAGCCAGCCGGTGGCGGTGTGCAGCAGCGAGCGCACCTCGCGCCGCGCGATGGCCCACACCACCCTCATGCGTCCTCCCGGGCCAGACGCACGAACAGGTCCTCCAGGCCGCTCGGCGACCCAAGCTCCAGCAGGTCGAACGGCGCCGCCGCCCGCGCGACCGCCGCCCGCAGGTCGCCCTCGCCGCGCACCAGCAACGTGCCGTCCACCGGCGAGTCGACCGAGCCCACGCCCGGCACCGCCGCCAGCGCCGCCGCCGCCCCGTCGACCCGACCGACCCGCACGCGCACGACGCCCCCGCCGCCGATCGCGTCCAGGCGCGAGTCCAGCACGACGCGACCGTGGTGCAGGGCGATCACGCGGTCGCAGGTCGACTCCACCTCGGCCAGCACGTGGGTGGAGAGCAGCACGGTCACGTCGCCCGCCGCCAGCCTGCGCACGAGCGCGCGCATCTCCACGCGCTGCACCGGGTCCAAGCCGGACGCGGGCTCGTCGAGCAAGAGCACCTTGGGCGAGTGGACCAGCGCCGCGGCCAACCCCACGCGCTGCTTGAAGCCCTTCGACAGCCGCCCGATCGGGCGCGCCGCCACCTCGCGCACCGCGGCCAGCTCCAGCGCGCGCGCCACGGCCTCCGCCACGTCGTTCACCCCGTGCAGGGTGGCGGCGTACGACAGGAAGTCGGCGACGCCCATGTCGGCGTAGAGCGGCGGGCGCTCGGGCAGGAAGCCGACCACGCGCTTCACGGCGATCGGATCCGCGAACACGTCGTGCCCGTCGATCTGAACGGACCCCGACGACGCGGCGAGCGCGCCCGCCAGGATGCGCATGGTCGTCGACTTTCCCGCGCCGTTCGGCCCCAGCAGCCCCACGACCTCGCCGCGACCCACCGTGAAGTCGATGCCTTGAATCGCGGTGCGGGCGCCGTAGGTCCGCGTGAGCGCGCGTGCTTGGATCATCGCGCTACTTGGGCCCCTGGGCCTCGGCCATCCCCGTGTAGTTGCACGGCTGGACCGGGCGGTCGTCGATGCTGATCGCGCCCTCGCCGCGCTCCATCACGTAGCGCACCACCTCGCCGTCCTTCGCCTCGAACGGGCAGGTGATGGTGTGGCCGTCCTCAAACGACAGGTCGAGCTCCTGGCGACCCGGGGCGAGGTCGAGCGAGCCCGGCACCGCCAAGCTCAGGATGCCCACGCGCGCGCGCGAGTCGGACGGGAACCAGAAGCGCACCCGGGCGGTGTCGATGGCCGCGGCTGAGGTCTGCTGGTGCATCTGCTGGCTGAACGCCTTGTTCGCCGCGATGCTGCCAAACGCGACCAACAGCCCGAACAGCGCGCCGAGGAAGATCGCCGGCTGCTTGTGCATCTCGGGGCTTCGGGGCGTGGGCGGCGGCAGGTCGACCGCGCGGTCCATCGGCCCGGTGAAGAAGTCCTTGTCCTGCAGGCGACCGATGGCGACCTTGAGCGGGACGCGTCGACGCTCGGCGTAGAGCGGCTCGACCACGCTGCGCGCGAACTCTTCGAGCGACACGCGGTGGGCCGGGTCGATGCTGTCGACCAGGCGCTGAAGCTCGGCCGCCGCGTCACGCGCCGACGGTCGGAAGTCCACGTCGTACGCGCACATGCGACGGATCAGACGGCGCAGATCCTCCGCCGCCTCGCGCGACAGGCCCTCGGGGCTGAGCGGGTCGACGTGGCGCGACATGGAGCGGTCGTGCGTGGCCGAGTTGACCGACAGCGCCATGATGTTGCCGGCGAGCAGCTCGTAGAGCGACATGCCGGCGCTGTAGATGTCGACCGCGGGCGTGTCCGGGGAGCGGTCCAGGCGCTCAGGCGCCATGTAGGGCCGCGAGCCCATGACCACCGAGTCCGTCTTGGCCTCACGGCCGCTGAACTGGCCGGTGGCGATGCCGAAGTCCACGACCTTGAGCTGGCCGTGCACCGACAGCAGCATGTTCGACGGCTTGATGTCGCGGTGGATGACACGCAGGGGCTGGCCGTCATCGCCGATCGACTCGTTGTAGGACGCGTCGATCGCCACGCAGGTCAGGCGCATGACCTCCATCGCCACGCTGGCCGGCATGCCCTGCGGGAAGCGCTTCACCAGCGTCTTGAGGTCCAGCCCGCGGACCAGCTCCATGACCAGAACGGGGCGGCCCTGGAATTCAACCAGCTGCTCGACGCGCACGATGTTCGGGTGGAACAGGCGCGACAGCAGTCGCGCCTCGTCACGGGTGCGCTGGAGCACCTTGGGGTTGGACGCGTACTCCTGCTTGAGGATCTTGATCGCGACCTGACGACGCAACGGGTCCGCGTTCAGACGCGCGACGCACACCGCGCCGAACGCCCCTTCTCCCAGGACCTCCAGGATCTCGAACGGCACCTCGTTCGGCACGCCATGCCTCCCCCGCGCAGAATAGCGTGCTAGACGTTCGCAAACCCGCCGAGTCTGCACGACCCGGTCTGGAGCGCGCGCAATGCGCAACATCGGTCGCCTCGACGATGCCGCCCAGGCGCGGATCTTCTCGGATCTCCTCTTCTCCCGAGGGGTCGCCAACGACGTCCGCCCCGCAGACGGCGACCATGCCATCTGGGTACACGACGACGCGCGCGTGGACGAGTCCAAGGCCCTGATGGCCGAGTACAAGGCCGAGCCGGGCGCGGAGCGCTTCCGGGCGGACGCCGCCAGCGGCAAGGCCCGCCGCGCCGAGACCCGCCGTAAGGACGACGCCTACCGGGACCGCGTAAAGGCCGCGCAGGCGTCCATGTACGGCGTGCACGGGCGAGGCTGGGTCACCATGACCATGCTCGCGCTGTCCGTGCTGGTGGCCGTGCTGTCCAAGCTGGGCTCCGAGCCGGACAAGATCCCCTTCCTGTTCTTCACGCTCGCGCCCGCCAACAAGCTGCTTCCCGAGATCCAGGCCGGTCAGCTCTGGCGTCTGGTCACGCCGATCTTCGTCCACTTTGGCGTCATCCACCTGCTCTTCAACATGTCGATGTGGTGGTCCTGGGGTCAGCAGATCGAGGTCCGCAAGGGCCTGAAGTTCTTCCTGCCCATGGTCCTGGCCAGCGCGGTCGCGTCCAACCTGGTGCAGTGGGGCTGGACCTTGACCACCGAGCCCCACTCGGTGTCGCTGTTCGGCGGCATGTCGGGCGTGCTCTACGCGCTGTTCGGCTACGCCTTCATGAAGGGCCGGATCGACCCGCTCGACGGCATCGCCGTGCCCGACAACACCTCGATCCAACTGGTCGGCTGGCTGCTGCTGTGCATGACCGGCTTCATGGGCTCCATCGCGAACGGCGCGCACGTGGGCGGCATGATCTTCGGCGGGATCTGGGCCTTCGTCGACGTCGCGTGGTTCCGCTGGCGCAAGAAGGGGATGCGGCGGTGAGCCAGGCCCTGCTGGTGATGCTCGGCGGCGCGCTGGGCTCGGTGTCGCGCTGGGGCCTGACGCTGCTCATCCCGGCGCCGTGGGGCGTGTGGCTGATCAACCTCATCGGGTGCGCGCTGCTCTCGTTCCTGATGCACCCTTCGGCGCCGTTGTCGTCCGACGCGCGGCTGCTGCTGGGCACGGGCGTGATGGGCGGGTTCACCACCTACAGCACCTTCAACCACAACGTGCTGACGCTGCTGGTCGCCGGTCAGCCGGGTCGCGCGGCGTGGCTGGCCGCGGCCACCTTCGGCGCCTGTCTGGCGGGTGGCGCGGCGGGCTGGTTGCTGGCCGACCGCGTATTCAGCGCGTCGTAGAAGCCCGGCGCGCTTGCTCCTGAAGGGCCGATCGGCCCCGGACGGAGTAGTGCCGTGCGACCCTGACGCGCCCGGAGCGATGCCATCGCCGAGACCCCGCCGGACACCAAGCGACCCTCCACTGGCGCCGCCGGCCTGGTCGCCATCGGCATCCTCGCGAGCCGCCTGGTCGGGCTGGTCCGCCAGCGCGTGTTCGCGCACTACTTCGGCAACGGCGACGCCGCGGACGCTTTCAACGCGGCCATGCGCATCCCCAACCTGCTGCAGAACCTGTTCGGCGAAGGGGTCCTGTCGGCGTCGTTCATCCCGGTCTACGCGGGCCTGCTGGGCAAGGGTGACCCCAAGGAGGCCGGACGCGTCGCGGGCGTGATCGCGTCGCTGCTGACCCTGCTGACCGCGGTGATGGTGGCGCTGGGCGTGCTGGTGACGCCGTACGTCATCGACGTCGTCGCGCCCGGCTTTGAGGGCGAGAAGCGGCAGGCGACCATCGACCTAGTCCGCATCTTCTTTCCAGGCATCGGGCTGCTGGTGCTGTCGGCGTGGTGCCTGGGCGTGCTCAACAGCCACCGGCGCTTCCTGCTGTCGTACTCAGCGCCGGTGGTGTGGTCGGGCGTGATGATCGCGGCGATGACCTGGTTCGGCGCCACGTCGTCGGGCTACGACCTGGCGGCCTGGGTGGCGTGGGGCGCGGTGCTGGGCTCGCTCGCGCAGCTGCTGGTGCAGGTCCCCACGGTGCTCGCGCTGGACACGAACCTGCGCTTTGGCGTGGAGACGCAGTCCCCTGCGGTGCGCGAAGTGTTCCGGAACTTCGGCCCGGTCGTGGTCAGCCGTGGTGTCGTGCAGGTCAGCAGCTACGTCGACGGCATCCTGGCGAGCCTGCTGCCCTCAGGCTCCGTGGCGGCGCTCGGCTACGGCCAGACCATCGCCTACCTGCCGATCAGCCTGTTCGGGATGGCCGTGTCCGCGTCCGAGCTGCCCGAGATGGCCCGCGCCACCGGGTCGGTCGAGGAGGTCGCCAGCTACCTGCGCGCGAGGCTCGACGGCGGACTGCGCCGGATCGCGTTCCTGGTCGTGCCGTCCACCGTGGCGCTGCTGCTCCTGGGCGACGTGATCGCGGCGCTACTCTACCAGACCGGCCAGTTCACCCACGACGACGCCGTGTGGGTGTGGAGCATCCTGGCCGGGTCGGCGGTGGGCCTGCTCGCGGCCACCATGGGGCGCCTCTACTCGTCCACCTTCTACGCCCTGCGCGACACGCGGACGCCGCTGCGCTTCGCGGTGATCCGCGTCGTGCTCACCACGGTGCTCGGGTACGGCTGCGCCTTGTGGGTCCCTGGCTGGCTGGGCCTCGGCGCGCAGTGGGGCGTCGCGGGCCTGACCGCGTCGGCAGGTGTGTCCGGCTGGGTGGAGTTCGCGCTGCTGCGCCGGTCGCTGAACGCGCGCATCGGCGTGACCGGCGTGGCCCGCGGCCTGATGGTGCGCCTGTACGCCGCGGCGCTCGCCGGCGCGGCGCTGGCGTGGTGCGTGAAGCTGGGCCTGGCGGGCCAAGGTCCGTGGGTCGTCGGCCCGTTGGCGCTCGGCGTGTACGGCGTCACCTACTTCGCCGTGACGGCAGCCTCGGGCGTGCCGGAGTCGGGCGCCATCGCGAGCGCGGTCCGCAGACGCTTGCTGCGGCGCTGATCGCGGAGGTCCACAAGCGTCGCGCCGTCGCGCCCGCGCTGGACCCACCCCGAGCCCCGCAATACTCCCCGCGGCATCGCCACTTGGGCCGAACACGTCGTTCGACCACGCGGTCTCCGGAGCCTCGGCATGGGCCTCTTCCAACGCTTCGTGAACTTCTTCTCCGGCTTGTTCGGCAATGGCATGTCGAGCCTGGAGAATTCCAACCCGGCCGCGGTCTACGAGGCCGCGATCGCCGAGCGCATCCGCCGCCACAAGGACCTCAAGAAGGCCGTGAGCAGCATCGTCTACCTGCGCAACAAGACCAACGAGGAGCTTGAGGCCAAGGAGAAGGAGCTCAAGGAGGTCGCCAGCCAGATCCCCATCGCGGTGGAGGAGGGTGAGGATGAGGTCGCGCTGGTGCTGCTGCAGCGGCAGGAGGGCCTGACCACGTCGATCGCCAGCCTCAAGGACGAGCTGACCAAGATCGAGACCCAGGCGGAGGAGGCCAAGGAGGCGCTCATCCAGTTCCAGGGCGAGATCACCAAGCTCCAGCGCGAGAAGGACGAGATGCTCGCCAAGAAGGCCACGGCCGAGGCCCGCATCCAGATCCAGGAGTCGCTGTCCGGCTTCTCGGTCGACGCCGATGTCCAGGCGCTCGAGAACGTCCGCACGTCCATCCACAAGCTCCGCGCCGAGGCCGACGTCGGCGCCGAGATGGGCGACGCGTCGATCGACCAGAAGCTGAAGAAGATCAAGGAGAAGGCCGCGTCGGTCACGGCCCAGGGCCAGCTCGACGAGCTCAAGCTCCAGATGGCGGCGCGCAAGGCCCAGGCCGACGCCTCCGCCATCAAGAAGACCATGTGATCAGCCTCCCCCCGCCAGACCCTGCGTCCGAGGACGATCTGGTGGAGGCGCTCTGCCACGCGGCAGACCCGAACGCGCTCATCGAGACCATCCGCGCCGCCACCGCCGCCAAGCGCATGCGGCTGGCCGCCCGCTTGGTCGTGCTCCTGGATCCGGACCAGGACGACGAGACGACCGCGCGCGCCCGCCGCGCGAGCGAGCTCATGCTCCTCGACCGCCACGACACCGCCGACGCAGACCCTGAGGCCTGGCGCGCGTGGCGCCTGCGCACGCTGTCGCGCCAAGGCGGACCGTCCGGTGGCCGCGATCCATTCGGCTTCGGAACACGTCATCGGCGCTAAGCGGCTCCGCTTGCGGTAGAACAGCGCGCACAGGATGGATGCGAATGGCTCGTTGGACGATGATCGCGTGGATCGGCCTGGCCGGCTGCAGCCCGTACCGCTTTGAGACGCTGGAGGACGCCTGCCCCGATTCGCTCGCGGGCGAGTCCCAGCTGGCGCCAGGTACGGCAGGCATGCTCACCCGCTTTGCCTGCTACCGTCGCTTTGAGGGCCTGCAGATGCCCCGCATCACCGCCGGTGCTCAGGACGCGGCCGAGGCGCACGCCCACTACATCGAAGTCAACGGCATCCTCGACCCTGAGAGCGCCTACTTCGCCCAGACCGTCAACGACGTGTTCATCGAGCAGCCGACGCTGCCCGGCTACACCGGCCGCGACGCCATCGAGCGGCTGATCCACTTTCAGGCCTTGGACCAGACCACGTCGTTCGGGCTGTGGGACGTGGTGCTTCCCCACGGCGGCGCGGGCGTAGCCGACGAGAACGTGTCCGACCCGTACACCCGCGACGTCATCTTCCAGCCACAGTGGTACGCCGTCGGCTACGCCGTCTTCAAGACGCCGGTCACCAAGTCCGCCTACTTCTCGGCGGTGTACGCCAACCCGGCCACCACGCACGTCAACCACCCGATCGTCTACCCGCGCGACGGCCAGACCGGCATCCCGGCCTCGTTCGCGACGTATGGCATCGCGGACGACCCCATGTCGGTCGTGCCGATCACCGGCTTCCCGATCACCGTGACCGTGGGCGCCTACGAGTCGAACGACTCAAACAACCCGTTCGACATGCACCCCATCTCTGCGACGCTCACAGGCGAAGAGGGCGAGATCCAGCTGATCGTCGTGCCTCCGGGCTCGTACCCTTGGGGCCCCATGATCGGCACCATCGCTTACGCGCCTTACGAGCAGCTCATCCCCGGCCATACCTACGAATTTGACGCCAGGATCCGCTGGAATGCGTTCCCCAACGGCAAGGACGTGCACTGCACGTTCACCGTCGCGGACGACGCCACCACCGTCGACCTGACCCAGACCGCCAAGATGGGCCCGATCCGGTAGCCATTCGCGTCGTGAATCGGGTAGGAACGGGCCCTCTGCGCGTGGACCGCCCCGAATGAACGACCCTGGCCGCACCCGTCGCATCGCGACCTACACCACCCTGACCGCCGCCATCCTGGGATCGATCATCCTGCAGGCTGGCCCGTCCTTCGACCAGAAGGGCGGCAGCATTCACTTCTCCGAGTGGCGTCTGTGGAACTGGTACATCGAGGACGCCGCGATCAGCTTCGCCTACGCCCGCAACTGGGTGGAGGGCGCCGGTCTGGCCGCGTTCCGCGGCGGCGAGCGCATCGAAGGCTTCAGCAACCCCACGTGGGTCGGGCTGATGGCCATCTGGGAGCTGTTCGGCGTGGACGGCTTCACCAGCTCCAAGATCATGGCGCTGGTGCTGTCCTCGGTCACCATTGTGATGAGCTGGTTCATCGCGCGTGAGGTGATCGACGACGAGGACTCGTGGGCGCCGCTCATGGCCCCCGTCCTGCTCGCCTGCTTCCCGCAGTTCGCCTTCTGGAACGCGTCGGGCCTCGAGAACCCGCTCATCACCTTCCTGATGGCCGGCGCCTTCTGGCGCGCCATCGTCGAGGCCAAGCGGGGCGGCTACCCCTGGTCGGCGGCGTGGTTCACGCTGCTCGCCATGTCGCGCCCCGAGATGATCATGTACGCGGCGTGGGGCGGCTTCGCGTCGATGATCATGGCCTTCCGCAACGGGCAGGGCGTGAAGAGCACGGCGCAGTGGCTGTTCACGTTCTTCGTGCCGTTCAGCGTCTACCAGGCCGTGCGCTACGACTACTTCGCGTGGGCCTTCCCCAACACGTACTACGCCAAGCTGGGCGACCAGGAGTTCAAGCCCTTCGCGTGGGAGTCGCGCGGCTGGAAGTACATCCGCGCCTGGGGCTGGGACACCGGCACCGGCTGGTTCACGCCGGTCATCCTGTCGGGCCTGATCGGCCTGCGCGGCCTGCGTCGCTGGGCCGTGCCGGTGGTCACGCTCGCGATGATCTTCCTGGTGATCTACCCGTCGAGCGAGATGACCTCGAAGATCGAGTGGTGGCCGAAGGATCTCCCTGCCCCGGATTGGTGGAAGGAGGCCCGCGTATGGGCCCTGCTCGGCACGGCGCTCGCCGCCATGGTCGCCGCCTTCCCGGACCGCCGCGCGTTTGGTCGCGTCCTGGCCTGGGGCAGCATCCTGATCACGTTCTTCTTCTGCGTCCGCGCGAACGGCGACTGGATGAAGGGCTACCGCTGGATGAACTTTGTCTCCATCCCCGGCGTGCTGCTGCTCACCTGCGGCATCGAGGAGCTGGCGGCGCTCTTCCAGCGCACCTTCGGTCGGACGCGCGCGCCCGGCTGGTCCACCCCCGGCTGGGTCACGGCCACCGTGCTGACCCTCGGCGTGATGCCCGGCTGGTTTATCCACTCCGCGTGGTTCATCGGCAAGCGCGAGACCGGCCCTTACAGCGTCGAGAAGCGCGTCGACTACACCGAGTTCCTGATGACCAGGACCTGGGAGGTCGACAAGCTGGTGAAGAACTTCGACGTCGACATGGGCGCCCACCTGTGGTGGTCCAAGCACGAGATGGTCGACATGGCCGGCCTGGTCGACGTCTCGATCGCGCACCACGACTACAAGCAGCGCGACTTCGTCGAAGAGTACATGTACAAGGAGCAGAAGGCGGAGATCGCGCACGTGCATGGCGGCTGGGCCAACACGTCGAAGATCCCGACCTACCCCGAGTGGAAGCGCGACTACATCGGCATGCCCGCGTTCCCGATGAGCGCGCGCGTGGCGCACGTCGGCAACTTCATGCGCCGCGACGTGTTCATGTCGCCCACCTTTGCCGGCGCCCACGGCCGCGAGGTCGCGTTCGACCGCGGGATCGTCCTGTCGGGCTTTGACGTGCCCAGCCCCGAGATCAGCCCCGGCAAGGCCCTCTACATCGAGGTCAGCGCGTCGTACCGCGCCCTCGACGCCAAGGAGAACTTCCGCTTCCTGATGTTCCTGGCCGACCACGAGGGCCACCTGCAGACCGTCGACATCCCCGTCGGCTACGACTGGCTCCCACCCACCGAGTGGCGCATGGGCGAGGTCTGGACCGGCAAGTTCGCGTTCGCGATCGACAAGGCGCTGACCCCTGGCGACTACGATCTCGGCTTTGTGGCGATCGGCGCAGACGGCGCCGTGGTGCCGCTCGCCACGGCGCCCGCCGTGAAGGGCAGGCCGGGCGCGCGCCTGCCGCTGCCCGACGGCGTCACCGTCGGCGGCGACCCGGACGTCGCGCCCCGCTTCGCCCGCGGCGAGGTCGTGTTCCCGTCCGTCGTGAAGATCGGGGCGCCTGAGACCGGCGAGAAGGCCGCTCGCGCCGACGTCGACCGCGCCGCCGACAGCGCCCGCGCCGACCAGTGCGACGAGGCAGCCGCGTCGTGGCGCCTGGCACGCGCCCACATCCCCAACGCCACCAAGTGGCTCACCGACAAGCGCGCGCTGTTCGCGGTGCTTGAGGCCGAGTGCTACGCCCGCGCCGCGCTCGTCGCGGCCGAGAAGGACCCGGCCGACGCCGTGCCGCTGCTTGAGGCCGCACGTGTCTGGACCTGGAAGAACAACGCGCTGTTCGCCGCGCAGGCCGCGGTCGGCCAGCAGCTCTACGACCGCGGGATGAAGGCGCGCGAAGCGCAGGACTGGGAGAAGGCCTACCTCGCGTTCGACGGCGCCGTGCGCGCCAACCCGTCGCTGTCCTGGGCTCGCCGCTACGCCGAGGAGGCACGCGACCTGCGCCTGGGTCTCACCGGCCCTGAGTCCGCCGCGCCGGCGCCCGCCGCCACGCCCAAGCCGCCGCGTCCGCCGCGCCCCGCCAACCCGGGCGTGAAGCCGCCCGAGGGCGCCGCTGAGGACCCGGTCTCGCCCGAAGGCGCGCCGAACAACCCCAAGGCCGAGGCGCCCGCCCCCGAGGCGCCTGCCCCGGAAGGCGCGGAGCCCTGACGTGAACACCCGCCGCGTCGCCGCACTGCTGCTCGTGCTCACCGTGGCCTCCGCCGCGGTGGCCGCCGGTCTGGACGCGCGCGGTTGGCACACCGGCACGCCCGCCGCGAACGCGGTGCGGGTGCTGGGCCCAGTCGGCACCGAGCCGATCGACGTGCCCTTCCCGGCCGACTTCATGGCCCGGCTCAAGCGCACCACGTTCGTGATCTACTTCTCGCCGACCTGCCCGCACTGCCAGCACGTGGCGCCTGAGATCGCCCAGCTCGCCGCCCGCATCGGCGACCGGGTGGACGTGATCGGCGTGGCCCCCGGCGGCACCCCGCCCGACCAGATCCGCGCCTTCCGCAAGGTGTACGGCTGGACCTTCCCGGTGGTGGCCGACGCCGACCACAAGATCGTCTCGGCGATCGGCGCGCAGGGCACGCCGTCCGCGCTGCTCGTCACGCCGCTCAACGGCGCCGCCCGCCTGGTTGACCTGTGGTACCCCTACGCGCTCGGCTCCGGCACCCTGGTCGAGATGCGCGTCAGCGAGAACCCCTGGGCGCCGTTCGGGCCGGGCGAGTACCACGGCATCAAGACCTGCGGCGCCTGCCACGCGGCCGAGGCCGAGTCCTGGGCGCTCACCCACCACTCCATCGCGTGGCGCACGCTCGTCGACGACGGCAAGGACAAGGACCCGGCCTGCACCGGCTGCCACGTCACCGGCGCGGGCCAGCCCATGGGCTGGGACGGCACCGCCGCCACCGACCGCCTGACCGACGTGCAGTGTGAGGCGTGCCACGGGCCCGGTGGTCCGCACGACGGCGTGGTCACGGACCCCAAGACGCAGTGCGTGAACTGCCACGACGCCAAGCACAGCATCCACTTCTCCTACGAGAAGGGCCTGCCGCTGATCGACCACTACGCGGCGAGCGAGCTCGACGACGTCGGGTTTGACGCCGCGCGCCGCAAGCTGGTGTCGGGCGAGGCGCCGCGCGCGCTGCTTGCGTTTGGTGACGGCGCCTACGTCGGCGCCGCCGCCTGCCTGACCTGCCACGCCGAGGAGCACGCCCAGTGGGCCACGTCCGGGCACGGGCGCGCCATGGCCCCGCTCGCGGGCAAGCCGTCCGCGGAGGATGCGTCCTGCGTGCGCTGCCACGCCACCCGCACCCAGGGCGGGCCGCCGTCGACCCACGTCTTCGACTACCGCGTGGACGAGGGCGTCGGCTGCGAGTCCTGCCACGGCCCCGGCGGCGCGCACGTGGCGGCCGGCGGCGGGAAGGACAACATCGTCGGCCTCGGCGAGTCTTGCCCCGTGTGTGTCATCGAGGCGGTGTGCACCAGCTGTCACACCAAGGACTGGAGCCCCGAGTGGGACGTGGACGTCGACCTGCCCAAGGTCGCCCACCGCCCGGTCACCGGCGCACACCCCTGATTCTCGGGCGACGCGTCCCGATTTCCAGACGCGCCCCCAGTTCATCCCCAAAGTTATCCCCAGGCCAGCGAGGCCTCGAACAGCCTCGATCACACACCGAAAACAACGCTGGCACAGTAACAATCTGGACTTTAGGCTGTCTTTCCGACCTGAGGGATCGAGGTTCCAACGTGTTGCTGTCCACAGCGACGTCGCCGACGCGCACAGCGAACGAAACTCCCGGCTTTCCAACGTCGCCTGCACCCACACCACTCTCGACGGATTGGTCGATCGCCTAGGTCCAAGGCCGATGGTCCAACGTGATACGCAAGCGTCACTTCCCCGCCGCACGACGCGTCAGTTGCGGCCCGGGCCCGGGTGGGGGAAAGGGAGCGGCCGGGAGATCGCATGGTCCGTGTCCCTGACGCCGTACACGTCGCCGTCGCCACGCTGAACCAGACGGTGGGCGACTGGTCGGGCAACCGCGACCGCATCATCGACGCGATCGATCAAGCCCGCGCGCGCGGCGCCACCCTGCTCGGCCTGCCTGAGATGTGCCTGTCTGGCTACTCGCTGGGCGATCGGGTGTGGATGCGCGGCACGCTCGAGCGGTCGTGGTCGGCCCTGGTCGATCTGCTGCCGCACACGCGCGGCATGGTGGTGGTCGTCGGCCTCCCCATCTCGCACGGCGGCGCGCTCTACGACGCGGCCGTGGTGCTGGCGGACGGCGTCGCGGTGGGCGTGGTCCCCAAGGAGAACCTGGCCACCGGCGACGTGGAGTACGAGAACCGCTGGTACTCCGGATGGTCGCGCGGACGCCTCGACACCTTCGTCGCGCCCGACGGCACCACGCTCCCCATGGGCAGCTTGGTGTTCGAGGCGGACGGCCTCGGCCGGTTCGCCGTCGAGGTCTGCGAGGACGGCTGGAAGGGCGTACGCCCCGGCAGCGTCGCCGCGCTCGCGGGGGCGCGCTTGGTGGTGAACGCGTCCGCGTCGTGGTTCGTGCTCGGCAAGCACGCGGTCCGTCGACGCCTGGTGGAGTCGGTCAGTCGCGAGGACCGCTGCGCGTACCTGTTCACGTCGCTCGCCGGGTGCGACGCGACGCGCCTGATCTTCGACGGCAGCGCGCTGATCGCCGCGGACGGCCGCCTGCTCGCCGAAGGGCGCCGCTTCCCGTTCGACACCGACGTCGTCGTCACCGACCAGGTGATCGACATGGCCGCCATCCAGCGCGGCCGCCTGACCGAGGGCTCCTGGCGCGCGCAGGAGGAGGCCTTCGCCCGCGGCGACTACGGCGAGCCGCCCACCGTCGTGCCCATCTCCGGCGACTACCGCTCCGACGATCGCCCCGCGCCCGACGCGCCCTACTGGTTCACCCCCGCCGCCACGCCGATCGACCCAAGCCTCACCTGGGTGATCGACCGTGGCCTGATCGACGGCCCGCTCACGGGCGAAGATCTGGCGCACCTGGAGCTTGAGCTCGCGCTGTGCACGGGCCTGCGCGACTACCTCCGCAAGACGCGCATCCCCGGCGTCACCATCGCCATGTCCGGCGGCCGCGACTCCGCGATGTGCGCGCTGCTCGTCGCGCGCATGGTCCGCTACGCGCTCCCCGGCGCCACCGAGGAGCAGGTCCGTCAGAAGATCCACGACACGCTGATGACCGCGTACCTGTCGACCGCACACTCCGGCGACACCACCCGCCACGCCGCGCGCGCCTTCTCCGAGGAGCTGGGCGCCGAGCACGTCGAGTGCGCCATGCAGGACACGGTCGACCTGCACCGCAAGCTCGCCGGCGAGATGATCGGCGCGCCGCTCTCCTGGGACGTCCCCGCGCACGACATCACCCTGCAGAACGTGCAGGCACGCCTGCGCGGCAGCCTGATCTGGATGCTCGCCAACCTGCGCGGGCGCCTGCTGCTCACCACGTCCAACAAGTCCGAGGCGGCGGTCGGCTACACCACCATGGACGGCGACACGTCGGGCGGACTCGCGCCGATCGCCGACGTGCCCAAGTCGCTGATCATCACCTGGCTCGCCTGGGCCGCGCGCACCCACAAGCTCACCGCGCTGGCCGAGGTCCTCTCCACCCCGCCCACCGCCGAGCTGCGCCCGTCCGCCGACGCACAGACCGACGAGGGCGACCTGATGCCCTTCGCCATCCTCGACCGGCTGATGTACCACTTCGCGTATCTGGGCGAAGATCCGGTCGACATCTTCAAGAGCCTCTGGCCCGAGCTGTCGCCCCGCTACGACGGCGACCCGCGCGCGTTCGCCGCGCACATCACCAAGTTCGTGAAGATGTTCTGCGGCGCCCAGTGGAAGCGCGAGCGCTTCGCGATCTCCTTCCGCGTCACCGCGTTCGACCTCGACCCCAAGACGGGGTTCCGCTTCCCCGCCGTCCAGGCCCCGTTCACCGAGGAGCTGGCCGACCTGGCCCGGCACGTCGCCACCCTGAGCTGACGGACCGCCGACGATCGAGCGTCGGAAGCGGACACCGCCGCACGCGCGAACGCCGACTTCACACGGCACCGCCGCTGCCCGACGCCTGGGCAGAGGTGCCCTTGTCCCCATCCATCCCCGTCCCTACGCCCGCCGGCGACATCGAGCTGCTCGCCGCCCTGCTCGGCCTCCCGCTCACCGCCGCCGCCACCCTGCTCGACCGCGTCGGCGGCGTCACCGCCCTGCTCCGCGCCCACCCCGCCGACCTGGCCCGCCTGCCCGGGGTGGGCGCCAAGCGCGCCGTGCGACTCACCGCAGCCGCCCAGCTCGGTCGACGCCTAGCCGACCCGCCCGAGGACACCCGCGCGCCCGTGCTCGACGCGCGCGGCGCCCACGCCCACCTGGCGCCCGCCCTGCACGGCCTGCCCGACGAGGAGCTGCACGCGCTCTACCTGGACCGCCGCAACCGCCCGCTGGAGCGCCGCCGCCTGACCGTGGGCAGCGACCGCTTCACCGTCGTCGACCCGCGCCAGATCTTCCGCCCCGCCGTCTCGCTCGGCGCCGCCGCGGTCGTGCTCGCCCACAACCACCCGTCCGGCGACCCCACGCCCAGCCCGCAGGATCGCGAGGTCACGCGTCGCGTCGCCGCCGCCGGGCGCGTGCTCGGCGTCACGCTGCTCGACCACCTGGTGATGGGCCACGGCGGCTGGGTGTCGATGCGCGAGACCGGCGATTTGGACACGTCCGAGCCGCTCGCCGCCAACTGGACGGCGTGACGATCGCTTCGCACGCGGATGAGCCCGTTTGGTGCTACGTTGCGGCCTCTCCTCGCCGTCCGGAGGACGTCTTGCGCTTCTCCTTGCTCATGCTCGTGGCCGCCTGCTCGTCGGGCAAGACCACGACCGGCGACACCGACGTCGACGCGGACGACACCGACGTCGCATCCGCCGACACGGACACCGACAACTCGGTGTGGGAGACCGGCGCCAACGTCGACACCGCCTCTGAGTACGTGCGCGACCCCAAGCTCGGGCCCACGCCGGTCGATGGCACCTGGGTCGGCACCTTCGTCTACAAGGAGTACCCGGAGCTGGGCGCCACCACGCCCACCTGCGCGGGCACGATCTCGTTCACCATCCGCGGCGACGCGCCCATGCACGTGTTCGGCACCGCCGACTGCACCAAGTTCCGCACCACCATCGACTGCTCGGCGCCCAACATGGCCCCGTTCAGCAAGCCCGCGGTGCCCGTGACGGTCGACGGCGACACGCTGACCATCGACTTCCACGACGTGAAGACGGTGCCCATCTTCGGGAAGATCGGCAATGAGCTGACGGCCACCGCCGCCCGCACCCCGGTGCCCTAGTGTCGCCCCACGGTCCGCGCGATGTGGCCTGATCTCGTCACGCTGGGCTCAGCGTCCAACCCCATCACGGTGCACAGCTACGGGCTGATGGTCATGCTCGCGTTCATCGCGTCGCTCGGCTGGGTGCACGCGCGCAGCGGCACGGTCGGCCTGTCGCAGGAGCGCGTCGCGGTCGCGGACCTCGCCGCGGCCGTCGGCGGCCTGTTCGGCGCCAAGCTGCTCTACGCCATCACCGAGGCGGACGCGTCCTCGCTCACCACCTTGAGCTCGGGCTTCGTGTGGTACGGCGGCGTGCTCGGCGGCCTGGTCGCCGTGGTCGCGGTCGGCCTCGCGCTGCGCGTCGACGTGTGGAAGCTGGCCGATGTCGTCGCGCCCGCGCTCGCGATGGGCGCCGCCTTGGGTCGACTGGGCTGCTGGTTCGCCGGCTGCTGCCACGGCACGCCGCTCCCGGCGGGCCTGCCCGCCACGCCGCTGCTGCCCGAGGGCACGCTGCACGGGCAGCTCTACCTGCACCCGTCCTTCCCATGGCTGTCCAACGCGTTCGACGGCGGCGTCGCCCGCTGGACGCACGTGCCGCTCTTCCCGACCCAGCTGTGGCAGTCCGTGGGCTCCGCGGTGATCGCGACGCTGCTGCTGGCGATCACCTCGCGCCGCCGCTTCGACGGCCAGGTGTTCGCCGTCTGGCTCCTGCTCGACCCCATCCTCCGCACCTTCGTCGAGGCCTTCCGCGGCGACGACCGCGGCCTAGTGGTGGCGTGGAAGGGCGCGGCGCCGGCCGGGCTGCCGGGGTTGGGGGACGCCACCACGCAGGCGGGTTTGGTCGGCGTCACGACGTCGCAGGGGATCGGGCTAGTGCTCGCGCTGGCCGGGCTGGTGATCTTGGTCGTGCGACGGAACGCAGGCGTGAAGCCCGAGATCGCCCGCTCCGCGTGGGGCGACGACCTGCTCGACGAGGTCTGACGCCCGGCTCGGCCGGTGCGGGTCGCCGATCCGCGTGGGGCGAAGGTCCGCCGGTTACGTCACTCGTCGGGACGAGGCCTGCATGACCACACGTGTACGGGTCGACGCGGCGGACGCAGCTTGGTGGTCGATGGACCGGCCGGAAAACCCGATGATGATCACCGGGATCCTCTGGTTCGACGGTCCGATCGATATGGCGACGATCCGGGCGGTCTTGCGCGAGCGCCTGGTCGCCCGCTACCCCAAGTTCGCCATGCGGATCGTGCATGACCGGGCCTGGCCCATGTGGGAGCCGGACCCGAATTTCGACATCGACGCGCACCTGCACCGCAGCGCGCTGCCGGCCCCCGGCGGCAAGGCGCAGATGGAGGCGCTGGTTGCGCAGCGCATGTCGACTCGGCTGGACCCGGACGCCGCGCTGTGGCACGCCGATCTCATCGAGGGCTTCGAGTCGGGGCCGGCGCTGGTGGTGTGTATCCACCATGTCCTCGCAGACGGGATCTCCCTCGCCCGCGTGCTGCTGGGCCTCGCCGACGGCGCCGCCGAGCCGGTGCCAGAGCCCCGTCCAGCCGTGGGCCTCGCCCAAGAGGGCGCGTGGCTGGCGCGGCGGGCGGCCGCCATCGGGTCGGGCTGGCTCAACGATCCGTCCGAGCTGGCGGACGCGGCGCGGCGCGCGGGCGGGGCCGCTATGAACCTCGCCCACCTGATCGCCATGCCTCCAGATCCGCCGAGCCTGATCCGCGGGGAGCTTGGCGCGCGCAAGGTGGCCGCGTGGATGGCTCCGCTGCCGCTCGACCGCGTGAAGGCGCTGGGTCGGCGTCTGGACGCCACCGTCAACGACGTGCTGCTCGCCGCGCTCGCGCTTGGACTGGGCGCGTACCTGCGGTCGCGCGGGGACCTCGTGCACGAGCTGCGGACGTTCGTCCCGGTGAACCTGCGTCCTCTCGATCGTCCCGTTCCTCGCGAGCTGGGAAACCAATTCGGTCTGGTCCTGCTCGGCCTGCCGGTGGGCCTGAACGATCCGCGTGTTTGCCTCACCGAATTGAAGCGCCGCATGGACACGATCAAGGAGAGCCCCGAGGCGCTGATCACGTTCGCGGTGCTGCAAGCGATGGCCGGCACCCCGGACGCGTTCGAGCGGTGGCTGATCGACTTCTTCGGCGCGAAGGTGTCGATGATCACGACGAACGTGCCAGGGCCGCGCACACCGATCAAGGTCGGCGGCGTGACCGTGGCCGGGGTGCTGTTCTGGGTGCCGCAGTCGGGGTCCGTGGGCCTGGGGATCAGCATCATCAGCTACGCCGGGCAAGTGCGGATGGCCGTCGCCGGGGACGCACACCGCATCCCCGATCCAAACGCGCTGGTCGCCGCGTACGAGGCGGCGTTCGCGCGCTTGGAGGAGAGCGCGGGCGGTGGCTCCTGAGCGCTGGACTGGAGCAGCACGATGGCGCCCAGCGACACCGCGCGATCCAACGGGCGCCTCACCCTGTCCGCCCCGGACGTCTCTGCGACGCGACGCCCAGGCGTCGGCCCCAGTCTCCGTCCGCGCGGACCCTACTGAGCCTTGAGCGCCCCGGGACCACACTCGCCGATGCAGCGCCGCGGGCCCGCCACGCGCACCGTCGCCGCGATCGCTCGAAACGCCTGAAGGCCGACCGCCTTGTCGACGCTGTGGCTTGTCGACGTGGGCCCGGTCGCGCTGCCAAGGACGACATACGCGTCGGGCAACGTCACGCGGCCAAACAGGACGTAGACGCCCGAGCCCGGAACGAACTCGGTGTACTCCCACGCCAACACGGCGCCCGAGGGCATCGTCTCACGCTGGGGGTAGTCGGAGCTGCTCGTAAAGCGGTCGCTCCGCCCTTTGCGCGTGACGCTGATGACCACGTCCGAGTTGGGATCGCGAAGGTCTGCGGCGCCGCTGTCGGGATCAAAACGCGACACCCCGAATCCGGAGGGTAGCGAATACACGAGGCCCTCTTGAGTCTCGAGCACTCCACCCGCCAAGGGCTGGATGAGCATGGCGTTCGGGTCACGCGGAGGCGGTGGCTCGGTGCCTGGGCTGCAGTACTTCGCCAGGTCGGCCTTTGCTTCTCGGAGGAACCGCGCCTCAGCGATGGCGGCGTCTTCCTGACTTGGATCGACGGGCGGTGGCGACGCCTGCCAGATCGCGATCTCCGCGCGGTAGTGCGGACACCGCTCCCCGCCGTTGACGCCAGGCAGCTCGGCGACCGCGGCCAGGCAGCGCTCGATGTGAAAACCCAGGTAGGCCGGCGAGTCAGGCCGAATGAGCTTTCGGGCGTCTTCACAGATGGCGACGGCGGCCGCCTGCGAATCGAAGATCACCGCCGCCACCGCCTTGCCGGTCGCCATCCGCAGCTCCTGCTCAAGGTCCGGTTCGTCCGCCGCCGCATCGACGGCCAGCAGGCAGAGCGCCGCCCAGCCGATCAGGTCCCGGATGTGCATGGTCGGCATCTCCCTGTACCCGTCCGTTATCCGATTCGAAACTCGAGGTACGCGGCGCGGCATGATCGTGCGCGGCGCCCGGCCCGCTCGGCGACTTCACCCGGCCCGGCCCCGGTCACCGCGCTACGGTCCCGACGCGCCCGTGCCGAACCCACTGCCCGCCGCGTGAGCCCATGCCATCCCTGCGCCTCCGCCTCGCGCGCGCCCTCCGCGCAGGCCTCGCCACCACCGGCCCGCTCCGGATCTCGCTCGCGCTCGGCCGGGACCTGACCCTCGGCACGCTGCTCGATCGCGTCGCGGCCGCCCGCGGTGACGGGCTCGCGCACGTCGCAGAGGCCGCACTTGGCTACAGCACGCTCGCCGGTCCGGAGATCACTCGACGCTCTCTCCGCGCCTTTGTCGCGCGCGCTTCGGCGGCGCTGGTCCAGGAGGGCGTGGCACCAGGAGATCGTGTCCTGATCGTGTGCCCAAACCGCCTCGACGCGCTCTACGCGATCCTCGCGGTGGCGCGCGCGGGAGGCGTCGCCGTGCCGCTGCACGCGCTTGCGACCGCGCAGGATCTGGCGGCGATCGCCGGTCGCTCGCACGCACGCACCGCGCTCGTCCATCCGGAGCAGATGCGCGCGCTCGACGGCCGCGCCGCGGCGCCGGGGATCCAGAGCTGGATCTTCCTCGGGCCCGAGCGCCACGTGCCGGATGGGGAGCGCTCGCTCGATCGGGCGGCTGCGGGCTGTGACCCCGAGTCCGCGGCGGTGCCACGCTCACCGGACGACGTGGCCGTGCAGCTCTACACGTCGGGCACGACCGGGCAGGCCAAAGGTGCGCAGCTGAGCTCAGCCGCGCTGCTGGCCGTCGCGCGCCTGTTCGTGCTGCCGGACCGGTGGCTCCTGCGGAACGAGTCGGTGGTCGAGGCCCTGCCGATCGCCCACGTGATGGGCCTGGTCGTGCACCTGGCGGCGCTCGCGGCGGGTGTACCGGTTCGGCATCTGGTCCGGTTCGACGCCGGTCGGGTCCTGCAGCTCGTCGAGGAGACCCGCGCGTCGGTGTTCGTGGGCGTGCCGGCGATGTACCGGGCGCTGGCCGAGGCAGATCCAGAGTCGCGCGATCTGCGCTCGATCCGACTGTGGGTGTCCGGCGCGGACGCCATGCCGGTGGAGCTGGTCCCGCGGTTCAAGGCGCTCGGCGGGTCCGTCGGTGGACTGCCCGGCGGCCCGCCGATCGCCGAGGCGTTCTTCGTGGAGTTCTACGGATCGGTCGAGCTGTCCGGCGCGGCGCTCATCCGCGTGAGCCCTCCCGGCTTGGATCCGGAGGGTGGCTTCCTGGGGATCCCGATCCCGGGCTTCCACACGCGCGTGGTCGGCGAGGAGGACGCGGAGGCCCCCTCCGGGACGATCGGCGAGCTGTGGATCAAGGGCCCGGGCCTGATGTCGGGCTACGCCGACGACGCGCAGGCCACGTCGTCCGTGTCGCGAGAGGGCGGATGGCTGCGGACCGGCGACCTCGCCCGGCGCGAACGCTTCGGGCTGGTGCGCTTCGTCGGCCGCGCCAAGGATGTGCTGAAGGTGGGTGGCTACACGGTGTCGCCCGAGGACGTGGAGGCGTCGCTCTCCGGCCACCCCGCGGTGCAGCGCGCCGTCGCGTTCGGCCTGCGCGACGACGCCAAGGGCGAGCTCCCGGCGCTCGCGGTCGTCCTGGTTCCGGGGGCCCACGCCACCCCCGAGGCGCTGCTCGCGCACGCCGCGGAGCGCGTCGCCGCCTACAAGCGCCCGCGCGCCATCTTCCTGGTGGAGGCGTCGGAGCTGCCGCTCACGTCCACGCAGAAGGTGCAGCGCCGCCTGCTCGCCGACCGGTTCTCGACGCCGTCGCGGTGAGGGGACTAGGCCTGCCCTGACCATCCGAGGTGCTTGCGCAAGAAGCGCACCTCCTTGGGGGCAAGCCGACCGGCGCGACACGTGCCGGCTCCGCCAGCAAGCCGCTGACGTTCGGCAGTTCCACGAGCTCCTCGCCGCAGCCCTCGTCCGAGCAACGGTGCACCGTCACGCCCTGCGCGAGCACGTTGGCGAGCTCGACGTCGAGCGCCACGCGCTGTCCCACGTGGGTCACGCACTCAGCGCCGCAGTGGAAACACTTCACGACTGACCTCCAAGACGGATCGCCGTCACCATCACCGGCTGAGCCTGCGCCCCCCCCAGGGCCGTCCGTGGCACCCCGTTCCGGGCAGACCACGCCCATGCCACAGTCCGCATCCCGCTCGCGGCACCAACCGAGCGCGCCGCTCACCCCAACCGGTTCGCGTCCCCGATCCGCGCCGGATGCACCGCGTCCAACAGCCGCTGCGCCCAGATCACCGCGCCGGTGAACCCGAACGTCGGCATCATGAACGCCGCGTGGTGCTGGTCACTCGGGAACCCGACCTCCATCAGGAACGCCGACGTCAGCCGCGCCGACTGCGCCGGCAGGTGCCGCAGCACGTCCAGCTCGTGCGTCGATCCGATCACGCCATCGAGCGCGTCGCGACCCAGCAGCTCGCTCACGCGTTCGCGCGTGGAGCGCAGGCTCGGGTCGACGAAGATCTCCATCTCGCCCACCGGCACGCCGTTGCGCGACAGCGTCTCCAGGAAGGCCTCACGACCACCCAGGCAGCCGGACTTGTCGCGCAGGCCCACCAGCACCACGCGGATGCCCATCTCGTGCAGCAGCGTCACCACGCCCGCCGCCAGCGGCGTCTCAGCGTACACGGCGAGCTTGAGGTTGCGGAAGCGCTCCGACACGTTGTCCAGCTGGGTCCGCACGGCGTCGCTCTGGGCCTTGATCCACGCGTCCACCTTGCGACGGTCGGCGCCCACCGCGTCGGCCACCGTCTGCACAAAGCGCGCGGTGCCCGCGAGGCCGATCGGCAGGTCGGCGGCGATCACCTTGCGGCCCTTGAGCAGCTTGGCGAGCTTCTTGTCCGCGGGCTTGGTGTACGGCAGCGTCAGCACGTAGCGCGCGTCTGGCGCGGTCTTCGTCTCGGCCCAAGTCTGCCCCGAGAACAACACCGCGCCCGTCTCCAGCCCGCACGCCTTGAGCAGGCCCTTGAGCTGCGACACGTCGGCCTTGGTGTCGGGCTCGTAGCGGTGGAAGAAGTTGCCGAGCACGGTCACGCCGCGATCGTTCTTGGCGGGCGCGGTCCAGTCGAGCCGCGCGAGCACGTCGTGCATCACCGCCGCGAAGCCGTCGAAGAAGCCGTCGTTGGGCGCCTTGGTCGACACCACCACCATCGGGCAGTTGTCGAGCGTCGCCTCGACCTCACGCACGGCAGCACCCAGATCGTCCCCGGTCAGCTCGATGAAGTACGCGCTCACCACCACCATCAGCGCGGAGTGCCTGCGCTCCCACCACGCGCGCGCGAACGGGCCCACGCGACCGGAGACGCCGTGCACCAGCTCCAGCTCCGCCACCTGCGTCCACGCCTCGCGGCGGTTGGAGTGCTCACCCCAGTCGTGCACCGCGGACTGCGACGCGGTCTTGTACTTGCAGCCCACGCCTGAGTGCAGGAGCAGGAAGCTGTCGGAGATGCCGTGCGTGGCCACCATCACGCCGGTCATCTTGGCGTGCGCCATGCCCTTGAGCGCAAAGTCTTCCAGCGTCTTCTTGTCGTGCGCGGTGCTCATGCGACACCTCCGCGCTTCAGCGCCTGGCTCAAGGTGCGCTCCACGTGCTGCACGTTGTCGCCCACGCCCTCGAACCACGCCGCCAGATCACGGCCGGCGATCATCGGCACGCCCGCCTTGCGCGCCTCGGGGCGGCAGTGGTCGGCCAGGTACGCGACGTCAAAGCGACCGCCCGACAGGTGGTCCGACAGCATCCACGGGTCCGCGAACATCTCGAACGGAAAGCGGATGCCGCGGTTGTCGAACATCTTCTGGAACTTCTCGTGCTTGTCGGGCGGACCCTGCACCAGCACAGTGACGTCGAACCCGAACTCGGCCAGCGCGAGGTAGTCGCCGAGCCCGTGGAACGCGACCTGGTCGGCCTCGTAGTTGTTCACCATGCGCATGCCGAGCGCGACCTTCAGGCCGCCGTAGCGCGCGCGGAACTTCTCCAGCAGCGCGGCGGCGCGGTCACGCGGCTCGGCGATCGCCGCCTCGATCTGGGCCTCGTTGCCCGTCACCTTGCCGATCGCCCGGTAGAAGGTCTCGGTCTGCGCGACGCCCGTGGGCAGCGGCACCTCGACCACGTCCTGGCCAGCCGCCTCCAGCACGCCGATGAACTTGGGGTACAGGCTGCGATCGACCACGAACGACGCGCGCGCGAACTTCACCGCGCGCCACTTGTCGAGCGACGCGGCGTGTGGGTAGTTCGACAGCACCCGCAGGCCCGCCGCCGCCGCGATCCGCTCGTACTCCGGGAACTGCCCGGACCCGGCGCTGCGCTTGGGCGCGCCGATCAGGTTGATGCAGGTGTCGCGCTCCGGCACCACCGGCGCCACCGCGACATGCCGCAGCAGCGTGTCCAGCTGCGGCGCGTCACCGTCCACCGCCGCGCTGTACAGGCCGTAGCCGACGTAGCCCAGCTGACGGAACCAGCCGTCGTCCGACGGCGGACGCACGGGCAGCGACGCGAGCGTGGAGAACATCCAGTCGAGCATCGCAGACTGGCTGCCGACCTTGAGCCCGCTCGTGTGCATCGCGATCATCGGGATGTCTGGGTACTCAAGCCCCACCGCCGCCACCACGGTCTCGAAGCGGTCGCCGATCACCTCGACCGGGCACGCGCCCAGCACGAAGATGGCATCAGGCGCCACCTCGGCCGCTACCAGGCGCAGGCAGCGCCGCAGGGGCTCGGCCGTCTCGCCCGTGACGAACTCGCGCTCCGTCAAACCGGTGCAGAAGAAGTTCACGGTGGACGGACCGATGTGCCGGAAGCACGACGCGCACTCGTCCTCGCCGTGCACGACCACCGCAAAGTGGCCCGACATCTTGATCAGGCCGGCCGAAATGCCAGACAGGGTGCAGCACGGCTGGCCGAGCGCCCCCTGGATCTTGCGCTCCTGCTCCTGCCAGAACAGCTCGTCGCGGGCCTTGAGGCGCCGCTCGGCTTCCAAATTGTCGGTCATGTCGCTCGCCAAAGCCCCTCCGAATGTCTGGTCGCGGTCGGTCCGGCCCCTACCTGGGGCCGCCCATCCTACACCAGACCATGCCCCTACACGGCGCCGCCCTGCCGCGCCCGTCACGATCCCCCCTGGCCGTGGCCGGGCCCGTCGGCGCGGGGATAGGTGCGCTGGACCGCCAACCCCGAGAGGTCTCCATGCGCCGCAGGTTGTTCGTGATGGCGTTGGCGCTGGCCAGCGCGGCCGGCTGCGACAGCATGTTCAGCCACGAAGCCCCCCACTTCAGCGCCGCCGCGCCGCTCACCGCGCCGTGGGACGCCATGAAGCTGCCCGTGGCTGACGGCGTGATCACGTTCAGCGACGCCACCACCATGACCGCCCAGCACACCGGCCAGACGCCCGACGCGCTCGCGCCCAAGTACACGGACGCGCTCACCGCCGCGGGCTGGGCCAAGGACGCCGACACGTCGGCGGGCGGCATCGTGAACCAGACCTGGACCAAGGATACCACCAGCGTCGCGTTCACCGTGATGGAGCGCGACGGCGCCGCGGTCGTGTCCCTCTCCGTGCTGCCCTTCTGATGTCGGAGAACTTCCAGGACCCAGCGCCGGCGATCAAGCTCGGCGCGCCCCGCGCCACCAAGCCTTTCGAGCTGGTGAGCGACCACCAGCCCACCGGCGATCAGCCCACCGCCATCGCCTCGCTGATGGACGGCCTGCGGCATGGCGTGCGCGACCAGGTGCTGCTCGGCATCACCGGCTCCGGCAAGACGTTCACCATCGCGAACGTGATCGCCAAGCACGGCAAGCCCACGCTGGTGCTCGCGCCCAACAAGACGCTCGCGGCGCAGCTCTACACGGAGCTCAAGGGCCTCTTCCCGCACAACGCCGTCGAGTACTTCGTCAGCTATTACGACTACTACCAGCCGGAAGCCTACGTCCCCTCGTCCGACACGTTCATCGAGAAGGACAGCCAGATCAACGAGGCGATCGACCGCCTGCGTCACGCGGCCACGCGCTCACTGCTCGAGCGCAACGACGTGATCATCGTCGCCAGCGTCAGCTGCATCTACGGCCTGGGAAGCAGTGAAGCCTACGAGGGCATGCTGCTCTACCTGGAGAAGGGCCAGACCGCGGACCGCCAGGCCATCCTGCGCAAGCTGGTGGAGATCCAGTACGATCGCAACGAGGCCGACTTCCACCGCGGCACCTTCCGCGCGCGCGGCGACGTGATCGACGTGTTCCCCGCCTACGAGGACGAGGTCGCGATCCGCATCGAGCTGTTCGGCGACGAGGTCGAGTCGATCTCCACCTTCGACCCGCTGCGCGGCACGCGCCTCGACGCGCTCGACAAGGTCGCGATCTACCCGGCCAGCCACTACGTCACGCCCAAGGACAAGCTCGAGCGCGCCATGGGCGCCATCCGCACGGAGCTCATCGAGCAGCTCGACTACTTGCGGAACGGGGACAAGCTGGTGGAGGCGCAGCGCCTGGAGCAGCGCACCAACTTCGACCTGGAGATGATCCAGGAGATCGGCCGCTGCAAGGGCATCGAGAACTACACGCGCCACCTGTCTGGCCGCGACGCGGGCGAGCCGCCGCCGACGCTGTTGGAGTACCTGCCCAAGGACTGGCTGCTGATCGTGGACGAGAGCCACATCGCCATCCCGCAGGTGGGCGGCATGTTCCTGGGCGACCGCAGCCGCAAGGAGGTGCTGGTCAAGTTCGGCTTCCGCCTGCCCAGCGCCATGGACAACCGCCCGCTCAAGTTCGAGGAATTCGAGCGCCTCATCCACCGCGCCATCTACGTCAGCGCCACGCCCGGCAACTGGGAGCTGGAGCACGGCAAGGACCATCTGGTCGAGCAGCTCATCCGCCCCACCGGCCTGCTCGACCCGACGGTCGAGGTCATCCCCGCGCAGATCCAGGTCGACCACGCGCTCGGCAAGATCCGCGAGGTCGTCGCCACCGGCAGCCGCGTGCTCGTCACGGTGCTCACCAAGCGCATGGCGCAGGAGCTGACCGACTTCTTCAAGGAGCACGGCGTCCGCGCCCGCTACCTGCACTCAGACATCGACACCCTGGAGCGCACCGAGATCCTGCGCGACCTGCGCCTGGGCGTGTTCGACGTGCTCGTCGGCATCAACCTGCTGCGCGAGGGCCTGGACCTTCCGGAGGTCTCGCTCGTCGCGGTGATGGACGCGGACAAGGAGGGCTTCCTCCGCAACACGCGCAGCCTGATCCAGACCATGGGTCGCGCCGCCCGCAACGCCGACGGCCACGTCATCCTCTACGCCGACCGCATCACCGACTCGATGAAGGCCGCCATCGACGAGACCACGCGGCGTCGTGAGTTCCAGCGCCAGTACAACCTGGACCACGGCATCACCCCGACGACCATCTTCCGCGGCATCCAGGACAGCATGGTGGGCGTGCTCGGCCTGGAACTGCCGAGCGAGCCCAAGCGCGGCCGCGGCGGCAAGTCGTCCACGCCCGAGAAGATGGCGGCGGACGTGCGGCCCGAGGCGATCCCCGTGCTGATCGAGTCGCTGCGCAAGGAGATGAAGACCGCGGCGCGCGCGCTCGAGTTCGAGCGGGCGGCGGAGCTGCGGGATCGCATCCACCAGCTGGAGCAGAAGCTGCTGGTGTGAGGGACGCGAGACGACGCACACCGGCGCCTACCCAAGGAGCCCGGAGCGTGTGCTAGACTAGCCGGGAGGTACTTCGATGGGTTCGCGTCGCGCCACGCTAGTCGGAGCCTGCCTGCTCGCTGCGGCGTGCGGGGCCGACGTGCGCCAGCCCGACCGGCCGCAGAGCAGCAACGGCAGCAGCGCCTCAGATGTGCACGACCCGTTTGTGGCCGCGCCGCGCCTGTCCTTCGACCCAGCCCTCCGTCGGATGTCGGACACGGAGTACCGTCGGTCGGTGTTGGACCTGCTCGGTGTGCCGGTCCCCGCCACCGTCCAGCTCCCGCCGGACGCCGAGACGCGCGGCTTCACCAACCAGGCCGACGCGCTGGACGTCTCCGGGCTGTTGTTCGAGGGCTACGAGTCCGCCGCCGAGTCGGTGGTCGACGCGCTCCTACGGCATTCCCAGATCAACGTGATCGTCGACGCGCCCGTGACCGAGGTCGCGGTGGTCGGCGGCCTCCCGGGGAACGTGTACGCGGCGAGCGTCGTGGCCCCCGCCATCGGGCGCTACCGCCTCGACCTCTGGATCCAGGGCACGGGCGCCGCCGAGAACGTGGGGCACGCCTTCACGCTGGCCATCGACGACGTGCCGATTGGCGAGCAGATCCTGACCGTCACCTCGACGCCGCAGTCCATCTCGTTCGAGGTCGAGCTGAGCCGAGGCCCGCACCGCCTGGACCTCGACGCGATGGTCGCGGGGAGCCGGCCGGTGGTGGACGTCAGCGCGGGTCCCGTGCTCGCCACCGGTCCGCTCGCGCTGGTGCCCAACCCCGCGCGCGACGCGGTCGTCACCTGCGATCTGGAGGGGTCGCCCTCCACCTGCGTCCACGAGGTGCTGGGGCGGCTGGCGCCGCGGGCGCTGCGGCGTCCGCTCCGTGCGGGCGAGCTCGATCGCCTGATGACGCTCCCCGACGGCCTCCTCGCCGACGGCCAGACGCCGGAGGCGGCGCTTGGCGCGGGCCTGCGACTCCTGCTGACGCACCCTGCGTTCCTCTACCGGGTCGAGCCCGACCAAGGCATCGCCGTGCGCCCCCTGGACGCCTGGGAGCTGGCGGCCCGCATGGCGGCGCTCGTGTGGGTGTCGCTCCCGGACGACGGACTCCGCGCGGCCGCCGAGTCGGGCGCGCTGGTGGACGCCGAAGCGCGACGCGCCGAGCTCGCTCGCATGCTCGCCGATCCGCGCGCGTCGGCGCTCGCAGACGTGTTCGTCACGGACTGGCTCGACCTCGACCACCTCGACCGCGCCACGCCCGACCCGTCCGTGTACCCGGGGTTCGACGAATCACTCCGGGGCGCGATGGCGGACGAGCTACACGCGCTGGCGTCAGGCCTGGTGGGCTCCGGCCGGAGCATGAACGAGCTGCTCACGGGCACCACCGGACAGGTCACGCCGCGGCTCGCCACTTGGTACGGGCTGCCCGAGGGCACCTCGGGTGTGGTCGACCTGACGTCGGTCGGACGCGGGGGCCTGCTGGGCACGGGCGGCGTGCTGACGCTCACGTCGAACCCGAATCGGAGCTCGCCGACGCGTCGCGGCAAGTTCATCCTCGACCGCCTGCTCTGCTCGCCGCCGAGCCCGCCCCCCGCCGGCGTGCCGGCGCTGCCTTCGTCGGGAGACCCGCGCGACCTCTTGGAGGCCCACGCGCACGACCCGCTCTGCGCGTCATGCCACGCGTCGATCGACCCGCTCGGCTTCGCGCTGGAGGCCTTTGACGGCGTCGGCGCGCGTCGAACCGGTACGGTGTCGACCGAGGCGACGCTCCCCGATGGCACCGTCCTCCACGGACTCGCCGAGCTCTCGCGCTACGTGGTCGATGACCCGCGCTACCTGGACTGCGTCGCGGAGTCCATGTTCATCTGGGGCATGGGCCGCGCCCCCGGCCAGGACGAGCCGACCGTGACAGGCATGGCGGACGCGATGCGAGCCCACGGCGGATCGCTCGACGCCGGCATCGAGGCGCTCGTGCTCTCCGACGCCTTCGCTCAGCACCGGTGGGGAAAATGAGCGCCGCGCGGTGGAGAGGCCCGGCGATGAACCGACGCGCCTTCCTGGGCGGCGCCGCGGTGACGCTCGCGCTGCCGTGGCTCGAGTCGCTGCGCGGCGGCGGCGCGCGCGCGGACGACACGTCGCCCGTGCGGCTCGTCTACTGGTTCGCGCCATGCGGCATGCACATGCCCGCGTTCACGCCCACGACGACCGGCACCCACTACGCGCTCCCTCCGATCCTCTCGCCGTTGGCACCCCACCGCGACGACGTGACCGTGATCAGCGGCCTCGCCAACTACCTGGGCGCGACCAGCCCCGCGCCGCACTCCTTCGGCTCGGTCGGGTTCCTGACCGGCGTGCCGCCGCTCGTGGACGAGGTCGTGTGCGGCGTTTCGGTCGACCAGCGCGTCGCCTCGCGCATCGGCTTCCAGACGCCGTTCGCGTCACTGCAGCTCGGCACCGAGGGCCCGCGTCGCTACGCCACCTGCGGCACAGACTACTCGTGCGCGTACACCACCCACATGTCGTGGTCAGACGCGCGCAGCCCCATGCCGGAGATCACCGACCCGCAGGTGGCGTTTGATCGCCTGTTCGGCGGCGCCAATCCCGCGGCCACCGCCGAGGAGCGCGCGCGCCGACTCGCGCTGCGCACCTCCATCCTCGACGCCGTGACCCAGGAGGCGCGTCTGCTCCAGGGTGAGCTCGGCGTGGCCGACCGGCGCAGGCTCGATGCGTTCCTCACGAACGTGCGCGACTTGGAGGTGCGGATCGCCGCCATGGACTCGCGCGCCACCTGCGGCGATCCGGACCTGGCCTTTGACCTCTCAGACGACCTCGAGGCGTTGATCGATCGCATGTCCGACCTCACCGCGCTCGCGCTCGCCTGCGACCTGACACGCGTCGTCACCTTCGCGCTCGCCAACGGCGGGTCGCTGCGCAGCTACGACTTTCTGGGCGTGCAGGGCGCGCACCACGACCTCTCCCATCACGGCGGCAACGCGGACAAGCAGGCGGCGCTGCAGATCATCAACACCTGGGAGCTGGAGCGCTTCGCGTACCTGCTCGCGCGCCTCAAGGACGTGAGCGAAGGCGACGGCAACCTGCTCGATCACAGCTTGGTCACGCTCGGCAATGAGATCGCGGACGGCGACACACACACGCTGACCGACCTGCCGATCGTGCTGGCGGGTCGCGGTTCTGGCGCGGTCGTGCCAGGGCGTCACATCGCGTACCGGGACCGACCGCTGGTGGACCTGCACATGGCGACGGCGGCGGCGGCGGGCGTCACGTTGGCGCCGTGGGGCAACGG
>CAIOSP010000171.1 GCA_903861005.1 uncultured Pseudomonadota bacterium
GCGTCGTCGTGGCCGCTGTGGGTCGCCGACAGCGCAGACCCGGCGTCGCTGGCCGCGGTGGTGTCTCGCACCAAGGTGGTGATCACGACGGTCGGGCCCTACGCGAAGCTGGGCTTGGGCATGGTGGAGGCGTGCGCGGAGCACGGCACCCACTACGTCGACCTGACCGGCGAGGTGCAGTTCATCCGCGACAGCATCGACCGCTTCGACGCCCGCGCCAAGGCGAGCGGCGCGCGCATCGTCCACTGCTGCGGGTTCGACTCCATCCCGTCGGACCTGGGCGTGTGGACCCTGCACGAGCACCTGGAGCAGCGTGGTCGCGGCGAGAGGCTCGCGCGCACCACGCTCGTCGTCGAGGCGGCCAAGGGCGGCTTCTCCGGCGGCACCATCGCGTCGCTGCTCAACGCGCTGGAGGAGGCGCGGACCGACCGCGCGCGCCGCAAGATGATGGCGGATCCGTACGGCCTGAGCCCGGACCGCGCGGCCGAGCCTGACCTTGGCCGTGAGGGCGACCTCATGTCGATGCGCTTCGACCCGTTCGTCGACCGGTGGGTCGCGCCGTTTGTGATGGCCGCGATCAACACGCGCGTCGTGCGCCGGTCCAACGCGCTGCTGGGGTACGCCTACGGTCGGCGCTTCCGCTACAGCGAGGTCACCGGCTTTCGGCGCGGGCTGAAGGGCGTGGTGTCCGCGGCCGGTCTGACCGGCGCGATGGGCGCGTTCATGGCGGCGGTCTCGAATGAGACGACGCGGCCGCTGGTGGAGCGCTACCTGCCGAAGTCGGGCGACGGCCCCACGCCCGAGGCGATCCGCGACGGCTTCTTCCGCTTGCGGATCTTCGCGGAGACCGAGGGTGGCGAGCGTCTGACCTGCCTGATCGTGGGCGAGCGTGATCCCGGCTACGGCGAAACGTCCAAGATGCTGTCGCAGGCGGCCCTGACGCTGGTGCTGGACGAGGCGCGGCTGCCCGCGCGCGCGGGCGTGCTGACGCCGGCGTCGGCGATGGGCGGGCTGCTCCGCGACCGGCTGGTGGCGGCGGGCATGACCTTCGCGATCGAGGCCTGAGCTGACCGCGCAGGGCCCCGACGAGCGTACGGTCCCTCGGCGCGCGCTGGGGGTGCTGGGCGTCGCGCTCGCGACGGGCGCGCTCACCGTGTGGGCGGCGGCGATCGCGCGCGGTTCGTTCGTGTGGATGATCTGGTCGGATCGGGATCTGGTGCGCAGCCATGTCGCGCTGTCCTCGCTGTCGACCACCGGCGCTGAGCTGTCGAGCGGGCTTGGGGCGCGGGTGCCCGGCGTGGCGTACCCGCTGGCGCTGTGGTCCGCGCTGCAGGTGTCCGACGATCCGGTGTTCGTGTGGCGCGCGCAGGCGGCGCTCGCGGTGTTGGCCGGCGTGGTGATCGCGCGGGAGCTCCGCGCGCGGTGGGGCGCGTGGGCCGCGGGTGTCGGGCTGGCCGCCTTCCTCGCGTCCGAGCTGGTGGTGCCGACTGTGTCACGGCTGTGGAACCCCGGCTGGTTGCCGCTCCCCGCGGCGCTGGCGTGGGTGGCGGCCATGCGGGTGGTGACGAGCGGATCACCCGGCGCGCTGGTGCTGTGGGCGGCGAGCACGGCGATCGCCGCACAGATGCACATGTCGGCGACGCTGTTGGTGCCGGCGCTGCTGCCCTTCCTGTTCGTCGGCCCCGGAAAGGGCGCACGACGCGCGTGGCCGTGGGCGATCGCGGCGACGCTGGCCTGCTATGCGCCGCACCTGATCGACGAGGCGCTGCATGGCTGGCCGAACATGCGCGCCTTGATGGAGCCGCAGCAGACGGGCAGCTTGGGGAACGGACTGGTCGGCCCCAACGCCTGGAAGAGCCTGACGGGCATGGGCGCGCTGCTGGTGGCGGTCGATCAAGAGAACGCGCTGCCGTACTTTTCAGTGGCGGCGCAGGCGATGGCGCGGGTGCTGTTGGCGCTGGCGACGCTGGCGGGCGCGATCGTGGTCGCGCGGCCGTCGTCGTCCGACGCGCGCTGGATCGCGCGGGCGGGGCTCTCGCTCGCGCTCGTGGTGGTGATCGCCTACGCGCGCGCTCGGGATCTGATCGTGCAGGGCGGCGAGTCGGCCCGCTACATCCTGCTGTTCGCGCCAGCATGGGCGACGCTCGTGGCGCTGCTGGCCTCGCGGATCGCGGCGCTGCGCTCCGGCGCGTTGGCGACGATCTTGGGTGTGATGTTGGCGGTGGGGCTGGCGGTGGAGGTGCGCGACGCCGACATCGCGCTGCGCGGGAACGTGCGGCACGTGACGTCGTGGTCGCGCGTGCAATCGCTGATCTCCGACGCCGAGTTGGCGGGCAAGCTGTCGCTCGGTGAGCTCGCCGGACGGTTCGCTGTGGCGCGCCCGGATCCGCGCGTGGGCGCGTGGCGCGTCGCGGTGCCGGTGCCGGTCGACTACCTGCTGGAGCGTGAGGGCGCGGTGTTCCCCGGCTCGCTCGAGGGTGGGTGTTTCATCGCGCTCGCGACGGTCGATCCGCGGACCGATCCGCCGTTCGACGGGACCGTGGACGCGCTGGCGAAGATTTTGGGGCCCGGCATCGCGGTGCGCGCGGTGGGCGAGAGGACGACGCTCGAAGGCGGCACGACGCTGGTGCCGTACACGGTCGAGGGGCGCTGCCCGACCTCGCTGGTGCAGCGCTACCTGGAAACGCCTGAGGAGATGCTCGTTCGCGAGTCGTTGGTCCACCGGCGGCCGGGTGAGTCGTTTGTGCTCCCGAGCGAGGGCGGCGCGCGCCGCTGGGCCGTCTGGCTGGCGCCCAAGGAGGGGCGCGCGGGGACGGGGAGCCCGGTGCTGGTGCTGCTCGACGTGCGGCCTAGCGACGGCGGCGTGGTCGTGACGCTGCACTCGAACCAGCTGCGCGGCTACGCCTACAACACGGGCGTGCTGGGCAACGCGGCGGTGGAGAAGCTGCGGCTGGTGGTGCGCGACGCGAGCGGCGCGGTGATCCAGGAGGTGCCGCTGTCGGGCCAGCGCGTGGGATGGACCGGCGAGTCGACGCCGCTGCGGGTCACGCTGCCCGTGTGGCCGGATGACGCCCTGACCGTCTCGCTCGCCGCGGACCTGCTGCCTGAGGCGGAGCCGCGCGTGTGGGACGGCGTGGTGCACACGCGCGTGCCGGTGGACGTGCCGCTTGACGCGCGGTCGGTGCAGCGGTGAGCGCGCCGTCCGGCTGGGTCCACGAGGTGCTCGCGCAGGGCCCGGAGCGGATCGGGCTGCAGGCGCTGGTGCTCGTGTGGATCGGCTCGATGATCGCGGCGGCGCCCAGGCGTTGGACGCCGTGGGCGCTCGCGTTGCTGGCGCTGATCGTGCGGCTCGCGTTCGCGACGCCCGGCGCGCTGATGGGACGCGCGTACCCTTACCAGCACTTCATGGGCTACGTCGGACGGATCAAGTCGATCCCGCTGTACGGGCAGGGCTGGTTTGCGACCATGGACTGGATGCGGCCGGTGTTCGGGTCGGATCCGTCGGGCCTGAACCGCGCGAACCTCGTCTTCTCCGTGCTGACCGTGGTGTGGCTTTGGGACGTCGTGCGCAGGCTGACGCGTGACGCGCGCGCGGCGAACGCGGCGGCGTTCTTGCTCGCGTGCCTGCCGCTGGCGGTGAGCCTGTCGCGCCTGGAGGTGCACTTCGTCCTGTGCGCGCTGCTGGAGATCACGGCGGTGGTCGGCGTGGTGCGCCACGATCGACTGGGTGCTGCGCTGACGGTGGCGAGCGCGGTGGTGCTGGCGCACGCGCGGCCCTTTGAGATCCTGTTCGCGACGACGGCGGCGCTCGCGCTCGCGTGGCGCTGGCGTGTGCCCGGCGCGGCGGCGCTGGCAGGCATTGCGGTGCGGGTGGCGGAGATCGGCGTCCCGAACGGGCATGACGGGTTCCCGAACGCGGCGCCGGACGCGTGGGCGCCGTCGACGCTCGCGCGCCAGATATTCGGTCCCGACAGCTCGGTCGCGCTGTTCAACGCGCACGTGCACCCCGCGTGGTTGTTCCCCGCCGCGGTCGTGGGCTTTGGGCTCGCGTGGCGTCGCGGCGAGCAGTCGGCGGTCGGCGTGTTCGTCGCGGCGGCGCTGCTCACGACCGTGCCCTACGCGCACATGTTCTTCCCGACCGACGTGTTGCGCTTCCAACTGCCCGCCGCGACGTGGTGGTGTGCGCTGGCGGGGCTGACCGCGCCGTGGATCGCGTCGCGTGGCGTGGTCGTGCGCGGCGTGGTGATCGCGATGTGGATCGGCGGGCTGTGGACGGCCTCGGCCCCGCTGCAGGGCCTGCTGACCGTGTCCGAGTTCCGGTTCCTGGGTGAGGCGCTGCCTGCGCTCCCTGCCGGAGCCACGCTGCGCTACGATCCCGTGTGGGACGAGAACGGGCTGTTCACGGCGTGGGCCGAGCGCGTCGCACCCATCCACGCGGTGCCGCTCGACGGGGTTGCGCCGCAGGTGGGGGAGCTTGTGTACGTGGGCGTAGGCGCGCGCGTGATCGATCGGCCGCCCGGCCGCCCGGCGCCGGTGGGCCCAGCGTGCGCGGGCGAGGTGCTGCGCGAGCAGACGGTGGGCTCGTTCAGCGGCGGGCTGTACGAGCTGACCACGCCTGAGGCGCCGGTTCGTCTGGCGATCGAGCGCGTGGTCGCATGTCCGGCTGGCACGCCCTAGGTTCAGGGCTTCTGGATCCAGTAGAAGCCGACGTGCACGGGCGACACCGTGTACTGGTCGTAGACCCACTGGCGACGCGGCAGGTCCGCCTCGACGATCGGCTCCAGCGTGTGCGTGCTGGGGTAGTCGCTGCACATGGGGCCGTCGTGCGCGCCCACCAGGCAGCTGGCGTCTCGGTAGTAGATGGTGCAGCCGGCGGGCTCGCCACACCAGTCGCGGATGGAGACGGTGTTGAGCTGCAGGTTGAGCAGCGGCGGCAACCACGTCGGGAACATCAGGCCCTGGTCGTTGGTCCACCACTCGTGGACGATCGTGCAGCCGGGCGGCAGCGTGCGCAGCGTGTCGCGGATGAAGTGGTACTCGGCCGACAGCGTGGATGGCTCAAACGCCATGGGCAGCCGCGTGGCACTGGAGGCGAGGGCGGCGGTGATCGCGGTGACGCGCGCCCAACCGAACGGGATCCACAAGTAGACCGCGGCAAGCCCGTTCGCGGCGAGCACCGCGGCGAACGGCGTGGCGGCGACCTGGTAGCGGGAGAGCGAGAAGGCGGCGCCGTCGACCGGCGACCACACCGGCATCGACAGGGAGAGGCCGACCGCGCACAGCGCGACGCCCATGCGCAGTCGCGTGGGCAGCGGACCCGCAACCATACCGAGCACGGTGGCGATCGCGATGGGCGGCGCGGTGTACGCCGGGTCGAAGATCAGCAGCTGCCGGTAGCCGTAGAGCCAGAGGTTGTGCTGGGTCCAGTTGGCGTTCGGGTTGTCGGTGTACTCGAACGGGTTCCAGGTGCCCGCGAACACCATCCCGTAGGTGTGCAGAGTCACCACCGCGAAGCACAGCAGCACCGCCGCGATCGACGCGCGGTGTCGCCACGAGGTGAGGCCCTGGGCGGCGAAGGCGGCGGCGACGAACACAAACGGGAACGTCACACACTCCAGGCGCGCGCTGCCGGCGCAGGCGAGTGCTGTGCCCGTGACGAGCGCGGGAAACCAACGCGGCGCGCGGACGTGCAGCGCCCACGCGGCCAGGCCGATCCACAGGAAGGTGAGGGCGGGGAGCTGCTGCGCGTCGGTGTGGGACAGGCGGACGTGCGGCGAGGAGATGGCGAACAGCAGGGCGGCCGGCCACACCACCCACGCGGACACGTCCAGGATGATGAGCCACGCGACCATCAGCACTGGGACGAAGGCGCCGGCGACGGCGACGCGGTCGTAGATCCAGAGGTCGTCGGCGCGCCACGCGGCCAGCCAGGGCTGGACCACCTGCCCGAACGCGGCGAAACCCAGGCCGCGGTCGAAATCCGGCCACGGGTTCCACATGGCGCCGTCGGCGCGGTTGTAGATGTCGTGCGGGGAGGCGGGGGCGTAGAGGCGCATCGCCAGCGACAGGGCGAAGAGGGCGGCCAGGGATGCGCGCTCGCGGGGCTGCATGCCGCGAAGCACGGTCACGATCACCCACGCGCCGCCCACCAGCGCGAGCGCGGTGCACAGCTTGAGAATGACGAGGACCACGGCGGCCAGGGTGAACGGCAAGTCTGCCCCCGCCGAGGTTCTAGCATCCGTCACGGTCCTCCACGACACGCGGCTGGGTTCGCACGATCGGGCTCGACGTGATTAGGACGGTGCACCGCGCCATGCGCCGAGGTCATCCCATGAGCGATCAGCCCGTTCCCGTAGCTCCCCGTCCGCCCGCCCCCCGGCGCTCGGCCTTTGGAATCCTGGTGATCGTGTCGGTCGTGGGCGTGCTGCTGCTCGCCACGGGCGCGGTCGCGACCTGGTTCGTGCTCAAGCGCATGGACAAGCCCAAGGTCGACGAGGCGAGCTTCCTGGAGGTCGACCTGTCTGGCGCGCTGTCGGACGTGGCGGCGACGCCCAGCCTGTTTGGCGACCCCAACGACTTCCCGCCCACCACCTCGGAGATCGCCACGGCCATCCGTCACGCGGCGACCGACGAGCGCATCACCGGGCTCTACCTCAAGCTGGACGGCGTGAACGGCGGCTGGGCATCGTTTCAGGAGCTGCGCGGCGCGGTCGAGGCGTTCGAGGGCGCGGGCAAGCCCTGCGTCGCCTACTCGCCGTCGGTCATCGAGAACGGCAGCTACTTCCTGGCCACGGCCTGCTCCACCATCGCGGTCGCGCCCCCGGGTGTCATGCTGGTGAACGGCCTGTCGGTGAACCTGACCTACTACAAGGGCACGTTCGACAAGCTGGGTATCGTGCCGGAGTTTGAGCACGTCGGCGCCTTCAAGAGCTACATCGAGTCCTACGAGCGTACGGGCCCCTCTGAGCCCGCCGCGCAGGCCTACGACGCGCTGCTCGACTCGCTGTTTGGCCAACTGGTCGACGGCATCGCCCGCGGCCGCCACCTGACGCCCGAGCAGGTCCAGGCCGCGATCGACCTGCCGACGCTGTCCCCGACGATCGCCAAGTCCCGCGGCCTGATCGACGCGCTCGCCTGGCCCGACGCCATGGACGTGCACGTGCACCAAGTCCGCCAGGCCGACTGGCTCACGTTGCTCGACAAGCCCGTCAGTGACGAGGACGCCAAGGACGCCAAGCTCACGCAGCTCGACGAGTACCTCAAGGATCTGCGCGCCGACGAGGACAGCGCGGGCCCGCACGTCGCCGTGATCAACGCGCAGGGCAGCATCGTCTCCGGCGACGACAAGCCTTCACTGTTCGGCGACTCGGGCAACCTGACGGACGGCGCCTTCTCCAAGTGGATGGAGGCCGCCCGCAAGGACAAGGATGTGAAGGCGGTGGTTGTGCGTGTGAACAGCCCCGGCGGCTCGGCGCTGGCCGCCAGCCTGATGTGGCGCGAGGTCGCCCGCACCAAGGCGGTCGGCAAGCCTGTCGTCATCAGCATGGGCGACTACGCCGCGAGCGGTGGCTACATGATGTCGGCGAACGCGGACTGGATCGTCGCGCAGCCCGGCACGCTCACCGGCTCCATCGGCGTGTTCGGCGGCAAGTTCGACCTGTCGGGCGTGTGGGAGAAGCTGGGCATGACGCAGCACGCGTTCTCGCGTGGCCGGATGTCCAACCTGATGTCGTTCGACGCTCCCTTTGACGACGCCGAGCGCGCCGTCTTCCGTGAGTACCTCGCGGACTTCTACGGCCAGTTCATCGGCGTGGTCGCAGACGGCCGCAAGATGACCCGCGAGGCCGTCGACGAGGTCGCCCAGGGCCGCGTGTGGACCGGCCAGCAGGCCCTCGAGCGCCACCTGGTCGACCAGCTCGGCGGCCTGGACGTCGCGGTGGCTGAGGCCGCCAAGCGCGCGAACCTCACCACCCTCGTCACCAAGCCGATCCCCGCGCGCCAGACGTTCATCGAGCACTTCATGGAGGGGCTGGAGGACAGCAGCGCGGGCGTGCACGTCACGATCGACACGCCTTTCTCGCTCACGGATGAGCAGAAGGCGGAGCTGTCGGTGTTGGAGCACGTTTCGGCCGAGGGCGGGGCGGCGGCTTACTTGCCGGGGCGACTCACCGTTAAGTGACTTGCGTCCGGGATTAGTTGCAGGCCCGGTCTGCGGCGCACCCGGCGGGTGGGGCTTTTTGTGGGGGCGTCCCACCGCGCACCCTTCGGGTGGGGAAGGTTTCGCAGACCCGGCCTGCGGCGCGTCGCTCGCCGCTCGGGCCGGGCAACCCCCTAGAACGGGCCCGGTGGCGCGCCTTGAGTCATCGGCGGCGCCCGGCTCCGACTTGGCCTGATCGTCGGGGCTGCGCGCGCACGGACCTAAAACGGTCCGCACGCGCGCACCCCGCCGCGGCCAGTCTGCGCCTGACGTCGTCGAAGGGGCGGCGCGCCAGCGGGCCCTTTCGGAGGGTCCGTGGGGTTTGGGGGTGTGGCGGGCGTCGGCGGGACGGGCGACGCGGAGGGAGGAAGGTGGCGGGCTGTGTCCGCGCTGCCCGGCGCCGTTGGCTCCGCCCGCGGCGCCCGCGACGCCCGAGCTGCACGCGCTGCACGCGCTGCACGCGGCGCCCGAGCTGCACGGGCTGCACGCGGCGCCCGAGCTGCACGCGCTGCCCGACGTCGCGACGCTGCCGACACCCGCGGTGGGCCCGAAAACAAACCCCACGGACCCGCGATGAGGGCCCGTTGGCGCGCCCTTCGCAGCGCTGTCAGGCGCAGGCTGGCCGCGCAGGGATCTGTCGCAGCGGACCGTTTCCAGGTTCGCGGAGGCAGATCCCTGCGATCAGGCCTGCCGGAGCCGGACGTCGCCGCATCCTCCCGAGGGGCGCGTCAAAGGGACCGCTTTCCCGGGTGACCGGCCCCAGCGGCGAGCGACGCGCCGCAGGCCGGGCGTGCGAGAAAGCCCCGCCCTGCAAGGGCGCGCAGTGGGACGCCCCCACAACCAGGCGAACCCGCACGGGAATGGCGAGCGACGCGCCGCAGGCCGGGCGTGCGAGAAAGCCCCGCCC
>CAIOSP010000172.1 GCA_903861005.1 uncultured Pseudomonadota bacterium
CACCACCGCGCGGTTCCGCTTCTTCCCCTCCTCCAGTGCCCGCACGATCCCCGCGTCTTCCAGGACACGGAGGGCCTTGCTCGCTGCCGGACGCGTGCACCCCAGCAGCTCCATCGCCCCGGTCACCGTGAGGATTGGGTGCTGCGGCAGCAACTCGAACAAGCGCACGCTCAAGATCGTAGCGTCGTCCCGGTTCACCAACCGCGCCCGACGCTCGGTGACGATGGCGTGCAGCCCGCGCGCCGTCGCCACGGCCTCGTCCGCGACCGCCGCAACGCCCTCCAAGAAAAATGCGATCCACCCCTCCCAGTCGCCCTCGGTCCGGACCGCGCTCAGGCGACGGTAGTACTCCTGCCGGTGCTGCTTGAGGAAGAGGCTCAGGTACAGCAGCGGACGAGACAGCAGCCCCCAGTGGCGTAAGAGCAGCGTGATCAACAGGCGCCCGAGGCGCCCGTTCCCGTCCAGGTACGGATGCAGCGTCTCGAACTGCACGTGCAGCAGGCCTACGCGCACCAGCGGCGGCAGGTCGCTCTCGTCGTGGATCGACCGCTCAAAGTCGCCCAGCAGCGCCGCCAGCCGATGGGGCGGCGGTGGCACGAACGCGGCGTTTCCGGGGCGCGTGCCGCCGATCCAGTTCTGCGAGCGCCGGATCTCCCCAGGCTGCTTGAGCGCCCCCCGCGCGCCCGCGAGCAGGCGCCGGTGCGTCTGGGACATCAGGCGCATCGAGATGGGGAGCCCGTCCTCCAGGTCCAGCTCCGCCCAGACGTGGTTCAGCGCGTCGACGTAGCCGCAGACCTCCTCGACGTCGGCGTCGTTGGGCGCCTCGCCGGAGGCCTCCACCTCAAGCAGGTCCATCAGGGTGGCCTGGGTGCCCTCGATCTGCGCCGACAGGACGGCCTCCTTCCGGACGAAGGCGTACACGAACCAGGCGATCGACGGGACCAGATCGCCCGCCAGGTCGAGGAGCCGCAGGCTCTCCGTCGCCCGCTTCAGCAGCGGTTCGAGCTCCCCGTCCAGGCGCAGCGGCGGATCCTTCGGAGGCAACGGGAACGGGACGAAGGCGTCGACGTCCTCGCCCGCGACGGTGCTGCGCTCGTAGGTCCCGGTTCTCCGACGCACGCGCGCCCCCAATTCGAAGCGATCGCTTCGTTCCGCGACACGATAATAAACGATCGCTTCTTTTCGCACAACGCTGGGAAGCGATCGCTTCTCTTCAAGCGCAAAGTCGTCGAGTTCGGCGTGGGCGTGTCGCGGGCGCAGACGATCGTGCTGCCCAAGCTCGACGAGGACTTCTTCGACGGCACCTGAGCGGTCGTTGTGAAGGACCACTCGGTCCCGTCAGCCGCGCTCACGCTCCAGCCGCTAGGACGGACACGTCGCTACTCGCCGACCACCAGCCGCCCAAACTCGATCGAATAGCCCGGGCCCTGATCGCCGCCCGCGAGCGACTCGAACACCACACCCACCGTGCCGTCGTCCAGCCGCGTGAGCACCGAGTACTGCGTGAAGCCCTCGCGCAGGACGCGCTCGTTCGTCCACGTCTGCCCCTCGTCGACGCTCTGCCACACGCGCAGATCCTCGCGCGCGGTGGGCGCGACGCCGGAGTGCACGAGCAGGTCCGCCGCGTCGCCGTCGCGCGCGGCACCCAGGCGCAGCGTGCTCGACATGATCGTCGTCATGGTCAGGCCGGGGCGCGGGGCGGACCAGGTCTGCGCGCCGTCGGTGCTGGTGTAGACCTGCCGCGTGGGGCTGGCGAGCGCGCTGTTCTGGCGGCCGTCGAGCGTGAGCGAGCCGTCGGTCAGCTCGATCACCTGCGACTCGTTGGTGCCGGGCTGGGTGGCGACCGCGCGCGTGAACGTCTCGCCGCCGTCGTCGCTGGTGAACGTGAAGCTGCCGCCCTCGGCGTCCGACGTCTGCCAGCCGGGCACCACGATCCGACCGACGGGCGCGTCGGCGTTGCCCCAGGCGGTGATGATCGCGCGGCCTGGGCCGACCGACGCGATCTTCCAGTCGTCCTGCTTCACGTCGGCGGTGAGGTCGCGCGGGGCGGACCAGGTGGCGCCGTCGTCGTCGCTCCACATCAGCTCGATCGACTCGGAGTCGGGGCCGGTGCCCGCGGGCACGTTCCCCTCGCCCACGCCCTCGGGCCAGCGGTCGAAGAACAGGGCGATGCGGTCGCCGCCTGCGCCGTCTGGCACCAGCACCGCGGTCGGGTTGGTGACGTCGCCCGCGCCGCTCTCTTGGATCACCTGCAGCGCCGACCACGTGGCGCCGCAGTCGTCGCTGCGCTTGGTCACCAGATCGATCAGGCCCGACCCCGCGTCCGCGAGCGACGGGCGCGCCTCGGCGAAGGCCAGCAGCGACCCGTCGCGCAGCGTGAGCACGGACGGGATGCGGTACACGGCGTAGCCGTCGTCGCCGGCGCGGAAGAGGGGCGTGGTGTTGAACGCGTCGGCGGACGACAGCGGGCGTGCGGCGCAGGGGCCCAGCGGCGCGTCGGTGTCGGCGGGCGGCGCGTCGCCGGTGCAGGCGGCGAGCAGCAACATGAGGGTCGACAGCAGGGCGGACAGGCGTGGCACCAGGGCCTCTCAAGCGCACGCCAATCAGGCGTCGGAGCGCTGCTGTAACCGACGCCCCCTCGGACCACCCCGACCGGGTCTGCGGGCAGGCAGGCGCAGGACGCCGTCGTGGCGGTCGCTTCAACCGCCGACCGCGGGCGTCACCGCAGCGCTTGCCAGTCGCACCGCCGTGCACAAGACTGTGGGCAGACCGCGCACGACGCGCCACGGGGGACTCCATGCGACACACGACCCGGCTCCTGGCCCTCACGCTGCTCGGCGTCGTCGCCTGCACC
>CAIOSP010000173.1 GCA_903861005.1 uncultured Pseudomonadota bacterium
CGCGCTCGAGCACGTGCTCCTGCCCATAAGCCTGGAGGATCTCAAGGTCCGCCTGGATCGACTCCGCTCGAAGACAGCGCCTCCGCCCGCGGTCGCTCCGGTGACGCCGATCGAGCCGCTCGTCGTCGGGATCTCCTCGTCGGCGCTCTTCGACCTTACGGAGGCGGACGCGGTGTTCCGCACCCAGGGGATCGCCGCGTACCGGCAGCACATGCTGGCCACCGAGAACGACGCGCTCGCCCCCGGCACGGGCTTTCCTCTGGTCCGCGCCCTGCTCGCGCTGAACCAGCACGCGCCGGACCTTGAGCGGCCCATCGCCGAGGTGATCGTCATGTCGAGGAACAGCCCCGAGACGGGCCTCCGCATCATGAACGCCTTGGAGGGCCTTGGGCTCCGCGTGACCCGGTTCGCGTTCACCGGCGGCGAGCCTCTCGCAGACTACGCGCGCGCCTTCCACCTCGACCTCTTCCTCAGCACCGACGAGCAGGACGTGCAGCGCGTCGCGAACACGGGCGCGTGCGCTGCGGCGGTGCTGTACCCGCCCCCGCACGGGTACGCGCCGCCAGAGGACCAGCTTCGCGTCGCGGTCGACGGCGACGCCGTCTTGTTCGGCCAGGACAGCGAGGCGATCTACCAACGCGAAGGGCTGCAGGCGTTCCTTCAGAACGAGAAGGACGCACGCCACGAGCCGATGGCCGACGGCCCGTTCGCGAACTTCCTCAGGAAGTTGGCGCAGGTGCGGTCGCTCCTCCCGCAGCAGGTGGAGTACGCCCCGATCCGCATCGCCCTCGTCACCGCGCGCGGCGCGCCCGCGCAGTCCAGGGTGATCACCACGCTACGCACGTGGGGCGTCTACGTGGACCAGACCTTCTTCCTCGGCGGCATGCCCAAGGCTGAGGTCCTCAAGGCCCTGCGGCCGCACATCTTCTTCGACGATCAGCGAGGCCACCTCGACCCGGCCTCGGCCCTGGTGCCCTCCGGCCGCGTGCCGTACGCCGACGGGTCACCCCTCGGGAGGGAGCGGACCACCGCCGAGACCGATGGCGCGTCCAACGTGGTCCGACTGTCTCGCTCGCCCGCGGACTCCTAGGAGACGTCAGGCTTGGTGGAACCCTCGATCCGACAGCGCCTCCCCGTCCCACCGATACGCCGTCAGCCGGCCCCGCCGGGCGACGCTGTAGTCGAGGCACGCCGCGTTCGGCGCGACGGGCGTCGGCTGGCCAGTGAACCAGTAGTGTCCGAAGAACACCGGGCAGGCCGTGACGTCCCAGTTCGGGAGCTCGAGCTCAATCTCAGGTAGCTTGGCCCTCACGTCTGGGCTGACGACGGCGGCGTCTCGCAAGGGCACGCGGCCCGACCGCCACCACGCCACTCGGACCTCGCGGCGCAGCGTCCCCTCCTTGTCCAGGAAGCTGACGTCGCCCGGCAGCGCATGCTCCCGACCCTTCAGCACCGTCTCCACCGCTCGGTAGAGCGCGGTCCCCTTCCGGGTCGCGGACACCACGTGCTCGGTCGGCAGGCGGTGGTCTGCGTCCAGCGCAGGCCGAACGACCGCCATCGCGTCGTCGTCCCAGCAGGCGTGGACCACACGCATCGGCCCGAGGTCCAGCCAAAGCGGGAGCGTGTGGAACCACGCGATGAGCTCGTCGTGCATCGCGCGGCGATCGCCGACCTCGTCGAGGAACCGCTGGTGCTGCCCCAGGTTGGTCTGGGTGTGCCGACGCATGAACTCGCCTGGGTGCTCAGGGTCCGGCGTGTGGAACGCGATCGCGTTGAGCTCGTGGTTGCCCATCGCCACCCGCGCGTGGCCGTCGTCGACCATGCGGCGGACGATGTCGACGGTGCGGAGCTGCTCTGGGCCGCGGTCGATCAGGTCGCCGACGAACACGGCGGTGCGATCCTGGTGTCGCCATGTGCCGTTTGTGCGGGCGTAGCCCATGCTGGCGAGGAGCGATTCAAGCTCCTGCGCGTGGCCGTGCCGCCGGTCGTGACGCCGCTACCTTCCCGACCCGCGCCGGATGCTCCTGCGGTCGTGCCGTCGGTCGTGATGCACGTCGCGGCGACGGACCGGGAGGCCGCGGTGCTCGCGCTCATCGACGCGAAGGGGCAGGTCACGTCTCGCGACGTGATCGAGGGGCTGGGGTGGTCGCGATCGACGACGCGGGACGTGATCGCGCGGATGGTGGCCGTCGGCAGGATGGCGAGCATCTCGCTGTCGCCAAGGTCGCCGTTTCAGGCGTACGTGCGGGCCTGAGTGACGCCCTCTCCTCGGCGCCCGAAGCGGCGCTCCACATCTGCCTCGATCTCGGCGTCCCCTCGCGGGACGGCCCGGAAGCGTTGAACCATCTCGGCCTGCACGTCGGGCGGCTGGCTCTCGAAGATCGACCAGACCCGAGCCACCTCCGACTCGGGCACGGCGTAGCCGAGCTCGTTGGCGTACCGACGCATCCGGACCAGCGACGACAGGCTGTGTCGCCAGTTCAGGAGCTCGTCCAGCAGCAGCACCTGTCGAGACGCCATGGACTCGACCGCGCGCGGGTGGACCACGGCCCGCCACTCGTCTCCCGGTAGAAATTCCGCCCCGACCGCAGCCAGCGCCAGATCGAACCGAAGCAACCTCGCTTCGAGCTCTCCGGGCGCCGTGTTCAGCGGCACCTCGATCGTTCGGTCGCCCAGCCGGAACCCCTCGGTGTACGGGACCTCCGGCAAGGGCACGGCCCCCTTGCGGCGCAGGGTGTCGACGAGCGCAGCGCGATCCTCGCGGCTCGGTGCCCATAGGTCGAGGTCGCGGGGCGCGCGTCCGGTGAGCAGCGTCTTGAAGGCACCGCCGGCCAGGAAGAACCTCGCCGGACAGTCGAGGCCCACCGTCGCCGCGACCTCCCTTCGAGCAAAGCCAACGACGTCGGCCTCGGTCAGGGAGACGACCGGGTCCGGGCGGGTGGCGTGCCAGGTCCGGTAGGCGGCATGGACGCCCTGCTCGTCGCGCCAGAAGAACGCGGCCTCCAGGTACCAGGGCCAGTCGTTCGCCGTGAGGCGCTCGCCGACGAGCCGAGCCACCGTCGCGGTGACGAGCGAGTCGTGCGTCGCGAACGCATGGATGCCGGGCACCTCGCCGGCCGTCGCAAGCATGTGGTGGACCAGGAAGCGCGCGGCAGGCTCCGCGTCTGCGCAGCCGAACGGCGGCATCGGCTCCTCGACCAGCCGCCGCATCACCTCCTCGTGCCCGTGCTGGGCCCACGTCTCGCCGGCCCGGTCGTCGACGACGAACACGCCCGGGTCACCGAGCAGACGGTCCGGACGGGGCGTCGGCTCGATCCCCGCCCCCTCGGCGAGGCACGTCGCCGTCTGCATCGTCCGCAGCAGCGGGCTCGCGTGCACGAAGCGAAGGCGACCCCGCAGGTGCTCACCAAGCTGGACTGCAAGCACACGCCCCGTGTCGGTGATCGGCAGCGTGTACCCGGCGTCACCTGGTGGCAGGAAGTCGCGCACGGAGTGACGGATCAACATCGCCACCGGCCGGTCTGTCGGCACCTTTCCCAACCACGAAAGCGTCGAAGGCGGGATCTCCCATCGGATGGTGGTCATCGGGCAACTCCCTCGATCACGGACGGCAGCGCGGCCAGGGTGTGGACCTGGACCACGTCGAACGAGGCCGCCCGCAGAAGCGTGGCGTACTCGTCCAAGGTGCGCTCCCGCCCCCCGGTGGTCATGAGCAGGTGCAGGTCGCACAAGCCGCCGAACGCGCCGTCGTCGGTGACGAGCAGCTCGACGACGAACACCCGGTCCCCGACAGCCAGCGCGGCGCGGACGTTCTGGAGGATGCAGACCGCGCGGGCGTCGTCCCAGTCGTGCAGCACCCGCGCCAGGACCGCGACGTCCGCCTGAACGCCCCAGGTCGCGAACAGATCGACCGGCAGAAGCTCTACCCGGGGGTCGTCGCCGCACTCGAACTGCGCGAGCACCTCGGGTCGGTCGAGCGCGACGACCGACAGACCCGGATACGCCGCGAGCAGCATCCCGGTGAGCACGCCGACGCCCACGCCGACATCGAGCACGCGCTCGTTGCCTCGCAGGCCGAGCGCCGCGGGCACGGAGCCGTAGTCGTGCCGCGCGTAGCTCCGCAGCATCCGGTGGTGCGGCACGGTGCGGGTCGCGTCCGCAGCGACGTCCCCGAACACGTCGGGCGCCTCCCACGCAGGCGATCGGAGGGCGTCGGGAAGCCGCTCCCACAAGCGTCGCAGCGGTCCCGCGTACTCGAGCGCGGCGTCGGCGAGCGTGAGCGGAGCGTCACGCCGCAGGAACGCACCACGCTCGGTGCAGGCCCACGCCTCCTGCTCTCGCACGACAAGATCGAGCTCGTGCAGCGCACGCAGGAGCGCGGCCAGCCGTCCCCCATGGAGGCCCAGCGTCGCGGCGAGGGAGTGCGTCGTGCCCGGGAGCGCCTCGAACAGGCCAAGCGACACCGCCGCCGCGATCGCGTCCGTGCTCCAGAACCCCACGAGGTCCCGGGACAGGATCGCGAACTCGCTGCGCCTCGGAGTTCGCAGCTCCGCGAGCACCGCACCCATCGGGTCGATCACGACGAGCGCGCCGTCGACCCGCTCGACCCGCGCCTGTCCGTTGTAGAACGGCTCGACCATCGTGTACCGCGTCGTCGTGACAGGACGCCCAGAGCGATCGACGTGCGTCCAGCCACGGTCGTCACGCGCGCGCGCCAGTCCCTTGTGGAACACGTCGAGGTCGACGAACCAGCAGCCGTGCACGAGCGCCCCGTCGCGATCGACGTGGCTGTGAAGCCCGTCGTCGCGCTGCACCACCGCCGAGCCCTCCCGGTAGTCCCCCGCGTACCGCCAGGTGCTCCCCGATGCGGGACGGCCATCGGCCGCGAGGTGCAGGTAGCGACCGTCCGGTCGACGCACCGGCACGCGCCCCCCCTGCACGTTTCCACACCATGCGTACCGGGCGCTGTAGACAGCCACCCCCGTGGCATCGACGTGGTGCCAGCCGTCGTCCGCCTCGACGGCGGCGAGCCCCTCGTAGAACCCGAACGTCTGTCGGAAGCGCGCCGCGTAGGCCGCCGTCGCATCGACGCGAAGGTGCCACGCGACGCCTGCACGACGCACCGGCGCGAGCCCGGGAGCATGGAACGGCAGCACCTGGTCGAACCGGTCGTCGTATGCGGGGTTGCCGTCGGGGCCCACGTGATGCGTCCCATCCTCCGACACGCGGAGGTCGCGGCAGCGGTCGGTCACGACTCCCCCACCGGCTTGCGCATGTTGCAGCCCACGCAAAGCGCCCGCGTCCGGTAGCCCTGCACGAGCCGCTGGTACCGATCGCCGCGCCACACCTCCATCAGGCCTTGGTGGTGTAGCGAGCCGAAGTCCCCGAGCGTCCGACGCTGGGTATCGGGCGCGCAGCACGGATCGAAGCGCCCCTCCGCGCTGACCCACGCCTCCTGCCCGAGGAAGGGACACACGCCGCCCGGAGCGAGGTCGGCGACGGCCTCGGCGTCGAGGAGGAAGATGTTCTCCAGCAGCACCGGCCGGCCGGTCGGGAGCATCGCTTCCGCTGCGGCGGCGCGGGCCGCGAGCACGGCCTCGTTCCATCGGGTGATCGCCTCCGGACTCCGTCGCATCGACTGGTCCTGGATGCCGTCGAAGTGCGCCCACAGGTGGTGCCCCTTCACGCGGTCGACGCCGAGCGAAAGGGCGAGCCGCACGATCTCCGCGAGCTCGCCGACGTTGCGCTCCAGGAAGGTCAGCTGGAACGTGATCCGGCAGCGGTTCCCGCCCGCTGCGGCGTGCGCATCCCGCACGGCGACCAGCTCGCGCACGTTGCGGAGCACGTGGTCCCAGCGCGTGCCGGGCATGATCGCCTCGTGCGTGGCCGCGGTGGCGCCGTTCCACGACACCTTGATGTCCGAGGTGATCGGCACGAGGCGCTCGGCCCACCCGCGCGCACCGCGGCGGGGGAACGTGCCGTTCGTCGTGAGGTTCAGCTTGAGACCGTGAGCGGCGCACAGGTCGACGATCTCGTCGAAGTGCTCGTAGAGGAGCGGCTCACCCATCGTGGACGGGATGACCTCGCGCAGCCCGTTCGCGGCGCCCTCTGCGAGCACCCGCCGCAGCAGCTCGATCGGCATGACGCGCGGCGCCTTCCCGGCGGCCTTGCGCGCGGTCTGGCGGTCGCTCAGCGCCGAGTGCTCCTCGCACATGATGCAGGTCAGGTTGCAGGTGTCCGGGTTGGTGTCGAACGTGATGCGCCACGGCCCGGCGAGCGGCTCCACGCGGCTCTGGTCGCGACGCTCGATGAGCCGTCGGTAGGTCGCCTCGATCTCGACGACGTGCGCCTCGACGTCGGGCACATCCCCCGCAGGGTCGCCCAGGTAGCCGCGCGCTCCGAGTGTCGCGGCCCAGACCGGCGCGTCGACGAGGCGCTGCATCTGCGCGGCGAGCGCGTCGGCGTCGCGGTGTCGGAACAGCAGCCCGTTCACCTCGTGGTGCACGTACTCGGCCATGCCGCCGACGTCGGCGGTGATCACGGGCACCCGCGCCTGCTGCGCCTCGTGGATCACGAGCGGCGAGTTCTCCCACCAGATCGATGGGACGACGACGGCGTCGACGCGGTCGAACACGTCGGGGACGATGGCCTGGTTGCGGTACTCGGGGAGCCACTCGATGCGGGCGGCAGCGTCGCCGGGGCGCGTCACGGCGAGCTCACGGAGCGCGGTCGTCTCCTGCCCGCGTGGACGGCCCCAGATCCGCAGCCGAGGAGCGCCGTGCAACTGGCCGAACGCGCGGATCAGCCGGTCGATGCCCTTCGCGGCGATGTGCGTGCCGATGTAGCCGAACGTGAACGGCTCGCCCTCCACCCGACATCGCCCCGCCAGCCGGCGCCGGTCGAAGCCGTAGTCGAGGTAGGCGATCTTGTGCTCGGGCAGGCCGAAGTCGTCGACGTACCGGTCGAGCAGGAAGCGCGCGGGGGCGAGGAACAGGTCGACGTGCTCGACGACCTCACGGACGTGGAGCATCCGGCGACGCACCCAGTCGGTCCAGTGCGCGACGTCATGCTCCCGCTCGGCGGGGTCCCCCGAGAAGTAGCGGGCGTAGCACCGCTCGGCGCACTTCCGGTCCTCCTGCCCGTCGCACACGGCCCATGGGTCGTTCGGTTCGGCAGAGTGCATCTGCATCAGCTGGCCGCGGGGGCACATCACCCAGTAGTCGTGGATGGTGTAGACGACCGGGATGCCGCGTCCCGACGCCTCGAAGACGAGCGAGGTCGACAGGTGGTTGAGATGCCCGATGTGGACCACGTCGGGACGCAGCCGTTCGAGCAGCTCGGCGAACCTCTGATCGATGCCGGCCTCGCGGTAGCGGTCGCGAGAGCGCGGGTGGTTCACGACGTGGAGCGTGATCCGCGGCTCGTCGACGTCCACCTCGGTCCGCATCCGGAAGTCGACGCCGAACGGGTCCTCCTCCCGCGTGAACGCGTGGACCTCATGGCCACGCGCCGCGAGCCCATGCGACAGCGTCTGGGTGTAGACCTCGGACCCGGCGTTGTAGCGCATCGGGTAGCCGTGGATGACCTGGAGGATCTTCACGACGCCACCTCCATCTTGCGGAAGGCGTGCACGAGACGCGAGAGCCCATCACGGAGGGAGACGGCGGCTCGCCACCCACCGAGCACCGACGACGCGAGCGACGGGTCCCCGTAGAACTGGGAGACGTCGTACGATCTCGGCGGCGCCATGCGGATGCACGAACCCGACCCCGCGACCTCGATCGCGAGGCGAGCGAGCTCGCCGAGCGTGGTCGGACGTCCTGGGAGGAGGTGGATCGGTGGAAGGTCGGACGCGCCGCCTTCGAGTCGACCGACGAGCCGCCCTAGACCCTCCGCCACGTCGTCGATGTGCGTGAAGTCGAACGTGTGGTCAGGACCGTCCACACGCAGCTCCGAACCCCGCGCAGCGGCACGCGCGAACGCGGGGACGACCCGGTCTGCATGGTCGTCCGGCGACCCGTAGACGTTGGCGAGGCGCACCACGGCGGTGCGGAGGCCGCGGGCTCGCGCCGCCAAGACCAGGTCCTCACCAGCCACCTTGGAGCGCCCGTAGATGTTGACCGGACGCAGCGGGGCGTGCTCGGCCACGGGCAGCTCGTCCGCCTGACCGTAGACCTCTCGGCTGCTGGCGAAGAGGACCCACGGAGGCCGGGCCTGACTGAGGCACGCCTCGATCACATTGTTCGTGCCGTCGACGTTCGTGGCCCAGCAAGCGGCTGGATCTCGCTCGCCCCACACGACGCGAGACACCGCGGCGAGATGAACGACACCGTCCACGTCCTGAACTGCGCGCTGCACTTCAGACAGCCGCCACGTGTCACCGCGCTGGTGACCGTGCGCTCGCACGTCGAAGCAGCGCACCTGGTGCCCGCGTCGACGCAACAGAGGCCGCAACCCCGAGCCGACGAGCCCCTCGGAACCGGTCACCAATATGACTGCCATGCTTCGTCCTCGCGGAAGAAGCGCCGCGTCGCGACTTGAGAGCCCCGACGCGGCGCCGGGTACTACTTGTCGGACGCCTTGGGATTGCGCTCGGTCACCGGCGCCGGAGCGCTCGGGGACCGGGGCGCGTCAGGTGCGGCCGGACGGCTCGACTCCCCCCGCGACGACCGGTACGCGTCGTTGTTCGGGTTGAGCTGATTGGCGCGGTTGTCCCGCGCCGCCTGATCGGCGGACGACTTGGTCATGGCTGGCTCCTGCTTGATGAAACCTGCGCAGACCAACGGCCCCCGCCTGGGTCAGGCGGGTCGTCAGGAGCATGGCAGACACCGAGGTGCCGCCGTGGTCGGCGCAAGCGAACATTGGGTCTCCGAGGCGGGTACGGACTCACCGTTGCGCAAGCAACGTTTCTCGGGACCCAAATTCCGAGGATGAAGAGCGGTAGCCGCAACCGGACACTCCCACGCGCGAGCGGCGACGTCAACATCCGGACGATGATCGATTGCGAGTATCCAATCTCCAACAATGCGAACTCGACGACGAGAATCGGTCGCGGCCCGAGGCGCACCCAGGCCGAGCATCGATCACAACTCGAATTGCGATCGTCGAACCGGCCTCACGGCCGCCCCTTCGCGTTCCAGCGTTCGGCGGCGAGCCATCCGGCCTCGCGTTCCAGGATGTCGTCGAATCCGCGTCCGAGCGTGATCCATCCCGGCTCGCCGTTGTTCTTGATGTGACCGCCTGCCGCAGCGATCGCGGGCATGACCGCGCGGACGTTCGAGCGCTTCGTCAGCTTGTGCTTGGGCTGCATGTCCTGGACGATGCGCAGCTGGCGCTCGGAGATCGCCGCTGACCATGCCAGCTTCGGGTCCGTGCGTGCCAGCGTCCGCAGGTTGAGAAGCGCGACGGCGACGGGAAGCAAGAGCGCCTGGGTGCGAAGCAGCGCATCCAGCGACTCGGCCTGGCGCTTCGAGAACGCACAGCCGGTCTTCAGGCTGCGGACGAACTCCTCCATGATCCAACGTCGGCGGTAGACGTCCACCACGCGCTCGATGTGCTCGGGCGTGTCCACAGGCAGCGTTGTCCAGAGCATCCAGTGGATCGGCGAGTTGCCCTCCGGCGTCTCCACCTCGTTCACTTCGACGACGTTCATGGTCAGCGCGTCGGGCAGCGCTGCCGTAGATCCCATCGGTCGCTTCACGATCGCCGCGGTTGCGCGCATCGCCAGCTTCGCCTGCCGCGTGTCCCGAGTGGGGTGCGAGGCCTTGGTCTTCGGCGGCCGCCGGTCCGTCCGGCTGGCCAACTCGACCTCGCGAACGACGCAGTGCTCGACGCCTGCCAGCGCGTCCTTCACCTTGCCCATGTCGTCCGCCAGAGTCCGGTTGTGGGCGGCGCGGATCACGAAGGCTTGGTTCAGCGACTTCAACGCGCAGAACAGCGGAAATGCGTCGCCTTCGCTGTCGGTGACGTGGATGACGTCGAGCGCGCGTGTCGTTCCTACGACCTCGTGCACGCCGTCGAGCCAGCGGTCGGAGCCCTCGCGGATGGGCTCGCCAGAGCCGTCACTGCGTGCCCATGTCTGCACGCCGTCGTCGCACAGGTAGGCGCGAAGCCCGACGACGCCGAACGCCTTCGGGACACCTGTGGCGGCGACCGCGAGCGTCACGTGGCTCCAAAACGACTGGTGCTTGCCGCGCTTGGAGCGGCCGATGCGCGTCTCGTCGCCTTCGAAGGTGTGCTCGGTGGTGTCGTGGAGCAGCAGGACCGTGTTCCCGCACTTCTTGGCGCGATCCCAAGACGCCGTGGAGTGGCTTTGGAGGATCGCGCCGGCTCGGACGTTCGGGTTGTTCGTGAAGCGATAGTACGCCTCGAGATCGGCGTCGGTGGCGAAGATGTGCGGGAAGCTGTCCGTGGGCCGCTCGTGGATGGCGGCGATGATCTTGCCGGCGGGCCGGTTCAGTCGCGCACCCCCGCTACCTTACCCGGGCCCACTCCGTCGTAGGTGGTGCGGCTCAATCACCACGGAGACGTACGGTCGCAGCTGATCGTTCTTAAGGAAGCCTCGAAACGGCTGCAGCGCCCGGATCCGAGCGCCCAGCTCCTTCCCCTCCCCTGCGCCGCCGAGCATGGTCGCCACACGCTCGGAGTCTCGTGTCTCGCTGAGCTTCAGCACCAGCAGGCTGCCCGCGTTGGAGAAGATCGCGTCGTCGAAGTCCCGCGCCTCCTGGCTAGAGAGCAGGACCGCGACGCCATACGCCCGCGCCTCCTTCATCAAGATCGCCATCGCGTCTAGCTTCGCGATCTTGTGCGCCTCGTCTACGAGCACGCAGAGGCGCACCCCGTGGCAGTGCCCCAAGCGGACCAGCGTATTGTAGAGGCTCATCAGCACGATCTCGGCGACGGCCCGCTTCACCTGCTCGGTCGGCAGCTGCGCGAGGCGGATCACGGTCGGGCGCGCGAGGACATCAACGAACGCGTCCGACTCTCCGCGGAACAGCGACAGGTCGAACATCGGCGACAGGCGGTTCACGAGCGCGGCGTCCCCGGTGGCGGTCAGGTGCGCGCCGACGTCGGCGAACGCGGGGACGACCAGCCCGTCGACAGACGTCGCGTCACGGGCGATGCCCGCCGCGGCGTAGGTGGCAAAGATCGCCGCGCGGAGGTTGGCCTCCTGCTGATCGCCGAGGCCGTAGACCTTGCGGAGGATCCCAGACAGCTCGTAGACCTTGTTGCGCACGTTCACGCGACCGCTGACCGGATCGGCCACGAGCGCGAGCGGGTTGATCGGGAGGCCCGCGTCCGCCTCCAGGAGGTTCGCGCCCAGCGCCGCGCGGAAGTCGACGCCGACGTAGTCATCCTTAAAATCTAGGATGAGCGCGGACACGCGCTGAGCGCAGAGCTCATCGAGGAAGACCTTCATCACCTGCGTCTTGCCCGCGCCCGAGGCGCCCAGCACCACGACGTGGCCGTTGTTCAGCGCCGCGCCTGGCTTGAAGGGATCCCAGCTGATCACTTGCTGTCTGGGATCAAGTCCAAGGCGCACCACCGGGCGCGCGACCACATGGAGGCCGAAGGTCGACGCGTCTGGCGCCGCCCCCGGCGGGGTACCCCCGCCAACAGGCACCACCGGCGTCCGCGCCAGCTGCTCGGTCTGGGGCGTCGCGCGCTCGACGCCCTCCACGGCAGAAGCCAGGGGCGCCGACGACGACAAGACGTCGAGGGCGGCGGCCACGGCGGCCGCGCCTGCTCGGCTCCCGGCGCCGAGCTCGCCAGACAGAGCGCGCTCGCCAATTTCGCGGGTCGCAGGGGCCGCCCCCGCCACGCTGTCCTCAGTCCACTGCTCGATGCTGGAGGGGAGCGACGCGACGACCCACTTCAACGCTTCGCCCTCGCCGTCGACCTCGGGCGCCCCGAAGGGGTCGACGCGCGGCGCACGATCCACGCCGCGCTCGACGCCCCCGCCGCCCGAGTCGCTCGCGAGGCACCACAGCTCCGGCAAGACCGGCGGCAGCGCGCCGCCAGCGAGCGCCGCGTCAAGCTCCCGCAGGGCGGCCTCCCAGCGGTTCGCGGACTGCTGAAGCCCTGCGCCGAGCCACCAGAGCGCGCGCAGACCCTCCCGGAGCCTGGTTGACGGGGTCTCGGCGGTGTGCCTGATCCTCGCCGCGACGAGGCGTGCCTGCATCGCCTGAGCTGCGCGCTTGGTCGGGGTGCTCACGGCGTCTCGCGACGGCCTCGCCTTGAGCTCGACGACGCGCATCCGATCGACCGACGCCGGGCGCCCCGCCTCGTCGAGCGTCGCCTCGAGGATCAGCAAATCAGCGCGACGCTTGTCGTTGAAGACCGAGCTCGAGTGCCGAGCCCACAGGTGCCCCTCAGGGCTGTCCAGGCTCAGCACGAGCAAGCCGCGCTCGTCCGACGCGTGCAGCGCGCTGGAGAACGCCACAGCCTTCGACAGGTCCGCCCGGAGCCGCGCGTCGTTGGAGGGACGGCGCAGCAGGTCGAGCGGCAGCATCCGCAGGTCGTAGAGCGCGAACGCCGCGCGACGCAGATGACGCAGCGAGATGGCGTCACCGGCGGCCGCCGCGAGCGACCGCGGGAGCGCGCGGTCCAGGATGCCACGGTCGACCGACGCGACGATCACGTCCTCGCTGCTCTGATCGTAGGCCAGCACCGCGTCCGCGTCCCGACGCTGGACCGGCCACCCGCCGCGCGCGACGCGGACGTGCACCAGCGCCAACGAGGTGTCGCTCGTCGGCGCGACGATGGGGTCGTGGTTGAGGTCGTTGACCACGCCGATGTTCTTGAGCAGCGACCGGTACGCCGAATTGACGTGCGTGCCCATCAGATCGACTCGGCAGATGTGGCCGCTCGTCAGTGACGGCACGTAGTGGACCGCGTGCGTAGAGATGGAGACGTCACGGGCCTGCGCCGCGTACGTCGAGGTCCGATGCCCCTCCACCAGCAGGTGCACCAGGTCGTCCGGGCTCCGCTCGCGGATGCGCAAAGAGAACCCGCCGCCGCTGCGCGTAGCCAGCGCCGACTGGACCTCCTCGCTCAACGCGGCGCGGTCGAGTCGGCGGAGGGCCTCGCCGTCCACCGACAGCTCCAGCGCCAACGCGTCGCCCGCTCTGCGCTCGGCGTCCCAGAGCGACTTCATCCGCACGCAGAGCGCCTCAACCAACGCCTCAACCTCCGGCACATCCGAGATGGCCACGGACACGGCCCCCGGGAACGCCGCGAGGCTGAGCAGCGCCCAGGCGGCCTCGACGCCGAGAGACAGCGCCCGCGCGGCCCCGTCGCCCGTGGGCAACATGTCCGCGCGAGCCCAGTACACGTAGCGAGCACCCTGCGGCCCAAGCTCGTACGTGGCCGCGGCGCTCTTCACGACGACCTGCGACGGCAGCGGGCCGGGGTCCTCCCCTACGGCGACCCACGCGAGGGCGTGCTCGAGGCGGACCGGGTGGAGCGCGAGGAGGCGCGCGGCGGACACCTTGCCTCCGTTGTCAAAGGCGACCGCCGTGTCCAGCAGTGACAGGCTCCTCCAGCCGCTGCCACCGTCAAGCTGGATCAGCTCCTCTCGGGTCTGCGGATCTTCACAGCCCGCGACCAGGCCTCGGTATGACTCGACATACGCCTGGATCGCCCCCTCCAGGTTGACCGCGCAGAGCAGCGGGTAGCGCGCGAGCAGCGTGAGGCCGTCCTCGAGCGCCGCCTCGACGGCGTCAGCGAGCGCGCCATCCTCGGTGTCGAACCCGGTGATCAGCATGGTGGCGTCGGCGAGCAGCTTGGCGCGCGCGGAGTAGAACGCGCTCAGCAGCGCCCCGATGTTTGTGCCCGCCTGCGCGCTCGGCAGCGCGCTGTAGGTGACGTCGTTCGAGCGCTGCGCCCCTCCGCGCCCAGAGAGCACAATATCCTCGCCGCCCTTGATCGCGACCCAGCCCACCTGGCGGCGCTGCTCGCTCGTCGTGTTCGACGCCAACAGCTCCACGAGCGCGCCCGGATCGCTCGGCGTCACGCGGCGCGTCTGCCCGCCGCCCTGGGGCGTGAGCAGCAGCGTTCGGCCCCACCGCTCCTTCTCCCAAAGGAGCGACTCGACGCGGAGCGCGTCAGGGCCGCCGGAGTAAAGCAGGGACTCCTCGGAGACCGTCGCGTCCTTCGACGCCGATCCCGCAAGCTCATCGTCGCCCCCTTCTTCAGAGGCATCCTCTGCCGCATCGTCCGCGTCGGCGCCTTTGCTGATGACTCCGCTGAGCTGCTCCGGCTTGACGAGCAGCCCGAGCAGGCTCTTCGTGCAGCCCGCGAGCGGCGAGAACTCGCTCTCCTCCCCGCGCGCGTAGCGGCCAAGCGCGTCGCCGCGAAGCCGCGCGAATTCGACCGCTTGGGCGTGGGTCAGCCCGCGCGGGACAGCCCCCTCCTTCGCCAGCCACTCGCCGACAGCGTCAACCTCGCCCTCTGAGAGCTGCGCAGACAGGCGGGCCAAGCTCGCGCGGATCGCGTTGGCCTTCTTCGCCCCCGTCAGCCCGTCGAGCTCGCTCGCCCAGCCTCCGTCCACTCTGACGCTCTCCCCGAACCTCGTTGGGAGCAAGCCCAACAGCGGCAGCGCGAAGACCTCGGCGTCCGTGGAGGTCATCGCCGCGCCCTTCTCGTCGAACTCACGGATGAACATCGACAGCGTAGCGGGCGTGCAACCGCGCACCCTGTTCGACAGCGCCCGCAGGTTGGAGCGGTGGCAACGCGAGACGACGTCGAGGTCGTCGCGCACCCGGACGAAGCTCTCGACGAGCTCATGACCGGTCAGCTCGTCGAGCTGACTGAGGCCAGCCTCGCCGGCCGCTGGGATCGTGCTCAGGTAGACGACGAGGCTGTCGCCGCGCGAAGGGTCGTTTCGAGCCTTCGTGGCCCTGGCCGCGGCCTGCTCAGGGAGCAGCACGTGTAGCCGCGGGTGAGCGCTAGTCGCTGCCTCGAAGGTCCCGAGGAAGACCTCCACGTCCTCGTTCTCCAGGAGCACGCGCGTCACCGCGTCCAAGGTCTCCACGAGCTCGGGCCCCTCCGTGGGGAGGGTACGGGAGCGGATGCCCAGCGACACGCCGCGGGCGCGCTTGATCTCGTCGACGAGCGCCGCGAACACGATGTCACTCAGTCGGTGCTTCACTGGGAGCCCCCATGGACGCGGACGACGTTGTCGGACTCCTGCCTCGCGAGGCCGAGCGCGATCAGGTGTTCCTGGTTGATCTCACCCACCCGGCCGAGGGTGAGGTGGTTCGTGCTGGCATTCAGCGCCGCGGCCTGCTCGTCCCTGTGGCCACCGAGCCAAAGGCCGAGGCGACGCTCAGCGCGATCGTGGAGCTCAGCCCAGGCGATGTCCTCCCCTGGCTTAACGAGCGCGCGGACCAGGGTGGTCAGCTGACGGGAGCCCGGCGAGAAGTATCGCTTCGCGCCGCCTCGACCGTCCCTCGGCACGAGCCAACCGGTGGCGGCCCCGAGACCGATCGCGGAGCGCGCGGGCCACCAGTGGTCATCCTCGCCGTGCGGGGTGAGGTGGTCGGCGTCCACCGGCACGCCGTTCATCAACCTGGCGGTCGCGGTCATGAGGGACCGCTGGGCGGCGGCGACCGCGCCCGCGTCACGCGCGTCACGCTGCAGCGGGGACACCACGATCAATTTCGGGCCCCAGACCCCGCCGTTAGGCGAGGCGCCCTCCGGCGTCCAGCGCAAGATGCACGTCGCAAAGAACACGCCGACGAGGTCCACGAGCGACATCAGCGTCTGGCCGTGCCCGGCGCCAACCTCGTCAGCGCGCACCCACTGCAGCAGGTGGTCCACGAGGGCCGCCGCGTGCTCAGCCTGCTCACTCCAGCGGGCGCCATCGGGCGACGGGAAGCTCAGACGCGGCGGCGACGCGATCGGCAGCTGCTGCAGCCCGAGCAGCTTCACGAAGCGGCCGTGTGGCCCCTGCGCGTGGACGACCCGACTTAGGCGACGGAGCGCCTCACGGCCACGCGCCGTGCGGGCGAGCAGGCCGAGGAACGTCGCCGCGTGCATCAAGGACAGCGTGTAGTTCGTGTCATACCCAGCGAAGGTGGCGCCAGAGGTGGTGGGTGAGGACGCCGCAGAGATGGCGACGCGGCCGTCCGCGTTGAGCACGCCCGCGATCGCGGCGTGGTGCGCCGCCGAGAACGCTCCCCGCTGCGCCTTTAGGAGCGCCGTGACGTGGTCGCGGCCTGCCGCGACCACGGCCGCTCGTCGTGCGTACTCCGACGGCTTCAGGGTGTTCTCGCCAGGGAGCGCGCCATCTGAAGCGAGGGGGAACGGGCCCTCCTTGGTCTTCACGATCGAGAGCGCGTGCGCAGCCTCCCCGAGCTTCCAGCCGGCGGGGCCGAAGCACGCATCCAGCGCGTCCGACGCCTCCCGCTCAAAGCCTGCCGGGTGCGTCGCGGTGACTTGGGACGTCGGCTCCTCATCGGGATCGACTAGCCTGAGCAGCTGAACGAGCCCGTTCGCGACGTGCACCGCGGTGAGCCGCTCGTTTCGGATCAAGACCCCGAAGTTCAAGTACTGAAAGTCGTCGCGTTGAGCCATCGTCAGCTCCCCAGGTCCAAGCGCACGCCACCGCCGCGGGCCACCTGCACGGACAGGACGCTCCCGCCGTCGCGACGCACGCGGAAGCGATCCTCCCCTTTGCGCGGGAGCCGGGACAGCCAGCGCCGAAGGATCTCTTGCTCCGCCGCGAGCAGCGGCGCCGAGCGCTCACGGCCGCCCGCCGCCGACCGCGCGAGGAGCCGCTCGAGCATCGAGGGCGTCAGCGCGAGCGCGCCACCGACCGAGTCCGACGGCACGCCGAACAGCACGTAGGGTGGACGGTAGGCCGGGCCGAGCGCGGCCAGCGCGCGTGGGTTCGGCCGAGGCACCGCGACGCGGAGGCGGTCCAAGTCGACCTCGCCCTCTGCGAGCGCGGTGGCTCCATCGATCATCCTGCTGTCGTAGCAGAGCTTCTGCCACGCAGGGAACACGCTCCCCGCGCGCCACAGACCGAGCGCGCCATACACGCCCGCGAGGACCTGCTCGGTCAACGCCCCGTCGGGGTGCCACCCCTCAGGCTCGTCGAGGAGGGAGCGGGCGAGCGCGTCGAACTCCGCGGGGAGGTGGGGGCGCCCGGTGACGAGCTCGCTCCCGTGCAGCCAGGCTGCTCGAACGACCAGAGGATCGCACCGACCGTCGAGCTCAACCGCCGCGAGCCCGGGCAACGCCCGAAGGTGGCCGTCCAGGTCGCCGACCAGGGCGGCCCGCATCAGCGCAGGCTGCGGGACCGCGCTCGGGTCGTTCAGGCGACGAACCCACTCGAGCAGCGGCGCGCCGCGCTGGTCGCTGAAGATGCGCCCCGCCAGTGTGTCCGCGAGCGCGAGGCCGCGCGGCGAGTCCTCAGGGAGGCCGCCGGTCAACATCAAGGCCGCCCCCTGCCAGAGCTGCCTCATCGTGACGTGATGCCCTGAGGACCGGACGGCCTCCAGCGCTTCGAGCAGGCGCCCCCGGACGCCGAGGTCGCCGAGCGCCACCTGCGCGCTCTCAAAGGCTGCCCGCGCCGCGCCAACCGGGGGCGGCGTCGCCTCTGACGCACGCGTCAACACCGCCTCCACGACGCCGCGCTCAAGGGAGTCGAAGACGCCAAGGTCGATGACGGCGACGTCGCCCAGCGCGCTCGCGTCCTGGTCAGTCCAGGCCACGCGGAGCAGCAGCCCACGCTCAATCGAGTCCCGAAACGGGAGGATTGGATCCTCGGCGGGGGCCGAAGAGATCCACTCCCGCAGGCGCTCAAGCTTGCCTCGGTTGATCGCGAGGAAGATGCGCCGCCCGTCCGCGAGCGCGGAGGAGAGTCGGGCCGCGAGCGCGTCGACGTCCTCCTCAGACGCGTCCATGAACAGCTCCCACTCGCCCGCTCGGAGCAGCGGCTGGAGCGACTTGAGGAGGAAAGACTTGCCGTCCCCTGCGTTCCCGCTGAGGACGACGTGCTTGGGCTCACCGGACGACACGAGCGCACGAAGCGCCCGCATCACCGGCGTCTCCACCGTGATGGCCTTCATGACGGCGGCGTCGAGGCGCTCCACCACTGAGCCGGTCCCAGAGACGAGGCTCAAGAGCTGCTGGTATGTCCACGACAACTTAACCCCTCATCTAGTGTCGGCGGCTAGCACTCAAAGCACGCCGCAGCAACGCGCGCCGCGGCGATGGTGTCGGCGTCGCGGGCGCTCGCGCCGAGCCACGCGGTCGCGCGGCCGCGGTGCTATTGACCGACGCCGACACAATTGCGGTCGCGGTACCCGGCGGAGCCAAGAGTCGATATGGTGGGCCACGCGTCCGAGACGTCCGCGCGCCCCGCGGGCCAGCAGTAAGGCCGGCTCGTCCACGGCAAGCCCCCAACCTCGGGTGGGGCTCCTCGCCTCGGGCCGCGACCGGGCCGGTCGGCGCGGCTTGCCCGCGGAGCGGGTGCCGCCCCCCCTCTCTAGCCTCGCACAGGATTTCCATGCTCGGAAGCTCCGAAACCTCGCCGAACCCGCCAGAGAACGACAGCGTCTCGATCATCGCGCTCGAGCACTTCATCCTTGCGACCCGGGACTCCGGCTACAAGGGCACGACGACCGCGCTCGCGGAGCTGGTCGACAATTCTATCCAAGCGGGCGCCCGCCGCGTGTCGATCGAGGTCAGGCCCTCACCGGACGCCCGGTACGGCGGGCTCGTCGTCACCGTCCAAGACGACGGCTGCGGGATGGACGCGCCGACGCTCCGTGAGGCGATGCGGTTCGGCGGAAGCTCCCGCTTCAACGACCGCGAGGGCCTAGGCCGGTACGGGATGGGGCTCCCCAACAGCTCTCTGAGCCAAGCGCGCAGGGTTGAGGTCTACTCGTGGAGGCGGCCCGACCATGTGTTGATGTCCTACCTCGACATCGACGAGATCTCGAGGGGCGAGCTGACGCACGTCCCCACGCCGATCGGCGCGGCCCTCCCGCTCCGGGCGGCGGTTGGGGACGCCTCTGGCACCCTCGTCGTGTGGCTCCACTGCGATCGCCTCGACCACAAGCGCCCGGAGACGATCACCCGCAAGCTGCTGGCGTTCCTCGGGCGCGTGTTCAGGTACCCGGTCTGGTCCGGGGTCGAGATCCTCGTAAATGGCGCCCTCGTCGCCCCCGTGGATCCGCTGTACCTTGACGAGCGGAGCGCGGTGACGGGCGGCCGACCGTACGGCGATCCGCTGGAGTACGAGATCGAGCTCATCGGAGATGATGGCGCGATCATGGCCGGCCTCGTCACGGTGCGGTTCTCGGAGCTCCCGGTCGACCGGTGGCACGACCTCCCGAACGAGCAGAAGCAAGCGCTGGGCATCTCGAAGGGCGCGGGGGTGTCCGTCGTCCGATCGGGCCGCGAGATTGACTATGGGTGGCACTTCCTCAGCGGTAAGCGTCGGGAGAACTACGACGACTGGTGGCGCTGCGAGGTGCAGTTCGAGCCCGGGCTCGATGAGGCGTTCGGGCTCACGCACACCAAGCAGCAGATCCGACCTAGCGACCAGGTCCTTGAGATCATCGGGGAAGACATGGAGATGGCGGCGCGCGCGCTCAACGTGCGCGCGCGCCGGGCGTACAACGAGGTCAAGCAGCGTGATGAGGTCGCGGAGTCCGAGGCGCGTGCCACCTCGCGCGAGCACCTGCTGCCAGCCCTGTCTGTAGGCCCTGTGAGCCCGGCGAGCGAGCGCGTGGTCAAGGAGCTTCGGGAGCGTCACCCGGTGCTCCAGGGTCCGCCCTCAGGCGACCTCGAGGTGACCGGCCAGGTCAGCCAGTACGTCCTGCTTCAGGATGAGGTGATGGACAGCGCGCTCTTCCACTCGTTCCTCCAAGAGGGGAAGCTCGTCGTCGTCGTGAACCCCAAGCACCCCTTCCACCGTAAGCTCTACGGGCCGCTGCTCGAGGCCGACACGCCCGCCGCGAAGGCGCAGCGTAGCGCGATCGAGCTGCTCTTCTTCGCGGCGGCGCGGAGCGAGGCGATGGCGGCCAGTGATGGCGAGCGTGAGAGCGTACGAAGGTTCGTAGAGAACTGGAGCCAGACGCTCGCAAGCTTCATGAAGGACTAGGGGCGCGCATGAAGTGGATTCCAGCCAACCCGACGTTCGCGGAGCGAGAGACCAGCGCCTTGTTCGGCGAGTTGGTCCACGCCCTGAGCGAGCTGCGCTCGGGCGGCGCCCCGCCGGCGCGAGCCGCGCCCGCGCAAGCCCTGGCAGGCGCGCTGCGGGCCCGCGTTCGGGGGCTGGATCTCGCCGCGTTTGACGCCGCGGCGTCCGTGCTCGTTGACCTCCTCATGCAGGGGTGGGCGTTGAGGGCGGACGGCGCGAGCGTGGAGGTCGCGCAGCCCGAGCATGACGCGAACCCGAGCGACGAGAAGCGGCGCGTGCGGGCGCAGCTGCTGGTCGAGCGAGACGGCCAGCTCGGCGAGGCGGCGACGCTGAAGTTCGTCCGAGACATGGAGCGGCGCAGGCCCCACAGAGGGAAGTTTCGCTCGATCTTCGACCTGTTCAGGGACGGGCGGGAGCTCGAGCGCACCCTGCGAGCGTGTCAGTCCGACGGCGACCTCACGCGCGCGATCTCCCCTTACGTTCAGGTCGTGAACAACGCGGACCGGTGCGACCACACCGGGCTGCGGCTCATGGACATCTGGCGCTACTTTCGCCACACTTGGTCCAGCCCCTACCGCAGCGTGCCCGGCCGCACGATGATGTTCCTGATCCGCGACGCCGCCCGCGACGCCCACCCCGTCATCGGCATCGCGGCGCTGGGCAGCGCCGCCGTGCAGATCACGGTGCGAGATGACCGGCTCGGCTGGTCGCCAGAGCTGGTGATGGAGGCCGCGCGCGCCAACCCCACGGACGCCGACGCCCGCTGGGTGACGGCGGTCATCGAGAAGACGCTCGCGGAGGTGTTCATTGACGACCTGCTCGCCGACAAGGTCGTGACGCCGGACGAGCTCCGGACCGGATCGCAGGAGGCGGTCGACCGGCTGCTCGTCGAGGCGCGGCACCGCCGGGATCTTCACCACCGGCTGTCGGACCGCAACGCGCACAAGTCCACCGTCACCGAGGAGGAGTCCAAGGGCGACGACCACTGGCGGACCCGCGCGCTCACCGACCTCTTCCGCAGCAAGCGCGCGGAGTCGCTCGCCGGCGCGCTGCGCGCCCGCCGCGCGCTGCTCGAGGCTGGCGGAGCGCCCAACGCCTCGACCCTGAAGGCGCTGCTGGCGACCGAGGAGGGGCGACGGGTCTACAAGATCGTCGCGCGCAAGGCGAAGGGGGATCGGGTCGGCACCGCGATCGCCGACGTGATCGTCTGCGGCGCGCTCCCTCCGTACGGGCCGCTGCTCGGCGGCAAGCTGGTGTCGATGATGCTGGCGAGCCCCGAGGTAGGGGCAGCCTACGAGGCGCGGTACGGCGGCGCGTGCAGCGTGATCGCGAGCTCCATCGCCGGCCGGGCGATCGTCCGCCCGGCGAAGCTCGTGTTCCTCGGGACGACCTCGCTCTACAGCGCGCAGGCGTCCCAATACAACCGCCTGCGGATGCCGGCGGAGGCGGCGGGCGGCCTCAAGGGAGAGCGCATTGAATATGCGTTCATGGGCTTCACCCGAGGCTTTGGCACGGGCCACCTGTCCGAGCGCACCACCGAGCTGCTCCGCGGCCTGATGGCGAAGAGCGACGGGGGGAACCGCGTGAACAGCATCTTCGGCGAGGGCGTGAGCCCGCGGCTGCGGGGCGCGCGCGATGGCCTTAGCCTGCTGGGGCTCCCCGCCGACGCCCTCCTCAACCACGGCAGCCCGCGGGGCGTGTACGGCGTCCCGCTCGCGAGGAACCTGCAGCGGTACCTGCTGGGGATGGATGACGAGCCGGAGCTCTTGCTGCCGCGCGCGGCCCCGCGAGCGACCACGGACATGATCGTGGCGTGGTGGCGGGAGCGGTGGCTGGCGGGGCGCGTCCGCCAGGAGCATGTGCTCGCGTCGGTCGCGGCGCACCGGCTCACGCACCCCGTACGCCACGGCGCGAGGGTGCCATGCCCGACTGCGGCGGACGCGGGCCCGACGCTCTTTGGGGACGGCGAGTAGTGCCGCCGACCCGAGCGCGGCTGGGCGTTCAGGCGAGGCCTCCCCCCACCGCGTCGCAGGTCGGGGCCGCGCGGGCCGTGACGCGCTGGTACCTCGAGCGCTACCATGACACCCCCCACGACGTCGGCGTGGCGAGCATGTTCACGGACCCTGGCCGCGTGGGCGCGTTCGCCGTGGCCGAGGCCGATCTCGCGGCCGGGGAGCCCGACGCGCTGTTCAAGGTGCTGGTCGCGACGACGATGTTCCAGCGGCGGCAAGACCTGCAGATCATGAGGGTCTTGCGCGGCCTAGGTCAGGAGGACGTTGAGGAGCTGACGAGCCCGGCGCGCCTGCTCGCGCTCGCGGGCCAAAGTGGCTGCCCGAACGCCACCAGCCTCTCGGGGCTGCTCACGCGCTGCGACCTGCGCAAGGACGAGCGGCGGCTCGGCGCGTGCCACGCGCAGCCCTCCATCGAGTGCGCGCCAAAGCGCCACGCGGTGCTGCTCAAGCGCTACGGACACTTCGGGAAGGTGCCCACCGGGCTCGCGCTGGCCCTGCGCGAGCGCGACTGCGCAGACCTCGGCGAGCTCCGGGAGCGCGCGCTGCGAGCTGGCGACGGGCCGTCGGACGCGGCGGCCCGGCTGGAGGCGGCGCTCTGCGCGGCCTGGCGAGTGAGCGACAAGATCGCGGCGATGTTCCTCTCGGCGGTCTCGAACCCTGACCTATGCCCCGGGATCGCCCCGTGGGAGCAGGGCCTGGACTGGAGGAGGTGGGTCGTGATCGACAGCAACGTCGACCTGTTCCTCCGCTGGATCGGGTACGACGGGCCGATGACCTACGGCGCGCGGAGGGCCTTCCTCATCGCCCTAGCGGCGAGGGTGGACATCTCGTCGATCAAGCCGAGCCTGCGCGCGGACAACCCGCGCATCGTCCAGCAGGCGGCGTACCTGTTCATGAGCGTCACGAACCGCAGGGCCTCGGCCGCAGACTGCGCGCGCGAGGGGGTGTGTGAAAGCTGCTCGCCAACGCTAGCGAGCGGCTGCGGGCTGGCGGGGCGCGGGCTGCGTCTGGCTTGAGCGGGTGCGCCGCTGGGCGCGTCCGATCTGGCGCCTCGCCGTCACCCGCCGGAGACGGTCCAGGCCTCCGCGCCCCGCAGCGCGGTGTGAGCCGTCGGGACGGTCGCGACCAAGCCCGGCCGACCAGCCGACCACGCGCTCTCGCTGGCCTCGAACAGGCCCACCCAGCGGGCGCGCGCGCCGCGCCGGAGCCCCTCCACCGCGAGCTCGGAGGAAGTCGGTACCTTGAGAGTGGCCGGCGCGCCGTCCGCCGTGACGGCCACCGTCCGAGCGCCAGGGTCCCAGTCGCCCTCGATCAGGAGCTCCCTGTCCACGGACACAGAGGCGCCGGCGCGGAGCGTCGGGTCGCTCCAGTAAGCCTCACAGGCGCCGCGAACCGGACAGGCGAGGCAGCGATCGCGCCCCGGTGACGGGAGCAGCGCCTGGCCGGCGCGCCGCGCCGCCCGCCCGCGCTCACCCAGCCGAGCAGCGAATCTGTCGAGCTGCTCCCCTCCCACGCGCCGCTCCCACGCTACGCCGGTGGGGCGCACGACCCTGACCGTGTAGTCGTCGCCGCCGCGAGCGCGACGCCAGAGGGCGGCGTAGATCATGAGCTGTTGCTCAGCGTTGCCCGGGTCCTCGTCGGCCGCAGCGGTCTTGAAGTCCGTGATCTCGACCCGCCCGTCCGCCTCCCAAACCAGATCGGGGCGGGCCCGCCAGCGGCCGTCCCCAAGCGAGACCTCGAGCTCTGCCTCGCAGTGAAGGCTCCCGACGCCCGCCGTTGCCCGCCCGCGGGTCAGGCCCCACGCGTGCCAAGCGAGCGCGCGCGACTCATCTCGAACCTCCGCCGCCCAGAGCGTCCCCCGAACGCGGAGGAGGTCGTCCCGGAGGGCGGCGCCCCCGCCGCGAGCGCGCGCCACGCGCTCCAGCGCGCCGAGCAGCGCCGCCCTCGTCACGCTGGCCATGCCGCCGGCGGCGGCGACGGCGGCAGCGAAAGTGGAGGCCCCACTCTGGGAAAGGATCGCCGCGGCGCCGCGGTGCTTGGCGTCGCCGAGGAGCCCAGAGTGCTCGTCCGCCGCAGAGGGGCCGTTCGCCTCGCGGATGCCCCAGCGCCGGGCGCACCCCGACTCTAGCGCGAGGAGCCGCCCGAAGGCGAGCGGGTCGTCCACGCCAAGCGGCCGCGCGGGCCTGGCCTCGTACGGCATCACGTGGCGACCTTACCCCAGACCTTGAGCGCCTCGAGCGCCACGGCCGGGAGGTTCAGCCTCGCGTCGTGGGCGGAGACGGTCATGTGGCGGAGGCCTGAGCCGCCGTCCGCCTCCTCCTCGACAAAGTGAGCCTGCGCGAGCGCGGACGAGATCTCTCCGGTCGGGCCCTCCTGCTGGAAAGGCCTGCCCAGCGCGAGCACCAGCTCGACGCCTCCGGCGCCACGCAGGCGCGCCCCCGCTCGGGGCACCCCCGCGAGCGGCCAGCCCTCGCGCTGAACGTCGTCGCCACGCGCGACGAGCTGCGAGCGCACGCTCTCCGCGACCAGCGTGACCGCCGCGACGTGGGACTCCGGCGCCCACTCCGCGGGCGGCGCGCTGCTCTCGAGCGCGTCGAGCACGTACAGCGCCAGGTGCCGGTCGAGCTCGCGGTGGCGCAGCTGGTTCCTGTACCGACGCAAGCAGCTGTAGCAAGACGATCCACAGCGTCGCTCGCAATTCAGGAGCGCCCTCGCCTCGCGCAGCACCGTCGCCAGCTGGCGCGCGGCCTCCGCCGCGTACCCGGCGCCCCCGGGCACTCGGTCGAAGAGGTACAGCTCGACCGCGAGACCGGCCCGCCCGGCGTCCCCACCGGGCCAGCGGAAGCCAGCCTCGAGCTCGCCCTCTTGGAGCTTGAGGACGCGCTCGGAGGCCGCGAGCGCGATGGCCTCGGCCAAGCTGTGCAGCGCGGCGCGGGCCTCCCCTGACTTCGGGTTCAGGGCGATGCCCGCCTTCGCCAGGTCTAGCGACAGAACGGCCACGTCCGTCTGGAAGCGGTAGCCGAGGGTGAGCCTCGACGCGACGCGGGGCTGTTCGCACAGCTCCTCGCCGGAGGGCGTCGGGAACGGCTTGCGGTGGGGAGTCGCGTGGTTGACACGCCACGCGCTCTTGGCGGCGGTATCTAGCGGCTCGATGAGCCCACATACGGTGCAGTACACGTACCCCGCGTCGCTCGGTCCCTCATTCAGGACGACAAGCGGGGCGAACCACCCGCTGATCAGGCGGCCGCGACTCTCGAAGACCTCGTGGACGGTGAGCGCCTGCCCCTCGTCGGCCGACGACGGGGTTGGCAGCACGAGCTTCGCCGACGTGGCGTACGCTGGCGCCTCGCGGTCCCTGGCGTTCGCGTCCACATCTGTCGCCAGGAAGCCGGTCGGACGCATCCACCGGGCCAACGCGCCGTCATTACCGCAGAGGGGGCATGGCCGCGTGGGGACGTTGCCGTCCTTCCGATCATAGTCATCGAGGGTCAGCTCCTTGTCGCCGTCGCGCTGCGTGTAGTGACCGCAGTGCTTGCAGAGCAGGTACACCTGCCGGTTCTGGTACTCTTGCCCGCGCTCTGTCTGACCTGGGCTCCCGTCGTAGAGAGCGCCGACGTGGAAGGTCTGGTTGTCCAGCGCCACCATCCGGCCAGGGGCGTACTGAGACAGCGCCTGCTCCAGGCCCTGGGAGGCTTGGTACAGGTACCTAGGCCGGTACGGGTCAGAGGTCGGGTCGATGACATGAAACGCGACCACGTCCGTCGGGAACGCGTAGGACGGCAGCACGCCGCCGTCCAGCAGCAGGCGGAGGAGGTCCGGATCTGACGAGCCGCGCGCGGCCTTCTTCCCCGCCTTTACGGCGTCCAAGACGTCCACCGGAAGGGCCGCCGCGGCCGGCGCGTCGTCGGTCGGTGCTGGCCCATCCTCAGGCTCATCTACGTAGGCCTCACGCCCCACGCCCCCCTTGGGGGCGTAGTCTTCAGGGAGATCGGACTCCTCGTCTCGATCACAGCCGCCCTCGGCCGGA
>CAIOSP010000174.1 GCA_903861005.1 uncultured Pseudomonadota bacterium
GCAGCACCGACACGTCTGCGCCGGCCGACGGCTGGTGCGGCGTGCAGCAGATCTTTCACGACGACTGCCTCACGTGCCACTCCACGTCGGGCGCGTTGGGCAGCTTGGATCTGGAGACCGACCCGTACACCGCGCTGGTCGACGCGCCTGCGGCCGCGGACGGCACGCTCACGCTCGTCATCGCGGGCGATCCGGACAACTCCTTCCTGGTGCAGAAGGTCGAGGGCACGCAGGCGTCCGGCCTGGGCGGGCGGATGCCCGCGGGCACGCCGCTCCCTCAGACCAGCATCGACCTGATCCGCAAGTGGATCACCGACGGCGCGTCCGACGTCTGCACGGGACCCATCGACACCGGTCCCGTCGGCGCCTACCACCCAGCGGGCTGGGCGGACTCCGACGTGCACGGTCTGGCCGCCAAGATGCAGGACCAGCAGTGCATCAGCTGCCACGGCGCAGACCTCACCGGCGACGGCGACGCGGTGTCGTGCGACTCCTGCCACACCGAGGGCTGGCGCACCGACTGCACGTTCTGCCACGGCGATCCGGCCGACGGCACGGGCTCACCGCCCCGCCACATCTCGGGTCTGGACGACGGCGCGCTCGCGTCGTTCATCCCGCACCGCGCGCACACCAGCGCCAACCCCATCGCGGTCGAGTTCGACTGCGTCCAGTGCCACACCAAGCCCACCGACGTGCTGACGCCCGGCCACGTCTTCGTCGGCGACTCCACGCCGGGCGAGGCCGAGGCGAACTTCAGCGGCGGGCTGTCCAAGGCCGGCGTGTTCACCGCCAGCACCAACACCTGCAGCAACCTGTACTGCCACGGCACCGGCCGCGGGAACAACGGTCAGGCCGTCGACACCATGGCGTCGGTCACCTGCCACACCTGCCACTCGGACATGTCGACCGGCGGACGCTGGGGCACGATGTCGGGTGAGCACAGCAAACACCTGGGAGAGGGCCTGGGTTGCCACGAGTGCCACGCGTCTACCGCGTCCTCCAACACCGCGATCGGCGACAAGACGCTCCATGTGAACGGCGCCAAGGACGTGGTGTTCGCGGGGAGCATGGTCCGCACCAACGGAACGTGTACGGGCACCTGCCACGGCGAGCCGCACGACGCTCGTAGCTGGTGATCTCGCCCCCGCGTTAGCGGCGGGCGGGGGTGCCTGTGCGGTGGTGGTGGGCCTGTATGCTGGCGGCGCTGGTCGCCTGCGCCGCGCACAGCGACGACGAGGCCCCCACGGGCCCGGAGCGCCCCGCGCGCGCCGCCGCGCCGCGTCGCGCGCCTGAGCGGGGGCCCGGCCTGCCCACGGTGGTGCTGTTCGTGATGGACACCGTGCGCGCCGACCACACGTCGCTGTGTGGGTACGACCGCGACACGACGCCGTTCCTGGCGTCGCTGGCGGTGCGCAAGGGCCCCGCGGTGGCCAGCTGCGACCTGGTCACGCCCGGGTCGTGGACGGTGCCGTCGCACGCGTCGTTCTTCACGGGGCTGGCGGTGGCCGAGCACGGCGACGACTCGATCGATCGCGTGCTGCCGACCGACGTGCCCACGCTGGCCGAGGCGATGCGCGCCAAGGGCTACCAGACGCTGATGGTGTCAGCGAACCCGACGCTGTCGCCGCGATCGGGCCTGCAGCGGGGCTTTGACCGCGTGGCGGTGGCGCCGGGCCTGAGCACGTGGCGCGGCGAGGACCTGACCCGCGAGCTGAAGAAGGCGCTCGCGTTGATGGACCCGGCCAAGCCGCTCTTCCTGTTCGTCAACGCGTTCGACGCGCACGACCCGTTCATGCCCATCCCGGACGGCGTGGAGTGGGCGGCGCCGCAGCCGCGCATCACCTACGACGTGCACAATGAGCTGCGCGACAAGGCCTACTTCCCGTTCGTGCGCGGCAAGCTCCCGCCGCCCGAGGCCCGTGACCTGCTGCGACGGGTCACCGACGCGTACGACGTGGGCGTGCGAGAGGCCGACGCCAACGTCCGCCGCGCGATCGGCCTGCTGGTTGACGGCGGGTGGACGCGCACCGGCTTTCGCGTGGTCGTGACCGCGGATCATGGCGAGTACCTGGGCGAGCGCCAACGCCTTCGCCACGGCTGCGAGCTGGACGAGGCCGTCACCCGCGTGCCGCTCCTGGTCTACGAGCCCGACCGCAAGGGCGCGCTGACGCTGCCGGACGTGGTGCCCGGTCGGCAGGTGTTCTGGATCGTGCGGGACGGTGTGCTGGGCCCCGATCCGGTCGACGCCGAGGCGTTCGCGGTCGGTCGGTCGGACGACCCCCGTCACTGCGAGGACGTCGTCGCCAGCTGGCCCAAGTCGGACGAGAAGATGGTGTGGCGCGCGGACGGTGTACGTCGGTTCGACCTCAAGGCCGACCGCAAGGAGGAGCACGGCAAGCCCGTGACGGGCGAGGCGGCGGCGACCCTGGAGGCCCGCGCCAAGGCCTGGCAGTCGCGCCGCGCGGAGGGTGAGAAGGGCGTTGACGCGCGCAGGCGAGAGGAGATGAAGGCGCTGGGTTATACCGAGTGACGTGCAACCCTGTGTTTCGCGAACTGGCCGGTCGGTCTGCCCGATCCCAGGTTGTCGCCGTGGAGGGTCGATGCGTTCGTGGATGTTGTCGCTGCTCCTGATGGCGCCTTCGCTGGCGTGGGCAGACGGGCTCGACGGCACCTGGGTGCTCGACCTCGCCGCGAGCGACTCGAACGACCCGCTGCTGCAGTCGCAGGGCGTGAACTGGGTGGTGCGTCAGGCCGCCAAGCGCACGATCGTCACGCAGGTCATCGAAGATGAAGGGAAGGTCGTGACCATCGACGTGAAGACGTCGTGGCGCAACACGCACTACGTGCTGCGGGTCGACGGCCAGGAGCGCCCCGAGTCCGGCGAGGACGGACGCACGGCCGAGGCCGCGCACTACCGCGAGGCGGATGGGTCGCTGGTCTCGCACATGCGCATGATCACGCCCGAGGGTCGGCCCGGGATCATGGTCATCCACCGGCAGCTCAAGGACGGCGGTCGCACCATGGTGCAGACCACCACCTGGACCGAGGTGGGCAAGCCTGCGCTGGTGGTCCACCGCGTGTTCCACCCGGCGGCGGACTAGGGCTGCGCGGGCAGCGTCACGTACAGGTAGACGAGGCACATCTCGTCGTGGGTGCCTTCACCCCAGCCCACCTGACGCGGCTCCTGGAGCACGCCGTTCACGGACTGCTGGTGGGCGGGTGAATTGTCGAACGTGCAGCGCAGCTTGAGCTCGTCGTCGTTGCGGATCAGCACCTTCTCGGCCTCGTCGAAGAAGTAGGCCTGCTGCCACGCGAAGTTCCAGTCGGGGATGTCGACCAAGCACTGCGAGCTGCCGTCCGAGTGCGCGACGTCCAGGCGGATCGACGTGCCCAGCGTGTGCATGTGCGGGAACACGCCGATCGTGCGGCGCAGGCCGTTGAGCTGGCCCAGGCTGACGGTGGACTCTTCGACCACGTTCGGGTCGCCCGCGGGGATGTTCAGGTCGGTGTCGGGCAGCGGGATGGAGCGCACCTCCAGCTGCGGCGTCTCGCCCTCAGGCAGCGTCCACAGCTCGACCGCGGTGCGGTCGGAGGGGATGGCGCTCGGGTCCAGGCCCAGCGTGTTGTAGTGGACCTGGAGCACCAGGACCGAGCCCTTGGCCAGGCGGCGCGCGACGCCCTCGCCGTAGACCTCAGGGCGCTGACCGGGCGCCCAGCCCGCCATCGCCTCCGCGTCCCAGGTGCCGGGGCTGCCAAAGCACGGGTAGCCGACGCCGTCGGCGGCGGCGTCCCAGCCGACCACGTCGTCCGCCCACGCGGCGTCCAGGCGGTACAGGATGACGTGGTGCAGCACGCGGCGCGCGTCGGGCGCCACGGTGACGGCGCGCACCCAGGCGTCGGCGTCGACCGATGGGTCGACCACGATGCAGCGGTAGTCGTCGGGGGCGGCGGGGTCGGGCGTGTAGGCCACGTCGCTGCGGAAGACCAGGTCCGGCTCCCCGAGCGTGTCGGGGACGCCGTCGCTGGGGGCGGGCTCGTCGGCCACGTCGCCCTCGGGGAAGCCGGCGTCGGCCCAGGCGTGGAGCACGGACAGCTCGGCCTGGGGCACCTCGCGGACGCCCTGCATCGGCACACAGTCGTCGGACGGCGACCAGGGCGGCATGGTGCCCGCGTCGATCGCCGCGATGGCGGCGGCGGTCCAGGCGGGCGGGCCGCTCGCCCAGGCGGCGGCGTCGTAGTGCACGTCGAACGGCGCCTGGCCGCCGGCGGTGTGGCAGGCGCCGCAGCGGGCGTCCAGGATGGGCAGCACGTCACGGTGGTAGGTCGGGGTGGCGTCGACCCCGTCGGAGTCGTCGACGGCGACGTCGGTGTCGGCTCCGCCGGGCGCGGGGTCGCGCGTGCAGCCCGCCAAGAACACGAAGAGCCACCATGATGCGCGCACGCGACCTCCAGCCCTCGGAAGATTAGCCGATCGCACGGGCTGTCGGTCCGCGGATCGTGCGGCCTTAGTGTCATCCCCTGGGAGGTCCCATGCGTCACCTGCTCCTCGCCCTGTCCCTCGCGTTCCTGCCGGTGGTCGCCGCCGAGGCCAAGGACCCCAAGCCGCCCGCCGCGAACGGCGAGAAGGTGCGCGACTACCCCGTGGCCGACCTGGCCGGGAAGTGGGTCGAGGACGGCGGCCGCCTCACCCAGATCAAGGTTTCGAAGGGCAAGATCTCCGTCACCAAGATCGTCGACGGTGACGGCGAGAAGTTTGTCCTGCGCCAGCAGGGGATCCGCAACGGCCACTTCATGTTCACGTACTTCGTCCCGTCGACCGAATACGTGGTCACCTACGAGGTCACGTCGATCGCGGGCGACACCGCGCAGGTGGCGTGGACCAACGACCACGACGCGTCGGGCACCGACGAGATGACGAAGTAGTCCGCCCCAACGTCGATCCCTGCGACGATGTTGTGCGACGCCGCGCCAGACCCGTGCTAGGATCTTGGCGCTCCGCTGCGGTGGATCCACTCCCCGCGCCCCCGCCACCATGACCCCCCGCGACCCCATCGAATCGCCCACCTCAGGGTGGGATCCGCTGTCGCCTGTGTCCGCCGCGCCGTTGGCGCCGGAGGATGACACCGACGTGGCCGGTCGTGGTTGGGGCGCGCTCACGGTGCGCGTGGCCTGGACGCTGACCACGCACGGCGTCGCGGTGAAGCCTGAGGTGCTGCGCGACGCGCGCGAGCACGTGCTCCACCACCTGGACCCGTCCATCTCCATCCGCGAGGCGGAGGACCTGGCCGAGCCGCTGACCGCCATGTTCGTGGCGCGCGCGCGCGGTCGCGGCTGGGCCGACCCGTTCGCCGACGACCGCGAGATCCCGCTGTCTCCGCGCTGGCGCGCCCGCCTGCACCGCGGCCTGTCGCGCAACGCCGCGTTTGTGCTTCGTATGCACCACGCCGACGGCCACTCGCTGGAGGCCGTCGCCAAGCGCCTGGGTGAAGACCCTCTGGCGGTCGAGGCGGCGCGCGAGGGCCTGCGCGAGGTGCTCCGCCGCGTGGCCGCCGCCGACGAGGTGTCGCTGGATGGCTGGCCGGACGCCCGCGTGGACGCGCTGCTCCACCGTCTGGCCACCATGGCGCCGGACAAGGGCCCGGAGCTGCTGGAGGTCGTGGACGGCCTCCACCCGGACCACCTGGCCGCCTGCCCCCGCAGCGCGCGCGCCCACCACCTGGTGCGCACCCAGACGCTCCGCCGCCAGGACCTGGTCTCGCCAGAAGGCACCGCGCGCCCGATCGACCGCGTTCGTGTGCTGGCGCTGCACTTCCACCCGGACGGCAAGCGCCACCGGGCCGCGCTCGCCAAGGAGCTGACCGTCGCGCGCTTCCCCGTGGGCGACGACCTGTTGCTGGTCGACCTGCGCAGCGAAGACGACGCCCGTCGGGTGATCGATCTGGCCTGCGAGCTCGGCCGCCCCATGCGCGACCACCTGCGCGGCGCGCTGCTCGAAGGCCCCGGTCGCTGGTCCCGCCACGGCCTGCTCGGCCCGCTGGTGGATGAAGCCGCCAGCGCCGTGCGCGCGGTGCCGTGGGGCACGCTGGACGGCGTGGGTGAGCTGCCCGCGGCGCTGCCGCCGCCGCCCTCGGCGCGCCGTGTGTGGGCCGCCGTCGCGGTCGCGTCGATGGTCGCGTCGCTGGTGATGAACTTCGCGCTCCGTCCGGACGACGCGCACGTGGACCACCCGCTGACGGTGACGTCGGTGTCGGCGCGTCAGGGCGTGTGGCTCGACTTCGACGTGGACGACATGGCCTACGTGGCGCTGCTGCGCGTCCAGGGCAGCCAGATCGACGTGCTGCTCGACGGCAC
>CAIOSP010000175.1 GCA_903861005.1 uncultured Pseudomonadota bacterium
CAGCCCCGAGCTCAACCCGATCGAGCTGGCCTGGTCGACGTTGAAGCACTGGCTTCGCGAGAGCCGAGCACGAACGCACGCGGCGCTCGACGAAGCGATCGATGCGGCGGCACGGAACATCCGAACGAGCCAGGCGGCCGCCTGGGTGAAGCACTGCGGCTACAAGGTTCGGCCAGCGTGATCGGCGCTATGACGCACAAATCCTGACGCTGGCAGAGCGCAGGCATTTCAGCCCGCTCCCGCCGGCGTCTGAACGTCAACCACGCGCCGTCGACCGCCGCGTCCGGCGCACCCGCCGACCGTCGCTCGCACCTCGACCTCCGGGCTAGCCCGCTTGGACGCTTACACAGGACGTGGACATGGACCCGGGCGGAAGGACGTTCAGGTTCAGCGTCGAGCCAAAGCGGTGGATGACCGTCACGCTGCCCGGGTGACCGCGCCACCCGGCGCCGGTCGCGCGCGGCGAGGGCGAGGGCGAGGGCGATCCAGCGACCCCTCAACCCGCCCGCGTCAGACCTTCAGCGCGCGGAGGTCAAGCTCGATGTCGCAGGCCAACGCGAAGAACTTGGGCCCGTCCCTCCAGGGCTTCACCTGCTCCTGGACTTCCAGGGAACCCAGCACCGTCCCGAAGAACCCGTTGAAGTCCATGTTCGCGAAGTCGTTGCCGCTAAACTGCTCCTGGAGCTTCTTGATCGCCGTCGCGGTCATCCCGGCACCGCCGGTCAGCTGCCACGGGGCGTTGTCGGCCACGTACAGGCCGTAGAACCGCTGCTTCTCCAACGCGGACGTCGGCTCCATCGCCTCGAACGCGCTGAGGAAGTGGACGGACTCCTCGGCGGCGATGCTCTTGAAGAACAGGTAGACCTCTCTCTGCCAGCCTCTCCGGCCCCACAGCTCCTTGATCGTAGCGGTCTTCTTGAACTTGCCGAAGGCGATGTACGCCGTGGCCTTCGCCGGGTAGTTCTTCAGCAAGATCACGTCGCCGACGTGACCGCCGATCAGCGCCACGGTCTTCACGCGCAGCACTAGGTTGGTGCCGATCACGCCGACCTTGACGTAGCAGCTGGCCGCTTTCTTGGCCTCCAGCTTCTTGGCTTTCTCGAAGAGCTTTTCCACCTGGCCCTTGTTCAGGAATTTAGGGGAGCCCGTCCTGGCCGTCAGCAGCGCCTGGAGGTCGGTGATCTTGAACTTGCTGGGCCACAGGCGCTCATTGCCACCCGTGGGCCAGATCACTTTCGTCCTATCCATCTTGGCTTCAACGAGGGGCATCGGGTACTCCTTTCTGATCGGCAGTTTGGCACGCGCAAACGGAATTTCCGCCGCGGGCAGGGCGTCGCAGCGTGCCATACTCTGCTCCAGGCATGGGCGCATGGATCGGGTGTCGTGCGCGGCGCATCTTCGATCCCAGGTGGTGCACGTCGACTCACGCGGCGCTGCCGACGTCGTGACGGCCCCGCGCGAGAGAGGGTTGCCGCGCGCACGAGCGTAACGGCGGAGCAATGGGTCGAGGGAGATCGTGGTCCCTCTGCCCGTGCACGCGCTCCAGCCCCGGTGTACAACGCCCGCCCCCCCCCAAGGAGACCGCCGTGGCCAAGATCGAGATGACCCCCGCGTGGTGGAAGGCGAACAAGGCGAAGACCCTGCAAGACAAGGGGGACACCGTGCTCAAGGCGCTCCAAACATGGAGCCGCCTGGTCAAGGACTGGGACGGCGCAAAAAAGCGCACAGAAGAAGACGCGAACACGCTGGCCGCCGCCCTCCTGAAGCTCGCCGAAGTTTGCGGAGATCTGCAGAAGAAGGCGTCGACCACGCTGCACCGCGACACCATTGGCCACCTGCAGAACTACATTACCAAGTGCATCAACGGCCGAGAAAACCTTAAGGCCCGCAAGAAGCCAATCAACGACATCAGAACGGACAAGGTTACATTTATTGTAAAAGACGTCACAATCAAGGACTGCTTCATCGATTTCGCCAAGAAGCGGTACTTGTATGAAAGCTTGCACACCTGGATCCTCTTCGAGCAGAAGAAATACGCAGAGGCCACCCGGCTTTACAGCGACAACGGCGTCGGCGAGGGCCACTGGAACATCCCGCCAAGGCACAACCTCGTGATGTACAATAACTTCGTCGCAAACATCCGAGAGGACCAGGCCGTCGTCCTCGACGCAATCCGCGGAGCCCGCTTGGCGATCCACGAGATGCTCATCCTTGACGATAGGCACTACACCGATTTCACCGAGGAGTCCCTGCCGTTCCTCAAGCTGATGGACACGCGGTTCCCAATCCCGGTGGAGTGAGCCTGCGGCGCAGGTGGGCTCGATCCGAGTTCGTGGGCCCCTACAGGCCAGGAGGAGCGGCAAGTCGTCCAGGTCGGCCGACTCCAGGGCGCGCGCGGGCTCGCAGCGCAGGACAGGTAAGAGGACCCACCAGCGGCCGGTTGAGGCGCCAGAGGCGATTCACGGTCGCACGGCCAATCCAGAAGGCGCTGGTGTTCGCACCAGCGCCTTTCCTGTCTCAGGACGTGGTACAACCCAGCCCTCGACGGAGTGGCCCCTTGCGGTACCTGTGCCTGACCCTCGCCCTGCTGGGCGCCTGCGAACCTGCGCCCCCTGCCACGGATGGGTCCGCCCCGAGCTGCACCGAGGGCGATCGCCGCACCGGTCTGCTCACCTCGCTCAAGTTCTCCCGCCCCGACGACCAGGGCCGGATCGCGGGCTTTGACCTGGACGGCGCCGTCACCGCCCCCGGCGACGCCACCGGCTGCGGCCGCAAGGATGACGTGGGCGTGGACGGTGTCGGCGGCGTGGACGCCAGCTTCAACGCGCTGCTCCCCGCGCTGGAGCTCACCGAAGGCGCCGCGCTCGAGGAGATCATCCAGACGTTGATCAACAACGGCGAGGTCCTCATCCTCTGGGACCTTCACGGCATCGACGACGCCCAGCAGGACGAGTGCGTCACGCTGGACGTGCTCCGCGGCACCGGCGCCCCGACCATCGGCGGGCGCGGGTTCATCAACCCCGGCCAGACCTTCGACCTGGACCCCGACGACGTGCCGGTCCACCTGACCGACCTGAAGATCGAGGACGGCACGGTCACCGCGAGCGGCTTCCCGTTCTCGATCCCGTTCAGCTTCCTCGACGCGAACATCAACGTGACGCTGCAGGACCTGTCGATGCGGGTGGAGCTGCACGAAGACGGCACCTTCAGCGGCGTGATGGGCGGCGGCATCGTCGTCGAGGATCTGGTCGCCCAGCTGGAGACCACGGGCGTGTCGAGCGAGGTCAAGGGCCTCATCCGCTCGGCGATGAGCGCGGGCGCGGACCTGGCGCCCGACGAGCTCGGCAACTGCACCGAGATGTCGGCCTCGATCGGCTTTGAGGGCGTCAGCGCCTTCCTGTTCGACGCGCCTCCGGTCGACACCGGCACCCGCGCGGACACGGACACGCCCTAGGCTACGTTCGCGACGCCGACCGCGCCACGTAGAGCGGGTAGGTCGCGCCGCGCACCTCGCCCGCGGGCAGCGTGGCGTTGGTCACGTCCAACGCCAGCGCCTCCAGCTGCGCTCGACGGACCAGGGCGGCGCCCGTCCCGGTGATCACGAGCGCGCCGCCCGGCGCAAGCCGCAGCCGCGCGGCCTCGAGCACGTGGCGCGCCACCGCCGTGGGCAGCACGTTCGACTCGAACAGGCCGACCGCGACGATCGCGTCGAAGGGCCCCTCCAGCGAGGCGGGCCAGCCCTTGGCCGCGAGGTCTGCGTCCACGACCGTCGCCCCCTCCGTCAGCCTTCCCCGCGCCGCCGCCAGGAGCGCCTGGTTCCGATCGACCACCGTCACGTTCGTCGCCGCGCCCGCCCCCAGGAGCGCCGCCGCCAGCTCGCCGTCCCCGCCCCCGAGGTCCAGCACGTGCCCCGGTCGGCGGCCGACGATCTCCGCCACCGCCGGGTACAGCAAGTCGCGGTACACGCCACCCAGCGTGGATCCGTCGAGCTCGCGCGCCTTGAACGCGGGCCACCAGCCGTCCGGGTGGACGAACGTCGAGTGCGGGAGGATCGGGTGCTCGCCCGCGAGCGACGCGTCGATCTCGAGCTCGTCCCCGTGCAGGCGGACCAGCAGCTCGACCACCAGGGGCTGCGCCACCCACGCCGCCGACTGCGGGATCCAGGCCGACCAGGTCCGCTCCCCCGCTTGCATCGTCACCCACATCGCCGGGGACGCTGAGGTCCGCTGGGCGATCCACACCCGGTCGACCGGCGCGCCGAACGCCCGCAGATCCAGCGCGTGCACCACCGCCACGTGTCGGATGACCTCGTGCTGCGCAGGCGGCGCGTCCTGGCCGACCTGCTGGACCACGCGCACCAGCTCAGCGACCAGCCCCGCGACCTGCGCGCGCCGCGCGTCCTCGTCCGTCACCCCAAGACACGGACGGCGATCCGCCGACGCTGCTTCCATGCGACACCCTCCGTCGAACCTGCTAGCCACCGTGCGCGCTGCCTGGCGAGAACCGCATGACCGCCGCCCCGCTCACCGACGAAGCCCGCGTCACCGCCCAGGCGTATGACGCCGTGCCCTACCCCAGCCACGCGTTCTCGCGCACCCAGCCCGACCGGCTGGCGACCGTCGGCGCGGTGTTCGGCGTCGCGACCGCCCACCCTGCCACCGCGCGGGTGCTTGAGCTGGGCTGCGCGAGCGGCGGCAACCTGCTCCCGCACGCCGCCGCGTACCCCGGAGGCACCTACCTGGGGATCGACGCCTCGCCGCGGCAGGTGGAGGTGGGCCAGGCGCTGATCGCGCAGCACGGCCTGACGAACGCGCGCATCGAGGTCGCGGACCTCACCACCTGGTCGCCCGAGCCGGGCGCGTGGGACTACGTGATCTGCCACGGCGTGTACGCCTGGGTGGGCCCCGCCGTGCGCGAGGGCATCCTGCGCGTCGCCCGCGAGGCGCTCGCGCCGGGCGGCGTGGCCTGCATCAGCTACAACACGCCGCCCGGCTGGGGGATCTTGGGCGGGATGCGTGACGCGCTGCTCGCGCTGGGTCGCCCCGAGGAGCGCGCCGACCGTCGCGCGGCGCACAGCCGCCACGTACTCGATGTGCTGGCCGTCGCGCTGGAGCCATCGACCACGCCGTGGGCCAGGCTGGTGCGCGAGGTCCGATCGCACGCGGAGAGCTCCACCGAGTCCTACCTGATGCACGAGTACCTGGGCGCGCACCACCACCCGCAGGCGCTCAGCACGTTCGCGGTGGACGCGCTGGGCGCCAAGCTCCGCTACCTGGCCGACGCGTCGTTCGCGTCGATGCTGCCCCAGACGCTCCCCGCCCCCATGCGGGAGCGGCTGGCGGAGCACGCGTCAGGCCTCGTCCCCACCGAGCAGCTGCTCGACCTGATCCGCGGCCACAGCTTCCGCACCAGCCTGCTCGTGCGGGACGACGAAGCGATCCAGCGGGACCTGGGGCGGTTCAACCCGAGCGGCTTCTTCCTGGCCAGCCGGGTCGTCGAGCGGCCCGACCCGGACCGGCCCGGCACCGTGTCCTGGCACGCGCACCACGACCCCGACGGCCCCGCCCTCTGGTCGAGCGCCATGCCGTGGGTGCAGGCGCTCGTCGCGGTCGCGCGCCGCGCGTGGCCCAAGCCCGTCTCCTTCGACGAGGCCGCGGAGGCCGCGCTCGACGCGCTCGCGGGGACCGACCTCGGCGCGGTGGTCGGCGGCGCGCGGGAGGCTTGGAAGCAGCGCCTGGGGCAGGTCGCCCTGCACGCGCACGTGGTCGGCGTGCTCGACCTGCACCGCACGTCGTTCGGCGCGCTGGATCGCGCGCAGGACCCGCCCGTGGCGTGGGCCTGGGCGCGCCAAGAGGTCACGCGCAGCGCCACCGTCACCACCCTGCGACACGAGACGGTCAGCCTGCCCGCGCTCGACAATTGGCTGATCTCGCAGTGCGACGGCACCCGCACGCGCGCGCAGCTCCGCGACGCCCTGCGCGACGTGATCGCCCGCCGCGCCGCGTGGACCGGCGACGGCCCGGAGATCGAAGACGCGGATCTGGACACGGTCTTCGACCGCCTGTCGGACCTGTCGCTGATGGTGACGCCGTGATCCGCCTGCTCGACGCGGAGCACGCCCGCCGGGTGGCGTGGCTGTTTGGGCTCGACGTCAGGTCGGACACGCCGGTGCATGTCGCGGGCTCACCCACGCGGACGCCGGATCGCCGCGCCGCGTGGGCCGCGATCGCCGACGCCACCGCGCACGGAGGGCTGGCCGTGGTGCCGCTCGACGTGCTGCCGGGCGACCACTTCCCCCGCGCCGTCCGCGAGCAGGCCGTGCTCTACGCGGCGCGCCACGACCTGGACGTGCAGACCGCCGTGCGCCGGATCGTGCCGCTCGCGTTGGAGTTCGAGGTGGGGAAGACGGCGTGGCGGGAGTGGCTGACGCGGGTGCAGGTCGGCCTGGACACGAACGCGCCGTGGATCGACCGGCTGTGGCGGACCGAGCTCTGCCCCGCCACCCTCGTCGATCTGGTCGACGAAGCGCGCGCGGTCGGCCTGGACTGGCTGTGCGACGCGCGGCTCGCCAACACCAGCCTAGCGTTGATCCCGCGCGTCGCGCGCGCCTTCGCCGACGACGACGGCGCGCGCACCGGCGATCGGGTGCGCGCCGAGCAGCTCGCCGACATCCTGCGGAACCAGCTCGCGCGCGTCGGGCTGTTCGTGCGCGGCGCGGCGCCCGCGCGCCCCGCGGTCGACCCCGATCGGGTCGCGTCGCTGTCCTGGCAGATCGACCGCCCGGACTGGGGCGCCTGGGCGCTCGAGGACCTGGACGCCCGCGCCGACGCCGAGCGGATCGCGGAGGACACGCCGCCCGCCACGCGCGCCGTGGTCGACCTGCTCTCGGCGGCGGACGGGCCCGTACCTTGGGACGCGCTCCGCGCCCTCGCCGGCGACGACGGGCGCGCCGCGTCCGCCGTGATCGCCGCCTGGGCGCTCGGCTACGCGACCCCGTCCGGCGCGCTCCCGTAGAGCGCGCGCGCCACCGGTGACTTCTCCGCCCGGGGCACCAGCGCCTCGGTCGAGCGCACCAGCCAGGCGCGGCGGTCGTCGTCCTCGGGCGTGGCCGGACGACGGAGCGCCCTCAGCACCGCGAAGCGGGTGACGTCGAACAGGCTCATCGGCGCGCCTGAGCCCAGGCCGGGCGCACCCTCGTCCAGCTCGCGATCGACGAGCGACACCAGCCAGCGATCGCGCGTGGCGTCGAACCGGGCCGCGTCCGCCGTCATGTCCGCGCGCAGCCCCTCGCCCACCGTCCGCACCGGCTCCAGGCCGGGCGCGTGGTAGCCGTCGGTCATCCACGCGAGGTTCCCGGCGATCCACAGCCAGGCGAGCCGCGCGTTGTGTCGCGCTTGATCGAGTCGGTACGGCCGACCGTCCCCCGTGAGCGCGCCGCGAGGTCCCAGCGCGTCCAAGGCCGCCAGCGGGTCGGCGATCGCCGCGCGCACGCCCCGCAGCGACGGCCGCCACGGCTGGTCCACAAACATGCAGCTCGCCTGCACCGCCGCGAACTGGCGGACCGCGCTCGCGTCGTCCGTGAGGGCCAGCCAGTGCAGCGCCTCCGCCTCAGCCTGCGTGAGGACGCCGCCGCGAGAGGCCCGGCGCAGCGCCACCACGCGCGCCAACCACGTGGAGCCGAGCAGGATCTGGCGCATCTGATCGAACGTGGCGTCCGGCCCGAGCAGCCCACAGAAGTCGCGGTCCGCGAGCACCGACACGCCCAGCTCGCCGACGTCATCCGGGAAGACGACCACGCTCGCCGGATCGTAGTAGTGCGCGACCAGCCCTACCGGCCCGCACACCACCGCTTGGTCGGCGAGCGGGCCCGACCCGTACCACGCGACGGTCTCCGGCCTACCGACCGCGGAGTGCGTGACCCGGTACGGCCGCGTCGCGTAGCCAGCCAGGATCGCCTCGACGAGATCGACCTCCAGCCGCGGGTCGCCGACCCACGCGATCGTCTGGATCACCAGGTGCTCCGGCCACGCGGCAAACGTGACCGTCGCAGCCACCTCACCGTGAAGACGCGCGACCACCTCCTGCGGACCGTCGGCAGGCCAGAGATCAAAGGACCAGGCGACGCTCAACCGGCCTTCACCTTGGTGTTCGTCGTGATGAACTTGCCCATCCCGCCCGGGTACATCGGGACCGGATCCGGCACGGGGCCCGCGGGCGTGGGCATCATCGCGGGCGACATCACCATCAGGATCGCCTGGAACACGCTGCCCTTGATCACGGCGGGCTTGCCTTCGACCTTGGTCTTCATCGTCTTCTGGTCCGGGCCCAGCATCATGACCTTGGCCATGGCGACGCCCGGCGTCACGAAGCTGCCGCTGGTGTACATCACCGGCATCGACTTCCACTTGGTCTCGTCGCCCACCAGCGCGACCTTCTTGCCGGTGACCTTGACCTTGGTGGATCCGGCCATGACCATGCCCATCGCGGGCCCCAGCGTGAGCGCGGGACCAAACGACGGCATCCACATGATCTGGTCCTGGTCGACCACCACAAAGTCGCCCAAATGCCCTCCCGACGCGCCCACTCTGCCCGTAGATAACGCACTCGCCAGGTCGAACCATTCGGCGGAGCGACAGACCACGATGTCGCACGCTCAGAGGCGCTGCATGCTTCGCGGCCACTCGGACCCGACCGCGCGCCTGAAATCGACGCAGAGGGCCTTCTGCGCGTCGCGAGGGGCAAGGACGCCCCCGCTCAGGGCAAGCAGGTGCTCGTCGTACCCCCACCGCAGGCGCAGGTCGGGAAGTCGACCACGAACGCGTCCAGGTCGCTGGCGCACAGGGACGGGTTCGCCGTCACCGTCACCGCTCCCCCCACGTGGCCCAGCGAGTCAAGACCGGAGAGCGTCGCCAGCGACGCGTTGTCCGCCACGAAGAGCCGACCGGTCACGTCCGTCAGCGCGCTCAGGCCCGCCAAGCTCGTGATCGCGTCATTGCCGCTGACCCGCAGCCCACCCACCTGCGTGAGGCTGTCGAGCCCGACGAGGTTGCGGAGGTTGAGGTTGTCCTCCACGTCGACGTCGACGCCGACCGTGCGCAGGGCACCCAGACCGGACAGCCCGAGCAGGCTGTTGTCGGCGCGCACTTCGAGCGTGCCGCCGATCTCCACGAGGTGAGCCAGGCCGTGCCGACCCACGCTGTCCACCGCGTCGAGCGTGGACAGCGTGCTGCTGCGCACGCTCAGATCCCCTTCGATGTGGGTGACGCACCACAGCGCCGCCACATCGGCGACCGTCTCGCGTGGCCCGATGTTCACGCCGCCGCGAATCGTCAGGTTCCACAGCGCGCCCGTGCACAGGTTCGAGAATCCACCCGTGATGACGGTGCCCTGCCCCGTCGCGGGCCACACCGCGCAGGTCCCCTCTTTGTTGTCCACGCGCACGACGGTCGGCGCGACCCGAACCTGCTCCAGCAGTCGGTCGACGTCTGCGTCGCACAGCGACGCGTTCTGGCGGACCTCGATGGCCGTGACCGAGCGGACGCCGTCCAGGCCGCGGAGCGTCACGAGCGCGTCGTTCTCCGCCACCCGCAACATGCCTCCGACCGAGTAGAGCTTCTGCAGCCCCAGCAGGCTCGGCAGCGTCGTGTTGTGGTCGACGATCAGGTCGGCGCCCACGCTGCGA
>CAIOSP010000176.1 GCA_903861005.1 uncultured Pseudomonadota bacterium
GTCGCAGTCCGCGACCTTCACATCCTGCGGGACGCCGTCCGCGTTGAGCGTGACGGTGGCCTTGCAGCTGTGGTTCGAGCCGGCGGGCAGCGCGTAGGCCTCGCGCGGGAGCACGGGCGGCGAGCGGGAGATGACCTCCGCAGAAGGGGCGGCGAACGCCGACGAGGAGAGCAGGAGGCCGGCGAGCATGACCAGACGCATGGGCACCTCTGAGGGAACGATCACGGATGCATGCACGACATGTACCACTGTTCGCGATCGGCGCGGGAACCCGCGATGAGGATAGAGGCTTCCCGGACGGAAAGTGCATGACCGAACGCCCCCCCTTCCTCACCCACGCCAGTCCCGAGATTGCGCGTTGGTTCGACCTTCCTGACGCCGGCGCGTGGCGCAAGGCCGCGACCGCCATGCTCAAGGGCGGTGACCCTGACTCGCTGATCCGGACCCTGCCCGAGGGTGTGTCGTGCGAGCCCTTGTTCGGTGGACCCCTGACGGTGGACTCCGGTTCGCCCGACGCGCCGCCCTACGTTCGCGGCAGCCACGTCGCCGACCGGCGCGCGGCGGGCTGGGACGTGCGCGCTCAGGTGGAGGCGGGCTCGCTCGGCGAGGCATCCGCGGCTGCGGCGGCCGATCTGGCCCGTGGCGCGCGCTCGCTGTGGATCGAGCCTGCGGCCGCGGGCGTCGTGACGCTGGCGCACCTCGACGCGCTGTTGGGCTCGGTCGATCTGGCGGCGACGCCGATCCACCTGGAGGCGCACGGTTCCGCGCGGGCCTGGCTCGCGGCGTTGACCGCGCTGTCACGCGCGCGAGGCGTGAAGTCCGAGGCCCTGACCGGCTCGATCGCCTGTGACCCGGCCGGCACGCTGGCGCGGACGGGTTCGCTGCCGGGCTCGGTCGACGACGCCTACGCGGACCTGGCCGCCGCCATCGGCGACGCCCGCCACACGCCGTGGGTCCACCTGCTCGCGTGCTCCGGTCTGCCCTACGCGGACGCCGGCGCGCACGGCGTGCAGGAGCTGGCGATCGTGCTGGCGGCGGGGGCTGAGGCCCTGCGTCGGCTGGGCGCGCTCGGCCTGACGGTGGCGGAGGTCGCGCCGCGGGTGCTGCTGCAGCTCTCGGTCGGCACGGACACCTTCGTGGAGATCGCGCGCCTGCGGGCGCTGCGCGGGCTGTGGTCGCGCCTGATCGCCGCGTGCGGTGGCGACGACGAGGCGCAGCGCGCGTTTGTGCACGCGGTGTCGGCGCGCTCGGTGCTGACCCGCCGCGACCCTTGGGTGAACACCCTGCGCGCCACGGGCGCCGGCTTCTCCGCGGCGGTGGGCGGCGCGGATGCCATCTCGTTGCGCAACTGGGACGAGCTCCTCGGCCTGCCGGACGACAGCGCGCGTCGCTTGTCGTCGACGGGCCAGGTGGTGCTGGAGGCCGAGGCGCACCTGTCGCGCGTGGCCGACCCTGCCGGCGGCTCCTGGTACGTGGAGACCATGACCGATCGCTTCGCGCGCGCCGCTTGGGAGGCCTTCCAGCAGATCGAGTCGCGTGGGGGCCTGATCGCCGCGCTGAAGTCCGGCTGGATCGACGGATGGATCGCGCAGGCCCGCGCGGAGCGGCTCGCGGCGGTCGTCGCCAAGAGGCGCCCGATCTTGGGCGTGAGCGTGCACCCGAACAAGGCCGAGGAGCTGCCTGCCCGCGCGCCGCGCGTCGTCGCGTCGAGCACCCTGGAGGCCGCGAGCGGCGACACGCTCGACGCGCTGATCCACAGCCTGCAAGCGGGGCGCGCGATCGCCCCCATCACTCACGGAGACACGATCGTGCCGCTGCCGCTGTTCACCGACGAAGGCGCCTGGGACGCCGGGCAGGAGGTGGCGCGATGATCAAGGTCCCTGACTTCACCACCGTCCCCTACGACGGCGCCGCGCGCAGCCCCGCCGCCCCCACTGAGGGCGCCGCCTGGGAGACGCCCGAGGGCATCCACGTCGCGCCGGTCTACACGGCCGACGATCTCAAGTCCGTCGACTTCTTGGCCTACCCGCCGGGCCTGGCGCCCTTCCATCGCGGTCCGTACGCCACCATGTACGCGGCCCAGCCGTGGACCATCCGCCAGTACGCGGGCTTCTCCACCGCTGAGGACAGCAACGCCTTTTACCGGCGCAACCTCGCCGCCGGTCAGATGGGCCTGTCGATCGCGTTCGATCTGGCGACGCACCGCGGCTACGACTCCGACCACCCGCGCGTGTCGGGTGACGTCGGCATGGCCGGCGTGGCGGTCGACTCGATCCTCGACATGCGCGTGCTCTTCGACGGCATCCCGCTCGACAAGATGAGCGTGTCGATGACGATGAACGGCGCCGTGCTCCCCATCTTGGCGCTCTACGTGGTGGCGGCCGAGGAGCAGGGCGTGCCGCCGGAGAAGCTTTCCGGGACCATCCAGAACGACATCCTCAAAGAGTTCATGGTCCGCAACACGTACATCTACCCGCCTGCGCCGAGCATGCGGATCGTGGCGGACATCTTCGCGTACACCGCCCAGCGGATGCCCAAGTTCAACAGCATCAGCATCAGCGGCTACCACATGCAGGAGGCCGGCGCGACGGCCGACCTGGAGCTCGCCTACACGCTCGCGGACGGCCTGGAATACGTGCGCACGGGCCTGGACACGGGCCTGGACATCGACGCGTTCGCGCCGCGACTGTCGTTCTTCTTCGCGATCGGCACCAACTACTTCATGGAGGTCGCCAAGCTACGCGCGGCCCGCCTGCTGTGGTCGCGCCTGATCAAGCCGTTCGAGCCCAAGGACGTGCGCTCGCTCATGCTGCGCACGCACTGCCAGACGTCGGGCTGGTCGCTCACCGCGCAGGACGTGTGGAACAACGTCACGCGCACGGCGGTCGAGGCGATGGCCGCGGTGCACGGGCACACGCAGTCGCTGCACACCAACAGCCTGGACGAGGCGCTCGCGCTGCCCACCGACTTCAGCGCGCGCATCGCCCGCAACACGCAGCTGTTCTTGCAGCTGGAGTCCGGCGCGTGCCGCGTGGTCGACCCGTGGGGCGGCAGCGCGTACGTCGAGAAGCTGACGCACGATCTCGCCGAGCGCGCCTGGGCGCACATGGTCGAGGTCGAGGCGCTGGGCGGCATGTCCAAGGCGATCGCCACCGGCCTGCCCAAGCTGCGCATCGAAGAGGCCGCGGCCCGCGCGCAGGCGCGGATCGACTCCGGTCGTCAGACCATTGTCGGCGTGAACCGGTACAAGCCGGACCGCCCCGACGACATCCCGATCTTGCAGGTCGACAACGCCGCGGTGCGGTCGAGCCAGATCGCACGCCTGGAGAAGCTGCGCGCCGAACGAGACCCGGCCGCGGTGCAGGCCACGCTCGACGCGCTGACCGCGTGCGCCAAGACCGGCGAGGGGAACCTGCTCGCGCTGGCGATCGACGCCGCGCGGGCGCGCGCCACCGTCGGCGAGATCTCCTTGGCGCTGGAGCAGGTGTGGGGCCGTCATCAGGCGCCCACGCAGGTGGTCCGAGGCGTCTACATGAAGGAGGGCGGCGTGGACGAAGCAGGGCTGGCCGCCATCGCGGCGCGCATGACCGAGTTCGAGGCGCGCGAGGGCCGTCGCCCGCGCATCCTGGTCGCCAAGATGGGCCAGGACGGGCACGACCGCGGTCAGAAGGTGATCGCCACGGCGTTCGCCGACCTGGGCTTTGACGTGGACGTGGGCCCGCTCTTCGCCACGCCGGAGGAGACCGCGCGTCAGGCGGTCGAGAACGATGTGCACATCGTCGGCGTCAGCAGCCTGGCGGCGGGGCACCTCACGCTGGTGCCAGCGCTGCGTCAGGCGCTGGCGGACGTCGGCCGCGCCGACATCCTCGTGGTGGTCGGTGGTGTCATCCCGCCGCAGGACTACCCCAAGCTCAAGGCGGCGGGCGCCACGGCGATCTTTGGGCCGGGCACGGTGATCGCCGACGCCGCGGGCGAGATCCTCGACGTGCTCGAGCGCGCCTGAGCGGACGCGCGCACCCCGGCGCCGTCGCCGGGGTAGGGTGTGGACTCGCTGGACGATCTGCGGAGCCCTGACGTGAAGACCCGACACGAGCGCCTCAACGCGCTGGCCGAGCTCAACCAGGCGCAGCGCTACCTGGAGATCGGCGTGTGCGACGCCGACACGTTCGACCGCGTGACGGTCGCGCACAAGGTGGGCGTCGACCCGCACTTCCGGTTCGACCCCGCGTCGCGTCGCGGCCCCGACGTGGAGCTGCACGCGCTGCCGAGCGACGCGTACTTCGCGGCCTTGCCCGACACGACGCCGCCGTTTGACCTGATCTTCTTGGACGGTCTGCACACCTACGCGCAGACGCTGCGGGATCTGCACGCGACGTTCGCGCTGTCGCACGCGCGCACGATCTGGCTCATCGACGACACCTGCCCCGACAGCGCGCTGTCGGCCGACCCGGACATGACGAGCTCGATCGCGGCTAAGCGCGCGCTCGGCGTGCCAGACCGCGGGTGGATGGGCGACGTGTTCAAGGTGGTCGCGGCCGTGCACGACACCATGCCGGACCTGCGCCTGCGCACCTTCGCCAACCTGGGCCAGACCGTGGTGTGGCGCGCACCGCGTGATCCGTTCACGCCAGTGTGGGGCCGCCTGGACGCGATCGCCGCGCTGACCTACGACGACTTCGTGGCGCACGGGCACGACGTGTTCGCGCGCTCGCGCCCGGAGGCGATCGTCGCCGAGGTGCGTGAGACCCTGAGCCGGACGGCACCATGACCGACGCTGTGTTCGACCCGACGCCGGGCGTTGCCCGCGCGCTGAACCTGCCCGTGCACGGCGTGGGCGCCGTGATCAAGCTGCTGGACGAGGGCAACACGCTCCCGTTCATCGCGCGCTACCGCAAGGAGGCGAGCGGCGGCCTGGACGAGGTGCAGATCGCCGCGATCGAGGACGCGTGGAAGGCGGCGGCCGCGCTGGAGAAGCGCCGCGAGGTGATCCTCGACGCCATCGCAGAGCAGGGGCAGCTCACGCCGGAGCTCGAGCGCAAGCTGCGCGCCACCACCGACAAGCAGCTGCTCGAAGACCTGTACCTGCCGTTCAAGCGCAAGCGCAAGACCCGCGCCGAGGCCGCGCGCCTCAAGGGCCTGGAGCCGCTCGCGCTGCGCATCCTGGCGCAGCCCGGAGACGGACGACCGGACCGCGACGCGGCGCGCTTTGTGAACGCCGACGTGCCTGACGTGGACGCAGCGCTCGCCTGCGCGCGCGACATCGTGGCCGAGGTGATGAGCGAGCGCGTGGACGTGCGCGCGCTGGTCCGCGAGGCCACCGTGCGTCAGGGCCGCCTGTCCGCCAAGGCGATCAAGAAGGCGACCGACGGCGTCCGTACGCGGTTCGAGGACTACTACACCTTCGACGAGCCGCTCGGGCGCGTGGCGTCGCACCGCTACCTGGCGATCCGCCGCGGCGAGGCCGAGGGTGTGCTGCGCGTCGGGCTCGCGGTCGAAGAGGACGCCGTGCTCGCGCGCGTCGATCGGCTGATGGGCGTGGCGGAGCGCTCCGCGTGGGCGGGCGAGCTGCGCGCGGCGATCCGCGACGGCTTCACGCGGCTGCTCTTCCCGTCGATCGAGAACGAGGTGCGCGGCGCCGTCGCCGAGTGGGCGGAGGGCGAGGCCGTCGAGGTATTCGCCACCAACCTGCGTAACCTGCTGCTCCAGGCGGCTTACGGACGCCGCGCCGTGGTGGCGGTCGACCCTGGGTTCCGCACCGGCTGCAAGTGCGCCGCGCTCGACCCGACCGGCCGCTTCTTGGGCTACACGACCGTCTTCCCGCACACGTCGCGCGACGAGTCCGCCGGGCCCGCGCTCGTCGAGCTGGTGCGCCGTCACAACGCCGTGGCCGTGGCCGTGGGCAGCGGCACCGCCGGTCGCGAGACGCTCGACTTCGCGCGGGACGCGCTGCGCGACGCCGGCCTGACCGACGTGCTCGTGGTGTCGGTGAGTGAGGCGGGCGCCAGCGTCTACTCGGCGTCGGACGTCGCGCGTCAGGAGTTCCCCGACCTCGACCTCACCATCCGCGGCGCGATCTCCATCGGTCGACGGCTGCAGGACCCCCTCGCCGAGCTGGTGAAGGTCGACCCGGCGGCGCTGGGCGTGGGCCAGTACCAGCACGACGTCACCGAGGGGCTGCTCTCGGCGCGGCTGGATCAAGTGGTCGCGCGCTGCGTGAACCACGTCGGCGTGGAGGTGGACACGGCGAGCGCCGCGCTGCTGACGCACGTCGCGGGGATCGGGCCCTCGCTTGCGCGGGCGATCGTGGCGTACCGCGACGGACACGGCGCGTTCACGTCGCGCGCGCAGCTCTTGTCGGTGCCGGGGCTCGGCCCCAAGACGTTCGAGCAGGCGGCCGGCTTCTTGCGCATCCACGGCGCCGCCGATCCGCTGGACGCGTCGGCGGTGCACCCTGAGCGCTACGCGCTGGTAAAGCGCATGGCCAAGGACCTGGGCGTGCCCGTGCACAGCCTGGTGGGCGACGCCACGCTGGCCGCGCGGATCGACCTGGGCCGCTACGTCGGAGGTGACGTCGGCGAGCCCACCGTGCGCGACATCCTCGCGGAGCTGGCGCGGCCCGGTCGTGACCCGCGCGACGCGTTCGAGCCGCCGCGCTTTCGCGACGACGTGCGCACGCTGGAAGATCTCAAGCCCGGGCTGGCGCTGGAGGGCGTGGTGACCAACGTCACGGCGTTCGGCGCGTTCGTGGACATCGGCGTGCACCAGGACGGGCTCGTGCACCTGTCGCAGCTGGCCGACAAGTTCGTGCGCGACCCGCACGAGGTGGTGAAGGTCGGCCAGCGCATCGCGGTGCGCGTGGTGTCGGTTGACCTGGAGCGCAAGCGGATCGCGCTCACGGCCAAGCGCGGTTGACGCGGAGCGGGCGCGACGCGCTCACGGCCAAGCGCGGCTGAGCCTACGGGCGTGTCGCGGTCGCTGCTGAGCGTGACGGTGCGCGTCTGTTCAAGGCGGCGTGAGCACGTACGCGCGGTCCCAGCCGCTGATCGCGTCGATGTGCAGCGTCAGTTGGCGCGCGGTCAGGCCGGGCAGATCGACGCGCACGTCCACCGCCGACGCCGCGTCGGGCACGCCGAGCACGATCGGCGAGTTGGCGCCGGGGAAGCCCCAGGTGACCGGCAGGGCGTTCAGGTTCTGCAGCTCCTGACCGAGCACCGCGTCGGCGATCGGCTGACCGGCGGCGTCGACGAAGCGCGTGCGCACCACGGCGCCGATCGCGGACCAGTCGCCCCACGCGCCCACCTGCAGCGCGACCCAGCGGCGCGCGGGCTCGGCTGACCACGTCAGGAACTGCGGTGCGCCCTCGCCGCTGACGCTGTCGCTGGTGGTGGCGAGCAAGATCCGCGTGCTGCCGTCCGCGCGCGTCACCGGCACCCACAGCAGGCCGTGCGCGTGGCCCGCGCCCTTGGGCAGGAACTTCTGCTCGTAGCGCGCACACGCGCCGTCCAGGCAGCCGGGGTTGGTGAGGTAGACGTAGGACTCTTGCGTGGGGAATGGGCCTTGATCTTCGCCGTTGGTGACCAGAACGTCGGTCAGGCCGTCGACGTTCACGTCGAAGCGGCCGTCGATCTGCCACGCCAGCGGCACTGTCGCGTGCGGCGGCGGTGCGTGGTTCGCGAACGATCCGGTGAGCGCGCCGTCCTCCAGCAGCGCGGTGTGGTTGGCGTTCTCGCAGAACGTGGCGACGGGCAGCGGCGCCATGCCCGTGCTGGTCGCGAAGCAGTCGGTCCAGGTGAGAGCGCCCAGCACCAGCCTGGGGAAGCGGATCTGGCTGCCGCCCATCGGTGCTGCGCACGAGAGCGACTGGTCTACGCACTCCGGCAGCGCGAAGATCGCGGGCGTGGGCCCCGCGGCGATGAAGTCGCGGGCGACCTGCACGCCGTGCGACGCGCCGAACGCGTAGACGAACTCGTCGCCCGAGATGGTGCCCATACCCTGGCAGATCGCCACGCTGCGATCGGGACGCAGCGGGTCGAACGCGAAGCCGGCGAACGTGTACGTGCTGCTGGGCGTGGTGCCCTGGAAGTAGTCGACATCCACGACGAAGCCCAGGCTGACGACCTGCCCGAGCCCGTCGACGTACGTGCTGTTGCTCAGGTTCAACAGGTGCACCATGCGCGTGCCGCCGCCTGCGACGTTTACCAGCACGGTGAGGTCCATGTCGCCGTCGGCGTCCGAGTCGGTGAGGCCGATCGTGCCCGCGGGGTCGCGCATGTAGGTGAGCGCGGCGCCGTCGCCCGCCACCGTGTAGCGGGGCGGCGCGAACATGTCGTGGCCGTCGTTCATCAAGATGTAGCCGCGCGTCGCGTCTGACAGCCGCGTGTTGTCGACGTTCCAGTCCGACACCAGGTCCAGCGCCCCGTCGCCGTTGAGGTCGACGAAGGACGCGGTGCTGACGAACGGGTTGGTCGTGACGCCTGGCGCCACGTGGTCGAGGAAGCTGCCGATCACGCGCAGGCGATCGGTGCTTGGGTCGTAGGTGGCGATCGGGTTGTCGAGCCAGACGCCCGGGTGGCTTGGGTCTTCGCAGGACTGATTGAACAGCACCAGCTCCGCGACGCCGTCGGCGGTCAGGTCGATCGCGCCGATCGCGTACACTTGCGGGGCCGCGCCTGGGCTGCCCATCGCGCGGCACGCGCCGCCCAGCCCGTGGTCGAACGCCAGGTCCGCGCCCACGCCCGCGTCGAACACCGCGCCGGGGATGGTGTTGAGCGCCAGCTGGTTCGCGGCGTGCTGCGTGTCGGTGTCGATCACGTCGGTGTCGGCGTCGGTGTCGACCACGTCCGTGTCGGAGGCGCCGGTGTCGGTGTCGAGCGCATCGGTGTCGGGCGAGACGAGCGTGTCGGAGTCGCCGACCGTGTCGGAGTCGACGGTCGCGTCCGTGTCACCCGGGTCCGTCTTGGGCGTACACGCGAGCGCCAACAGCAGCGTCCACGCGCCGCGACCGGCCCGCGGCCATCGCGAAGACACCGCCGCGATTTTCGACGTTCGCACGCGCATGAAAGGGCCCTCGCGCCCCGTCTGCCAGGGTAGCACGTGGTCCGAGCGGTTCAAAGCGTCGCGGAGGGGCGGCGCACCGCGACGAACCACCCCAGCCGCGGCGCAACGCCGCGCGGCCTCACCGAAGCGCCGCGATGCGCCACCACAGCCGCGGCTCACAGCAGCGCGACCGGGATCTCCACCTCGGCCGTGCGCAGGGCCTCGGCCAGGCACTTGGCCTGGCTGTCCGGCTTGAGGTTCTCGGCTACGCCTCGGCCCAGCCAGCCGATCAACTCGACGTTGATCGCCAGCAGGTTGGGGAGCGCGTGAATGCGGATCTCGCCGTCAAAGCCGGACAGCCAGCCGCGCAGCGCGGTCTCGCTCACCGTGGCGACGAGCCAGCGGAAGGCGGCTGGGTCGGTCACCCAGAAGCCCACGTTGGCGTTGCCGGCCTTGTCGCCGCTACGCGACAGGGCCAAGCGGCCGAGCGGGCCGCGGATGGTGGGGCCGGCGGGCGAGGCGGGCGTGGTGTCGGCGGGCGCGTCAAACGGCGTGGCCTTGAGCGGCGGGTGCGGCACGGTGATGGTCTCGCCGTCGATCAGCAGACTGACCGTGACCTCGTCGCGGGGGACGAGCGTGGGCCAGAACACGCCACAGGGGCGGGGCGCGCCGGGCAGGTCCTCCAGCGTGATGCCGGGGATGGTCGACAGCATCAGCTCGATCGCCTTGTTCGTGAAGTTGCGGCCGAGCTCGTTCGGGTCCACGTGCTTGGCACTCACGACCACGCGCGACAGGCGCAGCCACACCGGCACGTCGGCCGACAGGGCGGCGCGGAGCACGTCGGTGCGCGCCTCCATGAAGCGCGCCTTGCCTCCGACGCTCTTCCAGAAGACGTCGTCGAGCAGCGCGGTCTTCTCGGTGATGCGGTCGCCGCCGAGCACAAACGTCGCCTCGTTGCGAAAGCCCGCCGCCAGCAGCACGCCCGCCTTGAGGTTGGGAGTGGGGGACAGGCCGCGCACGCCCGAGATCTGCACCCGGTCGTCGCCCAGGTCGGTGAGCGCGATGGTGTCGAAGCGCGCGATCACGTCCGGCGAGAAGTACGACGCGCCGCCGATCTCGTAGAGGAGCTGCGCGGTGACGGTGCCCGCGTTCACGCGGCCGCCGGTGCCCTCGTGCTTGGTGATGATGCAGCTGCCGTCGCGCGCGATCTCCGCGAGCGGGAAGCCCACCTCGTGAAAGCTCCCGACCTCCTCGAAGCGGCTGTAGTTGCCGCCGGTGGCCTGCGTGCCGCACTCGATCACGTGGCCCGCGACCAGCGCGCCCGCGAGCGCGTCCCAGTCGTCGGTCGCCCAGTCGTGCCACCACGCGGCCGGGCCCACCACCAGCGCCGCGTCCGTCACGCGCCCGGTGATCACGATGTCGGCGCCGCGCTTGAGGGCCTCGGTCACGCCCCACGCGCCCAGGTAGGCGTTGGCGGCCATGGCCATGCCGTCCGTGGGCTGCAGCGGCTGCCCGGACTCTAGGTGGCGCAGGACGCCTTGGTCGTTCCAGCCGCCCAGGCGGTCCATCACGTCGTCGCCGGTGACCACGGCGATGCGCGGCGACAGGCCCGCGGCGGCCGCGGCGGCGCGCACGGCGTCGGCCATGGCGTGCGGGTTCACGCCGCCCGCGTTGCTGACGATCTTGATCCCGCGCTCCAAGCAGGTGCCCAGGACCTGCTCAAGCTGCTTGAGGAAGGTCTTGGCGTAGCCGGCCTTGGGGTCCTTCATGCGCTCGCGGACCAGGATGAGCATGGTCAGCTCGGCCAGCCAGTCGCCGGAGAGCACGTCGATCGGCCCGCCTTCGACCATCTCTTTGGCCGCCGAAAGGCGGTCTCCGTAGAAGCCGGAGCAGTTGGCGATTCGGACGGGGCGGAGTTCGGGCATCGTGGACCTCGATCAGGGTGACGCTAGCACGGTGCGCGCCGAGAGGGTGACTCGCGGGGGCGCGTTGCACGATGGCGGCCGTGAGGTAGATTTCGGGTGCCGCGTGCGATCATCCATCACGCCGCGGGGGAGTCCGTCATGCCTAAGGGTAGCAAGCCGCTGGCGAAGAACAACGGCGAGAAGAAGACCACCGCGCAGAAGCAGAAGGATAAGAAGGACAAGGCCGCCAAGAAGGCCGGCGCTTAGTCCTGCTCCAGGCCGTGGGTGGGGTCGCGACGCTGTCGTGCTCCCCAGTCCCCCGACAGGGTCGCGTGTCGCGACCAAACCGGATAATGGGCGCCGCCAGCGGGGTACGCCTTGATCCGTGCGGTCACGTTTGATCTTTGGGACACGCTCGTCGTCGATGACTCGGACGAAGAGGTGCGCGCCTCGTTGGGTCGGCCCTCCAAGCCCGACGAGCGCCGCGAGGTCTTTGTGTCCGAGGTGCTCCGCCACCACGACCTGCCCGCCCAGGTGGTCGCGGACGCGCTCGAGGCCGCCAACGCCACCTTCCGCCACCAGTGGAAGGTCGAGCACCGCACGCCGCACATCCGCGAGCGCCTCAAGGACGCCTACGGCCGCCTGTCGCTGGCGCCCACCCCCGGCTTTGACGCCCTGGTCGAGCACTTCGCGTCCATGGAGGTCCTCACCCCGCCGCGCCCCACCCCGGGCGTGGTCGAGGCGCTGGAGTCCCTGCACGGCAAGTTCAAGCTGGGCATCATCTCCGACGCCATCGTGACGCCGGGAACGCACCTGCGGCGCATCCTGGCGCACCACAACCTGCAGCGCTTCTTCAGCGTGTTCGTGTTCAGCGACGAGGCCGGCGCCTCCAAGCCGTCCGCGCGCGTGTTCGAGCTGGCCGCGGCTGGGTTCGGCGTGCAGTTGGAAGAGATCGCCCACGTCGGCGACCGCGAGTCCAACGACGTCGCGGGCCCCCAGGCGGTCGGCGCCAAGGGCATCCTGTACACGGGCGCGGTCGACCGCGGCGCCGCTGAGTCCAAGGCGGACGCCGTGTGCGACGACCTTCGCGCGCTGCCACGCATTCTGGCCGACTGGAGGAACGGGTGACCCGTCCGATCTCTTCGTGGGGCCAGCGCATCGGCGACGTGTTCGAGACCCGCTTCCCGTCGCGCCTCGGCGCGTGGCGCACGCTCGGCCGCGAGGCTGAGCACCCTGTCGTGCACGCGGACGGCACGGCGGCGGACATCGGCGTGCTGTGGTCGCGCCTGGCCGAGCTCGGCAAGTTCGAGGTCAAGCGCGAGGGCGACCTGATCGTCGGCCTGGACTCGCCTGAGGTGCAGTACTCGGCCGAGGTCGGCGTGGGCACGATCGAGGTGATCGTCGGCCCGGCGAACGACCTGCACGGCATCCGCGACGCCTACGAGCGCGGCATCGAGCGGCTGGTCAAGGCCACCAACGCCGAGGGCCTGCGCGTGCTCGGGTTCGGCATCCAGCCGGTGACGGTGGCCACGCCGTCCATCATGACCGCCAAGCGCCGCTACAAGGTCCTGCTCGACGTGCTGGGCGACATGTGGCTGTCGTTCGCGGTGACGTCGTCGGACCAGGTGCACGTGTCGGTGTCGCGTGAGGAGGTGGTCGCGGCCACCAACCTCACCAACCTGCTGGCCCCCGTGAGCATCGCCCTGTGCGCGAACTCGTCGGTGGTGGGCGGCAAGCCCGCGGGCGTGTGCAGCGCGCGCGAGGCGCACATGGGCGTGATCGGTGCCGAGGCCAACCGCCACGGCATGGTCGAGGGACCCATCTCCGACCTGGCGGGCTGGATCGAGCGCACGCTGGACATGGAGCACCTGATGCGGCGCGAGGGCGGCCAGATCGTGCCGTCGTCCGGCACGTTCCGCGCCTGGCTCGACGCCAACGTCACCCACGACTTGGCCGCGTACGACGCCTGGGACTACCACGAGCACTACGTGTGGAACTCGGCGCGACCCCGCGCGGCGCACGGCACGGTCGAGCTGCGCTCGCCCTGTCAGCAGCCCTGGCCCGAGCACATGGCGGCCGCAGCACTCGGCGCCGGTCTGGTCACCGCTCACGCGGAGATCGCCCAGTGGATCGACGCCGCCGCCGGCGCCGACGCGTGGCCGCTGCTGTCGGCGTGGCACGCCACCGCGATCCGCGACGGCCTGGCCGCCGACGAGCCCATCCCCGGCCTGCTGCACGCCATCTTGGACCGCGCCCACGACGGCCTCAAGGCCCGCGGCCGCGGCGAAGAGGTCTACCTGGCCCCGCTGCGCGCCCGCGTCGAGCGCCGCCGCAACCCCGGCCAGGAGGCGGTCGCCGTGCTCACCCAGGACGGCCTGCCCGCCCTGATCGAGCGGCTGACCGTCCGCTAAGCGCGCGCGGTCAGGGGACCGTGCGCACCACACGAAAGCCCACGTCGGCCAGCGCCGCGTTCGCCCGCACCGCGCGGCGCGACGCCAGGCGCAGGTCCTGCGGCTGCCCGCGGAACGACCCGCCCTTGACCACGCGCGTGTCGGCGGGTGCGTCGGGCGCGGGGTCGACGGCCGCCTTGCCGTCCCACACGGTCCACGCGTCCCACACCCACTCGCCGACGTTGCCGAGCATGCCGTACAGCCCGAGCGCGTCCGCCGGGAGCGCGCGCACGGGGTTGGTGGTGGCGAACCCGTCGCGGCAGGCGAACAGGCCCAGGCCGCCTGCGTCTCCGGCGCCGCCCTCGGCGTCCAGGTCGCGCACGTTTGCGTGCCCGCAGGCCGCCGCGCCCTCGTCGGCCAGAGCGCCTTGCGCGGCCAGCGTCCACTCCGCCTCGGTGGGCAGGCGGTAGCCGTCGGCGTCGTGGTTCCAGGCCCAGGCGCGGCCGCGCAGCACGTAGGCGGGCGTGAGGCCCTCCATCACCGACAGCGCGTTGCAGAACGCGATCGCGTCGTACCAGGTGACGTGCTCGATGGGGAGCGTGTCGCCCACACGGGCGCCGCCGCGCGCGCCCATCACCGTGGCCCACAGGTGCTGCGGGATCTCGGTGCGGCTGATCTCGAACGCGCGGGTGAGGGTGACGTCGTGCAGCGTCTCGTCGATCGAGCGCCCGGGCGTGCCCGCCGGCGACCCCACGCGCAGCTTGCCCGGGTCGATGCGCACCACGTCGAGCAGCGGCTTGTCCGACCGACCGTTCGTCTGCAGCAGGCGCCGCGCCTCGGACACCTGCGACGCGCTCAAGGTCAGGTCGGTCCCGTCCGGCAGCGAGTACGACAC
>CAIOSP010000177.1 GCA_903861005.1 uncultured Pseudomonadota bacterium
CCCGCCACGTCGGCGCAGCCGCTGGCTCGGGCCATCCGCGAGCACTGGGGCGTGGAGAACGGCCTTCACTGGGTTCTCGACGTGGCGTTCCGCGAGGACGAGTCGCGCATCCGCATCGGCCACGCAGCCGAGACCATGGCCAGGCTGCGGCAGATCACGTTGAACCTCCTGAAACGGGAGACGACGCGCAAGGTGGGGATCAAGACCAAGCGCCCCCGAGCCGGGTGGGACGACGCGTACATGATGAAGCTGCTCCAGTTGGCAGGTCATCCTGGGGAGGCAGGCGATGCGTAGGCACGGCCAAACCTCGGATCTTCATGCGATCGCCCTGTCGTCATCTACGAGCACGACGTGATGATCGTCGTACACCACTTGACGGGACTCTACTCGGGCGCGGACACCCCGCGCTTGTGGTTCCCGAACTGGGACGATGCACAACGGTTCACCGTGGCGGCGGAGGGGTGCGCGCGATGGCACGCGAGGCCGTTGGGCCGTGCCTCTCGGACGTCATTGTGTTGGCACGCGACCAGTTAGGCGGCCATGCTGCGGTAGTGCCTTGAGGAAGGCGGCGAAGCGCGTCGACAGTGCGCGGCGCCCGAGCCAGGAGGCGGCATGGCGTTCAACGACTGCAGTGTGACCGAAGACGGGGCCCTCGATCTTCCGCGCGAGAAGTTCGAGCGCATGGTCGAGCAGGGTCACCTATGCTGGATCGACGGCATCCACGTGCAGCGTGATCTCACTCGCAATGCCGGCGCGTTCGCCGCCGGGGAGCACATCCTGGCGTCGCCCGCGTGGCTGCGCGTCACGCACCTGGACCGCCGCACTCGGATCTTCCCGGTCGACACGCCCCAGACCGAGTCCCCGCCGCCGCGTCCGCCCATGCCGCGGACGCCGGCAACAGGTTTCCGTCAGGCCGCCGAGATCGAGGTCACCTTGCACGCCAAGGAACGCTGGAAAGAGCGGGTGATGCCCTTCGTGAACGGAACGGACGACACGAACACCTCGATCGGCGAGGGCTTTCGATTTGCGCGCGTCGTCGCCAACGTCGCGGAGCAGCGGGGCGAGTTCTCTTACCATCGGTGGATTCCCGATGGTTCCGCGGTCGGCTGGATTGAGTTTGTGGTGGCTGACGCGTGTACGCCCCTTGCGCGGATCATCACCGTCGAGACCGAGCGCAGCCTCGGCGAACATTTCCCTCCGCACGAGCGGCGAAAGCTCTCTGACGCGCGGCGCGGCCGGGCCGCAGGTATCGCCATCCAGTCGGACGCGGACGAGCACGTCGACCACATCAACACGGGATGGACCGCGCGGGATCCCGATGGAGAGGTCTGGCGCGTCGTCCGCGCCGAGGGCGGCCCCCACGCGTCCTACGCTTGTACGTGCCCCGACTTCGCGTACAAAGCGGGCAGGGCGCACGTCTCCTGCAAGCACATCTGGGCGGCGAGGATCGCGATTCAGGACGCCGGCGGTGACACCTACTGAGGGGGTTGATCGGGGAGGGGTGAGGGCATTTACGTCGGCGAGCCCCGAACCCTTATCCGAGCTCCCGCTCAAACCTGCTCGTGA
>CAIOSP010000178.1 GCA_903861005.1 uncultured Pseudomonadota bacterium
CAGATCCTCAAGGGCGCCACCCTCGAGGACGTCGGCGACGTCCTCGGCGTCACCGTCAGCCGCGCCTACCAGCTCCGCAACCGCGGCCTCGAGCGTATGCGCTACTTCCTCCAGGCCAGCGAGCTCGCCGCGGTCTAGGGCCGACGCCCAGGATGCGGCGCCGCCCCGTACACCGGACCCTGCGGCCTCCTCTTTCTGCTCAAGGCCGCCGTGCCCGTGCCGAACACGGACAGACCGCTGCGGCCCTCTGCCCACGGACGTCACCCGTCTGATCTCTCGCCGGAGTCTTCATGCGTCGCTCGATGTTCCTCCTCGCCCTCGTCGCCTGCAACGCCCCCGAAGACGTCACTCTGGCCCAGGCGGACGCGGTCGGCGCGCAGGACCCGTCGGTCGCGGTCGACGCAGACACCGCCTCCGCCGAAGCGCAGGCCGCCCCGAGCGACGCGCGTCCGGGCCTCGACGACAGCGCCACGGCCGGCAGCGCGTCGGTGGTCCACGCGGGCCAGATGACCTACGCCGCGGACCGCATCCTGATCGGCACGAACGGCGCGCCCCCCAAGGCGTTTGTCGTCGGCGGCTTCACGCTGCGCCGCCTCGCCGCGTTCGGCATCATCGACGGCGGCGTCTACGCCCTGCCGGACGGCCTGAGCGCGCCCGACGCCGTGCAGCTGGTCTCCGCCGCGGGCGTCGCCGCCTACGCGGAGCTCGACCAGGTCCGGCACGCCAGCGCCGTGAACGACCCCCTCCGCAGCTACCAGTGGAGCCTGGACAAGGTCGGCGCGGACGCGGCCTGGCTCAAGTCCACCGGCGTGGGCGCCATCGTCGCGGTGATCGACACCGGCGTCGCGGTCTCCACCGTCGACGGCGTCACGTCGCTGCTGGCGGGCTGGGACTACGTGAACAACGACGCGAGCCCCACCGACGACAACGGCCACGGCACGCACGTCGCCAACACCATCGGCGAGAAGACCAACAACGGCGTCGGCTGCGCGGGCCTGGCGTACGGCGCGTCCATCCTGCCGATCAAGGCGCTCGACGCCAGCGGATCGGGCTTCACGTCCAACGTCATCCTGGGCGTGGACTACGCGGTGCAGCACGGCGCTGACGTCATCAACATGAGCCTGGGCGCGTCCACCTCGTCCACGTCTGAGGCGTCGGCCATGCTGGCCGCGACCAACGCCGGCGTCTTCGTGGTCGCCGCGTCGGGCAATGCCACCGGCAGCACGGTCGACTACCCGGCGGCCTATCCGGGCGTCGTTTCGGTCGGCGCGACCGGCTTCTCCAACACCCGCGCGCCGTACTCCAACATCGGCGCGGGCCTGGACCTGGTCGCGCCGGGCGGCGACACCACCGTGGACGCCAACGGCGACGGCTACGGCGACGGCATCCTCCAGGAGACGGTGATGACCGGCGCCTGGAACTACTACTTCTTCCAGGGCACCTCGATGGCCACGCCGCACGTGGCGGCCGCCGCGGCGCTGATCATGGCCAAGGGCGCCACCAACCTGGAGGCTGAGAGCTACCTCAAGAGCACCGCGCTGGACCTGGGCGCGGTCGGCGTGGACACGTCGTACGGCTCGGGCCTGATCCAGGCCGACAAGGCCATCACCGCCTACCTCTCCGCCACCACGGTCAACCAGGCGCCGATCGCCAACACCGGCGGCCCGTACACCGGCACCGCCGGCACCGCGCGCGCCCTGAGCGGCGCGGGCTCCACCGACGCGAACGGCACGGTCACCGCGTGGTCGTGGTCGTTCGGCGACGGCACCACGGGCACGGGCTCCAGCGTGTCGCACACCTGGGCCGCCGCCGGCACCTACACCGTGTCGCTCACCGTGACCGACAACGCCGGCGCCACCAGCACCGCGACCACCACCGCCACCATCGCGGCGGCGTCCACCTGCGACTTCTCGGGCACCCTCTCGACCGGCAGCCTGTACCACTCGCTGGGCACGCTCCCCAAGGCCACGCTCGTCGACCGCTGGCTGCGCTACACCACCACCACGGCCAACTTGGACTTCTACCTGGAGGCGGCCGCGGTGGGCAGCACCAAGTGGACCTCAGCCGCCAAGAGCACGAGCACCAAGGCGGGCGTCGCTGAGCACGTCGCGTACACCACGACCACCGCACAGAACGGCTACCAGTTCCGTTGGCGCGTGGCGCGTGTGTCGGGCTCCAGCAGCTACTGCATCAGCAGGTGATCGACGCGCGTGGGGCGGTCCGCGATGTCGGCCCCCGCGTCCTTCAGTCCTCGTCCGGCGCGAACGCGACCTCGAACACGTAGCTGTGCAGGCCTTCGGCGATCTCGATGCGCATCACGCCCGACAGGCCCGCCAGCTCGTCCGTCCCTGAGTCCGGCACCACGGTGACCGACAGCGCCTTGGCGCCGCGATCCATGCGCCCGTTGTGCTGCAGCGCGAACGAGCCCTCCTTGCCGAACAGCGAGCCGACGAAACGCTCCATGGCGACGTAGCCAGCCGAGCCGTCGACCTCGGTGCGCACGGCCAGCATCTCGCCGCGGCTTGCGCCCTCCAGGTCCCCCTGGAACGCCTTGGCGATCGCCATGCGCGACACCGTGGGGTCGCCGACGTCCGCGCTCGCGGGCTGGGGGGTGAGGGTGACGTCGAACGTGCCGGACGCGATCGTGAGCATCGGATCTCCAAGGCGCGCGGTCTAGCCGCGCGACGTGCACGCTGGCCACCGTCGGTCCTCGTTGCAGCCCCGCTGCACACCGCGCGGCAGGGCCTGCGGGATTATTTTTGATGCGGCGTTGCGAGCCGATCTGCGCGGATCTAGGGGATCCGTGACCTCCCGGAGAGCGACCCCATGGCTAGCCTGACTCCCGCCACCACAGACAAGACTTTCCAGGGCGATGTCCTGGACTCTGAGAGCCTCGTCCTCGTCGACTTCTGGGCCGAGTGGTGCGGGCCTTGCAAGACCATCTCTCCGGCGCTCGAGCAGCTCGCGACCAAGCTGGCGGGTAAGCTCAAGATCGTGAAGGTCGACGTCGCGTCGCAGCGGGCCACCGCCAGCCGCTACGGCGTCTCGGCGCTCCCCACGTTCGTCGTGTTCAAGGGCGGCAAGGAGGTCGCGCGTCACGCGGGCGTCGCCGGTGGCATCCAGGCCATCGAGAAGCTCGTCATGCACGCGTTCTGACGGGCGCCCCCTCGCCCTCGCTAGACCGCCTCGAAGTCCAGCTCCATGCTGCCGTCGTAGCCCACCAGCCCCGGCGAGCCTGCGCTGTCTTCACCGCTCTGCGCGCCGCTCGCGGTGGTGCAGCGCGCCACCACCTTGTGGATGCCCACCGGCACGTTCAGGTCGATCGACCACAGCGACCAAACGTCGGGCGGCCCGGCGTAGTCGATCGTCGCCTCGATCCACTCACCGCCGTTGAGCCTCACCTCCACCTTGGCGATGGGGTCGCGCCCGGCGAACGCGGTGCCGATCACGTGCAGCTTGCCCGCGCGCACCGGCATCCGACCCGTGGGCCAGCGCACCAGCGTGTTCGGCTGGATCAGCGCCGAGTCTGACCAGCCCTGCGCCTCCCAGAAGCCGATGTACGGCGCGTCGATCAGCTCCAGCTGAGTCACCCACTTGGGGCTCTTCATGCCGTAGCGGGTGGGCACGATCAGCCGCGCCGGGAACCCGTGGTCCGCGGGGATCGGCTCGCCGTTCATGCGCCAGACCAGCCAGGCCGGCAGCGCCAGATCCTGCACGGGGATGGCGGTGGTGTAGTCGTCGGCGCTGGTGAACTTCAGCGCCACGGTGGTGTCGGGCACCACGACGCCCAGCGCCCCGAAGAGCTCCGTCAGCGGCAGGCCAGTCCACACCGCGTTGGAGATCGCCTGATGGAACGGGCGCGCGCTGATGCACTCGAACGTGTGCTCCTTGTCGCGCGCGGCCTGCGCCTCCAGCCACGCCATGGTCACGATGGCCACAGTCTCGCCGCCGACCACGATCGCCAGCGTCCACGTGCTCGCGTCCAGCGCGGGCGTGGCGCAGCATGACGTCACGTAGTGATCTCCGTTCGCGGTGATGTCCGACAGCGGGAGCGGCAGCGGGTCCAGATCGACGTGGACGTCGGGCGTGTCCTCCACGGACTTGTCGCACCCGCCGATCCACGAGAGCAGGGTGAGCGTCCCCAGCCCAGCGAGCAGGTCACGACGAGAGGGCGGCGGCGGTCGACGGGTCATGCGCGTCCACGGGCCGACCAAGCGGCCCCAAGTCGCCGACTCTACCACCGGTGACCCACCCACGACCGGCCGTGCGCGCCCGGAGAGAACTTGTGACGCCAAGACGTCGCTCACCCGCCGTCGCGCAGGCGCAGAGCGCGGCTTACAGCGCCGCTCCGGGGACCCGACATGCCCAAGCTGCTCCGCCCATCCCTCGCCGTGCTGGCCCTGACCCTTGGCGCCTGCGAGGCCAAGGCGCCGCCCCCCACGCCGACCGAGGCCGCCCGCGCCGCCCTGGCTGAGCTCGATGCCGCCAACGTGCGCCTCAACATCGAGTTCACCGGCGTCTCCGCCATCGCGGACCCGGTGTACGCCACCGGCGCGCGCGCACAGGGCGCCGTGTCGTTCATGTCCGGGTTCATCCCCGCCGACGGGAACATCGAGGTCCTGACATGGCTCGTCCTGATGGAGGCCTCGCAGACCGAGGCTGAGGCGCTGCGCGACACGCTCGACCAGATGAACGACGCCAACGACGAGAAGCACAACAAGCGCGACGCGCTCACCGAGATGGTCGGCCTGAACGACACGCTGCGCGACGCCCTGCAAGCCGCGCGGATCGATGCCGACGACACCGACAGCGCGGGCCCGGCAGGCACCGAGCCGGCGACGCTCTCGCTGTCGACCAACCTGCTGCTCGGCCAGGCCCAGGGCTCGCTGCTCCAGGCGAAGGGTGAGGTGGCCGCCACCTTCGACTGCCCGGGCTCGCACTACCTCGACGGCCAGCTCGACCTGATCGACCTCGCCACCGGCCAGGTCGTGACCAGCGCGTCGACGTGGCCGATGCAGATCAGCGCCTCGTTCGACGACTGGACCACGCTGCGCGCCAGCGCCCGCCTGCTCGGCGGAGACGCGCCGGTCGACACGCTCGTCGCCTGTACGCTGGTGGTCGACCACGCCGGTCCGCCCTCCCCCGACAAGGTGGACTGGACCGACGCGCGCCTCAACGCGTTCTCCGGCGCCGCGACCGACGCCACCCGCGCCCTGCGCTTGGCTCGCGCTGAGGTCGCCAAGCTCTACGCGGACCAGACGCTCTCACCCGACGAGGTCGCCGCCTTCTCCGCGGTGCTCAGCGGCTACGAGACCCGCCTGATCGCCATGAGCGCGGCCGCCACCGCGAAGGACCTGACGGTCACCGACCTCACTTGGCTCGACGGGCAGGCCGACCTGCAGGACCAGATCACGCTGCGCCTCCAGACCGTGCTCGACCGCCGGAAGAAGTTCCTCAACACCTTGAGCAACGTCTTCAAGGACGTCGGCACCACGCAGAACGCGCTGACCACCAACTTGAAGTGAGCGCGCGCGCCTAGGCGGCCAGCAGCTTCAGCCCGGCGATCAGCAGGACTGCTGCCAACATTCGCTGGATCACGCGGGGCGGCAGGACCCGGCTGCCGAGCGTGGACCCCACCGAACCACCTAGCAGCGCCGCCACCGCGAGCGGCCACACAAAGGTCGGAGGCGCGTGCGTCGCGCTCCAATTCCCAGCCAGGCCCGCCAGCGAGTTCACCAGGATGAACAGCACCGACGTCGCCGACGCGCGGCGCGTGTCCGCCCAACCACAGAACAGCAGCACGGGGGTCAGGAAGACGCCACCGCCCGTGCCGGTCAGGCCCGCCAGCAGCCCGAGCGCGCCGCCGACCGCCATCGAGACGCCGACCGACGGCGTCCGCGCCTGCCCGTCCACCGTGGGCCGCATCAGGAAGCGCGCCGCCGACAGCAGCAGGACCAGACCCACCAGCGCATGAAATCCGCGGGTCGAGAGGCTGAGCGCGCCGCCGGCGAACGCGAACGGCGCCGAGGTCAGCGCGAACGGCCAGAACAGGCGCCAGTCGAAGTGCCCCGCGCGCATGAACTGCGCGGTCCCCACGGTGGCGACGATCACGTTGAGCGTGAGCGCGACCGGCTTCATCTCAGCGGGCGCCAGACCCGCCAGCGCGAGCACGGCCAGGTAGCCCGACGCGCCCGCGTGCCCAACCGACGAGTACAGGAACGCGATCGTCAGGATCGCGGACGTCAACATCGCCAGCTCCGCCGTCGGCATCACCACCCCCGCCCGCGCAACCCACACGCGGGATCCGTCGTGGCTTCACACGTCGCACACGTCGCGACGAGCCCACGAGGACGTGCTCGTGCTGGACGGCCCCGCGTATTCAACCCCCAGCGAACTAAACTGGGTGTAATCTGTAGCGTTAACCTCCACGTTCGCGTTCTCTGGACCGATGACCGTGGACGCGTGCGCCAGCCTTGCCCGCCCCGATCCGCCCGAAGCCCCTTGAGGACTGCATGACCGGTAGACTCCGCGCTGCCCTGGCCAGCCTTTGGCTGCTCTCCGCCTGCCAAGGCGCACCCCAGGACGCCTCGCCCGCGCCCACGCAGGAGCAGGCCTCCACGGAGCGCGCCTCGCTCGCGTCGGATCGCGCCGTCGGCCTTCGCGATCCGGCGACCGGCGCCTGGACCGGCAACCTCGTGGGCCTTCGCACGCGCGCCGAGAAGTTGGGGCACGTCCGCGTGATCGTCGGTCTCCGCACCCCGTTCACGCCTGAAGGCGACCTCTCAGTCGCCGACCGGGACGCGCAGCGCCGCGGCATCGTCGCCACCCGCAAGCGCGTGGTCGACGCGGTCGCCGGCACGCAGTCCGACGTCGTCGGTGAGTTCGACACCATCCCGTACGTCTCGCTCCGCGCCACCACCGCCGGAGTGGCCGCGCTCCTTCGCAGCGCCGACGTGATCAGCCTGCACGAGGACGTCCCGATGGCGCCCTCGCTGGCGCAGAGCGGGCCGCTCGTGGGCGCGGTCGCCGCAGCGACCGCCGGGTACAGCGGCAGCGGTCAGGCCGTCGTCATCCTCGACTCGGGCGTCGAGACCACGCACGCCTTCCTCACCGGCAAGACCGTCTCCGAGGCCTGCTACTCCACCACGGACGCGAGCTACCCGTCCGTGTCCGTCTGCCCGGGCGCCGTCGCCAGCTCGACCGCCGCGGGCTCGGGCGCCAACTGCCCCTCGAGCGTGAACGGCTGCGCCCACGGGACGCACGTGGCCGGCATCGCCACCGGCAAGGGCACCATCTTCTCGGGCATGGCCCGCGACGCCAACCTCATCCCCATCCAGGTGTTCTCCAAGTTCACCACGACCGCCATGTGCGGCGTCGGCTACGCGCCCTGCATCCTGAGCTACAACACGGACCAGCTCAAGGGCCTCGACCGTGTGTACGCGCTGGTTCAGGCGGGCACGACCATCGCGTCGGTGAACATGAGCTTGGGCGGCAACGCCAGCACCACCAACTGCGACGCCGATCCGCTCAAGGCGTCCATCGACAACCTGCGCTCCGTGGGCGTCGCCACCGTGGTCGCGTCCGGAAACGACGGGTTCACCAACTCGATCAACGCGCCCGCGTGCATCTCCACCGCCATCAGCGTCGGCGCGACCACCAAGCTCGACGTCGTCGACAGCTACTCCGACAGCGCCAGCTTCCTGTCGCTGCTGGCCCCGGGTACCGCGATCACCTCGTCCATCCCCGGCGGGGCGTACCAGGCGTTCACCGGCACCTCGATGGCCACGCCGCACGTCGCGGGCGCGTGGGCCGTGCTCAAGAGCAAGAAGCCGACGATGACCGTGACCGAGGGCCTGGCCGTGCTCCAGTCCACGGGCCAGTCGATCACCGACAGCCGCAACAGCATCGTGAAGAAGCGCATCACGATCGACAGCGCGCTCAACGCGCTGCGCGCCGAGCCCCCGGTCTTCACGCTCAGCACCGGCACGTACAACACCCCGCAGACCGTCACGCTCACCAGCGCGACCTCGGGCGCCACCCTCTGGTACACGACCGACGGCAGCACGCCGGTCAACGGCACCAGCACCTCCGTGACCAACGGCTCGTCGTTCGCCGTCTCGGGCACCTTGACGCTGAAGGCCCTCGCCTCCAAGAGCACCTTCGTCGACTCCACCGTGACCAGCGCGACCTACACGTTCGTCGCGCTCCCGCCGACCTTCTCGCCGCCCGCCGGTGAGTACGGTTCGCCGCAGACGGTCACGCTGTCCGACGCCTCCGCAGGCATCACCATCCGCTACACCACGGACGGCACCACCCCCACCGCCGCGACCACGACGACCACCACGTCGGGCGGCACGCTGTCGGTCGGCGCGACCACCACGCTCAAGGCGCTGGCCACGCGCGCCTCGTGGACGGACTCGTCGGTGACCAGCGCACTCTACACGATCTCCGGCGGTGTCTCCGCCACGCTGGGTCCGACCGCCGCCGTCACCCAGGGCGCCCGCTGGCGCCGCACCTCCTCCGCCCCGGACACGTTTGAGGAGGGCTCGCTCAGCCGCTTCACCTACACCGGCGGCGGCACCGGCTCGTGGACGGCCGACACCTCGTCGGTCAGCGGCGGCCGCTACGCCGCCCGCTCGCCCTCGATCACGGACAACCAGACCTCCTCGATCTCCACCGCGATCGAGTGTGATGGCAGCGCGATCGCGTTCGCGCTCCACACCAGCACCCAGTCGGGCGGCGACTTCCTTCGCTTCCTGATCGACGGCACGGTCCAGCAGACCTGGTCGGGTGAGACGGCGTGGACCACGACGTCCTTCCCGGTCACGGCGGGTACCCACACGTTCGCCTGGGAGTACCGCAAGAACGGCACGGGGGCGTCGGGCTCGGACGCCGTGTGGATCGACAGCGTCGTGTTCCCCGGCGACGAGTGGCGCGCCAGCGGCACCACCGCGGTCGGCCTGACCAGCGCCAGCACCACGGTCCGCTTCAAGGACCTGGCCGCGTGGATCACCCCCGCCGACCAGACCGTCAGCGTCGTCCCCGGCAGCACCGTGGCCGTGTCCGCCACCTACGTGCAGCGCCAGGTCGCCACGCCCACGTTCAGCCCGGTCGCGGGCATCTACACCACCGCCCAGTCGATCACCATCTCGTCGACCACCGCGGGCGCGGCGTTCCGCTACACGACCGACGGCAGCGCGCCCACCGGGTCGTCCACGCTCTACACCGGCCCGATCACCGTCCCGCTCAACACCACCCAGACGATCAAGGCCATCGCCACCAAGACCGACTGGATCGACTCTGTCGTCGGCTCCTCCACCTACGTGATCACCGGCACGGTCGCGACGCCCACCTTCTCCCCGACGCCGGGCACGTACACCTCCGCCCAGAGCGTCACGATCTCGTCGATGACGGCCGGCGCCGTGATCCACTACACCACGGACGGCTCCGCCCCGACCGCGCTGTCGACGATCTACACGAGCTCCCTGACCATCCCGCTCGACACCACGCGCACGCTCAAGGCCATCGCCACCAAGACCGACTGGGTCGACTCCGGCGTGGCCTCCGGCACGTGGACCATCACCGGCACCGTCGCCACGCCCACGCTGTCGCCGACGCCCGGCACCTTCACCACCGCGCAGTCCGTCACGCTGTCCACGGCCACGCCCGGCGCGGTCATCCACTACACGACCGACGGCAGCACCCCGACCGGGTCGTCCGCCGTCTACTCCGCCGCCATCTCCGTGCCGCTCGACACCACCAAGACCATCAAGGCGATCGCCACCAAGGCGAGCTGGGTCGACTCGGCCGTGGCGTCCGGCACCTACGTGGTGACCGGCACGGTCGCCACGCCCACGATCTCCCCGGCGGCGGGCACCTACACCACCGCGCAGACCATCACCCTGGCGACGACCACGGCGGGCGCGACCCTCCGCTACACCACCGACGGCAGCACGCCGACGTCTTCGTCCACGGTGTACACGGGGTCTTTCACCATCCCGCTCGACACCACGCAGACCGTCAAGGCCTGGGCCACCAAGACCGACTGGGTCGACTCCGCGGTCGCCTCGTCCACGTTTGTAATCACCGGCACGGTCGCCACGCCCACGTTCTCGATCACGCCGGGCACCTACACCAGCGCGCAGAGCGTCGGCCTGTCGACCACCACGCCGGGCGCCGCCATCCACTACACCACCGACGGCTCCGTCCCGACCGTCGCGTCGCCGCTCTACTCGTCCGCGATCACCATCTCGCTCGACACCACGCGCACGATCAAGGCGATCGCCACCAAGACCGACTGGACCGACTCCGGCGTGCTCAGCGGCACCTTCACCATCACCGGCACGGTCGCCACGCCCACCTTCTCCCCGGTGGCGGGCACGTACACGTCCGCGCAGAGCGTGACGGTGTCCTGCGCCACGGCCGGCGCCGCGCTGTACTACACGACCGACGGCACGACGCCGACGAACGCGTCCACGCTGTACTCCACGCCGATCACCATCCCGCTCGACACCACGCGCACGCTCAAGGTGCTCGCCGTGAAGCCCTCGTGGATCGACTCCAACGTCGCGAGCGCGACCTACGTGATCACCGGCACCGTCGCCGCGCCGACGTTCGCGCCCGCGCCCGGCACGTACACCACCGCGCAGAGCGTCACGCTCTCCACGGTCACGCCCGGCGCCGCCATCCACTACACGACCGACGGCTCCACCCCGACCGACGCCAGCGCGCTCTACGCGTCGGCCATCGCGGTGCCGCTCGACACCACCAAGACCATCAACGCGATCGCCACCAAGCTCGACTGGGTCGACTCGACCGTGTCCTCCGGCACCTGGACGGTGACCGGCACCGTCGCCACGCCGTCGTTCTCGCCCACGCCAGGCACCTACACCACCGCGCAGAGCGTCACGCTCTCCACGGCCACGCCCGGCGCCGTCATCCACTACACCACCGACGGATCCATCCCCACCGCCGCCAGCGCCACCTACACCGCCGCCATCCCCGTCCCGCTCGACAGCAGCATGACGATCAAGGCGATCGCCACCAAGCTTGACTGGGTCGACTCGGCGGTCGCGTCGGGCAGCTACGTCGTCACGGGCACCGTGGCCGCGCCCACCTTCTCCCCGGCCGCGGGCACCTACACCACCGCGCAGTCGATCACGCTGTCGACCACCACGCCCGGCGCCGCCATCCACTACACGACGAACGGCAGCACGCCGACCGCCGCGTCCGCGCTCTACACGGGCGCCATCTCGGTCCCGCTCGACACCACGCAGACGATCAAGGCGATCGCCACCAAGACCGACTGGACCGACTCTGCCGTCGCCAGCGCGACCTACGTGATCACCGGCACCGTCGCCACGCCGACCTTCTCGCCGAGCGCGGGCACCTTCACCACCGCGCAGTCGATCACGCTGTCGACCACGACCGCCGGCGCCGCCATCCACTACACGACCGACGGCTCCACCCCGACCGACGCCTCGCCCGTCTACACGTCGGCGATCCCCGCCCCGCTCGACACCACCACCACCATCAAGGCGATCGCGACCAAGACCGACTGGACCGACTCCGCCGTCGCCAGCGCGACCTACGTGGTGACCGGCACCGTCGCCACGCCCACCTTCTCGCCGACGCCGGGCGTGTACACCACCGCCCAGGACGTGACGCTGTCGTGCGCCACGCCGGGCGCCGCGATCTTCTACACGACCGACGGCAGCACGCCGACGGCCTCGTCGACGCCGTACACCGGCCCGATCACCGTCCCGCTCGACACCACGCAGACGATCAAGGCGATCGCCACCAAGCAGGACTGGACCCGCTCCGCCGTGGCCTCGGGTCGCTTCGAGATCACCGGCACCGTCGCCACGCCCGCCTTCTCGCCGGTCCCGGGCACGTACACCACCGCGCAGTCCGTCACCCTGAGCTGCACGACGCCGGGCGCCGCCATCCACTACACGACCGACGGCTCCACCCCGACGGCCGCGTCGCCGACCTTCTCGGCCGCCATCCAGGTCCCGCTCGACACGAGCAAGACCCTCAGGGCGATCGCCACCAAGGCCAATTGGGATGACTCGGCGGTGGCCTCGGGCACCTTCGTCGTCACGGGCACGGTCGCCACGCCGACCTTCTCGCCGGCCGCGGGCACCTACGCGACCTCGCAGTCCGTCACGCTGTCCAGCGCGACGCCGGGCGCGAGCCTCCACTACACGACGGACGGCACGACGCCGGACGCCAGCTCGCCGCTCTACACCGCGCCGGTCGTCATCCCGCTCGACACCACCCGCACCGTGACCGCCATCGCGATCAAGCAGGACTGGACGGACTCGGCGGTCGCCAGCGCGACCTACGTGATCACCGGCACGGTGGCGACGCCCACCTTCAGCCTGGCCGCGGGCACCTACACCACGGCGCGCACCGTCAGCCTGTCCACGACCACGCCGGACGCCACGATCCACTACACGACCGACGGCTCCACCCCGAACGCCGCGTCGCCCGTGTTCACCGCCGCGATCCCGCTGGACCTCGACACGACCACCACCGTCCGCGCCTACGCCACCAAGACCGACTGGACGGACTCCGCGGTCGCGTCGGCCACCTACGTGATCACCGGCACCGTGGCCGCGCCCACCTTCTCGCCGGTCGCGGGCACCTACCCCACCGCCCAGGACGTCACGCTGTCGAGCGCGACGCCGGGCGCGGTGGTCCACTTCACGACGGACGGCAGCACGCCGACCGCCGCGTCGCCCATCTTCACGTCGGCGGTGCACATCCCGCTCGACACCACGGCGACGATCCGCGGGCTCGCGACCAAGACCGACTGGACGGACTCCGCGGCCGTGTCCGCCACGTTCGTGATCACCGGCCAGGTCGCCACGCCCACCTTCAGCCTGGCGTCTGGCACGTACAACACGGCGCAGTCGCTGACGATCTCCTGCACCACGCCGGAGGCCGTCATCCACTACACGCTCGACGGCAGCACGCCGGACGAGAGCTCGCCGGTGGCGTCGGGCGCCATCACGCTCGCCAAGGGCGCGATCTACGCGGTGCGCGCGGGCGCCTGGAAGACCGACTGGACGCCGTCCGCGATCGCCTCGGCCGACTACACCGTCGCCGACGCGTTCTCGCTGCTGCTCGTCGGCGACGGCGTCGTCCAGGCGGGCACCTCGCTCGACCTCACCGTGTTTGGCGGCGTCGGTCCGTTCACGGTCGACCCGTCCGCCAACGTCGCCGGTCAGGCCGCGGGCGTGTCGCTCACCGCGCCGCGCACCGTGACCTTCACCGCCCCCGACCAGGGCACGTTCGCCGGCACCTACGACGTGTTCGCGCATGACCCGTCGCAGGGCCTGGACGCGAGCGTCACGCTGGCCGTGCCGCCCACGATCGAGCTCGACACCACCAGCCTGATCGGCGGCGCGACGCTGACCGCGGTTGTCCGCGGCGGCGTGCCCGGCGTCGACGTCACGCTCGAGATCCTCGACACCGCCGACCAGCTCGACCTGACCGGCGCGATCGCCTCGACCACCGCCACGGCCACGCCCATCGCGGACGCGCTGGACGGCAACCCGGCCGCCTTTGAGGTGTCCGCCGCGGACGTGCTCGTCACGACCGTCTTCCACCTGCGCGCCACCGCGTCGGGTCAGGCCGCGGTCTCGGTCGACGTAACGATCACGCCGAACGCGCGCTGCGGCGACGCCCACGTGGACGCGGGCGAGGCCTGCGACGACGGCGTGAACTCCGGCGCCCCCGGCTTCTGCGACACCGACTGCAGCGGCATCGTCCTGATCGGGGTCGACACGGCGGACACCGGCGGCACGCTCGACACGGACGTCGCGGTCGACACGGACGTCGCCGTCGACACGGACGACACCGACCTGCTGGCCGACACCTCCGTCGACGACACCTCCGTGGCCGGCGACACCGACGTCACCGCCGACACGGATCGCCCGACGGACACCGACACGCTGACCTACCCGGACGACACCGACACCGCGCTGGGCCCCAAGACCGGCTGCGGCTGCGACCAGAACGGCGGCGCGGGCTCGCTGGGTGTCGCCGCGGCGATGGCCATGGTGGCGCTGCGGCGGCGGCGCTCGGCGCGGGCCGCGTAAGGCGGCGTAGGGCGGCACTCTCGAGCGCGGATCGCTCGCCCGCCCTCGTGGGGCGAGCGTCCGCGCCGGGCGACCGAGGTGTCGACCCACTTGAGCGGGCGGCGCTCTAGGCATCGCCGGCGCGGTCGCTCGCGCGCCCTCGTGGGGCGAGCGTCCGCGCCGGGCGACCGATCCTACAGGCCGTTCGTGTTCGTCAGGCGGTAGAGCGCCTCGCCCTGGTTGTCGGTCACCAGCAGCGTGTTCGCGTTCTCGAGCCACAGGCCGTACGGGTTCCAGTTGCCGAAGGCGACCGGCAGCAGGCTGCAGCCGGCCTGGCCGCAGTCGGTCACCTTGTAGACCACGCCCGCCGCGTCGTCGGCGACGTACAGCGCGCCCGACGGCGCCCGCACGATGTCGCGCGGGGTGTCGAGCTGGTTGGTCTCGGTGACGGAGCCCGTGGAGCGGCGCACCTCACCGCGGTTGCGGTCGGTCACCCAGTAGGTGTTGCCCTGGCCCACCACGGCCGACTCGTGTCCGTACAGCGCGTCGCTGTTCTGGAAGACGCCGCTGTTGCCCTGGCTGCTGCCGTTCGACAGGCTGAAGAACTCGACCTGCGCGTTGGACTCAGACGTGACCTGCAGGCGCGGCGTGGACGTGCCCTGCGGCGTGAAGACGCTCACGGCGCGCGGCACGGACACGGAGATCGGCGCGGTCTGGTTGCCGGCGTTGTCCACGCGCACCACGCGCGAGTTCACGCTGACGTAGAAGGCGTCGACGGACGGCGCGTAGACGATGTCCTCCACCGAGCGACGCGTCACCAGCTCCCCGCCAAACGCGAAGTAGGACGTGGAGACGCCGGTCGCAGGCGTGACGGTCACGGCGCTGGAGCCGGACTGCACGACGTAGATGTTGCCGTTGGGGCCGACGGTCACGCCCTTGGGGCGATTCCACAGGCTGCCGCCGCCCGCGACGAAGGTCACGCTGAAGCCATTCGCCACGCCGAAGATGTCGACGGGGACGGCGGTGATCTGGAAGACCGCCACGTCAGTGTAGCGGCCGTCGGTCACGGTCATGCGGCCCAGGTACTCACCGGGGACGTCCGGCGTGAACGAGGGCGTCAGCAGGTGCACGTCGTTGAACGACGCGCGGCTGCCAGCCGGGATCGACAGGAAGGACCACGTGAAGTCCAGCGAGCCGGTCAGGTTGCACGGGTCCACCAAGTCGGCGTCCGTCGACGGGATGCCCGACAGCTGCACGGGCGAGTCGACCGTGACCGTGTCGCCGTCGACCGCGTTGCCCGGGCCCGCGGCCGAGGGGACGAGGAAGGACAGCAGCGCGTCCGGCGCGTGATCGCCGCAGACACCCACGGTGATGACGGTGTCCGTGCTGTCGCTGCGGCCGCTCTCGTCGGTGACGGTGGTGCGGACGACGTAGTCGCCGGGCTGGTCGGCGACGAACGAGGGCGACGTGCCCTCGGCGGGCGCGAGCTGCGCGCTGGAGTCGACCGGCGCGTCCACGATCTCGGAGACCACGGTGAGCGTGGGCGTCAGGCCGCAGTCGACGTCCGCGTCCGCGGCGACGACGTCGAGCTCGATGAGCCCGCCGACCACCTGCGACGCCGGGTCAAAGACCGACCCGGTCACGGTCGGCGCGTTGGCGCCGCACTCGCTGACCACCACCGACACGGTCTGCGAGGACGCGCGGCCGGTGGAGTCCGTGACGGTCAGGCGCACGCCGTAGGTGCCGGCCTGATCGGCCACGAAGGACGGCGAGGCCCCGACCGCGGGGGTGAGCGAGGCGCCCGACCCGACCGGCAGCGACACAAAGCGCGCCGAGTAGGTCAGCTCCTGGCCGAGCGAGCACGGGGTGAGCGCGTCGAGGTCGTCGCCCTGGAGAGAGAACTGGACGCGGTCGCCGGTGTTCGGCAGCTCAGGCGCGTAGGCGACGGCCGACAGGGTCGGGATGGCGTCGCCGCAGGCGTCGACGCTGACGGTCGTGTCGCGGGTACCCGTGCGGCCCGTGCCGTCGGCCACCGTGGTGCGGATGACGTAGTCGCCCGGCACGTCCGGCACGAACGCGGGCGTGGTGCCCTCGGCCGGCGCGAAGGACGCGCTGGAGCCGGCGGGCTTGGAGAGGAAGGTCGACCCGACGACCAGCGCCTGGGTCAGACCGCAGTCGCCGCCGTTGTCGGCGTCCGACACGGTCACATTCAGCGGGACTCGGACGTCGACACTGGAGGTGCCCGGCAGGATCACGTCGTCGACCGACGGGGCTGCGTCACCACACACCGACACGGTGATCGGCACGTCGACCGGCGCGGACTCAATGCCCGTGCTGTCGGTCACGACCAGGCGGAGCGTGTAGTCGCCGGGACGATCGGCCAGGAAGGACGGCGTCTCGGCGTTGGCGTCGTTGAGGACCGCGGCGGAGCCCGAGGGGAGCGTGGCGATCGACCACTGGTAGGTCAGGCTCTGCTCCAGCCCGCAGGTCTCGCTGGTGTCCAGGTCCGACACGTCGGCCGCCAGGCTCACGACGTCGCCCGTGTTGGGCGCGCTCGGGGTGGCCGTGGCCGACGCGACGACCGGCGCCTCGTTGCCGCACTCGGCGACCGTGAACGGGACGGTCTGCTCGGGGCTCGACGCGTCCGAGTTGGAGACGATCAGGCCGATGACGTAGTCGCCGTAGACGTCGGGGATCACGGCCGCGATGGGGCGGTCGTCCCCGATCACCGAGCTCTCGGAGCCGGGAGGCGCCGAGACCACGCGCCAGCTGAAGGACAGCGGCAGCGGCTTCTTGTTGACGTCGGCCGACTTGGACCCGTCCACGCCGACCAGATCTCCGGTCGCGAACGGCCCCTCAGACAGCAGGACGGCGTTGGCCTCGGGCGGCTTGGCGGTGCACGCGCTCACGGCGACCACGGCCAGGGTGGCACTCCAGGGCAGCATTCTCATGGGCACTCCTTCGAAATGTGCCCATCTGCTATCGGTCCTGGATCGGCTGTCCGCAAAAGGAGCGGATGTATCCAGAGGTATTTCGTACGCAGCGCGAGTACAGCCGCGACAGATCGCGGGGCCCTCAGCCGTCCAGCGTGACGTTCTTGGTCTCGGTGTAGAAGTCGAGCGACCAGCGCCCGCCCTCCCGGCCGACGCCGCTGTCCTTGGCGCCGCCGAACGCGGTGCGCAGGTCGCGGGCGAGCCAGCAGTTCACCCAGACCATGCCCACCTCGAGCGCAGCCCCCATCCGCCGCGCGCGTCCCAGGTCGCGCGTCCACACCGACGCCGACAGCCCGTAGGCCGTGCCGTTGGCGATCGAGACCGCCTCGGCCTCGTCCTCGAACGGGTGCACGGTGACGACCGGGCCGAAGATCTCCTCGGTCGCCGTGCGGCAGCTGGGCGCGAGGCCCGTGATCACCGCCGGGTTGAGGAAGGCCCCCTGGTCGAACGGCGCGGCGAGGGTCGGACGATCGCCGCCGCAGCGCACCGTGCCGCCCTCCTCCACCGCCAGGCGCAGGTAGCCCTCCACCTTGTCGCGGTGGCCGAGCGACACGAGCGCGCCGACCTGGGTCTGCGGATCGGCGGGGTCACCCACGCGCAGCGCGCGCACCCGCTCGATCAGCGCCTCGGTGAAGCGGTCGGCGATGGCGCGGTGCACGAGCACGCGCGACCCGCACAGACAGATCTCGCCCTGGTTGCGGAAGCCCGCCCGTACCGTCGCGTCGAGCGCGGCGTCAAAGTCCGCGTCGTCGAACACGATGGTGGCGTTCTTGCCGCCCAGCTCCAGCGACAGCTTCTTGAACATGGGCGCCGCCGTCCGCGCGACGTGCCGACCGGTGACCGTTCCGCCGGTGAAGCTGATCGCGCGAACCCGCGGGTGCTCGATCAACGCCTGGCCCGCCTCCGGGCCCAGCCCGTGCACGACGTTGAGGACACCCGCCGGGATGCCCACGTCTGTCGCGATGCGCGCGAGCGCGTCGGCGGTGCGCGGCGTGATCTCGCTCGGCTTGGCGACGACCGTGTTGCCCATGGCCAAGGCCGGCGCGACCTTCCACGAGAGCAGGTAGAGCGGCAGGTTCCACGGGGTGATCAGGCCGACCACCCCCAGCGGCTGACGCAGGGTGTAGTGCAGCGCCGAGCCGTCCGTGAACGACGGCGCGTCCTGATGCCGCGCCGCGCCCGCGAAGAAGCGGAAGTTCGCGATCGACCGGCCGATGTCCATCTCGCGGGCGAGCCAGACGGGCTTGCCGGTGTCTTCGCTCTCCAGGCACGCGAGCGCGTGCGCGTTCGCCTCCAACGCGTCCGCGAGCTTGGCGAGCCACGTCGCGCGACCGGGGACGCCAAGCGCCGCCCACGCTGGCTGCGCCGCCCGCGCCGCCTGCACCGCCGCGTCGACGTCGGCCGCCCCGGACCGCGGGATGGTGACTTTGAGCTCGCCGGTGGCCGGATCGAACACGTCGACCGTGCCACCGGCCTGCGCGGGGACCGAGCGCCCGCCGATGTGGTTCCCTAGCGCGAGCGTCATCCCAGCTCCCTCGGCGCGACGGCCCGCCAGTCGTAGCGCCAGCGATCGTCGTCTGGATCCCACTCGTCCCAGGTCGGGATGGACTCCAGCGCCGCCAGTCGGTCCGCCGGGACCACGCCCGGCACCAGGAAGGCCTTCTGCCGGTGCAGCGCGTACGGGTTGCGCAGCTCGAACCCGAGCACGCCGAGCACCGCGCGCGCGACGTACCAGGTGGCCTGCGCGTCCCAGCCGTGCGCGATCTTGATCACGACGCCCAGGCCCTCCGGGTAGTCCGGGTGGACGATCGCCAGGCCGAGCAGGCCGTCGGCGCCCTCCTTGGCGACCACCTTGCCGCCGCAGGCCTTCAAGATGGTGCTGTCCAGGCGGTTGAAGCCACCCACCAGGTCCGGATGCGAGGTCATCGCCTCCCAGATCCAGTCCTCGTCGCGCGTGGCGGCCAGGCCCGCGTACAGGTGGGCCAGCTCATCGACCGTGTTGCTCGCCGTGGGCAGCCCACAGCCGTCGCGCGCCACGCGCACCGGCGACCAGTCTGGCCCAAGCCAGCGGCGGAGCACGTCGAGGTAGGCCTCGAACATGGGGTGCTGCGGGAGCGTGTAGCCGACGCGCTCCCAGCCCTTGAGTCGGCAGCCGCGCAAGAGGGCCGCGTGCTCGCCCGAGCAGCAGTGGTACCAGCGACGCGGCCTGCGCACCTGCCGACCGAACTGCACCAGCGGGACGTCGAGCGGCGTCTGCATGAGCGGCCACTCGGCGCGCGTCAGGATGGACTGCGCGGCGGCGACGTGCTCGGTGTCGCCGTTGTGGCTGGCGACGGAGATCGCCTTCTGCTCGGGCGTCAGCACGCCCGCCAGATCCTCCGCGAACACGCGCATGGTGAACGGCTTCATCATGCTCCGGCCGTAGCAGAGCACGTTGCCGCCGAAGCTGTGCACGATCTTGCCACCCGACGCCCAGGCGACGGCGCCGTGGATCGTCGTCTCGCTGACGCCATTGCGCCGGTAGTCCACCAGCGGCTGCCAGGCGACGTCGCGGCCGGTGGCGAGCCCAGGCTCGGTGGCGCCGAGCGGGCTGGTCGGGAACACCTCGGCGCCAGGGCGCGCGCCCGCGACCGCAGACGGGCCGGACAGTCGGGTCATGGGGCCTCCGTGGGCGGGCTTATCGCGGCATCCACACCGCGGAAGGCCCGGTCGTTACAGCAAAGGGACGACCCGCTCCTGGAAGGTCCGCATGCCGCGGATCACCCGGTCCGAGTCGTGGTCGAAGAAGTCGAACCACAGCATCAGCCGGTCGTCCGGGTGGAAGCGCGCGCGCACCTGCGCCGCCACCTCGTCGGGGCTGCCCACGAGCGCGTTCTCGGCGGCGTTGGTGATCTTGTTCGGGTCGATCGTGCCCTCGAGCGCGGTCCAGTAGGCGCCGAGCGCGGCGGTGGCGCGGGCCCGCGCGCGGTCGCCGTCCTCATCCAAGAAGACCATGACCGTGCGCGGCATGTACGACCGACGCCACGGCCCACCGGATGGGTGGTAGGCCTGCGTCATGCGGCGGTGGGTGTCGTCGATCACCGCGGGCGGCGTGATCGACAGGTTGAAGACACGCACCGGCGCGAAGCGGTTGACGCGCTCCTGGATGTCGGGATCGTGGCTGCCGATCACCAGCTGAAGCAAGTCGCGGCGCCAGTCCTGCGGCACGATCCGCAAGCGCTCGAACACCCAGCGGTGGTCGAAGCGGATGGACTCGGACTCGCTCCCGGCCGCGGCGCAGACCCGCGCCCACGCGCGCTCCTCCACCGTCCCCTCGGTCGATCCGCAGGTGCAGCGCGGGCCCGACGCCACCGCCTTGCGCGGCAGATCCCACACGCGCCCGCAGGCGCCGCAGATCGCGGTCGGCCAGAAGTCCGCGCGAGTGAGCACAGTCGGCGTGACGTCCTCGCTCGACAGCGTCTCGCCGAGGAGCAGACGGACCAGCAGCTCCGCGGCCTCGTTGAAGATGCGGCCCTTGAGCGCAGGCCACGCGGCGGCCTCCAGCGCGTTGCGCGGCACGATCCCCGACGCCTCGTTCATGAAGTCGAAGCGGCCCGCGGAGAAGCCCAAGTGCAGCTTGCGCGACTCGGCCGGGTCCAGCCCGTGCAGCGTCATGAACGCCGCCACCTTCTCCGCCGCGGCGATGGGCCCGCCCATGCAGAGCACGTTCGCGATCGCCGCACCCACCTCGATGCGCTTGGTGCGCGCGAACACGTACGACGCGAGCGTAGTGATGCTGGTGTTCAGCCCGATCTCGCCCTGCCAGTGCGGCACCACGGGGCGACGGTTGCTCTTCTGCACCTCGGTCGACAGGTGCGACTCAGCCACCCACGCCACGCCGTAGCCGAGCGTGTCCGCCGCCTCGACCTGGGCGAAGAACGCGCGAAACATCTCGGCCTCGGTGGGCGTGTGGCCGTCCACCGGCGTCTGGCTGATGCTGAAGAAGACGTCGAATTCCACGGGGCCTCCCGGGCCGTTCAGAGCGCGCGCGTGCGCCCGCCATCCACCGCGATCGACTGCCCGCGCACGTAGGACGCGGCGGGCGAGCACAGGAACGCGATGACGCCAGCGAGCTCGGACGGCGCCGCGAAGCGCGCCTCCGGCACCACCGCGCGCCACGCCGCCGCGACCGTATCGACGCTCACGCCCTGACGGGCCGCGTGATCGTCGAGCAGCGAGCTCAGGCGCTCCGTCTCGGTGTAGCCGGGCAGCACGTTGTTGATGGTGACGCCGGGCGGCAGCTCCATCGACAGCGTCTTGGACCACGACGACATCGCGCCGCGGATGGTGTTGCTCGTGCCCAGGTTGGGCAGCGGCTCGCGCACCGACGTGGACAGCACGTTCACGACGCGGCCGTAGCCGGCGCGCTGCATGGTGGGCAGCGTGGCCTGCACCAGCACATGCGCGGACAGCACGTGCCGACGAAAGGCCGCGACCAGCTTGGACGTGGGGTCTTCCAGCAAGCGACCGGCGGGCGGACCGCCGCTGTTGTTGATCAGGATCTGCACGTCGAGCCCCGCAACCTTGTCGGCCAGGGAGTCGGGATCATCGAGGTCACCGACGACGAACGCCACATCGGACGCGCCCGCCTCGGTCAGCTCTGGCAGGAGGGCGCGGAGCGCGTCCTCGCGGCGCGCGAGCGCGACCACGCCGCAGCCCATCGACGCGAGCGTCAGCGCCGTCGCGCGGCCTATGCCCGCGGACGCGCCACACACCAGGGCGCGACGCCCGCTCAGATCCAGATCGATCGTCGACACAAAGCCTCCTGAATCACAGCAGCCGCTGCCGGCGGAACCAGACGTACATGCCCACGCCCACCGACGCCATCAGCCCGAGCGCGGCCTCGTAGCCGTAGGTCCACTCGAGCTCCGGCATGTGCTTGAAGTTCATGCCCCACAGCGACGACAGGAACATCAGCGGCAGGAAGATGGTCGACACCACCGTCAGCACACGAATGACCTCGTTGAGCTGCTGGTTGGTCATGGCGAGGTGCAGCTCGATCGCGCTGAGCAGCCGCTCTCGGTCGGCCTCCACGGCGTCGAGCACCTGGGCCAGGTGGTCGTCGAGGTCGCGGAAGAACGGCACAGTCTCGGCGCGCACGCAGCCCAGCTGGCCGCGCATGAGCACGCCCACCGCCTCGCGCACGGGCCACGCGGCCGCGCGCAGCATGGCGATCTCGCTCTTGAGCGCCAGCACCTTGGACGGCAGGTTGCGGTCCAAGGTCTCCAGCGCCTGGTCTTCGAGCGTGTCGACCTGCTCCTCCACACGCTGCACCACGCCGAAGTAGGCGTCGACGGTCACGTCGACGAGCGCGTGCAGCAGGAAGTCGGCGCCCATCCCGCGGATCCGACCCGACGCGTCGCGGATGCGCGCGCGCACGGCGTTCCACTCGTCGCCGGGGCGCTCCTGGAACGAGATCACGAAGCCGTCGCCCAGGACCAGGGCGATCTGCTCCGACGTGGTCACGTCCGTCGCGCCGTGCAGCGACCGCAAGATCAGCAGCATCAGCTCACCCTGCTGGTCGACCTTGGGGCGAGTCTGAGGGTTCAGGATGTCCTCGACCCACAGCGCGTGCAGGCCGAACGCTTCAGCCACCGCCAGCACCACCGCGACGTCATGCACGCCGTCGACGTCGATCCAGGTGACGGAGCGCGGCGAGCGGTAGGACTGCAGCTTGTCCGGCGACGGGTCGTCAAACTCGCGCACGCCGTCCTTGTCGTAGTCGATGACGTGGACGTGGACGCGGGAGGTGCGCTCCGGGCCCACGTAGACGGCGGACCCAGGGGGCAAACCCGCCTTGCTCGGCCGCTCGAAGCGCCCGCGGGGTCGGTTGCGGCGACGCGCCATCGTCCCTCCTGGGATGCGCCAGCCTAGCGCGCCGTCAGGGTGTGGGGCAGGTCAGCGCGGTGGTGTCGACCGGGATCGTGGGCAGCGCGGCCTGCAGGGCCTCTGCCTGACCGTCGCACAGCTCAGGCAGCGCGCTCAGGAGCACCCGGTCCGCCGACGTCAGCCCGTAGAGCCCGGAGACGTCGGCGAGCAGGGCGTTGTCGGCGATCGTCAGGTCGCCCGACACCGTCCGGAGCGCCGCGAGCGCGTCGAGGTCGCCCAGCAGCGGGGAGCCGGAGATCTCCAGCGCGCCGGTGTGGGTGAGCGAGTCCAGTCCCTGAAGCGACACCACCTGACCCAGGTCGCGCAGCCAGACCGATCCCACAGCGCCGGTGAGTCCGTCCAGCCCGACGAGGTCAGTGAGCAGGTTGTTGCGCGTGAGCGAGAGTGACGCGCCCGACACCTCGGGGCCGACCTCGACGAGCACGCCGTCGAAGTGCACGTCGTCGAGCGTGCGCAGGCCGGTGCTGTCGAGCGTGATCCAGCCGTCGATCGCCACGTGGGCGCCCGCCCAGCCCAGGCGACGCAGGTTGCTGTTCCCGTAGAGCCCAAGTCCATGGAGCGTGGTCACCGTTCTCAGCCCCGCGAGCGTCTCCAGGGCGGGGGCGCGGTCGACGATCAGGTCCCCCACCTGCACCAGCGCGGGCATGGACAGCGTCGTCAGCGCCGTCATGTGCGACAGGCGCAGCGTGTCGGGCACCCGCGTCAGGTGCGTCCAGGTGTCGAGCGCGACCACCTGCGGCACCGCCTCCAGCACCACGCCCTGCACGTCGGTCAGCGCAGACAGCCCGATCAGATCGGCCAGCAGCGGCGTGTCTGTGACGGTGAGCCAGCCGTCGATCTCCGTGACGGCGTCCAGCCCCGACAGGTTGGGCAGCGACGTGAGGTCGTCGAGCACCAGATCGCCTGCGATGGTCTGCACGTGGGCCAGGCCGCCCAGCTCGACCAGCGACAGCAGGTGCACCAGCTGCAGCGTGCCCTCGACGCGCGTCAGCGCGTTGGCCCAGGGGAGCGAGGTCACCGCGGCGTCGCGCACCACCAGATCGCCGTCGAGCGACGTGACCACGCCCGGACCATCCAGCGTCGACAGCGCCGCCATCCCCTCCACGTGCAGGCCGTGGACGATCGCCAACCCCGGCGCGCAGGCCAGCGACGGCAGCGACGGCAGCGAGATCAGGGAGACCGACCCGCCGACCTGCTGCAGCGCCGTCAGCTGCGCCACCGACGCCAGCGAGACCAGCCCGTGCATCTCCCAGGCGCCGCCGATCTGCTCGAGCGCGCCCAGGCCGCTCAGGTCGACCAGGCTGGTCGCGTCGTCGATCCGAACGTCGCCGCCGACCACGCGCAGCGACGACAGGCCGCCCAGGCTCGCCAGCTTGCGGCCGCCCGTCACGATCAGGTCACCCTCGATCGACGCCAGCGATGACAGCGCCTCGACGTCCGCCACCCCGCTCGCGTCGATCCAGACCGAGCCCGCGACGTGCGTGACCCCGGCGGCCGCGGCCAGCGAGGCCTCGTCTTCGATGCGTAGGTCGACCTGGGTGTCGGTGTCCTCACCCGCATCCGAGTCGTCCGGCTCGACGATCGGATCGTCCGGCCGGGCGCAGCCCGCGAGCGTCAGGGCGAGGAGCCAGATCCGCACGTCACACCCTGGAGAGACGACGAATGTCGCTCATGCGCCAGCCACGCGTCAACCACGCCCCGACGACGTAGACTGCGGCGCCCAGCGCGATCCGCACCAGCACATGCAGCTGCGGCACCGCCAGCACCACCGCCGCCATCACCACCGCGGGCACCGTGGTGCGCACGATGGGGCCAAACACCGTGTAGGACGGCACGTCGCGGCGGACGGCTCGCACCAGCAGGAAGTACGACAGCGTGTCGGTGCAGAGCGTGGTCACCGCGGCGCCCTCGGCGCCGTAGAGCGGGATGGCGACCAGGTTGGCGGCCACGTTCGCGATGGCGGCGATGGTGTCGATCCGCGCCCGCTCGCTCTGCCGGTCGAGCGCGGTGAGCGTGAAGCCGTAGCCGTTGTTCAGGAAGCGAACAGGCGTGGTGCAGATCAGGATCGCGAACGGCAGCGACGAGTCCGCGTAGCGTGCGCCGAACAGGAAGGTGACCAGCGGCATCGCCACCACCACGCCGCCCACAGCCAGCGGGATGGACAGCAGGAGCAGGATGCGGCTCTGCAGCATCAGCTCGGGCGCCACCTTCTCAGGGTCTCCGCCGAGCTGCGCCACCTTGGGGAAGAACGCGCGGGACACGATGTTGGCCACGAACGCGAGCTGGAGCAGCACGTTGGCGGGGGCGCCATAGCGGGCGACCTCCTCCAGGCCGATCAGGCTGCGCATCATCACCGTGTCGGCCTGCGCAGACACCGACGCGAAGAACACGCTCGCGCCGTAGGTTCGGCCCTGCCCCATCAGCGCCTTGAGCGACCCCTTGGGGATCCGCCGCGGGATGGGCCCCACGGTCCGGCGGAACTGGAACATGAGCATGGCGAACATGACCCACGCCGAGAACACCCGCCCCAGGTACACCCAGGCGACGCCGAACCCGAGCACCAGCGGGATCACCTGCGCCACGACGAACACGACGCGACCGGCCAGGACCGCGGGCACCTCCAGGCCCATGCGCCGCAGCCCATGCAGCGCGCCCTGGACCATCTGCGAGGTGGCCGTCCACGCCAGCGTAAGGCCGCCGAGGAAGGCGGTCAGGACGACCTCAGGCCGCCCGTCCATCAGCCAGACGTAGCCGGTGATCAGGGCCGTGGTGAGCCACGACAGGATCCACGTCATCCGCAGCGAGGTGGCGACGAACTCGGGCGCCCGCTCGGGCTCGCGGGAGATCTGCCGGGTGACCAGCTGCCACAAGCCCAGGTTGGGCATGAACGTGGTCAGGCCGACCACCGTCCAGACCCACATGTAGACGCCCGCCTGCTCCTTGGAGAGGTGCCGGACGGCCACGACGTTGACGATCAGGCCGGACACGAAGAGGACGAGCCGCGTCAGGGTCAGCGCGAGCAGGTTCCCCCGAGGCGCCGCCGAAGCAGGCGCCGAGCCGGAGGCCTCGTCTAGGCCGCTGTCGACGTGCGCTTCGTCCGCCATCCCGCTCTCAAACCCTGGCCGTCATGCCGCAGCCCCACTATCACCCTGATTCGGCGCGGGTATGATCCGCGCAGTGGGGTGCGCATGGCTGAAGATCTGAACGAGTGGCTGACCAAGGGCCGCAAGGCGCTAGACCTGGCGCGCAAGGGCGTGAACCAGTGGTTGGACGCCCCAGAAGGCCGCGTGCCCAAGGGTTTGTTCGTCGTGGGTTGCCAGCGCAGCGGCACCACCATGCTCATCGACACGCTCATGAAGGCGCCCCAGCTGTGGTCGCACCCTGAGAAGTCGAACATCGCCTACGACAATTACCGTCTTCGGACGCCGTCTGTGGTGGATCTGGTCATCCGGTCGACCCCCGCCGACACCGTGGTCTTCAAGCCCCTGTGCGACAGCCACCTGGCCGACAAGATCCTCGACGCCCACACCGACTCCCGCGCCATCTGGATGGTGCGCAACTGGCCGGACGTGGCGTCCAGCGCGGTCAAGAAGTGGGGCAGCCACCAGGCCGAGGTCATCCGCACCATCACCGACGGCCGCGCGGACGAGGTCGGCTGGCGCGGCGAGCGCATCCCGGCCCAGCTGATCGCCCAGCTGCGCGAGGTCGTGACCCCCGAGATGTCGGACATCGCCGGCGCGGCCCTGTTCTGGTACGTCCGCAACAGCTTCTACTTCATGTTGGGGTTGGACCAGGACCCGCGGGTCAAGCTGGTCCGCTATGAGGACCTCGTGACGCGGCCGGGCGAGGTCTTCCCCGCCCTGTTCGCCCACATCGGCGCCTCCTACGATCCGGCCTGGATCGAGGACATCCAGGACCGCAGCACGCCCACGGCGCGCCCTGACGGCGTCTCCGACGACATCGCCGCCCTCTGTGACGCCCTCCAGGCGCGACTGAAGATGACAAACTGACGTCGGATGACCACGATGTGTGGGCAAAGCGCAAGGACCCAGCGGTCCACCCGATAGCGCGCTAACGATCCGATGATGCTTCCTGTCACACCTTGGATGCGCACGTGAACAGCAAAGAGAACCAGACCGCGGCCCCCCTCTTCGACTTCCACGTCGAAGACATCTGGCCGATCCTTCTCAAGCAACGCAACGTCGTCGCCCTGTTCATGGTGACGGTGCTGCTCACGACGCTGATCGGCGGCCTGCTCCGCACCAAGGAGTACCGCGCGGTCGCGTTGATCCACCTGTCGCCCAAGGCGGGCCAGGAGGTCGAGAGCAGCGAGGTCGTCGACTACAACACCCGCGGCTTCTTCGAGATCCAGCAGTTCTTCCGCACGCAGATCCAGATCATCCAGTCGCGCAACGTCCGCGAAGAGGTGGTGAAGCGCTACGTCGCCGCCGGCTTCACGGATCTCACGGCCGACGACGACGGAGCCAACGCGCTGCTCGGCATGATGACCGTGGTGCCCGAGGAGCAGTCGCAGCTCGTCGAGATCGCGGTCCAGCACACCGACCCGGCCGCGGCCGCCATGCTGGCCAACCTGATCGCCGAGGCCTACAGCGACCGCAACCTCGACACCCGCCGCGAGGCCTCCGCCGCCGCCACCGACTGGATCGAGGGTCAGCTCAGCGAGTACGACAAGCGCGTCGCCGCAGCCAACCAGAAGCTGCACGACTTCAAGTCGACCAGCGGCCTGGTCGACGCCGAGCAGGCCGTCACGACGCTGTCCGCGCGCATGAGCTCGCTCAATGTGGCCTTCGGCGACAAGTCGACCGAGCTGGTGCTCGCGCAGACGACGCTGGGCGTTCACGAGGGCCTGCTCGTGAAGAGCGCGTGGAACGAGCTGCGCAAGGCGCTGAACTCCGACCTGCTGGAAGCCACCGCCCGCGACTACGCGGACGCCGCGGCCAAGGACGCCGACCTGGCCGCCCGCTACGGCCCCAAGCACCCGGAGCGCGCGCAGAGCCAAGCGCGCATGGCCTCGCTGGAGCAGACGCTCCACGAGGAGGTCCGCCGCGTGATCCAGGGTGAGCAGGCCCGCGTCCACGTGCTGAAGGACGCCGTCAGCAACCTGGAAGCCGAGATCACCACCGTCAAGGCGGAGATGCTGGAGTACCAGCAGAAGAAGACCGAGTTCGAGCAGCTCAAGGCCGAGGTCATCCGCGGCGAGGGCTTCCAGCAGAAGCTGTCGGACCGCATGGAGGACGTGCGCCTGACCTCGCGCACGCAGCTCAACAACGTCGACATCGTCGACCGCGCCCTGGCGCCCGCCAACGCCTACAAGCCCAACATCCCGATGAGCTTGGTCGTGGCGTTCATCGTCGGCCTGGTCGGCGGCGTGGGCTTGGCCCTGCTGCGCGAGTTCCTCGACGACACGATCAGCTCGCAGCTCGACGTCGCAGCCTACCTCAAGGTCCCGTTCCTGGGCCTGGTGCCGCGCCTCCCCGAGGGTGTCTCCGGTCAGGAGGCCGACCTCTTCACCCACTTCAACCCGCGGTCGTCCATCGCCGAGGCCGTGCGCGGCCTGCGCGCGATGATCGAGATGAACCCCAGCGGCCCCGCGCCGCGGCGCATCCTGGTGACGTCGTCGGTGGCCCGCGAAGGCAAGACCTCGACCACGCTGCGCCTGGGCGTGTCGTTCGCGCAGATGGGCAAGCGCGTGGTGCTGATCGACGCCGATCTGCGGCGTCCGCGCGTCCACAAGGTGCTGGGCGCCGACAACTCCGTCGGACTGTCGAGCTTCCTGGTCGGCGCGGCCGACGCCGAGGACATCGCGATCCCGACGCCGGTCCCCAACCTGTACGCCATCTGCGCGGGCCCCTCGAGCGACCAGCCCGCCGAGCTGCTCGGCTCGCCCAAGATGCACGAGCTGCTGGACCTGCTCGAGAAGCGCTTCGACATCATCCTGCTCGACACGCCCCCGTCGGTGGCGCTGTCGGACGCGGTGACGCTGTCGCGCCACGTGGACGGCGTGCTGCTCGTGGTCAAGGAGCAGTCGGTGTCGCGCGCGGTGGTCAAGCAGACGCTGGACATGATGAAGGCGGTCGACGCCAACATCCTGGGCGTGGTGCTCAACAACGTCGACCTGCAGCGAGGCGGCAGCAAGTACAAGTACTACTACGCCTACCGCGACTACTACTCGAACTACGATGACCAGGGCCCGAGCGGCGACTCGGAGAAGGCCGCGAAATGATCCGTCGGCTGCTCTCGCAGAACGGCCTCGTCCTCGCCGTAGGCTTGATCTGCGGCGCGACGAGCGTGCTGGAGAGCTGGCTCCCCGTGGTCGCGGTGCTGGGCCTCGGGCTGCTGTACCTGTCGCTGACCCGCCCCGCGGTGCCGGTCGCGCTCGCGTTCGTCGGCATCCTGCTCGACTCCCGCGGCATGATGGACGTGAAGGTGCTCGGTCTGCCGATCACCCTGTCCAAGCTGATGGTCGTGTACGCGGTGGGCACGCACTTCGTGCACGCGCTGATGGGCAAGTCGCCGCTGATGCGCTGGTCGCCCGCGTCCGGCCCGATGGCCGCGGTCATCATGGCGATGCTGATCAGCTTGGTGAACAGCGTCGATCCTTCCTTGGGCTACATGGACATCGCCGGCGTGCTGATGCTCATCCTGATGCTGCACGTCATGTACACGGCGGTCCCTGAGGTTGACCTGCCGTGGATGCTGCGCTTCATGTGCCTGGTGACGGTGTCGCTGCTCACCTGGAACATCCTGACGCAGCGCGCCGCCGGCTTCTACGTCACCCTCGACAACGCATGGCAGCAGCGCACGTCCGGCGCCTACGGCGACCCGAACGCGTGGTCCACCTGTCTGGTCGTCGTGTGCCCGATGCTCCTGGCCTTCCTGGCGCGCGACAAGCACTGGACCGCGTGGCCGCTACTCATCGGGCTGCTCGCGGCGTACCCGCTGGCGGTCTTGCAGTCGATGTCGCGCGCGGGTCTGCTGGCCTTCGCCCTGACCCTGCCCGGGATCGCCTACATCTTGCGGGACAAGAAGTGGCTGCTCGTCTCGGCGGTGGTCGCGGTCCTCATCATCGTCCCGCTGACCGTCAACATCGAGTCGATGCTCCTGCGCTACCAGACCCTGGTCGACCCCACGCTGGAGGCCGACCTGGGCCACGCCTCGCTGCGCGAGCGCGAGGGCCTGCTCAACGCGGGCATCAAGATCTTCACGCAGTACCCGGTGACCGGCGTCGGCGTCGGCATGTTCCGCATGTTCGCGTCGTACGTATCTGCCGGTGAAGTCTGGAAGATCGCCCACAACAGCTACGTGAACGTCGCCGCCGAGCAGGGCATCCCGGGCATCCTGGCCCACCTGTACCTGATGTGGAAGCTGATCGGCTCCGCCTGGAACGGCTGGGTGAAGGCCCGCACCGACGCCGAACGCACCCTCGGGCTGGGCTTCCTCATCTCGCTGGGCGCCTACGGGGCCATGGCGGCCACGCTCAACCTCGCCACGTTCGCCATCGCTTGGTACATGCTCGGCGTTGGCCTCCTCAGCGGCCGTTACGCGGGCGCCGAGATCGTAGAGGATCCAATGGAGCGCGCCAAGGCGATGGGCCAAAAGCCGACCACCCCGTCGATCGAGGCAGCTGCATGACCCCGGACGAGCAGAAGGCGCTGGTGCTTGCGCAGCTGACCAAGCGTGAGCGCATCGCGACCGACACCCGCGCGCACCTCGAAGAGCTGGGCGAGGCCCACTCCCTCGACCCCCTGGCCAAGGTCGACCCCGCGATCCGCCGCGCCGCCGAGGACGAGTTCTTCGCCGCCCAAGGCCGCCGCCGCTACGAGACCTCGGACGGCCGCGCCCTCTACCTGACCCCGGAAGAGATCGCCGTTCGCCGCCGCACCCGCGCCAACCGCGCCGACCCCGACCACGTCGGCCGCGCCCGCTACTACGGCGCCACCGGCGACAGCGACCGCCGCTGGATGACCTGGGGGTTCAACGCCTTGGCCGTCTTTCTGGCGTTCGCGGTTGTTTATGTGATTCTGCACTGAGGGTGCGGGGTCGCCCCATCGCGGTTTCTGGCGGGTCGTTGCTTGTGGGGGCGTCCCACTTCGCGCCCTTGCAGGGCGGGGCTACTCGTGGGGGCGGCCCACCGCGCGCCCCTGCGGGGCGGGGCTGATTCGCAGACCCGGCCTGCGGCGCGGCGCTCGCCATTCCCGTGCGGGTGCGGCTGGTCGTGGGGGCGGCCCACTGCGCGCCCTTGCAGGGCGGGGCTGATTCGCAGACCCGGCCTGCGGCGCGGCGCTCGCCATTCCCGTGCGGGTGCGGCTGGTCGTGGGGGCGGCCCACTGCGCGCCCTTGCAGGGCGGGGCTGATTCGCAGAC
>CAIOSP010000179.1 GCA_903861005.1 uncultured Pseudomonadota bacterium
CGCGGCGGCGGTCCTGGGGATCTGCGGGCTCCTCGGCTGGCGACAGGTGCTCGCGTCCTGGCGTGACACGCCGACCTGGGGCCGCGTGATCCTCGTCCTGCTGGTCGCGGTGCAGGCGCTGCTGGTGTTCGGTCTGGTCCCTGAGGGTCCCTGGCACGCCTTCCACCATGACGTGGAGCGCTGGGCGAGCCTGCGCGACGAGCCGCCCTACGACGACCTGATCGGGTCCGCCCAGCACGGCGCCTCCGGCTACGCGCTGCAGCACCTGCTGTTTCGGGTGTTGTCCGACCCGTTCCTGGCCGACGGCTTCCTGTCGATCGCGGCGACGGCGGTGTCGTACGGGGTGGCCCGTCGACGGGTGGGCGTCGGCGCCGCGCTGCTCATCACGGCGATCTACGCGCTGCTGCCGATCCGCCTGCGGGTGTCGACCAGCCTGCAGCTCTACGTGCCCGGCGAGCTGACGCTGCTGATCGCCCTGCTCGCCGCGAGCGTGGAGCTGGAGCTTCGGAGCTGGCGCAGCTTCCTGCCGGCCGCGATCGCGCTCGCCTTCGCCATGACCGCCCACACCGAGTACCTGCTGGTCGCCCCGGTCGCGGCGCTCGCGTGGGTGCTGTCGGCCGATCCCTCCTGGGCGCGAACGGCCGTGCGCCGGATCGACGTGTGGGTCGGCGTGGCCCTGATCGCCGCGCTGCTCGCGCCTCGGCTGATGGTGATCGCGACCGCGCCGCCGTCGCTCATGGCCGCGCTGCCGAGTGTCACGCCGGGGTCGGTCCGCGAGCCGCTGATCGGCGCCCTGGCCGCGCTCACCCTGCTGGTCATGCTGCCGCCGCCCTCCCCGACGCCCCCCTGGGCCCGACGGGCGCTCGGCGCCGCGGCGCTGGGTCTGGCCGCGCTCGGGCTGGCGAGCGTCGGCGCCGGGATGTTCACGCCCTTCGTCGGCAACGCGCGCTTCCCTGGCCTGCTCACCGGATGGCGCTCCACCCTCGCCGTGCTCAACCCCGAGATGACGCCGCCCGCCTGGGTCGGCCTCGCCCTGCTGGGAATGATCGGCGGCTGGCTCACCCGGCCCACGCTGGTTCGCGCGCTCGCGCCGGTGCTGCTCGCGGTCGCGTGGCTGCACGGGGGCCACCACGACAGCATCTCCACGCTGGTGCGCATCGGGCTTGTCGGCGCCTGGCCCTTCGCGGCGCTGGCGGGGGCCGGCTTGTCGCTCGCGGCGGCGCTGCTCCCGCGGCGTCGGACCGGCGCGCTCCTGATCGTGCCGGCCCTGGCGATCCTCCCGTACCTGTCGTGGATCGGCTGGCGATACCCGGAGCAGCGCGAGTTCGACGCGCTCCGGCTCGCGCGCGCCCACCTCGCCGCGGGCGGCGCGCTGGTGATGCCCACCGCCGCCGACCTGCCCGCCGACCTGGAGGCCAAAGGGTTCTCGCCCAAGGGCGACCGCGGCTACCTGCAGGTCGCCGTGGGCAAGGGGCAGGTGATGAGCGTCACGGAGGCGCTGGCGCTCCCCTCGCTCCCCGCCGACACCTGGCTGCTTTGGCCGCTGGGCTGCCACGAGACCTACATCGCGCGCGGGCAGGGACCGCGCCGGGTCTGGCAGGACGGGCGGGTCTGGCAGACCGACGTCGAAGCGCCGCCGGAGCGTCCGGACGCGTACGTCGACCCGAGCTGCGCCGCGTTCGCGGCCCGCTACACGCTCGTCCCGCAGCTGGAGGAGCCCATCGCCGGGCCGACCACCACCGCGGGGGTGGTGGATCCGCGGGGGCATGTGGGCGTGTATGCCGTCGGCGCCGCGCGCTGATCGAGGCGGTTCCAAGGTTCTAGTTCGAGCGGGCGCGCCGTCCGGACCACGGCGACCGCAGGCCTGTTCTCCAGTCGGGCCCACTTTCTTATTGAAAACGATTATCATTCTCATTAGTAAGGCTCTCCCTCACACGGAGACCCCGATGCGCCGCCTGATCCGCTTCTCGCTCCCGCTCCTGGCCCTGGCCCCGCTCACCCAGGCGCACGCGTCGGACCGCCACTTCACCTTCACCCACGAGACGGACGTGCTCTCCAAGGGCGACGTTGAGCTGGAGCCGTCCACCACCTTCCGCCTTGGCAAGCCCGGCGGCTACTTCGGCGTGGACGAGCGGATCGAGTTTGAGGTCGGCCTGGGCCACCGCCTCCAGACGTCGCTGTACCTCAACGCCACCACCGAGCGCGCGGGTGACGGCCAGGGCGGGTTCACCAGCGAGTCCGCCTTCGAGGGCGTGTCGTGGGAGCTCAAGGGCAAGCTGTCCGACCCCGTCGCCGACGCGATCGGCGCCGGCCTCTACCTGGAGATCACCGCCGGCCCCGGGGGGGTCGAGTTCGAGGGGAAGGTGCTGCTCGACAAGTCCATCGGGAACTTCGTCGGCGCGCTCAACCTGGTGTCGGAGGCCGAGCTGGCGTTTCACGACGAGGGACTGCACCCTGAGGCCAAGGTGGAGGTCGACCTGGGCCTGGCCGGGCGCATCGGCAAGTACGTCACCCTGGGCGTGGAGCTGCGGCAGCACAACCTGATCGAGGCCGAAGACGGCGAGACGCAGATGAAGCTGCTGCACTCGGCGCTGTTCGCCGGTCCCACCGTGGCGTGGCGCAGCGACCGCTGGTGGGGCGCGCTCACCGTGATGCCGCAGGTCGCCCGGCTGGGCGGCGAAGGCACCGGCGTGCTCGATCTGGAGGAGTACGAGAACCTCTCCACCCGCCTGCTGTTCGGCGTGCACCTGTGAGCGCCGGGCGGCTCCTCGCGGTCGCGATCGCGCTCGGCAGCCAGCTCGGCTGCTCCGTGCTCGTTCACCCGGCCGACGTACACGTCGCGTGGGCGACGCCGCGCTGGCCGGACGTCACGCTCGCCGAGCTGGCCCAAGGCCGCACCGAGTACGTCGACCACTGCGCGGGCTGCCACACCCTGGTCCGACCGGAGGCGCAGGAGCCGGAGCACTGGCCCGAGCACGTCAGCGAGATGGAGGACGAGCAGGGCGTGAAGCTCACCGCCGACGAGCGGCAGCACATCGTGCGCTACCTGATGGTGGCGTCGGCCATCCCCGTCGTGCCCAAGGACTGAGCCGCGGGCGCCCTCCCCCGCTCACTCCCAGGTGAGGCGCGGGCGGACCGTGTACGGCACGCCGTCGACGGTGATGGTCACCCGGGTCGCGCCGGGCGCGCTGGGCGCGATGACCTCGGCGTGGAACATGCCGTCCGCGAAGGCAGGCTGGCTGTTCACGAGCGTGCCCGGCCCCTCGATCGACACGCGGACCGTCGCGGCGGGGTTGATCTGTCCGTCCGTTCGGCGCGGGTGGATGGTGATGCCCATGCGCGTGGCCCCGTCGGCGGGCGCAGCGCGGTCTGGATCGTCGATGGCAAAGACCTCGGGCTCCACGACGGTGTGCATCGTGTCGACCGGCAACTCCTTCAGCACTTGGGTCCACCCCGAAGGCCAGCGGATCTGCACCCGGCCCAGCTTGGTCGCCGTGCCCACGCCGAAGAACTGCACGGGCGGCGCGATCGAGTCGAAGTTCGCGGGCAGGGTCACGGTGCGGTGCTGGTGGCCCAAGCCCGCGGAGGACACGTCGATCGTGGCGCCGAGCGCCTCGTGGTTGGACGACGTCCCGATCAGCTGGAAGGACACGCCGTGGTTGCCGTTGGCGATCTGGTTGCGGAGCAGCGTCGGGCGCTGGCCGTTGCCGCCCATCCCGAGGTCCACGTCGCCGTCGTGCTCCAGGTCGAACGCGGTCATCGCCAGCCACCCGCCGCGCGTGGTCAGGCCCACGTCCAGCCCCACCTCCACGTAGTCCCACGGCCCACGCGACCACCAGAGCATGTTGCGGTTGCCGCCGCCGGCTTGAAGCGTGAACGAGCTGGCGTCGTCGCCGAAGGTGCTGAAGATGTCCAGGCGACCGTCCCGGTCGAAGTCGATCAGCGCGAGCGACCACGGCAGCGGGATCTCCACCCGCGGATCGACGCCAAAGCCGACGCCTGCGACCGGCGTTCGGTCCACAAAGCCCGACGCCGAGCCGGCCCACAGCGACACCGGCGACATGCCGACCGTCAGCACCACGTCGAGCCAGCCGTCGCCGTCGAGGTCCTCAGTCGCAGCCCCCATCGACGCCACGTCCAGCACGCCGGCCGACGACCAGCGCGGGATGTCCGTCCAGTAGATGGGCGCCGGGGTCCGGGAGACGGTCTGCAGCACGTCACCCTCCCGGAGGGGCCGCGGCCCGGCCAGCCAGCCCGGCTCGTCCAACGTGGGGCTGCGATCGCCGACCGTCAGGTGCAGTTGCTCGGTGGGGGTCGGCACGGTCAGCACGGCGCTGACCTCCAGGCCGTCGAGCGATCCGGTGACCCAAGACGTCTCATCCACCCAACGACGCGGCCCGGCGCGGCGCAGGACATGGATCCGACCTCTGCACTGGTCGGGTCCGATCACCCAGTCCGACCAGCCATCCGCGTCCACGTCCCACAGGTTGGCGCCTGTCAGCACGCCGCAGCTCTGCAGGCCATCGAGCGCGTGCGTGCCCACCTCGAACGTGCCGTCCCCGCGACCCCACTGCACCGTGTCGTCCAGGTTCCCGCGCACCGCGTCCAGGTGGCCGTCGCCGTCCAGGTCGATCAGGCCCAGGAGCAGCTCGAACCCCGTCGCCGCGGGGAAGGCGACCCCGCGCGTCACGTCCTCGGCCAGGGTCCAGGTCGCACGATCCAGGTGGTAGGTCCGCGCGATCGCCGGCGCCCGCACGTTCGACGGCCGACTCGTGACGATCACCTCATCGTCGCCGTCCTCGTCGATGTCTCCCACCGCCATCACGGTCAGCTCGGGGAGCACCTGCCGCGCGCGATCGCCCACAAACACCGGCGGGAACGAGGTCTCCATGTCGCCGCCCACCACCGTCAGGCCCGGGCCCCACACCGGCAGCGCGCCCGGCCCGGGCTGCGCCGAGTCGTCGATCACGTCGGTGTCGCCGCTTTCTTCCGTGGTGGTGTCGACGTCGGTGTCGGCGTCCGTGTCCCGGGGCGCGTCCGTGTCGGGCGTCGGGTCGACGGTGTCCGAGTCCGCGCTGGTCGCCGGCCCGTCGGTGTGCGGGTCGTCACCAGGCTCTTGGCCACGAGGTCCGGCGCACGCCCCAACCTGCAGGAGCAAGCCCAGGGTCCACGACGGTGGTCGACTCCGAAGCGGCTGCCTCAACCCGCGCAATCCGTCCCCCGAACCCCTACGGTAGCACAGGGCCGACGACACGAGAACCGTGCCAGGACGAGATCCGCACGATCCGCGCCACCGCACCGCGTGGGGCATCGACCCGTCAGCGGCCGCCGGATGGCGCGACCGGACCCGCAGCGCGACCGCCTACGGCGTGTAGCTGGTGGTGATGGTGAACGTGCCGCCGCTCGCGGTGGCGTAGTAGAGCGCGACGCCCAGGTACACCGTCTGCGGCGCGTCACCCGCGTTGCGGTAGGTCAGGCCCTCTTCGGCGCCCACGCGGCCCGCGTCGGCCGAGTCCACGCAAGCCGACGCCGCCGTGCAGCCCTCGACCAGGTAGATCAGCACGTCCTCGTTGGGGATCGAGAAGTGCACGGTGACCGACTGCTTGGCCGCCAGGTCGATCCGGTAGAAGCCGTCGATGCCCTGAGGAGCCACGAACGTGGCGCCGCAGTCCGGCGCGAACCCGCTGGCCGTGTAGTTGCCGAAGTCACCCGAGAAGGTGCCTTCCTTCAGCGTGCCAAAGTCCTTGGCGGCCTTGCAGGTCTCGCCGGGCTTGCTGCCCAGGTGCGGGGGCTTGGCGTTGACGACGTCCGTGTCTCCGCCACCGCCGCCCTGGTCCGTGTTCCCGTTGCCATTGCCGTCGGTGTCACCCACGCCGGTCTCGCCTGGCTCCGCCCAGGGCACGACGCACCCCAGCTGAGAGGACAGAGCGCAAGCAACACCAAGGAGGGCAAAACGACGCATGGGCGTCTCCCAAGAGCAGGCCCAATGTAACAGGAGATCGGCCACGCTGCGCGATCTCCGCAGCGGGTTGTCCCGTATGCACCGGGGCAAGACGCACGAGGGCGACGGTGGATCAGCTCCACCATCGCCCAGGGAAAACGCAGCGCCGTCGCCAGATCTACTTGGCGGCAGCGGCCTTTTCGGCGGCCTCGGGCGTGCCCGGGTACACCTGCTTGGCCTCCAGCCACTGGTGGTCGCCCTTCAGGACGGCCCCACCCACGGCGTACTTGAAGTCGTCGTCGTTCGTCCACAGCTCGTGGAACTTCTGCTCCACAAAGTGCTGCGTGTTGCGGCAGTACATCTCGGTCAGCTGCTGCACGGCCGCCGCGTCCTTGCCCTGCGCCTGCTTGGTGGTGCGGATGATCATCGACACCATCACGAACAGCTCCATGGCGATGTCCACCGAGCGGAACATGAAGGCCTGCTTCTTCTCCATCTTGGCCTGGTAGAGCACCATGCCGTGGAAGACGTTGCGGGCCAGGCGGCGCGACGCCGACTCAGCGAAGCGAAGGTGGCGCGCGAAGGTGCCGAACTTGCTGTAGGACGGGCGGAACAGGCCGCCGAGCCACAGCTTGGGGTACCACAGGCCGTAGAACGCCGCGATCTTGGGGAGCGCCGCGATCTTGGCGCCCACCGTGGCCTTCTTGTCGAGCAGCGCGCCCGCGACCTTGAGGTGGGTGTCGACCAACTCACGCGCCATCATCAGGTGCATGATCTCGGACGAACCTTCGAAGATGCGGTTGATGCGGCTGTCACGCATGGCGCGCTCGATCGGGAAGGGGCGCTCGCCGCGGCCCTTGAGCGAGGCCTCTTTCTCGTAGCCACGCCCGCCCTTGATCTGCATGCCCTCGTCGATCACCGTCCAGCCGCGGGTGGTGACCCACTCCTTGGCGGCGGCCGCCTCCAGGCGGATGTCGTAGCCTTCGCGCTCGGACAGCTCGGTGGCGATCTGCGACAGGGTCTCCATGCCGTAGACGGTGGCCGACAGGTCCGCCAGCTTGTGGGCGATCGCCTCGTGCTTGCCGACCGGGGCGCCCCACTGGACGCGCTCGTTCGTCCACAGGCGCAGCTCCTCCATCAGCGCCTTGGCGCCGCCCACGCAGGCCGCGGGGATCGACAGGCGGCCGGTGTTGAGCGTGGACAGGGCGACCTTGAGGCCGCTGCCCTCCTTGAGGATGACGTTGTCCTTGGACACCTTCACGCCGTGGAACTTGACCACGCCGTTGGCCAGCGCCGACAGGCCCATGAAGTGGCAGCGGTAGGCCACCTCGACGCCGGGCGCGTTCGCCTCGACCACAAAGGCCGAGATCTTGTTGTCCGCCGGGTTGCGCGCCATGACGACGAACAGCTCGGCGATGGTGGCGTTGGTGCACCAGAGCTTCTCGCCGGTGATCACCCAGTCGCCGTTCTCGTCCTTCACGCACTGCGTGCCCAGGCGGGCCGGGTCGGAGCCGACGTCCGGCTCGGTCAGCGCGAACGCGGAGATGGCGCCCGCGGCGCAGCGCGGCAGGTACTTCTTCTTCTGGTCCTCAGACCCGAACAGCTTGAGCGGGCTGGGCACGCCGATCGACTGATGGGCCGACAGCAGCGCCACGCAGTTGCCGTCGTACTGGCCGATCAGCTCGAGCGCCTTGCAGTACTCGACGTTGTTGAAGCCCAAGCCGCCGTACTTCTTGGGGATCTTCATGCCGAACGCGCCCATGGCGCGGAAGCCGTTGAGCACGTCGTCGCCGTACTCGCCGGTCTCGTCGATCTTGATGCTGTCGACCTTCTCGAGCAGGAACGCCTCAAGCACCTTGTAGAAGGCGTTGAACTCCGCCGAGTAGGGGGTCTCGGGCCACGGATCGAGCCAGTCGACGCGCAGGTCGCCCAGGAAGAGGTTGCGCAGGAAGCCCTTGCCGGCCCAGGTGGCCTCGCGCGACTGCTCGACGAGCTCGCGGGCCTGGTCTTCGGTGGCGTTCACGTTCTGATTGGCGGCCATGGGATACCTCGGGTTCATACCGGTGATGGCAGCGCTCCGTCCTGGAACGTCCCCCTCCCGGTGGCGCGAGCCCATTAACATAGCAAGCTAACCATCGGCGAGGATCGGCCTCGAACACTCGCGTCTGGGCCAGCGCGAACACGCCCAGATGCGCCGCCCTCGCAGGGCGCGGGCCCGCCTCGCGAGCTCGAAGCCCTGACCTACCGCAGCGTCAGCTCCGGCCAAGCGTCGAGCGGCCGCGGTTCGTCGCTGACCTTGCGGTACACCGGGTCCGGCACCTCGGGCCCCGCCAAGTACCCCAGCGACACGAGCGTGCAGTTGACGGTGCCGCCGGGCCAGCCGGGCCAGAGCGCGTAGGCGTGGGTGAGCTCGACCGGCTCGCCGAGCACGACCGGACGCTGCCCCGCGGGCACGTGGGTCGACCACCCACCGAAGCAGGCCGGGCCGACGCCGCTCCGCAGCGTCACCAGCCCAGGCTCCACGTCCGTGTTCACGGCGACGACCGGCTGCCTGCACGCCGAGTCGGCGAAGTACACCTCGGGGGTGTCGTAGACGACCACCTGCGGGTCCGGCACGCACCGCACCGACGACAGCGTCTCGTCCCACACGGGGGCGCACGGGGTGCCGCTCGCGTCGGCGAACGGGGTCGCGGGCACCGGCATGAGCGGCGTGCCCTCTGCGTCCACCCAGGCGAACACGCCGGGCGCGTCCGACGCGAGCGACACCTGACGCAGCACGGGCAGGTCGTCCGGACCCAGCGGGTCCAGCAGCTTGCGCATCGGCAAGTAGCCCCAGCCCAGGGTGCTGCCGGCAGGCTCGCACGTCGGGTCACCGAACGACCAACCCACCACCCACTCGTAGGCGTACGACCTGAGCTCCCCCAACGGACGGATCTCGCGCGTGCGTCGGCGCTGCGCGGGCAACGGGGGTGCGGCGGGCGGCGTCAGCCCAACGCCCTGGTCCAACGCCTCGTCGTCGCACACGCTGAACACCGTGGTGATGGCCGTCTCGCAGGTGGCGTCCGCGTACCCAAGGTGCGTGCCGGGCTGGAGGGTGACGTCATTCCCGGGCGTGCAGAGCGCCTGCTCCGCCGGGTCCCCGACGCGCGTGACCGGCTGACACGGCACGTCGCGCACGGGGTCGTAGAAGCCGTAGGGCTGCACGGCGCCGTCGCGGGCGCGGATCACCACCACGTCGACGTCGCCGCCGGTGGCGACCGCCTGCGGCACGCCGCGCGCGTAGCGCCACGCCGGGATGGAGCGGGTCGCGATCCGGGCGAACTGCGTGCCCGCGGGGATTGGCTGGTCGATGCACCCGTAGGGTTCCTGGGGGTACCCCTGCGTGGTGATGGACGGGTCGACGGTCAGCCTGTGCATCGACCGCCCCAGCACCGCGCACCCAACGCCGCCTCCGACAAAGTCGTAGGTCTCGCGCAGCGCCGAACACGTCGGATGGAGCAGCGTGCCGCTGCCCACACACCCCGGTCCACCGACCGGGCTCCCACCGCCAAACGACGCGATCGGCAAACACCGATACCGCCCGTCCTCCGCCACCTCAAAGCGACAGTCCACGTCCAGCCGCGTGTCGTGGAAGTGCGAGAACACATCCTGCGCGCTGCCATCCAGCGCCATGCGCACCACCGTCAGGCGGCTGCCGCCCCGCGTCACCCACGGCCCCTCGAACGGGCCGTCCACCGCGTCGGCGAGCGGCGTGGCCGTGTCCACCGGCAGGTCGCCGGTGTGCGGGCCCCAGTCGGTGTCGAGGGTGCCCGAGTCGAGCGTGTCGGTGTCAGCGCCGTTGGCGTCGGTGTCGAGCGCGTCGGTGTCGCCCCCGTCCGTGTCCGCTGCGTCGGTGTCGGCCACGTCGCTGTCGCCCGACGCGGCGAGGTCCGTGTCCTTCCCTGCGTCAGCGCCCACGCAGGCGGACGCCGCACACGCCATCCACACCACGAGACACGCGCGCATGGTCCGCCCCCGGCCCACTCTAGCGAGCGAAGCCCCCAACGTGCGATCGGAATCGCGCGTGTTGCGTCCGTCGCGCCGGATCAAGCGCGCTGCAGGTACCGCCGGTAGGCCCGCTGGTTCCACCACAGCACGATCGCCATGCTCCCCACCACGAGGATCGCGTAGATCACGGGGGCGCTGTGCACGCTCCGGTAGCGCTCCGAGCCCAAGATCAGCGCCCACATCACGGTCGACACCACGCCCGCGAACGCCACGCAGCGCGACAGCACATGGCCCATGTAGGTGTGGAAGCGGCCCAGGTCGCGCGGCAGCTGGTAGAGCGTGGCGTACCACTCGGCCTTGCGGCCCAGGTACGTGTACGCGAAGCTCTGGCTGAACGTGTAGCCGGGCTCGGGCGGCAGCAGGTCCATCGGCCGGAACATCGCGCGGTACAAGGCCCAGACCGTGTAGATCGAAAGCAGCCCGACGACCGCCAGCAGCGGCGTCCAGCCCAGGCCCAGCACGGACGAAAGCGGGTTGGCCTCCTTGGACAGGTCCGGCGTGTGCCGCAGCGTGCACGCCGCGTCCGCCGCGCGCGACACCAGGATCCACGAAGACATCATCAAGAAGCGCGTCGTCTTGTTCAGCCGCAGCAAGCCAATCCCCGTCGTGCACGACGACGCCACGCGTTCCTCGCGAGCCAGCGCGTACGCGGAGTCCATAACACCCGGCACCCCTACTTATCCCCGGTCGGTGCGAGCCACGGCAGCACCGCCTTCAGCGCGGCCATCGCCGCCTTGTCTCCGCCCATCGCCTCGTCCGCGTTGTCGACGACGAGCACGCCGTTGCCGCTGTTCGGGAACAGCACGACGTACGCGAACCAGAAGCCGTCTGATCCGCCGTGCACCCACGCGGGCCCGATGCGCCCCGCGATCGACGGCTGGATGCCCCAGTCCAGGCCGCTCGCGCCGGGCGCGGTGGGCGTCTGCATGCGCGCGTAGTCCTCGGGCGTGAGCAGCGTGCCGTGGCCGCGTTCGCCGGCGAGCTGGTCCGCGTTGAAGCGCGCCCAGTCGCCCAGGCTCATGTGCAGGTTGCCCGCCGGGGCGAACATGTCCGCGTTGCTCACGCCGACCGGCGCGCCCGCGGCATGGCCGGACGGCTGACCGGCGGGCGGCGCGCCGAACCCGGCGGTGGTCATGCCAAGCGGACCAAACACCTCGTCGCGCATCAGCGCCTCGTACGTGCGCCCGGTCGCGCGCTCGGCGATCGCCGCGGCGATCAAGAAGCCGGTGTTGCTGTAGCTCCAGTCGGTCCCCGGCGGGGAGGTGGGCGCCTCGCTCAGCGCGCGCGCCACGTAGTCGAGGCGCTGCTCAGGCAGCGAGCGCGTGTCGGTCATGAACGCCTCGATGAAGGCCATGTCCGACACGTTCTCCGGCAGCCCCGCGCGGTGGCCGAGCAGCTGCACCAGCGTGACCTGCGCGTACTCCGGGCGCCGCGTGCCCGACGCGTCCGGCAGCATGGCCGACAGCGGCGCTTCCCACGACAGGGTGCCCAGCTCCACCAGCCGCGCGATCAACGCCACCGTCTGCACCTTGGACGTCGACCCGATCATCCACGCGTCGCCTTCCTGCACCGGGTCCGGCGAGTCGGTGCGGCGCACGCCGCGCACCGCTTGATCGACGACCGCGCCGTCGCGCAGCACCAGCACGCCCATCGCGGGCACGTGCGTGTGCCGCATCGCCTTGGTGAGCACGCGGTCCAGGTCCAGCCAGGGCTTGGCGTGCGCGGGTGCTGGGACGACGAGCGCGCAGCACAGCGCGACGACCACGGCGCGAGCGCGCCTGGCGAGCAGGGACATGACAACGTCCTCCATCGGACAGAGGCGACCTAGCGCGGGGCGCGTCCCTCGGCGCGCGAGCTGCCGGGGCGGGTGCGCGTCGTCACGCCGCGCCCAAGCGAAGTGCGAAGAGAGGTCGCGGGAGCGCTCATCCCCCCAGCGTCTGCGCCGCCGCCCACAGCTCCGGCCACGCGTCCAAGCACAGCGCGTAGCGCCCCAGCAGCGCCGCCAACGTGTCGTCGGGCGAGCGACCGCCCTCGCTACCGCAAGGCCACGGCGGCGCCACGAGCGCTCGCTGGACCGCGGACTCAGCGTCGGCGAGCGCGTCCTGCCACGGCTGCGGTCCCCCTTCACGCCGTGCGGCGACCACCCGGCTGTGCACGGCGCGGAGCCAGATCCGCGCGATCTCCTCCACGCGCTTCACACGCACGGCAGGTGACGCGACCGACAGCGCGCCGAGCGCCGCGCCGAACGCGCGCAGGCGCTCTTGCGGCGTCGCGCCGCGCGGTGGGTCGACCGCGATCCACAGCGCGAGCAGGTCGGTCACGCGAAACGCCACCGCGTCGCGCGCGAGATCACCGATCTCAAATCGCCGATCGTCGGAGGGGTCGTGGCGGATCGCGAGCGGCAGGTGCGCGATCAAACCCGACCGCGTGATCCGACGCAAGGTCATGCCCCAGAGCCCGTCGGTGTTTCGCTGCTCGGGCAAGAATGGCGGCAGGATGCCCCGCGCGTCCATCGCGAAGCACGGCGCCATGAACCACGGCGAGGACGTGATCGTCGCGCGCGGTGCGACCCGAAGCATCGCTCGTGCGGCGTACACGTCGGGGAACCGCTCCAGCGCCCGCGCCCGCGCATCTGGCGAGGCACCCAGCCAGATCGACGCGCGGCTCGCGCCTGCATCACCGGCCAGCCCGAACGTCGACACGACCACGCGCGCGTCGCCCGCGACCTCAGCCTCCAGCGCGGGGTCCGATCCCAGGCGCTCCGAGCGCGCGTCGAGCAAGCTGGAGGCGCGACGCCCGATCACGCCCTCGTGCAGCGCCGCGGGATCGCCGCTCGTCGCTTCGCGCCACGCGTCCGCGCGCTGCGCGACCGGCCACCACTCGGTGGGATCAACCTGCGCCGACAGCCGCCAGCCCTCGTGCGCGCGCGGCGACGCGACAAAGTCGGGGAGCACGTCGTCGTCGACCGACAGCACGACGCGACCCGCCGCTTGCAAGAGCAGCTGGTTGCGCAGCGCGCCAATCCGCCACGGCGACTCGGGCGACGCGACCAAGGCCGCCGACACCGCGTCCGCGCGACCGCTCGCGCGGGTCAGATCTTCCCGCCAACCTGCGCGCGCCGCGGCGTCCACCACCGCGAACCGCGCCGGTCCGTGAAGCGACGCGACGTGGGCGCGAACGGCGTCCGCGGCGCGCTCGCTCGGATCGACGACGACGACCACCACCGCGCGCTCCAAGACCGCGAGGCGGTCGAGCAGGCGGACCAAGTGCGCCGAGGGTCCCCGCGTGGGGACCATCAGCGCCTCGATCGTCGCCTCACGCGGCGGGAGCGTGCTCAAGGGGCCGACAGCCCTACGAGCCGATCAGGGTCACGTTCGCGGTGTCGCAGGTCGTCGCGTCACAGCACGCCGTGTAGTCGAACGACTCACGGAACGCGCCGTCGCCGGTCCAGGCGAGCGTAAACCCGCCGTTCGCGAGATCGGTGACGGTGACGTGGTCGGTGGGCGTGGCCGCGGTCACGGTGGCGTGCGCGCCCGCGGGCGTGACCAGGTCGTTCTCAAGCACGGTGAACGGCAGCGAACCCGGATCGTTGAGGTAGTAGATGTCGTCCTGGGCGTCGATCGTGCACGTCGGGCCCTGCGTCGTGCACGGCATCTCGGTCAGGCCGGTCAACGAGAGGAACTTCTTCTCGGTGACAGCGCACGCGCGATCGGCGGCGTGCTTGGCGGGGTCATCGCAGTCGCGGGCCTCGCAGTACGACACGCACAGCCCGTACGCGGCGCCGTGGTAGCCGTCGCACACGGTCTCCTCCGCGGGCGTCTGCCCATCCGGCGTGCCCGCGAACGCGGTCATCGGAAGGGTCGCGAGAAAAGGCAAGAAGTTCTGACGACGCATGTCGCCTCCTCGATGTGGTTGTGCGTTGGGCCGCGGGGGCGTCCACGGCACCATGCCGTCGCAAGATTGGACGTTGCAACCGCAATGCCATCCGTTCATTTTGGGGGCCGCTTAGCGTTACACGCGGTCTGGATCCCAGGCGACCCGCGGCGACATCCGCCGCCGCTCGCGTCGCAGGCGCCTCCACGCTACCCACCAGCCAGTCCCCCGGATCCCATGCCCCGCCTGCCCGCCCTGCTCCTAGGCCTGACGATCGCCCTCCCCGCCCACGCCGGCTGGCTGGACGACCACTACCCGACGATGAACCAGGTCCTCCAAGAGATGGGCTTGTCCTCGATCGCGCAGATCAGCTTCAATCCGCTCTACGACCAGCTCAAGGCGTCTGGCACGCTGCGCTGCGACCTGCCCCCGCCCGCGGGCACGCCCAAGTGGGACGTCACCTGCGTGGGCACGATCACCACGAACGGCGCGGAGATGTGCGGCACGCTCGCCGCCACCGCCGCCATGGAGCTGCGCCTGCGCGACCTGGTGCAGGGCCGCGACCGCAGCCACGGCGTCGTCCTCAACTGCGGCAGCCTGGGCGGCCAGGGCTGGGTGCTCAACCACAAGGCGGGCGGCGACGGCCACGTCCAGGCCGAGGCCCGCAACAACGGCATCGTCGTGTGGACCCGGTCGTCCACGCTCACCGCGAGCTGGGCGCCCGCCACCGGCGACGACCGCGTGCTCACCCCGGAGGAAGCGCTCGCCGCCGCCAACCGGATCCTCGCCGCGCGCGCGCCGGTCGACGACGCGTGGGTCGCCCTCGCGAACAGCCTGAGCGCCGACCTCGGCCAGTTCGAGCCGCTGCGCCTCAAGCTCGCCGCGGCCGCGACCGCCGCGTCGACCGCCGCCCACGCCGTCCACGCGTCGGGGGAGGAGCGCGCCCTGCAAGCCGCGCTCGTCGCGCGGGTCGACGCCTACGTCGCCGTCGCCAACCACCTCGCGCCGTTTGCCAAGCTCGCGCGCGACACGAGCACCGCGCCGGACGCGCAGACGCTCCTCGATCAGGCCGACGCGGACAACGGCGCCGCCGACCAGGCCTTCACGCGGGTCGTCCGCGACTTCGCCGCCGGGCACGGGCTGGCCGACACCACGCAGGCCGCCCCATGACCGTGCGGATCGACGTCAACGGCCCCGTCTGGACCGTGATCCTGCATCGACCCCACGCGCGCAACGCGGTCGACGGCCCCACCGCCGCCGCGCTCGCCGACGCCTTCCGCGCGTTCGACGCCGACCCGGACGCGCGCGTCGCCGTGCTGTGGGGCGACGGCGGCACCTTCTGCGCGGGCGCCGACCTCAAGGCGCTCGGGTCCGACCAGCAGAACCGCATCGATGCTGACGGCGACGGCCCGATGGGTCCGAGCCGCATGCAGCTCTCCAAGCCCACCATCGCCGCGATCGAGGGCCACGCGGTCGCGGGGGGCCTGGAGCTGGCCTGCTGGTGCGACCTGCGGGTCGTCGCGCAGTCCGCCATCCTCGGCGTGTTCTGCCGACGCTGGGGCGTGCCGCTGATCGACGGCGGCACCGTCCGACTGCCGCGGATCGTCGGAGAGGGGCGCGCGCTCGACCTGATCCTGACCGGCCGCGCCGTGGCGTCGGACGAGGCGCTGGCGATCGGCCTCGCCAGCCGCGTGGTGCCCGACGGCTCCGCCCGCGCCGAGGCCGAGGCGCTCGCCCACCGCATCGCCGCCTTCCCCTGGTCCACCGTGCTCGCCGACCTGGCGGGCGGTCGCGCCGCCCTCGATCAGCCCGTCGCCAGCGCGCTGCGCGACGAGTTCACCCGCGGGGTCGGAGCACTCGGCTCGCCCGAGGTCGCCACCGCCGTCGGCGCGTTCGTCGCGGGCGCCGGTCGACACGGGCGCGACACATGATCACCCACGCCATCCGCACCACCTGGGACGGCACGCCGCTGCCGCCCACCGAGCGCGCGATCCTGCAGGTGATCGACGCGGGCGACGCGCTGCGGCTGCTGGTCTTCGCCCCCTTCCACGACGACCCCGCGCCCACCGCTCCCCCCGGCCCCACGCCCGGCCTGTGGGAGTTCGAGGTGGTCGAGTGGTTCCTGGCAGGGTCCGACGGCCGCTACCTGGAGGTCGAGCTGGGCCCGCGCGGCCACCAACTGGTCCTGCGCCTGAACGGCGTCCGGACGGTCGTCGAGCAGGCCCTGCCGATGTCGACGACCACGCGCCGCTGCGGGCGGTCCTGGTGGTCGGGGACGGCCGACATCCCGCGCGCCTGGGTGCCGCCGGGCCCCCACGCCGCCAACGCCTACCGGATCCACGGCCAGGGCCCGGCCCGTCGCTACGACGCGTCGACCCCGCTGCCCGGCCCCAAGCCGGACTACCACCAGCCCGCGCGCTTCGACGCCGTCACGCTCCCCGCCGTACGGGAGTCCACGGATCCGCGCGCGCTGCTCGTCGCGCGACTGGTCGCCATGCTGGACCTGACCCCGGAACAAGCGGCTCGCGCCGTGGAGATCGCGCGCCCCGCGCCGGACGACCTCGGGTCGTGGACCGTTTCGGTGTTGCAGGCTCTTGGCATTCGCCGCGAAGACGACCGCGCGAATCCAGATCCAATCGGCTAGACTACGCGCCAGTGTACCCCTCGGAGCGACGATGGCCCTGTCGGCGATGTTCTTGTGGATGACCGTGGCCCACGCTGCGCCCATGTGGCCGGCCGGACAAGAGGTTGATCCTGCGCTCTACATCGACCTGACCAAGGAGGGCCTCGACCAGGTCGAGACCATCCTGCGCGCCGTGCTGCCGCCCACCGTCCCCATCGACAACGCCGGCCTCGTGTCCGGCGGCTCGATCGGCAGCAGCTTCATCGGCGTCGACTACAACTTCGGCGTCACCAACCTCGTGGTGATCCCGGCCATCAGCAACGCCGACGTGATCCCCATCTCGGGCAGCCCCACCGGCTGTCGCTACCTGTACCCCGAGAACGGCAAGATCCGGTTGAACCTGGATCTGGACGTGTCGCTGAACACGGCGGCCAACCCGGCGTACGCCTACATCAGCGCCGACCTGAACCTGTTCGGTCTCGGCCTGGGTCTGCTGGATGAAGACTGCAACATCCACATGGACCACAAGCACGTCACCGCCACGATCGACATGACCGTCGGTCCCAAGCTGGACATGCTGACCTGCCAGCCCGAGCTGAAGGACGGCTACATCGTGCCCGAGGTGAAGCTCGACGGCTTCACGTGGGACATGGACATCAACAACATCGACGACCTGTCGCTCGACTGCTCGGGCTTCCTGTCGCTGCTGCTCGACATGGCCGACTTCTTCGGCATCGACCCGGTGGAGCTGCTGCTGTCCAGCCTGCGCCCCACCATCGACAGCACCATCAACGACACCATCGACACCGTGATCCCCCAGCTCAATGACGCGCTGAAGGCGCTGGTCATCCAGCAGTCCATCCCCCTGCTCGGCGCCAACTACGACGTCAGCCTGGGCCCGAAGGACTTCAAGGTCACGAACGACGGCCTGCGCATCACCATGGGCGGCCTGCTCGACCCGGGCGAGTTCCCCGCGTCCTGCGTCAGCGAGTTCGACCCGGGCGGGTCGCGCCTGACCATCCCCACGCATGACCCGCGCTACCCCGAGATCGCCGACCACGCGGTCGATTTCGACCAGCACGTCGGCTTCCAGATCAACGACGACTTCATCAACCAGGCCCTGTACGGCCTGTGGCGCAACGGCCTGCTGTGCCAGTCGATCAGCAGTGACAACTCCCCGATCGACCTGCCCATCCCGCTCGACTCGTCCCTGCTGGGCCTGCTCGCGGGCGGCAAGTTCGACGAGTTCTTCCCGACCGCCCAGCCGCTCTTGATCCACACGCGGCCGGTCAGCCCGCCCACGTTCGCCATGACGAACAGCCAGCCCGCGGCCATCTTGGACGTGGAGGACCTGGGCATCGACTTCTACGCCGAGCTTGACGGCCGCTACGCGCGCTTCGTCGGCCTGGACATGAGCGCGCAGGCCGGCGTGGACGTGCTGTTCGACGGGCTTACCGGCAACCTGGGCGCCGCCGTCACGTTTGACCCGGCCCGCGTGACCACCATCGTCACCTTCAACGACCTCAAGCCCGACGCCTCCGCGCAGGTGGAGAGCGGCTGGGGCGCCATCGTGAACACGGTCGCCGGCCCGCTGATCAACAGCCTGCTCGGCGAGAACCTGACCTTCGCGCTGCCCTCGTTCAAGGTCACGCCGGACCAGCCCCTGCCCTTGGGCCTGCAGACCGCCGTGCTCGCGGCGTCCGGTCCCATCAAGGACTTCATGGGCATCTTCGGCACGTTCGGCCTCGTCAGCTACGGCGGCACGGCGGCCACCGGCGGCTGCGACCTGTTCGGCGGGTCCAGCGGCGGCTGCGGCGGCGGCTGCTCGTCCCCGGGCGTCCCGGTTCGCGTCGGCTGGCTCTTGCTGCCCATGCTGGTCGCGGGCTTGCGGCGGCGTCGCTAGGGTCGTGGTAGGTCGGGCGGGATCCAAAGGAGACCCCGCCATGGCCAATCCCATCGCCACCTACGAGACGTCCGAAGGCACCTTCAAGGCCGAGCTGTTCCTCGACCAGATGCCCATCACGGCGAACAACCACATCGCCCTCATCCAGCGCGGCTTCTACGATGGCCTGCACTTCCATCGCCTGATCCCCGGCTTCATGATCCAGTTCGGCTGCGAGTTCAGCAAGCAGTTCGGCAACCCGCGCTCGGGCACCGGCGACACGCCGCTCGGCAAGGTGCAGGACGAGTTCACCGCCAAGCTGTCCAACGAGGTCGGCACCCTGTCGATGGCGAACACCGGCCGCCCCAACAGCGGCGGCGCGCAGTTCTTCATCAACACCAACCACAACAAGTTCCTCGACTGGTTCGACAAGTCCACCCCGTCGTCGCACCCCGTGTTCGGCAAGGTGATCGAGGGCCTAGACATCGTGAAGAAGATCGAGGGCCTCGGCACCCGCGAGGGCACGCCCAGGAAGGCCGTGCAGATGATCAAGGTCACCGTCGAAGGCGTGTGATCCGACAGGACCGAGCGCCTGGCCTGAACGGCGAGGCGCTCGGCTCCACGTCGTGGACCGACACCCCGTCTGCCGGTTCGGAGCCTCATGCGCGCGCTCACCCTGGTCGGCCTGACGGCCTGCACCCCGCTGGTGTCGCCTCCTCCCACCGAGGACGTGCGCTGCCGCTGCGACGCGATCACGCTGCCCGCCGAGCCCGTCACCGACGAGGCCGGCCTGCTCTCCCTGCTCCGCGAGACGCAGGTGGCCGCGTACTACGAGCTGGACGGCGTCACCTTGCAGGTCACCGCCATCCCCGACCTGGCCTACTTCCGCTCGGTGATCGACAGCGACACGCTCGACGACGCCCACCCGGAGGCGCGCGTCTACCGCGTCCAGGTCGACCCGCTCGTGCTGACCGACCCGCCCTCGCCAGAAGCGCTCGCCGCCGTGCTCGCCCACGAGCTGGGCCACGTCCTCGACTACAGCACCATGACCGTGCGCGAGTACCTGGAGTTCGGCGTCTGGTACGGCACCCAGGACCCGCTCACGTCCACCGGCCTGTCCGACTACGAGCGGGCGACCGACGCCATGGCGCTCGAGCGCGGCTGCGCCGACGGCCTGACCGAGATGCGCACCTGGGTCTACGCGCACGCCTCGCCCGACGTGCTCGCCGAGAAGCAGCACAACTACGACTCGCCCGCGGAGATCGCCGCGTGGGTCGACGCGCACGGCAGGTGCGGGGACGCGGCGCCGTAGGCTCGCTCGACGCACACGGCGCGTGCGGGGCCAGGATCGCGCGTCGCGCTCGGCGTCGCCGCAGACCGGCGCGTCTGGCGCGGCTAGCGCAGCGGCGGCGGCTCGTCGGCCGGGATGGCCAGCGGGCGGTCATCGCCGGGGCCGTCGTCCACCGGCGGGTTCATCGGCGGGCGCGAGTCCGGCCCGGGGATCGCCAGCGGCCGCTCGTCGGGCACGGGGGCCGCGTCGTAGACTCGCGGCTTGAAGCGCCCGAACAGGATCTCCGCCTGCAGGCCGAACGTCGGCGTGACCAGCCCGTGGCCGTGGCCCTCCGACACCCACTGGATCAGGTTGACCGGCACCTGCGCGTACAGGCCCGTCTCAATCGCGACGTGCTTGAACGTGCGACCGAACGCCAGCACCGGCTTGGCGTACACAAAGAAGGACCGGTACGTCCCGGTGGCCGGCGTGGTGTCCGTCTGCCCGCCCAGGCCGAGCGACACGTACGGCGACAGGTAGAGCCCGTGGTCGCCCAGGTCGTAGAAGGACCCGGCCTGCAGGCCCACGTTGCCCTGGGTGACACCGGGGCGGCCCAGGCACATGTTGGTCTCGCCGCCAATGCGCGACCCGCCCACGCGGCCCCAGGCCACGTTGCCGAAGCACATCAGGCTGCCCGGCGCGTCGAACTCGTTCGACCACGGCTTCACCGACGGCGCGCCCGCCGCGTCCAGGGTGAAGCCAAACCCGCCGCCGGCCCACGCCGACGACGACACCAAGAGCCCCAGGACCACCGCTACCAAGCGCAAGACGACCTCCAAGGCCGGTTGGACGCACCACGTTCGCAGTCTATTCGACCGGGGTGTCATCCGCCGAGAAGATCAGGGCGTGGCCTGCGCTTCCAGGTAGTCGTCATGGGCCTTGTAGTTCTGGTCCATGCCCCAGCGGATGGTGCCGGCCATCATGTTGGGGTCGTCGGTCAGCGTCAGCTCGGTCTCGGTCCACAGCGACAGGAAGCGCAGCGTGCCGCCGCCGGTGGAGTCGCCCGCGTCGTCACCCAGCGGCGTGGCGCCGTCCGGTGCGTTGTCCCAGGTGAAGCCGCCGCCGTCACGCGGGAACCACAGCTCGATCGTGTACGACGCCCAGATGGTGTTCTTGCCGCTCTTCTCGTCCGCGTAGCTGCCCGGGTTGTAGCTGCGCGCCACGTAGGCCCAGCGCGACCCGGTGGCGCCGTCCAGGCCGATGTTCAGGTCCACCCAGCGGAAGTCCTTGTAGAACTCGTAGGGGATCGGCGGGACGATGTTGCCCGTGTACACCTTGGTCAGGTCCTGGAAGGTCTTGAGCCAGGCGCAGTCGTTGGCGACCCAGCAGTCCTTCCCCTCCACGAACTCGCGGTTGTAGTGGTCGGGCGACGTCGGCTCGAGGAGCGTCTGGTCCTCGACCACCGGCAGCGTGGCGTGTTGGTCGATGTCGAACGGCGACGCCCACGCGGTGGCGATCGGCAGCGCGACCGACGGATCGCGGTCCGGGTGGTCCTTGAGGTTGGCCACGTCCTCTTCCGCGAGCGGGCCCGGCGTGACGGAGCGCTTGAGCACGTCGCTCGCGTCGACCTCCATGTTCACGTAGATCTGCGTCTCCAGGTCACGCATCATCGGCGCGAGCTCGGTGTCGTCCGCCTCGAACAGGTCGAACGTGCCGACGATCGGGTCGCTGAAGACCTTCTCGGCCTCAGGCGACGCCCTGCACCCCGACATCGCCACCACCACCACACCCACGTACCCACGCATGACCGGACCTCCGAGCGCGCACTCTAGCGCAAGTCGAGCGGGATCGCGCGGGAGGTTGTGGGGGCGGGGTGCGGGGCTGTGAGGGGGCGCGGGGGGGCGTTGCGGGGCGTGGGGGTGGGCGCGGTCTGCGTGCAGCCGGCAACGCCACCGAACGTCAGTCGGCGCCTGCGTACAGATGGGACGCGCGGGACTGCGCCGTGGCGGTCCAGATCGGAGCGATACCCCGCGACGGCGCTACTTCGGACAAGTCGCCGAACGCGCCGTCGTGTCTGCCACTTCGCGCGCGCGTTCGTTGGCGGAAGCGTTCCCGGTCGCGGGAACAGATCCGATCAAGCAGGCGGCGGCGCCGCTGACCTTGACGACCTGGAGGTATTCCCGTTCCTTGCCGGCGCCCGCGCTACCGTCCGGCGAGGTGCTCTTGACGCGATAGATCAGGGCAAACGGCAGGGTCTTCCCGCCCACCGTCTCTGCCCGCCACTCGAGCTTCTTCCCGCTCACGTAAGGGAACCCGGACTCCGAAACGTCGGAGCCAAACGGATAGGACTGGATGCTCGCCGGTTCCTTGCCCGGCAGTTGCACCGCGAGATTGCTGCGCATGTCCGCGTACGACATGAAGATCCGATACGGCGGAAGGCTCTTGCACTCCGAGTCCCCGCCCTCCACGTCGCCCATGTAGTCAGAGTCCTTGGCGCGCTTTTCGCTCTCCGCGGTCGGCTTGCAACCTTCCGCTCCGAGATCCGTGTACACGCTGGTCACGGCTCCAGCCGAGGTCAACGATGGTTCTGGCAGCGCCGCCGTCGGAGACGGCGCGGGTGCCGTTGTCTCGTTCGGATCTTGCACCGGCGCGGCTCCCGTCGATGGGCTGGCGCTACAAGCCATCCATGAAGCGACCAGCGATCCGACCGTTAGGATTCGCGCGGCCGAAGACAGGTTCTGCATTGGCATGGAATCGGTGCCCTCGGGTGCGTGCATTGCGCATCGGAAACCGTGCGGTGAGTGGCGTTAACATCGGTCGATCGGGGCGCAATGCGGGCGGCACGCTCGATGGGCGGCGCCATCGTCTCCGCTAGGCCGTCCGTGTACCCAAAAGTCGCGCCGCCAGCACCAGCGCCACCCGGTCGGAAGGACCTGACGCACCCTCCGCGCCGACCCGCGCATGGGTCAGGACACCTCGGGCCCCGGGCTCACTGGTTCCCGGACACCGTCACGGTCCCGCCGATGCTCCCGATCCCGTCCACCAGGGCCTGCGCCACCGCGTCGGTGAGCAGCACATTGTTGGCGATACGCACGTTGCCGCTCACGCTCGTCACGGTGTTCAGCGCGGTGATGTTCGTGAGGCTGTCGTTCTCGGAGACGGTCAGGTTGTACAGCTGCGTCAGCGGCGGGAAACCGTCGAGGGTCTGCAGGGCGTCATTGTTGTAGAAGTACAGCGACGCGACCGAGGTCAGCACGTCGAAGCCTGCCACCGACGTGAGGCGATCGTTGTCCGCGATACGCACGATGTTCTGGCTCAGCAGGCTGTCGAGTCCATCCAGCGACGTCAGCGCGTCGCAGCCCTGCACGTTGAAGAGGTAGCCGACCGCCGTCGCGCGGTGGAGGCCGCGCAGGTCCACCAGGGCCAGCAGCCCCTTGAGCTCCAACGACGAACCGTCGACGTGAGTCAGGCTCTCCAGCGCGTCCAGGGAAGCCAGGTGGATGTCATCCTGGAGCACCATGCTGCCGCCCACGTGATCGAGCTTCTCCAGGCCACGTAGCGACGTCAGCGACGGGCTGTTCGAGATCGTCACGTCCCCGCTCACCGCGGTCAGGCAGGACAGGTCGGCCAGATTGGCGCCGCCGTAGTTGTCGAGCAGCAGGTTGCCTGTGATCGACCGGCACGCGTCGACATCGCAGAACGTCGGGAGACCGGACGCGTCCAGGTCGCCCACCAGGTTGCCCTGCGGCACGCTTGGGTCCGCGCAGTCGATCGCCCCGTCGCAATCGTTGTCGACCCCATCGCCGACCACCTCCGGGCCACCCATCGTGTCGTCTTCGTCGTCACAGTCGTCGGCGAGGACGAACCCGTCCCCGTCCAGATCGTCGTCGAGGGTGATCGGGTCGCAGTCGTTGTCCAGGCCGTCGTACACGACCTCGGTTCGACCGATCAGCGCGTTCTCATCGTCGCAGTCGTCGGCCAGCAGCAAGCCGTCGTCGTCGAGATCGTCGTCGGGGGTGGACGGCGTACAGTCGTTGTCGAAGCCGTCGTACGGCACCTCCGGGCCCCCGAGGTCCGAGTTGGTGTCGTCGCAGTCGTCCGCGGCGGGGATCCCATCGTTGTCCAGGTCGATGACGACGGCCACGTCGGTGTCGTCCGTGTCACCCAGGTCCGTGTCGCCCGCGACGTCGGTGTCGGCGACCTGGTCGGTGTCGTCCGCGACGTCGGTGTCGCCCGCGACGTCGGTGTCGCCTGCCACGTCGTCGGACTGCGGGCAGCCCGCGAGGTACGCGGTGAGCGTCAAGAGGAGGACGGGGGCGACAGGGATACGGCGCATGATAGCGCCGCGCCCGCAGCCTGATCCGTCCTTGACCTCGGATCCCGTTTCTGATCTTCTCTCGACATCGGGAGGTGATCGTCATGTCGGTGCCCTACAGCCGCGACCTTCGGGAGCGGATCGTCGAGGCCATGAAGCGGCCCAACACGACCTACGAGTCCGTCGCTGAGCAGTTCTCCGTGGGTCGGGCCACCGTGAACCGGATCTGGCGCTTGTACCGGCGAACCGGCGAGGTCTTCCCACCGGTGCTGCGGGGCAAGCCCGCGCGC
>CAIOSP010000180.1 GCA_903861005.1 uncultured Pseudomonadota bacterium
GTCCCGTCGACGGTGTGGATCTCGAAGGAGGGTCGCGTCGTGTCGGTAGGATCGGGCGCGCTGTCGGAGCGCGTGCTGGACCGGGAGACGCGACGGATCTTGCGCTGAGGTCGCGCGGCGGCGTCGGACCGCTCACCGCGCGATCGCCGAGAGCATCACGTCCGGCAGCGCCGGCGCCTGCGCCAGATCACAGTCCTCGCCGGTGAGCACGGTGCGCGACCAGTCGAAGCTCCAGAACTGAAGCTCGAGGCCGTCCTGCTCACGGTACGTCGGCTCAATGGTGTCGTAGTAGGCGCGCGCGCGCTCGGCGGACGTGAACACCGACTGTACCCACGTCGTGTCGTCGGAGCGCTCCCGCACGACGTTGTGGCCGTGGGTCCACTCGTAGGTGTCGCCGTAGGTGTCCGTGACGGGCTCGACGCCCGCGTCGGGACCGAGCGGCAGCCCGACGTCAGTCGTGTGGGTCGCGTCGATGTAGCCCTCGGCGTCGTAGGTGGTCAGCACCTCGCGCGAGAAGTCGCCGTCCACGCACACGGGGTCGCCGCCGTCGTCGGGGTAGTCGCACCGCGTGTCCAAGCCCGCGCAGAGCGCCCGACTGCCCGTGCCGGGGAACGTGGCCTCGCACGTGAAGGCACGATCGAGCGTCTGGATAGGGCCCGTGCTGTCGTAGACGTACGAGGACTCCCCGGACCCCCACGCTGTCTTGCGCCCCTGCGCGTCGAACTCGGTGCGCTCAACCGTGTCGCCGCGCGTCCAGCTGATCGCGCGCTCGTGGTCGTCCAAGCGGGTCACGCCGCCATCTGCGTCGTCGGAGGTCAGCTCGCCGCGGTCGGACACGTACTGGTGGCTCACCATCTTGGAGTGGTCGGCATTCCACACGTGGCTCGTCAGCGCCACGTACAGATCCGGATCGTCGATCGCGCTCGGCGCGATGGCGCCCGACGTGGTCGCGCCGCCGTACGCGTACAGGTGCACGAGTGGCCACCCGTCGGCGTCGTAGAAGGTCCAGGTGCCCGTGGCGAGCGTCTCGCCATCGTACAGGTCCACGCGGCAGCTGCGCGTCGCCGGGAAGAACGTCGCCAGCCAGGATGCCATCGCCGGCGGCGTGTCCGGCGTGTCGGAGTCGTCGGATGCCTCGTCGGGGGGCGCGCAGGCGACCGACCACGTCAGCGCGAGGACAAGCGTCCTACGTCGTGAACCGCGCCAGCTTTGGGTCCAATCGATCATAGTCGCTCCGCTTGGGTGCGACGGTACTCCGTGCGGACTGTCCGGTCGACAGGCGCGCCGCCCGCGCGCGTCGGCCATGGCGACCACCCGCGCGGCCCACGCAGCGCGGAACGCGTCGACCTCGCGCTCGTCGACTGGCGCGTGGGCGCATCTTGTCGCCAGGGAAGCGTCGTTCGGCCACAGAGTCGGCTGACGCCGGGGCCTGTCACAGGGGCGGCAACGCCGTCCCGATCGCCGCCAGGCCCACCGCCCGCACCCGCGACGCGAGCGGGTACACGTCGCGGCCGGGCACGATCACGTCCAGCCGCTCCAGGTCCAGCACCTCGAGTGCTGAGCGCATGGAGGGTGTGATCGCCGGGGA
>CAIOSP010000181.1 GCA_903861005.1 uncultured Pseudomonadota bacterium
CGACCCTCCCGCCTGAGTCCCGTCCGATTCGCTGGGGCACGGACAAGCGCGCGCGCATGGAGTGGAGATCGCGCGCGCACCTTGAGCTCTGGTGGCAGGTGGTGCATTCTCCCCGTGCTCGGGCTGCCGCGCAGCCGGTTCTGCCAGCGCCGCGCGCTGCGCGACCGTCGCGTCGTGAGCGCCGCCCAGGTGCCCCGGGACAGGCGCTGGACGACATGCTCAAGCAGCTCTCGAAGCGTCAGTGATGTTGGTGGTCGAAGGACCTTCCCAGTCGATCGGCGGGATCGCGTCGACTGCCTTGTGCAGGTTGCCTGCAACCGACTTGTCGTCGACGTAGTGTCGGGCGCTGGTGCTCGCTGCGTGGCCGACCAGGCGCTGGATGTCAGACGTCGCGGTGCCGAGGTTCTCCAGCGCGGCCATGAAGCCGGCGCGGAAGGCATGGAACGGGCGCTGCTTGCGGCGCGTTTCTGGCTCCAGAACCTCCTGGCGAACCAGCCCGTCCGCGCAAGCCGTCTGCCAGGCGATCTTCACACCCGAGTACGGGATGTTCGCCGGGCTAGCCGAGTCGCCCCCGGCCCGTACTTGTCGGACAAGCCACTGATCATGGGTACGGTCGAGCACGGGGCAAAGCGCGTCGATGAGGTGCTGCGACACCGGCATCACGCGCCCGAGCTTCTCTCGAGCCGACTTGCCGGTCTGAACACGGAGGGTGCGCGCCTCGATGTCGAGGTCGCCGCGCCTCAGCTTCAGGATCTGGCTGACCCGCAGACCGGTGAACCTAGCGACGATGCAGATGTGGAGCGGCACGCGTCGGCGCCAGTCCTTCGCCAGCTCACGGAGCACCGCATCCATCTCGGCGACGGTGGGGGCGGCCGAGGGCATGGCAGGGGGCAACTTCCTCGTCAGGCCCTTTCTCCTGGTGGGCGGTTGCGGCACGCCCGGCCACTTGGTCGGATCTTCGTGCATCCACGCCCAGAGATCGAGCAAGCGCGTCGTGTTGAGATGGATGGTGCGCGGCGCGATGCCGTTTGCTTCCCACCCGACGCGAGCTTGCGTGATGATCTCCCTGTTGAGACGTTCCACGGGGAAGACTTGGTCGGCGGGAACACCAGCGACCTCGCGGAGCATCCTGAAGCAACTCTTCAGGGCGTAGCCCCAGCGCTTGATGGAGTTCGGCGAGTCTCCGTTCACGAGCAGCTCTCGCAGGTACGATGCGGCCGCGTCCTCAGGATTCGTCAGACCGTCCGCGACCTTCCGGGGTCGGGCGGGCGCGACCCGCGGTGGAGCTTCGTAGTACCCACGCGTCTCGAGCGCCCGCAGGACGTCGGACTGGAGGTGGGTTGCCTCGAGCAGCGTCTTGACGACCTTACCGCGCTCTGCCCAGACTGTTCGGTTACCCTCCTTGCCGTTCTCCTCGCGCCAGCGGACGCGGTACGTGCCGTTCTTCCTCTCCGTGAAGCTGACCCTGTCCATGACCCCGACCTCCTCTGAGACGCCCGTTGTGGCACCGTTGTGGCACGGCACCCGGATCGTTCCGACGGTCCAAAAACAAACCGTCGAAAAGTGTCCTGGAACCTAGCATGAGCGCCCTCGTCGTCTACTCTCGGATGATCAAGCTGTCGCACTCCATCTTCGCGCTGCCGTTCGCGCTGGCGGCGGCGGTGCTGGCGTCGCGTCAGGTGACGGTGACGCCCACGCAGGTCGGGCTGATCGTGCTGTGCATGGTGACGGCCCGCTCCAGCGCCATGGGCTTCAACCGCCTGGTCGACCGGCGCTACGACGCCGCCAACCCGCGCACCGCCAACCGCGAGATCCCCGCCGGCGAGATCGGCGTGGGCGCGGCCTGGGCCTTCACGCTCGGCAGCGCGGCCCTGTTCGTGGGCTTCTCGGCGCTGCTCGGGCACGCCACGCTGCTGCTGTCGCCCGTCGCGATCGCCGTGGTGTGGGGCTACTCGCTGACCAAGCGCTTCACGGCGCTCTGCCACGTCGTGTTGGGCGTCGCGCTCGGCATCGCGCCGACGGCGGTCTGGATCGCGCTCACCGGCACGGCCAGCGTCATCAGCCTGCTGCTCTCCGTCGCGGTCGCCACCTGGGTCGCGGGCTTCGACATCCTGTACTCGTGTCAGGACGCGGAGTTCGACCGCTCGGTCGGCCTGCGCAGCATCCCCGCGGTGCTCGGCAACCGCGGCGCGCTCATCGTCTCGGCGCTGCTGCATGTGGTGACGGTCGGCTGCCTGGCTGCGCTGCCGACGGCGGTGGCGCTCACCTGGCCCTACGGGGTCGGTGTGGCGGCCATCACCGCGGTGCTGGTCTACGAGCACTGGATCGTGCGCCCGAACGACCTGTCGCGGATCGACAAAGCGTTCTTCGATTTGAACGGCTACATTTCGCTGGCCTTCCTGCTCGCCGTGGTCCTGGCCTGACGTGGACTGGATGAGGATCTCGTGACCCACACCCTGCTCGCCCTGCTTTGGCTCTCGACATCGCACGCCGACGATCTGGGCGCGCTCGGTGCGCTCGACGCCGGCGCCGACGCGCTCCCCGCGCTCCCCACGCTGCCGGACGACGTCGATCCGCAGGGCGTGTGGGGCGGCACCAAGGTGGGCGGCACCAAGCTGCGCGAGGTCGTGTCGCTCTACATCGGCTACGCCAACGGCAACTCGGTCGCGGGCGGCACCTTCTGCTCGGGCACGTTGATCCACCCGGACTGGGTGATCACCGCCGCGCACTGCGTCGCGGACGTGCAGCCCTACCTGGACTCAGGCGCGCACCTGTTCGTCGGCGTGGGCGCCGGTGATCCCTTCGACAAGCACGCCGAGTGGTACGATTGGCACCAGCACCCCAAGTACAACCCATCGGCGGGCGCGGGTGCTGGCTACGACATCGCGCTGATCCAGCTGGTCACGCCGATCAACAACGAGCCCACCATGCCGGTGAACACCACCAAGGTGGACTCGTCGTGGATTGGCATGGACCTGACGCTGGTCGGCTACGGCATCACCAACGACAACCTCGACGACAGCGGCATCAAGCGGTCCGAGACGTCCCCGCTCATCCGCTACGAAGGCGACCTGATCTTCGGCTTCAACGGCTCGACCACCTACGACCGCCGCACCGGGATGTACTACGAGACCGCCACCGACTCGTCGTCCAACCTGTGCCAGGGCGACTCCGGCGGCGCCACGCTCGCCAAGGACGCCAACGGCAACTACGTGCTCGTCGCGGTGAACGTGATCGTCACGCCGGCCTGCAAGAACGGCGGCGCGGGCTCCACCCGCACGGACCTGTACGCCAACTGGATCTCCACCTACGTCGACCTGTCCACGGCGGACCAGCCGTCGACCGGCGGCGGCGCCTCCTTGCCGGACTACTCGGTGGACGAGACGCCCCGAGGGTCGCTCGTGCTTCCCCAGCGCGACGCGCCGATCACGCCCGACGTGGGCGCGGCCTACCCGACGAAGATCGCCTGCTCGGTGGGCCCAGACGCAGGCGCGGCGTGGGGTGCGCTGGGGTTGGCGGCGTTGGTCGCGCGGCGTCGGCGTCGGTAGGCGCAGTCCGCGTCGGCGAGGCGCCGCTAGAAAGGTCAGCGCGCCTCAGCCCAGGTCCGCCCACCACGTCGGCAGTGCGACCGGCTCGCCTCCGAACGGCTGCAGCGCCGCGCGCTCCTCAGCGGCGACCGCGGCCACGCGCACGTAGGCGCGGTCCTGGCGCTCGAACACCTCCACGAAGCGCGCGATCGGGTCGATCAGCCAGTACCAGTCGACGCCCGCGCCCGCGTAGGCGGCGGCCTTCTTGAGCCGGTCGTAGCGCTGCGTGGACGGCGACAGGATCTCGCAGACCCAGTCCGGCGCGACGACGACGCCGTGGCTGCCCGGTGAGCGCGCGAAGCGTTCACGGCGCCACCCGGCCACGTCGGGCACGAGAACGAGCGACTTGGGCTCCGCGCCACCCAGCCACAGCTCGGGGCCCGGCGCGAACACCCAGCCGGTGGGTGGCTCGGACCCATCGGTGGTGGGCGCCGCGAACCGGCGATCCAGGCTGCCGCACAGGCGGAACAGCACCGACTGGTGGTCGAACGCCGGGTGGGCCTGGAGGAAGAGCTCGCCGTCGATCAACTCCGCCCGGACGCCCTCGGGCGCCGCGAGCAGATCGTCATAGGTGGCGGGCGGCTGGTTCATTTCGCGCATTGTAGCGTGCGTGCTTCGCATGGCAAACCTCGCGCCCCTCCTCCCACGCCCGGGGTGCGGGCAGGGAGGAAGTGCTGAGGCCTTGGTCCAGGTTCGCGTCGGTGAGGCCCCGCGCCACGTCGTCCCACTACGGAGCGCGGTCCGCGCCGCCGTCAGCCTTTGCGACCAGCCCCGGCCACCACGCGCCCACATCGAGCTCGACCCCAAACGGCGGCAACGTGGCGCGCTCGCCGGTCTCCGCGGCGCGGACCCGGGTCCACAGGCCGTCGTTCTGTGCGTAGACCTCGACCATGCCGGCGTCGGGGTCGATGAGCCACATCCACGACACCGCCGCACGCGCGTAGGCGTCGGCTTTGCGCAGGCGGTCGAAGCGCTGGGTGGAAGGGGACAGGATCTCGCACACCCAGTCCGGCACCACCTGGATCCCATGGTCGGCGTGTTCGACCGGGAAGCGCGCCTCGCGCCAGCCCGCGAGGTCCGGGCAGAGCACGAGGCTCTGCGGCAGTGGCGCGCCCAGCCACAGCTCCGGCCCCGCGATCAGCGCCCAGCCGCCGGGTCGCGTGGGCGCGTCTGAGCTTGGCCCGTCAAAGCGATGACCGAGGTCGACGGCGAGCTTGAGCGCGATGCGCTGGTGGAGCGTGGACGGCGCGGCCTGGAGGAACAGCTCGCCGTCGATCAGCTCCGCGCGCACGCCGTCGGGGGCGGCGAGCAGGTCGTCATAGGTGGCGGGCGGCTGGTTCATTTCGCGCATTGTAGCGTGCGTGCTTCGCATGGCAAACCTCGCCAGCCTTCTCGCACGCGCGGGGTGAAGGCAGGGAGGAAGCGAGGAGGCGTTGGTCCAACTGAAGTCGCGGCGGTCGCCCGATCGCTCACTCCAAGTACCGGAAGATCGCCCGCTTCCTCACTTCATCGCTCGTGGTGACCGGCAGGCTCTCCACGAAATCCTTGGCGAGCTCCGCGCCGATGCGCTTGTGGCGACGCGCCTCCTCACCCGCGGTGGTGGACGCGAGCAGCGCGCGCGCTTCGAGCGACAGCATGCGGAACGCGCGCGCGGCGGGGGTGCGGAGCAGCTCTTGGGCGTGGTCGGTGGCGCGGGCCTTGTCGCCCACGGCGAGCCAGCCCCAGGCGAGCGCGAGCAGCACCTGCAGGCGGCGCGGCGTGTGGAGCGACCCGAGCGAGTCCTCCACCGCGTGCAGCAGCGACACGGCCATCTCGGTGCGCGAGCGGGCGAACGCGCGGGCGAGCAGGGCGCGCAGCAGCGGCAGGTAGTGCTCCGGGTCGCGAGCGGTGGCCGCCTCCAGGCCGCGGGCGCCATGCTGGGCGGCGCCCGCCAGATCGGAGCGGTCCAGGCACAGGCGGGTGAGCGCCACGCTGCACGACAGCACCTCGCCCTGCAGGCCCAGGCTCTGCGCGATCCGCAGGCCCTCCAGAAGGTCGTCCTGCGCGGGCAGGTAGCGGCCCAGGTCCAGGCCCGCAGCACCCCGTGCGCGCAGGCCCGCCACGCGGCCGAGCGCGTAGCCCAGGTCGGTCGCGGTGCGGACGGCGTCGTTCGCGCGGCGGTAGGCCTCCTCGGCCTCGCCGTGCCACGCGTGCAGCTCGGACAGGTTGGCGAGCGCGAGCACGTGCAGGGTCTTCATGCGCAGGTCGGTGAAGATCTGCTCGGCCTCACCCAGGCCGTGCACGGCGGTGGTGAGCTGTCCGCGCATGCCCTGGGCGGACGAGCGCACCATCAGCAGCTGCGCGCGCTCGTTGGCCAGCGCGGGGCCCTGCGTGGTGAGCAGGCCCTCGTCGGCGAGCGACTCACACTGCTCGATGTCGCCGTCGTCCCAGGCGAGCGCGGCGAGCGCGAGCAGCGCCTCGGCCACGCCCTTGCGGTAGTGCAGGTGCCGCGCGAGCACCAGCGCCTCCTGCGCGAACGTGAGCGCGCGGTCGGACTCGCTCAGGCGGCGCAGCGTGACGGCCAGCTCGATGCGCGCGTCGCAGCCCGCGCGATCGTCGGACGCGTCGTCGGCGATCTGCAGCATCTCCTTCCAGGTGGCGGCAGCGCCGGTCCACTCGCCGCGGTTCTCCTGGGTGGCGCCGGTCACGCGCAGCAGGTCGAGCTTGAGCGCGGTGAAGCGCTTGGCGTCGAGCATCCCGCGTGCGGAAGACTCCATGCTGGTGGCGTGGCGTGCCAGCTTGGACGCCTCCTCGGGCATGGAGCGCTCGACCAACCGACGCGCCGCGACGACCAGGTGATCGTAGGCGCGGGCGGGCTGGTCCGCGTGGCGGAAGTGCTCGCCGATCAGCTCCAGCGTGGCCGGGTCTTGCGCGCCCGACTCCTCCAGCGCCTCGGCCAGGCGACGGTGCAACATGACCGTGCGCTGCGGCGCCAGGTCGAGTCGCAGCAGGTCGCCCAGCTTGGCGTGCACGATCTCATACGTCACGTCGTCGGTGCGGCGGCTCTCACGCACCAAGCCCGTGTCGATCAGCGCGTCCAGCCGCTGCAGCAGGCTCTCCTCCTCCAACTCGACCGCGAACAGCAGCGCGTCGAAGGTGGTGGGGCGGCCCGCGACCGCGAGCGCGTCGAGCACCGTGCGGCCCTGGGGCGTGACGCGGTCCAAGCGCGAGCGCAGCATCTGGCGGATCCCGGGCGGGATCTCCAGGCGGCCCTCGGCCAGGTCGTTCGGGTCGACCATCAGGACCCAGCCGTTGTCGCGGCGGCTGAGCAGGCCCTGGCCCATCAGCGAGCGCAGGAATTCCGACACGAAGTACGGGTTGCCGTTCGACTCGGCGTGCAGTCGTTCGGCGACCTTCACCGTGGCGCGCGACGGACCCAGCAGCGACTCGACGATCACCACCACGTCAGCCTGCGTGAGCGGGTTGAGCGTGACGTCGCGCGTGGTCTCGGCGATCGTCCATGCGACGTTCGACGCCTCGCCCGCCTTGCGACCGGCCAAGATCAGCAGGAGTGGCAGCTGTGCCGCGCCGATCAGGTGACGCACCAGGTAGCGGAACAGGTCCGCCTCGTGCGGCGACGCGGCGTGCGCGTCGTCGAGCAGCAGCACGCGCGGGTGGTCTTCCAACAGCTTGGAGAGCGCGCGCTTGAGCACGTCGTACAGCGCGTAGCGGGTGTCGCCGCGCAGCGCGCCGCCCTCAGACCACGCGGTGGCGAGGCGGTTGATCTCCAGCGCCTCGGCCTCGGGCAGGTCACGCGCCAGGTCTTTGGCGAACGCGAGCGCGATGCCGTAGGCGGGGCCCTCCTCGGGGAACGCGTAGCGGTGCACGGGCAGGCCCAGCGCGCGCGCGCGCGTGATCGCCGCGGCCATCACGCGCGACTTGCCGCTGCCGTCGTCGCCGAACACACGCACCACGCCGCCGCGGCCCGCGGTCAGGCCCGCCACCGACTCCTCGACCAGCGCGAGCGCGTCGCGGTGGCCGGTGAGCGGCGGCTCCCACCCGCCGTGGTCGGCGGTGTTGTCGTGCGGGTCGTCCGCCTCCAGGCGGAACAAGATCTCGTTGGCCGACTGGAAGCGGTCGCGCGGGGCCTTCTCCAGCAGGCGCGCGCAGATCTCGTCGAGCTCGTGCGGCACGCTGGGGCGCACACGCGACGCGCGCGGCGGGATCTTGTCGCGGTGGGCGACCAGGTACCCAGACATGCCCTCAGCCGCGAAGGGCCGCTTGCCCGTCAGCATGGCGAACAAGATCACGCCCAGGCTGTACAGATCCGAGCGGTGGTCGATCGGCAGGCCGCAGATGTGCTCGGGCGAGGTGTAGGCCCAGGTGCCCACCAGCGTGGTGGACAGCTCGGCGCTGGCGCCGGACTCCAGGTCCTTCACGATGCCAAAGTCGGTGAGCTTGGCCGTGCCGCGGCGGGTGAGCAGCACGTTGCTGGGCTTGAGGTCGCGGTGGACCAGCCCGCGGCGGTGCACGGCGGCCAGCGCGCGGCAGATGTCGATCAGGATCTCGCGGACGCGGGCGTAGCGGCGGACGTCGTCGATGTTCTTGAAGTCCCGCACGACGCGGTGGAGATCCGGCCCGTCGACGAACTCCATGGCGATGTACGGGTGGCCGTGCAGGTCGCCGTAGGCCTCGACGTGGACCACGTTCGGGTGGTCGATGCGCGACAGGGCGTGGAACTCCCGGCGGAACCGGCCGAGGCCGGTCTCCAGGCGGTTGGCGCGCAGGACCTTCAGCGCGATCCGGCGGCCCTCGGGCGTCTTGGCCAACAGCACGCGCGCCATGCCGCCGCTGCCCAGCTCCCGCTCGAACACGTAGGCGCCGATGCGCTCCCCGGGGCGCAGCTCGCGCCCGCCGAACACCAACGGCTCGGTCTCGCCCGGGTCCGACTGGATGACGTCGGCGTCCAGCGGCTGGGTGGTGTCGTCGGGATCGGACGGCGCGCCAGACATCAGCCGCTCCTCGAGACCTGGGAGGCCCCCACTTAACGGATCGCCCCGGGATCGTCCGGAAGGCGGAGCTGGTCGATCTCGGGCCTGCGGACAAACCCTTCGCGCAGGCGCGGCGGGAGGCTGTCGCGGATGCGCGTGGCCCCCGCCAGCGCGTCTCCGGACGGGGCGCCGTCGATCGACGCGCGCAGCAGGGCGACGTCGAGCAAGATCCCGTCACAGCGGCCGCTCGGCATCAAGGCGTCGATCTCGGCGACGGCGTCGCGGGCGGCGGGCAGGTCGTCCAGCCGGACGTAGGCGACCGCCAGGTCCGCCAGACGCTGGATCTGCGACAGGCTCCACCGCGCGGGAGGCACGGCCTTGGCGGCGGCGATCTCCACGCGCGCGGCGTCGGCGTCGGTCCGCGCGAGCACGCGGGCGGCCAGCGCGTGCGCGAGCCCCGCGGGGCCGTAGACCTCGGACCGGTCGGTCATCAGCGCGCGGAGCAGCGCGACGTCCTCGGCGCGCGCGGCGTCGGCGGCGTCGATCACGCGCACCGCGCGTACCACGCCGGACCAAGAGCGGCCGGGCTGGCCGCGGGCCAGCAGCAGCGCGCGGCGCGCGAGCGTGACGGCCTCCGCGGTGCGGCCCAAGATGCGGTTGACCACCGCCGTGCCCGCGAGCGCCTCCGGCAGGCGATCGGTGCGGTGCTGGGCGTGCAGCAGGTCGACCAGCTGGTCGGACCGCTGCAGCGCGAACGCGTAGCGACCGCCGGCCAGGTCGAGCTCGATCGTGCGGATCAGCACGCCGATGCGCACGTTCGGGTCGCCGTCGGGAACCAGGAGCTCGTCGGCCTGCTCCAGCTGACCCGCGGCCTCGCTGTAGCGACCCTCCAGCCCCAGCACGTGCGCGATGCCACGCCGCGCGCGCGCCTCGCCGTCGCGGGAGCCGCGGTCCGTCGCCGTCTCCAGCGCCTCACGCAGCAAGGACATCGCGACGTCCAGGTGGCCCTTCTGCAGGTGGATGTCGGCCAGCGCGCGGCGCGCCGTGGCGGCGACCGCCTCGTCGGTGGCGTGCAGCAGGGCCTCTTCCAGCACGGGGGCGGCGCGCTCGAAGCGCCCCAGGCGGTACAGCGCGCGACCAAAGGCCGACGCGCTGCGCGCGATCGTCGCCGGGTCGCCCTGAAGGCGGGCGATCTCCAGCGCGTGCTCCAGGGCAGGCACGGCCTCCGGCCAGCGGCCGAGCAGCAGCAGCGCGTTCCCGCGGATGGACTGCAGGCCGCGGCGCAGGCGCTCGATCTCAGCGCCGGGCAAGATCTCGGTCGCTGCCACCAGGGTGCGGACGCCCAGGTCGGCGGCGCGGAGCGCCTCTTCGGACTGCGACTCCTCCATGTGCGCGCGCGCGGCGGCCAGGAAGAGCGGCGCGGCGTCCTCGGACCGACCGCCCGCCGCTAGGTGCTCGGCGGTCTCGGTGGAGGTGCGTCGGCGGCGTCGACCCAGCGCGTTCGCCAGCGCGAGGTGACGCTCGCGGGCGCGCTCGACCGGCATGCTGTCGCGGACCAGCGCGCCCGAGGACGCGTTGGCCAGACGAAGGGCAAGGTCCTCGTCGCCCGGCTCCGCCTGGATCCAGCCCGCGGCGATCAGGCGATCGACGGCGATCGGCACGCGCGGTGGGGAGGACGCGGCGCGCGCCAGCAGCGTCGCGCTCGTGGACCGGCCGCGCAGCACGAGCAGCTCCAGCAGCTCTCGCGCGTCCTCGTCCAACATGCTCAGGCGGCCGACGAGCGACGCCCGCAGCGCGTCGGACACGGGCAGGTCTGCGTCACGGAAGTCGGTGAGGGGGCGTGTGGTCTTGAGCGCGCCCCCGTCGACGAACAACCAGCCCGCGCGCACGAGCGCCGTGAGCTGGTCTTGGAGCGCGCCGGGCTGCGCGGCGTCGTCGACCAGCCGGGCGGCGAGCGCGGTGGCGATCGCGGTGGGCACGCCCGACTCGCGGAGCAGGCGGATCGCCGCGCGACGGCCGAGCGGCCCCAGCTCCACGCGGTCGATCTCCACGCTGCCAAAGTCGGGCTCGCGGGCGGGTGCGGACGACGCCAGCACCAGCTTGCCGTGGCGGAGCGCGTCCATCACGCGCCGCTTGGTGGCGCCGCTCACACGCTCCAGATCGTCGACCACGTGCAGGTCGCTGACGCGCTCGTCGTGGGCGGGGTCGGCGATGGTCAGGCCGGACTCACGCGCGAGCAGCTCCAGGTGCCGAAGCAGCGTCGAGCGGCCTGATCCCGCGGGCCCTTCGAGCAGGAACATCCCGCCGTCGCCGTTGCGCCACGCGGTCAGGCGCGCGCGCCACTGGGCGATCACCTCTTCGCGGCCGTGCACCGGCGCCTGGGCGCGGTCCTCGTGGTCGAGCGCGGCGGCGGCGGCGGCGGCGGACGCGTAGCGGCGGGCCGGGTCCTTCTCCAGCAAGCGCACGCACACGCGCTCCAGGTGGGTCGGCACGTCGGCGTCCACCTCGTGCGGCGGCGTGGGCACGGCGGTGAGGTGGCGCGCCAGGTAGCCCGCCACGCTGTCGGCCTCGATCGGGCGCTGGAGCGTGAGCATGGTGTAGAGCACCGCGCCCAGGCCGTAGAGGTCCGCGCGCGCGTCCACCGACTCCTCGGAGATCTGCTCGGGCGCCATGAACGCGATGGTGCCGACCAGGCGTCCGGTCATCGTGATGCGGCTGACCTCGCCCGTGACCACCACGCCAAAGTCCGACAGCTTCACCGAGCCGTCGCGCGCGATGAGGATGTTCGCGGGCTTCACGTCGCGGTGCACGAACCCGCGGTCGTGCAGGTGCTGCAGCGCCGCGCAGGCCGCGCGGAAGATGCGCTCGACCTCGACGAAGCGCGCGGGGTCCGGGTTGGCCGTCCAGCGTCGGATCACCGCGTCCAGGTCGTCGCCCTCGACGAATTCCAGCGCGAGCCACGCGACCGCGCCGCTGGTGCCGCCGCCGAGCACGCGCACGATGTTCTCGTGATCGAGCGCCTCCAGCGCGGTGCGCTCGCGCTCGAAGCGACGCACCGTGTCCTCACCGACGTACGCGGCGTCCAAGATCTTGAGCGCGACGACCGCGCCGTCGTCTGACACGGCCTGCCACACGCTCGCGTGGCCGCCCACGCCGAGGCGACGACGAAGCAGGTAGGGGCCGACGCGCGCTCCGGGGCGCGGTCCGTCGGCGAACAGCATGTCGTCGGGGCCGTTCATGTAGGCGCCTGCGCCCCGCCCCACTTCCTGGTCAGGAACGCCTCGCTGTCTTCCCGCGCGAGCGACCCGGCGATGCCTTTGGCCAGCGTGCGTGCGCGGCCGGCGTGGAAGGCGCGCGTGGTCTCGTCCTGCGCGGTCTCAGCGAGCTCGTGATGCGCTTGCAGGGCGAACCAGCGGTAGCCGATGCGCTCGGCGGTGGTGAGCGCATCGGTGAGCAGCCCGCGCGCTTGCTCGGTGCGACCCAGGCGCATGGCGGCGCGAGCCAGCGCGAGCTCCGAGCGCACGGCGACGTGTGGGAATGTGGGCGCTTGTCGGGCGGCGTCGAGCACAAGGGCCGCGCGCGCGGGGTCACCGGTGTCGACGAGCGCGATCGCGTGGAGCGCCGCCACCTGCGCGCCCAGGCCTTCGCTGTCGCCGTGCGCGAGCAGCGACTCCAGCGCGTCGAAGCGAGGGAGCGTGGCGGCCGCCATGTCCATCTCGAGCATGGCCTCGATCAGCGTCTCCATCGACGCGACCTGCTCGTCGACCGTGCCGATCTCCGCGGCGATGCGCAGCGCCTCCATCGCGTGGCGTCGCGCCTCGTCCGTGCGACCCAGCGCCAGCAGCACGCGCGCGCGCCACGTCAGACCTAGGCTCTGACCCAGCGGGTGGCCCAGCTCGCGCGCCTCGGCGAGCGTGGTCTCCGCCAGCTGCAGGGCGCGACGCAGCGCGCCCGTACACAGCGACAGCTCGATGAGGTTCACACGCGCGACCGCGAGGTAGTCGAGCACGCCGGCGGTGCGGAAGATCTCGGCCGACCGCTCCAGCAGCGCGCGCGCCTCGTTCGGGCGACCCCGGCACATGTCGAGGATGCCCAAACCGTTGTAGGCCATGCCTTCGCCGCGGCCGTCGCCCACCTGCCGCGAGACCTCAAGCGCGCGGTTCCAGCAGCGCTCCGCCTCTTCCAGCGAGCCGTCGCCCCAGGCGATCGCGCCCAGGTGGTAGAGCGCGCGGGGGAGCAGCGACACGTCGCGCGCCTCCTCGGCGGCGCGCAGGGCGGTCTCCAGGTGGGCGCGCGCCTCACGCGGGCGGGACTGCGTGCGCAGGATGCCGCCGACGCGGGTCTCGGCCTTGGCGATCAGGCGGTTGTCGCGCAGGGTGGTGGCGAGCCGCGCCGCGGCCATGGACTCCGCCAGCGCCTCGTCCCAGCGACCCAGGTGGTACAGGCAGCGCGCGCGGGCAATGCGCGTCTCGGCCAGCTTCTGATCGGCCTCGGCGAGCATGAGGAAAGGCCGGGCCGCGGGCTCGGCGAGCAGGGCGCGATCCAGGTAGATCAGGCCCTCTTCGTGCAGGCCGCGGCGGATGTGCTTCCAGCCGGTCTGCGCCAGATACGCGTAGGCCTTGGGAGGCAGCCCCGCCTGCTCGAAGTGCCAGGCGAGCCGCTCGACCGCCTCGTGCGGCTGGTGGCGGGTGCGGCGCTCGATGATCTCACCCAGCACCTGGTGGCGACGGCGGCGGTCCTCGGGCTCCAGGTCGTCGAGCAGCACGTCGCGGTAGCGCGCGTGCGACAGCTCGAAGCGCTCCAGGTCGCCCAGGCGGCGCTCGATCACGATGCCTGCGTCGACCAGCTCGTCGAGCGCGTCCATCACGCGCGCCTCGAGGAACGGCGCCGACTCCACCACGGTGTCCAGGTCCAGGCTGGAGCGGGCGATCGCCAGCACGCGGCCGATCTCGCGGGCGTCCTCGTGGATCGGCTCCAGGCGCGCGGCGAGCACGGCGCGCAGCGACGCGGGCAGGGGCAGCGCGGTGTGCTCAATGTCCGCGGCGTCCAGCGTCAGGCGCCAGCGGTCGCGCTCGCGGACCATGAGTCCTTCGTCGGACAGGCCGCGGAGCATGTCGGCCAGGTAGGCAGGCGACCCGTGCGTCTCGGTGTGCAGCCGCTTGGCGAGCGCGGTGCTGGCGGCGTCGTCGGGCAGGAAGGTGAGGACCAGCTCCTCGACCTCGGACGGGGTGAGCGGCGGGAGCACGTGCCGTTGGGCCGCGCCCAGCGAAGGCAGCGGCGCGGGGTTGCCCTCGGACGTCTCCCCGGCGAGCACGAACGCCACGGGCAGATCGGCCAGCTCCAGGGTGTTGCGCACCAGGTAGTCGAGCAGCTCGCGGGTGGCGGCGTCGGCGCGCTCCACCTGGTCGAGCAGGATCACGCAGGGTGCTGCCTTCTCGATGAGCGTGCGCATGGCCGCGACCACCGGGTACCGCTCGGCCGGGGCGCCGTCGGGCGGGCCGAACGCGCGGATCAGGATGTCGGGCGCGTCTTCGCCGCGCAGGGTCTCGAAGATGGTCGTGAACGCGCCGAACGGGCGGTCGTGCAGCTGACAGCGCCCGCGCGCCACGGTGACGCCGCGACGACGGGTGACGCGCTCGACGTGGTCGAGCAGGCGGGTCTTGCCCGCGCCCGCCGCGCCCAGCATCAGCAGCGCCGCGCCCTTGCGCCCGGCCGCCACGTCCTCCACCACCGATCGCGCCCACGCCTTCACGTCGCGGCGGCCGACCGAGCGCGGCGGCCAGCGGTCGCGGGCCTCCAGCGGCTCCTTGTCGTCCAGCACGAACAGCAGGTGCGCGGCCGACGCAAAGCGCAGGTTCGGGTCCTTCTCCAGCAGGCGCATGCACACGCGGTCGAGCAGGTCCGGGACCAGCGGCTCCAGCTCGTGGGGCGGGCGGGGGCGCTCGCGCAGGTGCTTCTCAATCCAGCCCTGGACGGTGTGCGCCAGGAACGGCTTGCGGCCGGTGAGCGCCTGGTAGAGCACCGTGCCCAGCGCGTAGAGGTCGGCCCGGCCGTCGATCGGCTGGCCGGATAGCTGCTCGGGCGCGGTGTGGGCCAGGGTGCCTAGGATCTCGCCGTCGGTGGTCAGGCCGCTGTCGACCTCGGAGACCAGACCAAAGTCGGTCAGCTTCACCACGCCGTCCGGGCGGATGAGCAGGTTCCCCGGCGACACGTCGCGGTGGATGAGGCCGCGCTCGTGCACGTAGGCCAGCGCGCGGGCGGTCTGGATGAGCGTCGCCCGGATGTGGAGGAAGCGGTCGGACGGCTCAAGCTCGGCCCACTCGACCATGGCCTCGCGGAGCGACACGCCCTCGACCAGCTCCATCGTGAACCAGGGGCGACCGGACCAAAGCCCCCACTCCTCGACCCGAGCCAGATTTGGGTGTTGCAGGCGTTGGAGCGCGCGGAATTCGCGGCGCAGGCGCGACTGGGCCGCCTCCGCCTCGCCGATCGGCAGCAGCAGCTTCATGGCGGCTTGGTGGCCGTCGCGGGTGTCGCGCACCACCAGCACGCGCGCCGTGCCGCCGCGACCGACCGTCCCCTCGACCACGTACGGGCCGATCTGCACGCCAACACCAACGCCGCCGAGGTGGCGCGCGTCGTCGTCAGGCTGGACCGGCAGGTCCGGGTGGAAGGTCAACGGGGGTCTCCAAGACGAACGGGATCGCACCGTTCGTGCGCGCGCTACGCCGCGCAAGTATAAGGCCGGAATCGGGTCGGAGACCAGCGCTTGAAGCAGGTGGATGCATTCGGTCGCACGGACTGCGGTCCGGTCCGCGACAACAACGAGGACGCGCTCCTGCTGGATCCCGAAGCGGGCATCTTTGTGGTGGCCGATGGCATGGGCGGACACGCGGCGGGCGAGGTCGCGTCGGACATGGCCGTACGCGCCGTGCACGACATCCTCATGGGCGCCGGTGACCCCGACGAAACACGTCTGGTGCGCGACATCGAGTCGATCGACCCCGCCGACGTCATGCGCGAGCGCCTGCGCTACGCGATGAACCAGGCCTCGCACCAGATCCGACGCGCCGCCGACGCCAACCCGTCGCGCCGGGGCATGGGCACCACGGTGGTCGTGCTGGTGATCGACGCGGGCCGCGCCCACCTCGCCCACGTCGGCGACAGCCGCGCCTACCTGTACCGCGCCGGTCGAATTGAGCGCCTGACGCGCGACCACACCGTCGTGCAGAACGAGATCGACCAGGGTCGCCTGACGCCCGAGCAGGCGCGTCGGCTCCCGCACCGCAACATCCTGTACCAGTCGGTCGGCTTCAACGGCCCGGTCGAGCCCGACACCAGCACGCGCACTGTCCAGGCGGGCGACGTGTTCGTCCTGTGCTCCGACGGCCTGACCGACGTGCTCGACGACGAGGCCATCGGCGCGGTGATCGGCGCGCACCGTCCGGACGCGCTCGCGGACGCGCTGACCGAGACGGCGCTCGACGCGGGCGCTGAGGACAACGTCACGGTCGCGGTGGTCGTCGTTCACTAGACGTCCGCTTAGGTCGACCGACGCTTCGGTCGACCGGCGGTCGCGCATGCCGGGCCGCCCTTCGGGGGCGACCGCGGCGGCGGCGTGGTCTATGGAGCGGGCGGCGCGGCGGGCGGGGGCGGCGGCGCTCCGCCAGGGCCTGCGGGCACCGGCATGGCGGTCGGGGGCAGGGCGCCCGCGGGCACCGGCGAGGGCGGCGCGTTGGGGTCGGCCGGGGCCGGGGCCTCGTCCTCTTCCACCTTCTGGCCGTCAAACAGCGCGGGCAGGTCGGCGATCGCCTCGTCGGCGAGCGAGCGCGTGAGCGACACGACCGCGCGGTTGTACGACGACAGCGCGTAGTACTCGGTGGCGCCGTCCTTCTGCGCGGACACGATGGTCACCGTCCACGTGTCCTTGCTGCCCTTCACGTCGAACGCGAACACGGGCTTGGCGTCGGCGGGGACGTCCGCCTTCTCGACGTAGTCCTTCACGCGCAGGCGGAAGAGCTTGCCGAGCCACGCGGACGCCTCGACGTCGCGGTCTTCGGGGGCCTTCACGTCGGCCCAGAAGGCCTTGGGGCGGTCGTCGGCGTTCTTCTGCGCGAACACGCGCTGGTCGTTCCCGTTCTTCACGGACACGGCCAGGATGTCCTTCTCTTCCAGCGGGAAGAGGGCGCGCTCGACCAGGCGGGACTTGGCGAACTCCAGCGGGCGCAGGACCTCGTCGTCGATCAGGAAGACCTTGGCGTCGATGCTGACGTAGCGATCGCGGGTGCCGTAGGCTTCGCCGCCGATCTGCAGCGTGACCGTGCTGCCCTCCAGCGCGACCTCGACGGTGGCCTTGGGCTTGTCCAGTCCGTACGCTTCCAGCGTGGTGCCGGGGGCGATCGTCAGCTCACGCAGGGCGTAGAGCGGGCCGAACTGCTTCCACAGATCGTTCGCCTGCGCGCTGCCCTCAAACCGCGTGGTCGTGGTGACCGTGGCGGGCGGGAGGACGGGCTCGGCGGGCCTTGCCGGGTCGGTCGGCGCCGCGGGGTCCGCGGGCTTGGCCGGGTCCGCGGGCTTGGCCGCGTCTGCCGGCTTTTCGGTGTCGGCCGGGGGCTTGGACTTGTCGACCGTGGTCTCGGTGACCTCGAACCACACGTACTCGCCGACCCCATCCTTGGGGTGGGTCATGACGATGGTCTTCTTGTCGTCCTTCCAGGTGACGGACTTCAGCGTGGTCGCGTCAGACCGCACCGCGATCACGTCTGTGACCTTGGCGTTGTCTTCCGGGGGGTGGGTCCACGACCAGTAGGAGCCGACCAGCGCGACCGCCAGAAGCCCACCGAGGATGCTTGCCTGCCTCATAGGAACCTCCTGCTCACGCGCCGGCCGTGCGACGACGCACGATCACGGCACCAAGGGCCAACACGGACAACGGGATGCCAAAGATGATGGCGTAGAACCACACGACGTCCTGCTCGTGGGTGTGCTCGATCTGCACGTCTTCCTCGCTGGCGATCTCGCCCGCGATGTCTTCATCACCGACCAGCCAGCGGACCGCGTCGAGCACCAGCACCTGGTTGCCCTGCGCGCGCTCCAGCACGAAGTCGGAGGCGGCGCTGACGTCGCCCAGGATGACCGCACGGTACTTGGCCGTCTCGGGGCCCTGGACGGCCATGGCCATCACGTAGACCTTGCTGGGCTCGTCCTTGTCCTGGACGAGGTTGTCATTGAGGTCTTCCCAGGTGTCTTCGTAGCTGCGGATCAGCGGCGTGTACTTGGCCGGGCCGGGCACGGTGCCGGCGCCGGTCTCGCTCACCGCGACGACGGTGGGCAGCACGACGGCGGCCTTGGTCGCGTACTTGGACAGCGTGGCCGTGACCGGGTGGCTGCCGAAGCGCTGCGAGATCAGGTTGGCCTTGTCCATCGGGCCGTTCGTGATCGGGATGATCTTGGTGTTGTTCGCCAGCGGGTGCGTGCCGACGCTGACGCCCAGGTGGCTGAGCAGCTCGGGCATCGGGTCGCGCTGCGGATCGGCGAACACGAACAGCGCGCCGCCCTTGTCGGCGTAGGCGGCCAGCGCCTTGGACTCTTCCGGCAGCAGCGCCTTCTCGGGCGCGGCGACGATCACGAGCGCGGCGTCATCGGGGACGGCGGTCGCGGAGCCCTGCTCCAGGCCGAAGTCCTTGACGTCGTAGTTCTGGTTCGTCAGCTCGGTCTTCACGTCGTTGAGCTTGAAGAACGGGTTGGTCTCACGCGGAGACGCCTCGTTGTGGCCCGTGAGCATGTAGACCACGCGCTTGCCGCGGGTCAGCTTGAGCAGGTACTTCTGGACCGTACCGTCGAGCTTCTTGAGGTCCTTGCGGGCCTTCTTGATGTCGGTGTCGACGCGGAACTTCTCCTTCGCGTCGCCCTTCTTCAGCACGATGTAGCCGTTGTCGCGGACGGACAGCTCCTTGGAGAGCTCCGGCTCGGACGGCTGGTCGAGCAGCTTGAGCGTCAGCTTGCCGCCCGAGTTGGCGACGAGCTCCTCGAAGTAGGGGACCAGCTGCTCGCGGGTGTCGTTCGCGGGCGGGTAGAAGAGCATCACCTCGACCGGCGCGTCGAGCGTGGCGACGATCGCCAGCGTGGACGTGCCCGGTCGCGTGACGCGGAAGTACGAGAAGTCCCAGTCCGCGTCGTGCTGGTTGGCCAGGTAGTTGACCGGGAACACGAGCGCGAGGCCGAACGCGAGCGACAGGCCGGAGGCGACCGCGTGCTTGCGCGCGCCCTCGGGCATCTGCACCGGGTGCGCGGCCAGGACGTTGTCGAGCAGCAGCACGGGCAGCGCGCCGACCAACGCGAGGATCGGCCACAGGGCGGTCCAGGCGACGGTCCAGCGGTCCAGCGCGTCGCCGGTGTAGCCGAGCGCGTCAGTGACCTTGGCGGTGGTCAGGAACCACACGGCGATCGACGACGTGCCGATGAGCTGCCAGATCAGCGCGGCGCGCTCGGTGGCGGCGGCGGCGTCCTTGGCGGCGGTCATGGAGCGCACGCGCAGCACGACCGTGGCGAACACGACGAGCAGACCGGCGACCGTGGCCGGCAGGCTGGCGTCACCGCCGCCGAGCAGGCGCTGGCCGATCCACACCAGGGCGAGGCCGCCCAGCCAAGACAGGCCCACGCCGCGGCGCGGGAGCAGGAATGCGATCGACAGGGAGGCCAGGGCGACAAGCGCCGTCAAGCCGTACTGGATCGTGGAGTAGTCGGTCATGCCCAGCGCCTCCCCTCTTGGACCTTGGTGGCGAACAGCAGGCCGATGAAGGTGATCGAGCCGTAGTAGACGAGGTCACGCACGTGCAGGCGGCCTTCCTGGAAGGTCGTGAAGTGCTTGTCCCAGTAGGCGACGTACGCGAGCACGTCGGTGAACGGCGCGTCGGTCTTGTCCGACAGCATCCAGCCGAGCAGCATCGTCACGACGACGACGGCGGCGAGGATGCCCGCGGGCAGCTGGCTCTTGAACAGCGAGCTGGACGCGATGCCAATGGCGATGGTGGCCGAGCCCAGCGCGAACAGGCCCAGGTAGCCGGTGGCGATGTGCGCCGGGCTGACCTTGCCGTTCACGAAGATGAGCGCGGGCATGTACACGGTCAGCGCCAGCATGATGGTCAGCACGCCAAGCGCCGCCAGGTACTTGCCGAGCACGACCTGCAGGTCGCTCGCGGGCGAGGTGAACAGCAGCACGTCCGTGCCCATCTGCCGCTCTTCCGCGAGGCTGCGCATGGTGAGCAGGATGCTGGTGATCATCACCAGGCCACCGCAGTTCTCGAAGAAGGTCTCCAAGATGTCGTGGCTGTATTGGGCGCCAGCGCCCAAGCCGCGAACCTGGAAGAGCAGGCCGGTGATGAAGAGCGCGGCCGACAAGATCACGTAGCCGGCGTACCCGTGAAGGTACGCGCCGAGATCGCGCCGCGCGACGGTGAAGGTGTACATCAGGCCGCTCCCGCCTTGCCCGAGGCAAGTCCCAAGAAGACTTCTTCCAGCGCGTCACCGGCGCCGCGCAGCTCGCGCAGGCCGAAGCCCGCGGCGATCAGATCCGCCGCCAGCTGCTCGCGCGCGTCGGCGCGGAGCGTGACCACCGCCGACGTCGTGCCGTCCGACATGGGTCGGGTCACGGCGTCTTCGACGGCCGGGTGCTTGGTCAGCCACTCGACCAGCGTGTTCGCGTCGCCGCGAACGACGATCTGCATCTTGCGGTTCTGGTCCGCGGTGAGCGCCTCTTCGGTGCCCTGCGCCACCAGCTTGCCGTCGCGCAGGACCAGCAGCCAGTCGCAGGTCTGCTCGACCTCGCGCAGGATGTGCGACGACACCATGACCACGCGGCCCTTGGCGAGGTCGCGGATGACCTTGCGCATGTCGCGGATCTGCACCGGATCCAAGCCGCTCGTCGGCTCGTCCAGGATCACCAGACGCGGGTTGGCGATCACCGCTTGGGCGATGCCGACGCGCTTGCGGTAGCCGTGCGACAGCGTGCCGATCACCTGGTTCTCGCGGCCGCCCAGCGCGGCGGTGGCGAGCACCTCAGGCAGACGCGCGTCGACCTCGGACGCGGACATACCCTTCATGCGGCCGATGTGGCGCACGAACGACGTGACCGTCATGTCCTCGTAGACCGGCGGGTCTTCCGGCAGGTAGCCGATGCGGCTGCGCAGGCGGTGCGGCTCGGCGACCATGTCGATGCCGTCCACCGTGACCGTGCCCGAGGACGGCGGGATGAGGCCCGCGAGGATCTTCAGGGTGGTGGACTTCCCGGCGCCATTACGGCCGAGCAGGCCGATGACCTGGCCCTCCGTCACCTTGAAGGACACGTCCGTCAGGGCCGCGAATTCCCCGTAGTAGCGTGTGAGGTTGCGTACCTCGATCATTGGCGAGCTCCAGACCGGCGGGCTGCTGTACGCACGAACGGCGAACAGTCAAGGTGCGACGGGGGTGTCGTTTGGAAGGGCACCGCTAACCTCTGGGAAGAGGAGGAGGGGAGGGAGTGACCCGGACGCGCTGCTACGCACGACCGAGCCCGGTTGTTGCGATCATCGCGGAATGGGCCCTGCGCGCGGCCGCGATCCGACGACGCGGCGCTAGTCGATGCCGACTCCGTGCAGGTACCAGCGGCCGGCCGGCATGCGCATACGCGCCTTGGCCCACCACGTACGCCACGCCCGCAGGTGCGCCTGCTGGACGCGCCACGGGCCGTCGGTGTCGAACGGCAGGTGCTCGCCGCTGGTGATGACCAGCTCGTCGTAGGCGGTGCGGCGCACCCAGGCGTCGTCGTGCTCCATCTTCTCGATGAGCAGGCCGGCGTCGAACACGCGACCGTCGCGGTGGCGCATGCCCTTGGGGAACCGATCGCCGTGATCGTCCCACCAGGCGTGCCAGCGACGGACGTAGCCGGGCTCGTCCAGATCCTCGCGGTGGCCCGTGAGGATGGACAGGGCGCCCGCGGCGACCTCGGCGCGCGTGCGATCCTTGGGATCCAGCGCCTCAAGCAGCACGTCCACGCCGCGCGCATCACCCAGCAGGCCCAGGCCCTGGAGCGCGCCCAGCGCCACTTCGTGCTCGTGGCTGCGGGCGGCGGTGGACAGGACGATGAGGTGGCTGGGGCCGCCGTAGCGACCCACGATCTCGCCGGGGTGGCCGGAGAGGTCCTTGCGCTGCTGCGACAGGGCGCGCGCGTGGAAGTCGATGCCGCGGCGCTCGCCCAGCATCAGCAGCGACAGGGCGGCGGGCTCGGCCAGCGTGGGCTCGCCGAGCGCGGGCAGGATCACCTCGACCGCGGCGCGATCGTGGATACGACCGAGCGCGACGATCGCGGCCTTGCGCGCGAGCGGGCTGGAGTCCGGTGAGGCGATGCGGATCAGGGGCTTGGTCGCCTCCTTCTCGCGGCGCAGGCCCAGGATCTCGGCCGCGGTGGCGACCGCCGTGGACGGGATGTGCGTCGGGCGCTCCACACACTGAAGCAGGCCGTCGACCAGCGCCGCGTTCGGCGAGCGGGCGATGGCGCCGTAAAGCGCCTGCTGGGCGATGCCGTCGACCACGTCCTCGACCACGTGGCGCAGCAGCACCTGCGCGGCTGGGTAGCTGCGGTGACCCGCGAGCAGGTCGACCGCCGCGATGTAGCGCAGCACAGGCGGATCGAGCGGGCGACCACGACCGGAGCGGATGGCGCGCGCGGCGGCCTCCATCTCGGCGGTGAGCGCGTCGACGACGTCCTCGTGGCAGGCGGCGATCGCCATGCGGTGCGCGCCGATGCGACGCTCGGGGCGCTCGGCGTCGGACCGATGCCACGGCGGCTTGCCGCGCTGGGCGTTGTGGCGGGCGCGCGCATGCTCGGTGGCGCGGTCCAGGTGCCAGGCCAGGCTTGCGGCGGGTGCGCCCTGATGCGTGTCGACCGCGGCGACGCCGGCGGCCAAGTCGGCGTCCAGGAAGCGGGCGCGGGCGGCGCCGAGCATGGGCGTGGGGTCCTCGGCGACCTGCGCCATACGAACCAGCGCCCAGGCCTCGCGGAGCGGGAGCTCTTGCGCCTGGAAGCCGAACGCGGCGGTCTTGTAGCGCTGCATGGCCTCGGAGCGGTCGTGCCCCAAGCGGGCCAGATCACCCAGGCGCAGCTCGATGCGGAGCTTGACCTCAGTCGCGGGGCGGTCGCCCAGGATGTCGAGCGCGCGGCGGAGCGCCTCCCGGGCGGCGCCCTCGTCGTTGGTCTGGAAGGCGACGTCGGCTTCGGCGAGCGCGGTGCGGGCGCGCAGCCAGCGGGGTGCGCCCCCGGCGACCAGCTTGCGGGCGGTGTCCATCCAGCGCTGGCCGTCGTCGCGGCGGCCCTGACGGACAGCGCGCTCGACGCGCAGCAGCGCGACCTCGATGCGGGCGTCGTCGTCGGCGGCGGTGACGAAGGCCTCGTCGAGGATCTCCTCCGCCCAGGGCTCCTCGCGCATCACCACGAGGCGACCGAGCAGCAGCACGGCCGGGCCATGCGTGTGGGCCGGGCCCTCCATGCGCAGGCGGCGGATGTACTTCTCGGCCTCGTCGTGGTGGCCGAGGTCGATCTCGAGCCCGGCGAGCGACAGCACCAGGTTCCACGGCACACGACGCGCCTCGAACAGCGTGCTGCGCGTGACCATGTCGGCGAGGACGTCGCGGGCGCGGGTGCGCTTGCCGCGACGGGCGAGGCTGTCGGCCAGGGCCGACGTGGCCATCATCAGCAGGTCGAACTCGGCGCTGGCGCGCACCTCGTGGACGCGCTCTTCGAGCAGGCGCTCGAGCTCGCGCTCCCACTGCTCGGGCTCGGGGAAGGAGCGGGCGAGGCTGGCGAAGACCTCAGGGTCCAGGATCGGGGCGCCGGGCCACGGCAGAGGCAGGCGGACCTGGTGGAGGGCGCACAGCCACGCGCGGCGGCTGGCGACGCGATCCGTGACGGCCAGGGCGTCGCCGAGGCGCTGCCACGCGAGGACGTTGGTGGGGTCGGCCTGGGTGGCGCGCTCCAGCAAAGGCGCCGCGTCTTCCGGGCGACCGGCGCTCAGCGCGCGCAGGCCGGCGTGCAGCAGCTGCCAGGAGTCGTCGGCGTCCGCCTCGTAGCGGATGGCGTCGCGGTCCTCGGCGCGGGACGCGCGGGCGTCCATCACGTCGAGCGTGGCGTCGAACCAGCCCTGGAAGGTGGCGTGGAGCGGCTCCAGGTTGTCGCCGTCCCACGTGCCGAAGGCGTGGCGACCATCATGGTTGCGGCCAAACGCCCACTGCGGGCCGTCCGGCTGGTCCGCGAACAGGATGACCGTGCGCGCGCCGTCGGACGCCACGGTGATCTCGGACGTGCTGCGCAGGCGGAGCGCGCCGCGGAACAACTCGGCGCCGTTGTGCCGGGTGAGCAGCTCGCGCAGCCCATGCGGAAGCCTGCGGCCAAGGTGCGACTCAAGGGCCGCGATGGCGTCCGGCGTGGCCGGTTCGGCCAACAGATGCACGTCCCGCCGGTACTTGTGCAGCACCCGGTCGAGGTTGGCGAAGGGGTCGGGTGTGGCCATCGGCGCCGCGGGGTGGGGTGGGGGAGTTGGGCTCCTATCCTGATGCGCGCGCCGTGCGCCCATCCAAGGTGCGCTCTCGCAAATCAGGCCCCTGCAGCGGGTCCGCGCCCGTTGGAACGACGGCGAGGGAGCGGGCAGGCCGCTCCAGCGCCCTAGCGCGCGGGCATGGTGGGCGGCTCGAAGACGTGGGTGCCGCGGTCCATGGTCTCCAGGCGGCGGACGGTGTCGCCGGCGTGGTGGGCCATACGCTCGAACAGGCGACCGGCGGCCTTCAGGGCCGCGACGGTGTCGTCCATCTCGTCGTCCTGCCAGGGGAGGACGAGGATGCCTGCCGCGGCGATCGACACGAGGACGCCGGAGAAGGACGCGAGGAAGAAGAAGTCGAGAAGGTGGCCAGTCATGGGTGCCTCCGCAGTGGGACCACGATAACAGAACGGATGTTCACGTGTCAAGTGTTCAGTATCGGATGCCGTCGGAGGTCCTTTCCGGCGGGTCATCCACAGCATGACACGCTACGGGGGCAAAAATTGTCCGCTTCACAAGAGTTTCCGGGTCGTGGTCGGGGAGGTCGGTCTTGAACAAGGCGCAGAAGCTGGTGGAGATGATGGAGTTGGTGCGGCGCGCGGGCGGCGTTCGCGCTGCGGAATTGCGAAATCGTTTCGATCTCGACGCGCGCTCGCTGCGTCGCTACCTCGCGGACCTGCGCACCCTGGGCGTCCCTTTGGTGGATGACGGCCGTGGGGATGAGCGCGTGGTGTCGGTCGAGCCGCGCTGGCGGCGTTCAGGCGTGCAGATGTCGCTGGCCGAGGTCCTGTCGCTGCACTTTGGCCGCAAGCTGTTCACGTTCCTGAACGGCACGTCCTTCAGCCAGGACATGGACGACGCCATCGAGCGCCTTGAGCCCGCCATCTCCCGCACCCACAAGGAGCTGTCGCGGCAGCTGGACCGCAAGTTCCTGGCCGTGCCCGAGCACGCCAAGGACTACACGGGTGACCCGTCGGACGTGATCGATGACCTGGTGTCGGCGCTGGTCTTCGACAACCCGGTGGAGGTCCGGTACCAGAACGCGCAGGGCGTGACACGCCGTTACCGGCTTCGTCCCTACACGCTCGCGGTGTACCGCCAGGGCCTGTACGTGTTCGCGTTCGACGAGGAGGCGGGCCAGGTCAAGACCTTCGCGGTCGAGCGCATCGCCGAACTGGTGCGCGTGTGGAACGACAAGTTCGAGATCCCGCCCGACTGGGACCCCAACATCCACCTCAAGCACGCGTTCGGGATCATCATCGGCCCGCCGGTGCGCGTACGGCTGGCCTTCGCACCGGAGACCCGCACCTTCGTCCGCGAGCGCCGCTGGCACCCGTCCCAGCAGCTTCAGGTGCGGCCGGACGGCTGGCTTGAGCTGACGCTGGACGTGGCGCTGAACTTCGAGCTGGTGTCGTGGGTGCGCAGCTTTGGTCCGGACGTTCGGGCGCTTGAGCCCGCGGCGCTGGTGGAGCAGCTTCGGTCCGATCTGGTGCGCACCGCGCGCCTGTACGACCGCGAGTCCTGATCCCGTGAAGAGCGCGCCCCTGCTCGGCCTGCCGTGGTCCTCGCTTGAGGAGGCGCGCGAGGATCACGCCGGCTGGTTCGGCCCGCACGCGCTGGATCAGGCCTCTCACGATCGCTCGCTGGCCGAGGTGTCTGCGGCGCTGGAGAGCGTGGAGCGTGGCGTGGTGCCTGACCTGCCCACGCTCCGCGCGGCCACCGCGCGGCTCGGACTTCGCGCCGCGCCGCCGGTGAGCGCCCAGGTGGTGACGCGCGCGGTCGACGTCGCGGCCACCGACGAGCTCGTCCGGGTGACGCTCGACTACGAGCCCGACGCGGGCGAGCTCGCGCTGGAGGCGGTGCTCGGTCCTTGGGCGCCTCGCCTGGACCTGCGAAAGCCGCTGCACCGCCGCGCGTGGATCGCCGCGGTGGCGGTGGCGGCGTTCGCCGATCACCCGGGGACGGACCACCCGCCGATGCGGTCTTGGGTGCTCGACCGCAAACGCAATCGGCTGGATGCGTACCGACAGCGCATGCTCGCCATGTCGAACACGCCGCCCGCGCCGTGGCGGCTGGTGGCGCAGGCGGGAGGTGGCTGGACGGTCGCGCCGCTGCTCCCGATGCACGCGGACTGGGTGCCGTCAGGCCCCGTCGATCTGTCCGAGGCGGGCGCGGTGGACGGGGAGCTTGCGCCCGGGGCGCTGCTGTGGGCGCGTCTGGTGCCCACCACCACCGGTCACGTCGCGCGGGCCGCGCTGGTGCTGCCGCGCGTCCCGCCGCGCGAGCTGCTGATGGGCTCGATCGTGCAGGTGGGGCTTGCCTCGTCCACGTCCGGCCGCGCGCTCAAGCTGGAGGATCTGCTGCGGCTGTGCGGACACAGGCTGATCCGCTCAAGCCACGTCTGGCACGCGGTCAGTGGAACGTGATCTTGCGGATCTTCTCGACCTCGATCTTGTAGTTCCCGAACACCGCCGCGCCGTAGCAAGGCACGTCCCGCTCCACGATCACGCGCACCGTGGTGCCGTCCTTCAGCGTGGCCAGCGCCACCCGGCGGGTCTCGTCGTTGGTGGGCTCGACGCGCACGGTGGCGATCTTCTCGAACGGCACGGCGACCTGCGCCTCGCCGATCATGCCCGCCAGGTAGACGTCGCCGTCGAAGGTGACGTGCGTCACGTCCATCACCGTGCCCGACACGTCCTCGACCGTGGCCGAGAATTCCGCGGAGGGGACGGGGATGCGGGTGGGCGTGTCTCCGCCCAGGCCCATGGCGAGGGCGGCCGCCGGGGCGGCGAGGGCAAGGGACAAGACGAGCGCGCGCTTGCGCGACATGGAGAACTCCGGCGGAGGATCGGGGCGTACGCGGGGCCATCCCCCGTGTCAAGCGGCCGATAGCCGCCGCCCCCGGCGTGCGTTACCCGCGGCCACCCGCGAGCCTGCGCTCGCGCGTCGGTGACGCGCTTTGTCCGACCGTCCCCTCGTCTTCCAAGGCTCCGACTCGGTCCCGCCTCACGCGCGCGGCGCCGTGGTGACCATCGGCAACTTCGACGGGGTCCACCTGGGTCACCGCGCCCTGCTCGCCGCGGCGCGGCAGCTCGCGGGCGACGGCCAGGTGTGTGCGTTCACGTTCAACCCGTCGCCGCGCGACGTCCTGGCGCCGCCGGACAAGCGGCAACCGCTCCTTCAGCCGATCGACGAGCGGGTCGACGCGCTGCTCCGGTGCGGCGCCGATCAAGTGGTCGTCGAGCCCTTCGACCGGGCGATGGCCGCGCTGGAGGCCGCCGACTTCTGCATTGAGATCCTGCGCCGTCGCCTGGGGGCCAGCGGCGTGGTCGTCGGCTGGGACTTCCGCTTTGGGCACGGCCGCGCAGGCGACGCCGGCGTCATCGAGCGCGTCCTGGGCCTGCCCGTCGTGCAGGTCGGCGGGGTTGAGGTTGATGGCGTCGTGGTGAGCAGCTCCCGTGTGCGCCGCTGCCTGGCCGACGGCGACGTGGCGCTCGCGGCCCGCCTGCTCGGTCGCCCGCATGACGTCGCCGGCGTGGTCGAGCACGGCGATCAGCGCGGTCGCACCCTCGGCTTCCCCACGGCGAACGTCGGCGTGACCGGCGGCCTGGTCCCGGCCCACGGCGTGTACGCGGTGCGAGCCCTGGTGGGCGGCGTGGTTCGGCCCGGCGTGGCGAATGTCGGCACGCGGCCTACGTTCCACGGCACCGGCGTTCGGGTCGAGGTCCACCTGTTCGACTTCGCGGGCGACCTGTACGACGAGCCCATTCGCGTGGACTTCATCGAACGCGTGCGCGAGGAGCGGCCGTTCCCGGGCCTGGACGCGCTGGTCGACCAGATCCGCGCGGACGCGGACTTTGCGCGTGCCGTGCTGGCGGAGCGCCCGTGATCACCGGTCGCACACGGACCTTCGCGCTGCTCGGGCACCCGGTCGCGCACAGCCGGAGCCCCGAGCTTCACAACGTCTGGTTCGCCGAGCACAATGTGGACGCCCGCTACGTCGCGCTCGACGTCGACCCGGCCCGCGCCGATCAGGTGGTGGCCGCCCTGCGCACCCTGCCGCTCGCGGGCGTGAACCTCACCATCCCGTTCAAGGAGGCGGTGGTGCCCGCGCTGGACGCGGTGGAGGGCTTCGCCGCCCAGGTGGGCGCGGTGAACACCGTGGTGCGCGAGGGCGACCGCCTGATCGGCCACAACACGGACGGCCTGGGCTTCCTGGCGGGCCTCCGGGCCGAGTTCGGCGACCGGGTGACGGGGGCGCGGGTGCTTGTGCTCGGCGCGGGCGGCGCGGGCTTGGGCGTGGGCGCGGCCTGCGCGTCGGCGGGGGCGCGGTCGGTGACCTGGCTCAACCGCGACGTGACGCGGGCGCAGGCGGCCTGCGATCGGACCACCACCCACTGGCCGGGCGTCGCCGTCGACGCGGGCGCGCTCGACGCGGCGGCCTTTGCGGCGCGGGCGGCGGAGGTCGACCTAGTCATCGCGGCCACGTCAGGGGGCGCCGCGGACACGCTGGCGTCGTTCGACGTCGACTTGCTTCGCCCAGACGCGGTGTGGTGCGACCTGAACTACTGGATGTCCGCGCCGCCCTCGTTGGCCAGGCTGCGGGCGCGTGGCGTGGCGGTCCAGTCGGGCATGCCCATGCTGGTGTATCAGGCGGCGGAGGCCTTCCGTCTCTTCACGGGTTTGACGGTGGACGCGGCGGGCGCGCTGCGTCGGATGGTTTAGACTGCAAGCAGGGGTGAGTTCGGATGTCGGACAGGCTGGTGCTCTTCGGAACGTCGGGGGTCGTCGCGGGGCGGGTCATCCCGATCGCGGACGGGGACACGAGCGTCGGCCGGGCGCCAGAGAACGGCTTGGTGCTGGATCAAGATGGTGTGTCCCGCTTCCACGCCCGCCTGCGCTACGACAACGGCACCCTCTGGATCCAGGAGGCTGGGTCGCGCAATGGGGTGTTCGTGAACGGTCAACGCATCGCCGACCACAAGGCGTTACGCGTGGGCGACGTGGTCCGGATCGCGGACTGTGAGCTCGAGGTGCGGTGGGACACCCCTGAACCCGCCCCTCAAACCCCGCCTTCGGCCTCGGAGTCGGAAGGCAAGACGCAGCGGCGCCGTTGGTTCTGGCGATGAGGAGCGACTCATGATCGAGCTGGTGATTCGTAGGGAGGGCGAGGCCGAGCGCAAGCTCAAGCTCGCCGATGGCGCGTTCGGCATCGGTCGCCAGGAAGGCAATGAGATCCGCCTCGACGACAAGGAGGTGTCGCGCAAGCACGCCCGCCTGCTCGTCGACGGCGAGCTGGTCGTGGTCGAGGACCTCGGCAGCGGCAACGGCACCTTCGTCGACGGCACCCAGGTCACCAACGGCGTGGTCGCGTTGGGCGCGGTGATCGAGATCCTCCCGTTCACCATGCTGCTCCAGCGGGCAGACACGGTCGAGCAGCCCGGCGCCGAGCTGGTCGGCGTGGACGGCCCCGACGCGGGCAAGCGCTTCCCGCTGCGCGGCACCAGCGCGTCGATCGGCCGCGGCGCCGACCAGGACGTGCACCTCGACGACAAGGGCGCCTCGCGCGCGCACGCCCGGCTGGTCCGCCGCGGCACCACGTGGTCGCTGGTCGACAACGACAGCGCCAACGGCGTGTTCCTCAACGACGAGCAGGTGTCTGACGCGGCGCTCCGCCACGGCGATCTGGTCGCCCTGGGCAATTCGGTCCTCCGCTTCGAGCTGACCGGCGGCGCGTCGGCGCCCGCGCCGGCCCCTGCGCCCAAGCCCAAGCCCGTCGCCGTTGCGGTCTCCGTGCCGGCGCCCACGCCTGCTCCGGCGCCGGCTCCGATCCCCGCGCCCGCTCCGGTCCCCACGCCTGCGCCTCCGCCCGCGCCCGTGGTCCGCGCGCCGGTGCTCCCCGTGCAGTCGCGCATGAACCAGCCGGCCGTCGCGCAGGACAACACGGTGATGTGGATCCTCGTGGGCATCCTGGTCGTGGGCTCGCTCGTCACCTGTGGCGGCGTGTTCGCCTTCCTGGCGATGCCGCGGTGAACCGCCTCCTGCCGGTCGCGTGCGCGGTCGGCATGGCATGTCGGCCGATCTCTCAGCTGCCGCTGGACACCACGCTGCCGGACGGCGAGCCTCTGGCCGCAGCACCCCCGCTCGACATCCTCAAGAAGCTGGCGGCCGACACCGACCCGGACACCCGCGCTATCGCGCTGACCGGGCTGGCCCGCGCCCCCGCGCTGGCCGCTGAGCGCGGCGCCTGGGTGGAGCGCGCCCTGTACGACCCGGACCCCTGGGTGCAGCGCGCCATGGTCGCGAGCGGCCTGGATGACGCCACGCTCGACGCCTACGCGGTGCAGCGCTCGGCGGACGCCACGACCCGCGCGTCCGTCGCGTTTGACCGCCTGGCCCACGGCGCCACCTTCCCGCTCGACACGTTCGATGTGGGATCGGGCACCGCCAAGGCCGACCGCGCGCCGCTCGGGCTGGTGCGCGTGGCGCTTGGGGACGAGGCCGCCAAGGCGACGGTCGCCAGCACCATCGATCACGGCGACCTGCGCGACGACGTCATGCTCCTGGGCACCATCGCCACGCACGGCTGGCCGGAGCTGGCCGCGGCCTTGGTGGGCGCCGAGCGCTGGGTCGAGCCGGACGCGATCGCCCGCATGCAGGTGGTGCGCGCCCGCCTGGGTGATCCGGACGCCCGCGCCGCTTGGCGTTCGTCGGTGCGCGCGGACGCGTCCGTGGGCTGGGATCTGGCGGAGCTGATCGCCGCGCTGCCGGACGCCGATCGCGCCGAGCTGGCCCGAGACCTGTCGACGGTGGGGGACAAGCCCCTGCGCGATGCGCTCGCCGTGCTGGTCCACCCGTCGGCCGCCGCCGTTCGCCACGCGATCGAGAGCGACGACCCCACCGCCCGCGAGCTGGGCTTTCAGCGCCTGAAGATGCTGCCCGACGCGGACGCCATCGAGCTGGTGCGCCGCGTGCTCCGCGCTGACGACCCCTGGACCTGGGCCTCGGCCTCGCGGGCCGTGTCGGAGACCGGGCTGTGCGCGCTACAGGACACGTTCGCCACTCGCCTTCAGGACGATCGCAACCAGGTGCGCGCGGCGGCCGCCGCGGTGGTCGCGCGCTGTGACACGGGGAACGCGCCATGAGCCCGATCCTGCCCGGCTGGGCCACCACCCTGCGCGACCGCTACCTGTCTGGCGAGGCCAGCCTGTTCCTGGTGCACGGCAACGTCCGTGACCTTCACCCGTGGGATGACGGCGCCGACAAGGTGGAGTGGCTGGATCTGCGCTCGTTCTTGGAGCGCTTCCTGCTCCGCACACGCGACGTGGTCGCCTACTACAATGTCTCGCAGGGCCTGTGCTTCACCGAGAAGGAGCACGAGAAGCGCTTCCGCGCCATCCTCGACGCGCGCCGCATGCTCACCGGCCAGCCGCGCGTGGACGCGCTCCCGCGGGGCCTCTCTGAGGTGCTGAGCGCCATCGAGGTGCTGGTCACCGACCAGACCCGCTCCACCGGCGCGGTGATCGACTTCTTCGAGACGGTCGCGCCGCGCGCCGACGTCGCGTTCATGACCCAGGACGACAAGGCCAACTTGGTGACGCTGCGCCGCTGGTCGAGCGATCCCGCGCTGCTCGCCACGAACAACCTGGTGATCCTGGTCGCCGAGCAGCTGTCCGACGTGGCGCCGAGCGTGGTCGCCAGCCCTCAGCTGGTCACGCTGCGCGTCCCGTTCCCCGACGAGCCGATGCGCGACGCCTTCCTGGCGGTCGAGCTCACCGCCGACGTGCCGACCGACCTGCCTGGGCCGCAGCTCGCCAAGATCACCGCCGGTCTGACGCTGTTGCAGCTTCGCGGGCTGCTCCAGGTGGCGCGCCAGTCGCACGCGTCGATCCGCTTTGAGACCGTGGCCCAGCGCAAGAAGGTCATCCTGGAGCAGGAGTGCCAGGGCCTTGTGGAGCTGGTGGCCCCCCGCCACGACCTGTCGTCGGTGGGCGGCATGGACGAGGTGAAGGCGAACCTGCTGCGCATCGCGGACGCCATCAAGACCGGCAAGAAGAACCAAGTGCCGATGGGCATGATCTTCGTGGGCCCCATGGGCACCGGCAAGACCTTCGTCGCTGAGGCCTTCGCGGCTGAGTCGGGTCTGGTCTGCCTCAAGCTCGCCAACTTCCGCGACCGCTGGGTGGGCGCCACCGAGTCCAACCTGGAGAAGGTGCTCGATCTGGTCGAGGCCCTTGGGTACGTCCTGCTCATCATCGACGAGGCCGAGCGGGCGCTGGCGTCGGGCGAGCAGGACGGCGGCACCGGCAGCCGCGTGATCGCGCGGCTCAAAGAGTTCATGTCCGACACCTCGCACCGTGGGCGCGTGGTCATGCTGATGATGACCAACCGGCCCGACCGCCTCGACACGGACCTCAAACGCCCGGGCCGCTTCGACCTGAAGATCCCGTTCTTCTTCCCCCAGTCGGTGGAGGAGCGCCGCAGCGTGCTGGCCGCGCTGGCCCGCAAGAACGACGTGGGCTTGGGCGGCGACGTGGATCTGGCGCCCATCGCCGTGGCGACCGAAGGGTGGTCAGGTGCCGAGCTTGAGTCCGTCGTGCTCGCCGCCGCCACCGCGGCCGCCAATGACGGCCGCGACCTGGTGAGCGGGCAGGACCTGGCCGCTGCCGCCGTGGACGTGGTGCCGTCGCGCGATGTCCGCATGCTCGAGTACATGGAGCTGCTGGCGGTGTTTGAGTGCAGCGCCCGCCGGATGCTGCCCGAGCGCTACCAGGGGATCGACACCCAGGACGTGCTGGCTCGGCTGGACGGCCTCAAGGCCAGCCTCGGGTGGCGGGCGACCTGACGGGATGCGGCCTCAAAGCGACCGCTGTGGCCGTGATCTCGCTGGATCCGAGGTGGCTGCGACTTGACGGAGAGCGGGCGATCCTATAAGCGGGCCGGGCTCGCCGTCCGCACAAGATGCGGCGGTCTGATCATGGATACGGCGCATCCAGCGCCCGCCCGTCTCCGGTTGGAGACGCCAAGGAGCACTTCCAATGTTCGCGATTGTTGAGACTTCTGGCAAGCAGTACCGCGTCGAGCCCGGCGCACAGGTCGTCGTCGACCACGTCGACGCGGAAGAGGGCAGCACGATCATCCTCGATCGCGTCCTCATGATCGGTGATGATGGCGTCAAGGTCGGCACCCCGCTCGTCGCGGGTGCCAGCGTTGAAGCCAAGATCGTCGACCACCACCTGGGTGAGAAGGTGAAGGGCATGCAGTACCGCCGCCGGCACCGCATGCGTCGCTGGTTCGGCTTCCGCCACAGCCACACCACCCTCGAAATCATCTCGATCAAGGCCTGAAGGGAGCTCACGATGGCGCATAAGAAAGGTCAGGGTTCTACCCGAAACGGCCGCGACTCCAACCCCCAGTACCGCGGCGTCAAGCGCTTCGATGGTGAGACGGTCTCGGCCGGCAGCATCATCGTGCGTCAGGTCGGCTCCAGCGTTCACGAGGGCGAGAACGTGGGCCGCGGCAAGGACTTCACGCTGTTCGCGCTGGTCGACGGCACGGTCAAGTTCGGCACCCGCCGCAACCGCAAGATCGTGAACGTCGAGCCGCTCGCCGCCGAGTAGCAAAACCCGCGTGGTGCAGGACGGGATGATCCCCCATGTTCGGGGGGTCATCCCGTTCGTACTTTCCGGGCACGAGTGAGCACCCAGTGCAGTTCATCGACGAAGTGGTCATCTACATCCGCACCGGCAAGGGCGGGGACGGTCACGTCTCCTTCCGCCGGGAAAAGTACGTTCCCCATGGCGGTCCCGACGGCGGTGACGGCGGACGTGGTGGCAACGTGGTCTTCGAGGCGGTGTCCCGCAAGAACACGCTGATCGACTACCTGCGCGCGCGTCACCACTTCGCGGAAGACGGCGAGAAGGGCGGCAACAGCCAGCTCTACGGCGCGGGCGCTGAGGCCAAGGTCCTGCCGGTCCCGTTGGGCACGCTGATCTACGACGATGAGACGGACGAGCTGCTGGGCGAGCTGATGAACGAGGGCGAGCAGCTCACGTTCCCGGGCGGCAAGGGCGGCCTGGGCAACATGCACTTCCGGTCGTCCACCAACCAGACGCCGCGTCAGTTCCTCCCCGGCGAGCCCGGCGAGGAGCGCACGCTGCGCTTGGAGCTCAAGCTGCTGGCGGACGTCGGCCTGCTTGGCTTCCCCAACGCCGGCAAGAGCACGTTCCTGGCTCGGGTCAGCGCGGCGCGTCCCAAGATCGCCGACTACCCGTTCACCACGCTCGTGCCGCAGCTCGGCGTCGTCGTCCTGTCGGACGAGCAGACCTTTGTGCTGGCGGACGTCCCGGGTGTCATCGAGGGCGCAGCCGACGGCGCTGGCCTCGGCGTCCAGTTCCTCAAGCACCTGGAGCGCTGCAAGTGCAGCATCCATCTGGTGACGGCGGACGACGAAGACGGCGACCCGGTCCACCAGCTCAAGACCCTCAACGAGGAGCTCAAGGCCTTCGGCGGGGCGCTCGGTCAGCAGCCGCAGATCGTGGCGCTCAACAAGACCGACGTGATGTCCAAAGCGGACGTCACCAAGTGGGTCAAGAAGCTCGAGAAGGCCACCGGCGCCCGCGTCTTCCCCATCTCGGGGATCACCGGTGACGGGGTACCCGCGCTCATCGCCACCGTGTGGCAGGTGCTTGCGCTTCGACAGGGATCCGGCGCATGATGACCACAGGGACGCCCGATTCCACCCCCAAGCCCCTGGAGGCCCCCATCGATTCCAAGCAGCTCGCCGACGTGATCCTCCACGCCGCGCTGGAGAAGAAGGCGTTCCAGCCTGTGATCCTCGATGTCGTGGAGCTCGTGAAGTACTGCGACTACTTCGTGATCGTCAGCGCGCGGAACCCCCGCCAGGTCCGCGCGATCGCCGATGAAGTCCGTCACGTCCTCAAGAAGGACTACAGCCTCCTCCCGATCAGCGTGGAAGGCGCGGCGGGCGGCAACTGGCTGTTGGTCGACTTCGACGACGTGGTGCTGCACGTGTTCCAGGAGAGCTCGCGCGGCTTCTACGACCTCGAGGGCCTGTGGAGCGAAGCGCCCCGCCTGCCCGTGCCCGAGGTCGACGAGGTCGACGAGGATCGTCCCCTGTTCTCGTTGCCGTGAAGCTCCGGCTCGTGGTCGTTGGACGCGGTGGCGTGGCTTGGGCCGACGCCGCCGTGGACGACTGGGCCCGACGCCTGAAGCGCTACGGCGGAATCGAAGAGACCCAGATCCGCCCCGAATTGTTCCGCGGCGACATCGAGGCGGTCCGCGACGCCGAGGCCAAGCGTGTGCTCGCCGAGGTGAGCCCGCGGGATCGCCTAGTCGCGCTCGACGAGCGCGGCGAGCGGCTGGACACCCACCAGTTCGCGTCGCTGGTCGAGCAGGGCATGGGCGCCGGTGGCTCGCTCGTGCTGGCGATCGGCGGCCCCTACGGTCATGGCGCGGCGGTGCGCGCGGCGGCGTGGCGGACGCTGCGGCTGTCCGACATGGTCCTGAACCACGAGGTCGCGCGGGTGGTGCTCTACGAGCAGCTCTACCGCGCCTACACCGTGCTGCGCGGCGAGCCCTACCACCACTGACCGTTCGCCCGTGGACGTTCGCCGCGTCGACTCGAGCGGTCGTGTCGGCCCGCCACCTGCGGTTGGACGTGGTAGAGGTTGGCCCCCTTGTGGAGGCTACGATGGCGCGCGCGTTCAACTTCTCGGCCGGCCCCGCCCTCATCCCCGAGCCCGTGATCCGCGAGGCGCAGGACGCGCTGTGGGAGCTCGAAGGCACCGGCATGGGCCTGCTGGAGATCTCGCACCGCAGCAAGGCGTTCGAGGCGGTGATGGATCGCGCCCGCGACCGCCTGACCCGCTTGCTCCGCCTGTCGCCGGATCAAGAGATCCTCTTCCTGCACGGCGGCGCGCGCACGCAGTTCTTCCAGGTGCCGATGAACCTGCTGCGCGGCGCTCGCGCGACCTACTTCGACACCGGCGTGTGGTCAGCCGGCGCCATCGAGGAGGCGGCGCGCTTTGGCACCGTCGACGTGCCGTTCAGCAGCAAGTCCACGGGCTACGATCACGTCCCGCGCGACGGGTCGTGGGGCGAGCTGCCCGCGGGCACGCGCTACCTGCACTACACCGCGAACAACACGGTGGTCGGCACCGAGTACGACTACGTGCCCACCGTGAAGGACGCCTGGCTGATCGCCGACGCCAGCAGCAACATCCTCTCACGTGACCTCGACGGCTCCAAGTTCGACCTGCTCTACGCGGGCGCGCAGAAGAACCTGGGCCCCGCGGGCGTCACGCTCGTCGTCATCCGCAAGACGCTGCTCGACGCCGCGGATCGCGACCTGCCGAGCATGCTCCGCTACGACATCCACGCGGCCAAGAAGAGCCTTTACAACACGCCCGCCACCTTCGCGATCTACGTGGTCGAGCGGATGTGCGCGTGGATCGAGTCCCAGGGCGGCGTGGCCGCGATCGAGGACCGCAACGCCCGCAAGTCCGCGCGCCTCTACGCCGCGATCGACCAGAGCCCGCTGTTTCAGGGCAAGGTCCGGCCGGACTCCCGCTCGCGCATGAACGTCACCTTCACCACCGGCACGCCAGAGCTGGACGCCAAGTTCGTCGCCGAGGCGAACATCAACGGATTGCTTGGCTTGAAGGGCCACAGCTCGGTGGGCGGTCTGCGCGCCAGCTTGTACAACGCGCAGCCCGAGGAGGCGGTCGAGGTGCTGGTCGGCTTCCTCGCGGACTTCGCGGCGCGCAACTCGGTCGGCAAGGCCTGATCGTTCTTCGTACCGGCCGGGCCGCAACGCCGATCGTTCCTCGGCGTTGGACCCGGGTAAAGCCGTCGTCTTTCGTGTCGATGAATGCAGGGGTGACGCGCCCTGCTCCGCCGGGCGATACTGCGCCGTACGGCCGGCACGGACTGCGCACGGCCAGGGGACTGCATGGACATCGGCATCGGCGTTCCGCCACCTCCCAAGTCGTTCGTCGGGCGACAGCAGGAGTTGGAGTACCTGGGTGGCTGGCTGCGGCCGGGTCGCAGCCTCGCGCTCGTCGCGGAGGCCGGCACCACCGGCGTCGGCCGCACCTCGCTCGCTCGGGCCTTCGCCCACGAGACCCGCGCCTTCAAGGGCGTGCTCGGGTGGACGCTCCAGGCCGACGGCCCCCGTCCCCACGCCGCGCTGCGTCGCTGGGCGCTCCGCCTGGGCGCGCCGATCCGCGGTCGCATCAGCCTGGGCCAGCTCCTCGCTGAGATCTCCACCGCCTTGCGGGCCGCGGGCCCCGTCCTGGTCGTGATCGACGGCGTGCGCGAGCGCGACGTCAGCGTTGTCCGCCGCGTGATCACCGCGCTCCCGTCCGACGCGTGCGTGCTCTACACCATCGACGACCTCAAGGCGGCCGACCGCATCGGCGCGCGCACGCTCGAGATCGCGCCCCTGGGTGACGACGAAGGCATCGAGCTGCTCGAGGCTGTGATCGGTTCGGCCGTGCCCAGCATCATCGCGGGCGCCATGCTCCAGGCCGTCGGCTACCTGCCACTCGGCGTCGTGTTGGCCGGTTCGCGCCTACGTCAGGCCACCGGCGAAGAGTCCGGCTCTTGGGGCGGTGAGGTTGATCCGCGTCGTGCGGCGCGCCTCGGCGGCCCGATCGGCGTCGCCCGATCCTTCCTCGACGCCTACCGTCGCCTGGGCGAGGGCACCGCGCGCGTGCTTCGCGCCACCGGCTTGTTCCAGCACGGCCCCATCCACGCCGAGCGCCTGTCCGCGCTGCTCGGGTTGGACCTCAAGGTCGCCACCACCGAGCTCGAACGCCTCGCGGGCTACGGCATCATCGAGCCGCTCGACACCGGCGCGTGGATGTCGCACGCCCTGGTGTCCGGCTACGCGTACCGCCTGCTGGAGGAGTCCGGCGAACTGGACCGCCTGCAGAAGCGTAGCCTGTCGTTGGTGCTCCAGTCTGAGGGCGCGCCCGGCGGCGGCCTGACCCCGTCGGACATCCTCGACGTCGTGCACCGCTCGATCGAGCGCGGCGACCTGGAAGACATGACCGCGCTCGCCACCCGCATCGGCGACGAGCTGGCGTCGTGGTGCTTGGAGGGCGCGCTGGCGCTGGTGGGCGAGGCCCGCGAGCGCGCGCAGGCGACGCGCAACCGCGCGCTCGGCATCCTCAAGACCCGGCACGAGGCGCTGCTGGAGTCGGCGGCCTCGCTGGGCGTGAAGGACGAGGACGTGCGCCTGGACGGCTCCGAGCCGGATGAGGAGGTCTTTGACGTCCGCCCCGTGAACGCGCCCGCGCCCGCGCCGGCCAAGGCTGGCGGGCGTTCGGACGACGCGGTGGCCGACCCGCTCACCGAGGAGCTTGGCGGCTTTGCGCCTGCGCCCGCACCCGCTGCAGAGCCCGTGCGCGCGCCGGTGACGCCCGACGAGCCCACCTTCGCCGCTGTGGTGCCCACGCCCAAGCCGCCCGCCGCCGACGCGTGGTGGGTGGTTCGCCCCGACACCGCCGAAGCGGCCGCCGCCAAGAAGGCGTCCGAGGACTGGAGCACGCCGCCGCGCGTCAGCTCCGCGTCGCAGAACCAGCTCCGCGCCGCGGTGGACGAGGTCGAGCGAAACCCCGTCGCCCCCGACCCCTCCGGCGCGCAAGACGAGCAGGAGAAGACGGTCGGTCGCCCGGTGCGCGCGTTCCAGCGCGGCGCGCCGGATGGCCCCGATGACGCGCGCATGTACGGCGCCGCGAAGCACGCGGCGACGCTGCGCGGAGACTCGACCGAGCAGGTCCGCGCGGACTGCCTGGTGCGCGCGCGCGCCGCGTCCTCGTCGGCGGCGGACATCCAGGATCGCCTCTCGCTTCGGCTGGAAGAGGGCGAGCGCGACCTGCGCGGCCGCCAGGACCCGGTGCTGCGGGCGCCGATCGATCGCATCACCGTGCTGACCCGCTCCGTCGTCGATCAGGTTCGTGCCGCGCGCGCCTCGATCGCCGTGATCGAGCACGCCGGAGATCTGGAGCGCATGCGTCGCGCGGCCGAGCGCGCGGAGCGCGCCCGGGACGTGTCGGTGGAGGCCGTCGAAGAGGCGGACGCGCTGTGGACGGCGTTCTACGACTCGCTGTCCAACCTGCAGGAGTCCGCGGCGCGTCGACGCGCGGCCGTGCAGCGCGCGCGCAACGATGTCGCCGCCGCGCGCACGGCGATGGACGAGGCCACGCACCGCGTCAACGCTTGGCGCTCGGTCGACACCACCGCCGACTGGTCGCAGGTCGACGTGCTGCTCACCAAGGCCACCGAGGCCTTCGCGCGCGCTGAGGTCGCCTCGGCCACGCTGGAGTCGGGTGGAGATCCGGAGACCGCGTCGTCGGTCGCGTCGGACGCCCGTCGCGACGCGGAGCGCTTCGCCCGCGAGGCCACCTCGCTCGGCAACCGCGTGGTGGAGACGTCTCGTGAGATCAAGCGCACCCGCGAGGTGCAGCGCGAGGTCGCGGACCACGTCGATCGCATCGACCGCGACGCGATCAGCTTCGACGCGCTGCGTGACGAGCTGCTCGTGCGGATGGCGGGCAGCACCGACGACGCGGCCGCCGGCCTGTCCCGTCGCATCGACGCGCTGACGACCCGCGTGCACCGCGGTCGCCGCTTCGCGTCGTCTCAGGGCAACGCGAACGTGGACGCCGACGGCACCGAACGCCTAGCGGCCACCGCGCGTGACGTGGGCGCTTGCCTCGCCGAGATCCAGCGCCTGGCCACAGAGGTCGACGCGTGGGTCAAGTCTCGCGGCTCGGCCGAGGTGGACTCGGCGCGTTTCGAGCTGATCGCCGAGTCGCTGACGCAGCTCGCGATGATGGAGTCGACGGGGGCGGTGGCGCGTCGCGCGTCCAGCCGCGCGTACGGTGCGGCCGCCGGCGTGGACGACGCTGAGGTCGGGCGCCTGGTGGGCCAGCTTGAGTCAGCGGAGGTCGCGCTGCGCGACGCGCTCGAGTCGGCGCGCGGCGCGGTCGACGCGATCGAGTCTGCGCAGTCCAAGGTCGGCGCTGAGGCGGCGGCGCAGTCTGCGAATGCGGTGATGGACGTCGCGGTGGTCCACGCCGATCGCGTGCGCTCCACCGCTGAGACCCTGATCCAGGCGGCGGACGCGCGTCGTGCGTCGCTGCTCGACATGCTGCGCGAGGACGGTCGCGCGCTGGCTGAGCGCGTGCTGCAGAGCACCGTCGACGTCACGCGGGTCTCCGACGAGGCGAACGTGCTCGGGTCGTCTGCGGGCGCAGGCGGAACGCCCTGGTTGGAGGCGATCTCCGCGGCCCTGGCGCGCGCGACCGACGCGCGCGAGGCGGTGCAGGAAGGCGAGCGTCGCCTGCGGCACTACGGCGATCCGGGCGTGCTCACGCGCGTGGTGGACGCCATGCAGGACGCGTCGGACGTGTCGTCTGCGGCCGTGATCGAGGTCGAGGTCGCGCGGGCGAAGCTGCGCTCCCTGGCCGGTCGCGCGGCGACCGAGGCGCGCGCCGAGGTGAAGACCGAGCCGATGTTCGAGTCGGACGAGCGCACCGATCCGACGGTCATCCTCTCGCCGATGTCGGAGCGGACGCTCACGTCGATCACCGTGGCCCGTATCTCCGAGCTGGACGGTCTGGACGAGGACGTGTCGGTGGCGCTGCCCGCGGGTTCGCGCGTCGAGGCGACCCTCCCCGTGGTCGAGGTCACCGCAGGCCGCGGCGGCGCGTCGGAGCTGACCGTCCCGTCGGTGACGTCGAACCTGCCCTTGGGCGAAGAGGCCTACTGGGTCGACGAGCACACGTCGGAGCTGGAGTTCGCTCCGGTGATCACGCCCGCCGTCGTCGCAGCTGCCCCCGCCGTCGCTGAGCCCGCGCTCGACGACGAGGACGGGATGACGGTGGTCGACAAGCCGGTGGAGGTCGACTTCGACGAGTTCGACATGATGGAGGCGCCGGTCACCGACGCCGACCGCGCCGAAGCGGAGGCCGCCGTCGCGTGGGCCAAGGTCCGCGCCGCGCGCGCTCGCTCGTCGTTCGACGGCGCGCGTCGCGCGCTGACGGTGTCGTCCGATCTTGCGGTGTGGGCCTCGCTGGTCGAGGGTCGCTCGATGATGGCCGCGGAGGCGAGCCGCCTCGACGACGTGATCGACTCCGTGCACGGCCGCTTGGCCTGCGCGCACCGCGTCAGCTTCCTGGCCGAGGCGGTCATCCGCCTCGCGAGCGAGTTCCGCCCGGGTCCGCTGCCGCCCGAGGTGCGCCGTGACCTGCGCGAGCGCGCGGTGCGCCCGGTGCAGACCTACGACCCGGCTGTGGTCCGGGATCTGGCGGCCTGGGATGTGGCGGTCGACGCGTGGTCGGCCGGCTGGACCGAGCGCAGCGTCCTCGACGCCCGCGACACCGCCCGCGTGGCGATCGCGGTCGCGCGTCGCGCGCGCCCGGGTGATCGCACGGCGGCGCACGGTGCGGCCCGCGACGCGGTGGACGCGCTCGCCGCGGCGCTCCGCGAGGCGGCCCGCGTTCGTGACGCCGCGTGGTCGGACGTGAACGCCCGCGGCGCGGGCCACGCCCGCGCGGCCTGGGCGGCGCTGCGCGTGGAGGACCTCTCCGGTGCGCTGGAGCAGGCCCGCGCGGCGGCGCAGATTTCGGCGGCGCCTGAGGTGCGGGTGACCGCGTCGCTGGTGCTGCGCGCGCTCGGTCGTGTGCATGAGGCCGAGGCCTGCCTGGAAGGCGTCGACCACCCGCTCGCGGCGCGCGTGCGGTCGCTCGACGCGGGGCCGCTCCCCGTGGAGCCCGTCCACCGCAGCGTCCTCGCGGCGGTCGAAGCGCGCGACGCGATCCACTGACCTTCGTCCTCGGGCCCGTCAGGGCCTGGGGAGCAGCGTCACGTCGAGGATCTGATCCGCGTCGACGTCGGTGAGCGTGGTGGTGCGGCCGTCCGGCCAGAACAACTCCACCTTGTCGAGGCGGGTGGCGCCGCCCAAGCCGAATATCACCTCGGGCGGACCGGAGGAGTACATGCTGGTCCCGCCGGCGTGCACCCAACGGTTCCACACCCGAGCGCCCGCGGTCACGCGCACCCGGGTGGAGATGCCGAACGTGTTTGGCGGCGGCGCGTGCGTTCGGACGCGCAGCCACGTCCCGTCGCCGCAGCGGGACACGTAGAGCAGCGGCGGCGAGTCGAGCAGCCGCTTGAGCACGTCCGGCCAGCCGTCGTTGTTGAAGTCGGCGACCACCAGCCCGCGGCTCGGCTCGCGCGCGGCCATTCCCCAGGCCACCCCCTCATCGTGGAACTGACCGTCCTCGCCCTGCACGAACACGGCGTCGGGCTCCCAGTCGGCGTCATGCCACTCGTCCCAGTAGCCAAAGTTCATCAGGACGTCGGCGTCTCCGTCCACGTCGAGGTCGACCACCTCGGTGCCCCACCCGAACTCTTGCAGGTCGCCGTCGCCCTCCCAGGTGGCGACCAAGCCGCGGCTCGACGCGCCTTCGAACCACCCGATGGGCGTGGAGAGCAGCAAGCTGGCGGCCTTCCACGAGGACTGCACGAAGTCGGGCCGCTCGTCGCCGTTGAGATCGCCGACGCCCAAGCCCATGCCGGCGAACGGGATCTCAAACCCGGACTGGTTGTCCACGTCGAGCGACAGGCCGGTGGGTGTGTTCCAGAACAGGCGGCTCGGGCGCGACCAGCCGTAGTCGTTGACCATCAGCAGCTCGGGCTGTTGATCGCCGTCCAGGTCTTGGAAGCTCGACATGAAGGTGTAGCCGCCCTTCACGTCGTCGGGGATCAGGTCTGAGCGGTCCAAGAACATGGCGCCGCCCAGATTCTCGAAGAGCCTGGGTGGGTCGGCGATCTCGGCGAGCGGCGTGTCGTGGGGGTTCTCCGGGGTGGGGCCGTAGCTGCCCACGAACAGGTCGAGGTCGCCGTCGCGGTCCATGTCGCCCCAGGCGCTGGTCTGCGCGCGCGTCGACACGTCGATCCCGGAGCCAGCGGTGGCGTCGGCGAACACGCCGCGACCGTCGTTGAGCAGCAGCAAGCTCGGCTTGGACCAGCGCGTGACGAACAGGTCGAGGTCACCGTCGCCGTCGACGTCCACGACGGTCGCGCCGGTGGACATCGACAGGTCCACGCCGGGGAAGCCTTCGTCCACCAGGTTGGTGAACGTGCCGTCCGCGAAGCCCACGCGGTACTGCGACGTGAACGCCCCCGGTAGGAGCATGTCGAGCAGGCCGTCGCCCGTCAGGTCGGCCACGACCGCGCCCCCGCCGACCAAGCGGTATTGGCCCTCGACGAGGTTCTCAAACGGCGCGTCCTGGATCGCCCAGCGGGCCGCGTCACGCTGCGTGGGATCGGCGCACGTGATCACGCCGCTCGTGCGGACCGTGTGGTCGGGCGGCGGCGGGACGTCGGTGTCAGGCGGGACGTCGGTGTCGGGTGGGACGTCGGTGTCGACGGCGACCGCCACGTCCTGGTCCGTGTCGACGACCGGCGCGTCAGGCACGCCGCAGCCGACCAGCGCGAGCGCGATCCAGGATGGACGAAGCGGCGGCACGACGGCTCAACCTCTGGGGTGGGAGCCGCTCTATAGCTGACCGAACCGCCGATCCGCAGCTACGCCGTCTCCTGGTCGAGCACGGCGACCGCACGCGCGGCCAGCTCCTCGGCGTCGTCGGCGCTGTCGCCGATCGCCACCAGGCCGACCTTCCCGAACTGCGAGAGCGCGCCCATCAGGTGGAACACGACGCCGCGCTCGGTGGGGGCGTGGAAGAGCAGCCCGTGAAGAACGGCGATGTCGATGAGGTCGTCCGGGCGCAGGCCGACGTAGCGCTGGCTCGTGATGTTGTCGGACGCGAAGTAGAACTTCTCGGCGCCCGACGCGCTGTGGAAGGTGCCGCGGCTCACGTCGTAGCGGCCGTCGGTCAGGAACTTGAGCGTGAGGAACGGGTGGGTGGTGCCGCCCTTGCGCAGGTTGATCTCGATCGCGAAGTGACGCCAGCCCCGCTCGCCGAGCACGGACACGTAGTCGATCCCAAAGCGGCCGATCACGCCGCGCTGCGCGAGCTCTTCGGCCACCTGCATGGCGCTCGCCTGCACGTCGGTGCGGTAGGCGCCGTCGGCGGGGAAGCGCGCGCCCAGGAACACCTGACCGTCCACGCCACCCAGCACCTGATCGTGCGTGGAGATCGCCTGCGGCTCGCCGACCGCGTTCACGCGGCACTGCACGGACGGGCTCGCCTTCACCTCGCCGTCGATCCACTCTTCGACCACGCCCTGCATGTCGCGCAGGCTGGTGGACCAGTCGTCCCAGGTCTCAGACGCTGACACGTACTGCAGCTGCGTGGGCAGGCGGTCGAGGATGCGCGCCGTGAGCTCATTCTCCGACAAGTTTGGATCGAGGCCGTCGAACGAGAGGACCGCGTTGCCTTCACCGGAGAAGCCGTCGTTGAGCTTGGTGACGGCGCGGCGCGCGTTCGGGCGTGCGCGTCGGATCGCGGCGAACGCGCGCGCGATGTCCTGCGGATCGCGCAGACGCTCAAAGCCGAACGGGAAGTCGATCCCGGCGGAGCGGAACACCTCGCGGGCGCCCGACTTGGTGCCCAGGTCGTACAGCGTGGGGTCGACCGCGTGCAGCGGCAGGCCCAGCCGCACCGCCAGCGAGCGCTCCAGCGTAGACGAGTTGAAGCAGACCAGGTGGCTGGTCTCGGGGTGGGCGATCTCCTCGCGGATGCGCTCGATCAGGCGCGGGCGGCGCAAGATCTTCTCGCTGAGCGGCGCCACGCTGCTGTCGGCGCAGTGCAGCATGACCAGGCGCGGGCGGGCGTGACTGGCGGGGACGCCGGGCAGCATGGCTAGGTAGTAGTCGACGATGCCGGGGTCGATCGCGCTGCTGGTGACGTAGATCACCTTGGTGCGCGGCTGCTTGAGCAGCATCAGGTTCACCAGCATGCGCTCTTCGTAGTGCCACACGCCGGTGATCTTGTTCAGCTCACGCGTGGGGAGCGACAGCGACGGCACGATGACGCACGTCTGCGGCGTGGCCGCGTCGGCGGACAAGATCCGGAACAGGTCCGGGGTGCGTTGTTGGAGCGCGGCAAAGGCCGCGAGCTCCTCGACTGAGCCAGGGGTGAACATGCCGGCGAGCATAATGGCCGCTGTGCCGTCCGTCGCTCCCGCGCCAGACGCGCTGCACTCGGATATCGGGCGAAGGCCCAAACCAAGCCCTCCGGAGCGCCCGTGCACGATCTCATCTTGTCCCAAAGCCAGCCTGACGGCTCCGCCCTCCTTCGGCTGATCTTCGACCGCGCCGTCCCTGGCCATGTGGCGCCGGGCCAGTTCGTGACCGTGCACGTCGAGGGCCACAAGGCTGGCTACTTCGCGCTCGCGTCGGGCCCCGGGCAGCTCACCGAGCTGCTGATCAAGCCGCAGGGCCCAGTCGCCGAGCACCTCGCCGCGCTGCCCGTCGGCTCCGTGGTGCGGGTCTCGGACCCGATCGGCAAGGGCTTCGGCGTCGAGGCCGACGGTCGGCCCCTGGTGGTGCTGGTCAACGGCAGCGGCATCTCCGCGGTGCGCGGCCTGATCGACGCTGAGATCGCCGCGGGCCTTCCCCGTCCGGTGCACCTGCTCTACGGCGTGCTGACGCCCGGACACGCGGCCTTCCAGGAGCGGTTGGCGGCGTGGCGGGCGGCCGGCGTGGCGGTGCACCTGGTGCTCGACGCGCCGCAGGATGGCTGGGACGGGCCGACCGGGTTCGTGCAGCACCACGCGCAGCGCCTGGGCCTGGTGACCGACGCCGTGAGCGTTGCTCTGGTCGGGTTCCCCGCCATGATCGAGGAGACCAAGGCGCTCTACGCCGCCGCGGGCCTGGCGCCGGAGCGCGTCCGCACCAACTTCTAGGCTGGCGCTTCCTGTCCCGGAACGTTGCGAGCCGTCGTATCCGGGGCCTTGGATCGTTACGGCGCCAACCCCTTTGGAGGCCGCGTGGTCGTTCGCGACATCCCGACGTTCCTCGATCTGCTCCGCACCCGCCGTGACCTTGTGGAGGTCGAGGTCGAGGTCGACACGGACCTGGAGCTTGCGGAGATCCACCGTCGCGTGATCGCGGCGGGCGGCCCGGCGCTGCTGTTCAAGCGGCCCAAGGGCAGCACGATCCCCGTCGTCACCAACCTGTTCGGCACGGCGGCGCGCGCGGAGCTGGCCTTTGGCACCCGGCCCAAGGACTTCGTCGAGACGGCGACCAAGCTGATCCACGAGCTGGTGCCGCCCACGCTGGGCAAGCTCTGGCACCGCCGCGACTTCTTCGCGCAGGCCATGAAGATCGGGACCAAGTCGGTGCGCAACGCGCCGGTCATGGAGGTGGTGGAGGCGCCTGCGCTCGACCGCATCCCGATGATCAGGTCCTGGCCCAAGGACGGCGGCTCGTTCGTCACGCTGCCGCTCGTCTACACCGAGCACCCTGACACCCACGTGCCCAACCTCGGCATGTACCGCATCCAGCGGCACTCTCCGTCCACCACCGGCATGCACTGGCAGATCGGCAAGGGCGGCGGCTTTCACCACCACGTCGCGCAGTCGCGCGGCGAGGACCTGCCGGTCACGCTGTTCGTCGGCGGTCCGCCCGCGTTGATCCTGTCGGCGGTGGCACCGCTGCCCGAGAACGTGCCGGAGATCCTGCTCGCCAGCCTGCTGGTGGGCGAGCGCCTGCGCGTGACCGACGGCCCCGGCGCCCACCGTCTGGTCGCGGACTGCGAGTTCGCGTTCGTCGGCCACGTGAAGCCGCACGAGACGCAGCCCGAGGGTCCGTTCGGCGACCACTACGGGTACTACTCGTGGACGCACGACTACCCGGTGTTCCACGTCGACAAGATGTGCCACCGCAAGGACGCCATCTGGCCCGCCACCATCGTGGGCAAGCCGCGCCAGGAGGACCTGTTCATCGGCGACTACCTGCAGGACCTGCTGTCGCCGCTGTTCCCGCTGGTCATGCCGAGCGTGATCGACCTGTGGACCTACGGCGAGACCGGCTACCACGCGCTCGCCGCGGCGGTGGTGCAGGAGCGCTACTCGCGCGAGGCAGTGGTGTCGGCGTTCCGCATCCTGGGCGAGGGCCAGCTGTCGCTCACCAAGTTCCTGTGGGTCGTGGACAAGCGGGTGAACCTCAAGGATCCGCGCGACGTGCTGGCGGCGCTGCTGTGCCGGTTCCACCCCGAGACCGACCTCTACGTGATCTCCAACCTGTCGATGGACACGCTCGACTACACCGGCCCGCGCGTGAACCACGGCAGCAAGGGCATCATGATCGGCGTGGGCGAGCCGTGGCGTGAGCTGCCGCGCGGCTGGTGCGGCGAGCCTCCATCGGGCATCCACCAGGTCGAGGTCTTCTGCCCAGGCTGCCTGGTGGTCTCAGGCCCTACCTGGGACGCGGAGGAGAGCCTGCCCGCGCGCATCGCGGCGGCCTTCCCCGAGTGGCCGATGGTCGTGATCGTCGACGACGCGAAAGTCGCGGTCCGCACGCCGTCGCGCTTCCTGTGGACGACGTTCACACGCTTTGAGCCAGCGGCGGACATCCACGCCGCGCGCACCCGCGTGCATCGCAACCACGTCGTCCGCGAGGGCACGATCACGATCGACGCGCGCTTCAAGCGCGAGTACCCCGACGAGCTGTTCTGCGACCCGGACACGGCCGCCACCGTCACCCGCCGCTGGAAGGAGTACTTCCCGAAGGGCGGCGTGGAGATGGGCGACTCGGACGCGGGTCACCTGGACAAGCTGTAGCGCGACGAGCCGGCCTGACTCAGTCGTCGTCGCCGTCAGCCGGGTACATGAAGTACGCCACGATGAACAGGCCGAACGCGGCGATCAGCGGGCCGTACATCGGGTCGCCGGGGAAGTCCGTGGCGGTCAGCGGCAGCGTGAAGAAGTCGTCGAAGTTCGGGTTGTACCAGACGCCCCAGACGACGATGCAAAAGCCGGCGAGCACCACCAGCAGGAAGGAGACGATTCGCTGAACGGCTTGCATTGGGTCCCCATGTGTGGGGGATGCCCCCCGGTCCAGATTGTATCAGGGTTGCTCGGCCGGTTGGGCGCGTTGTGCGTACCAGGCCAGGATCACCTTGCGCTGGGACTCTAGCGTCTTGTTGAGGGTCTTCTGTTGGGCGGCGGGCTTCCCACCATTCTTGCGTACCGCGTCCCCGAACCGACCGAGGTCGTACTCCAGGTGGAGCGCCAGCATCTTGTCGGACGCGCGGATGGGCGCGAGCAGGTGTGCGCGGAAGATGGCGGTGGCCAGGATCCACTGCTGCTCGGCACCGACACGCTCGCCCGCGTCGTGGTCGGCGGCCGCCTCGCCGATCAGGTGCTGCACGTCGTCGATCAGCTCGCCCGGGTCATCGCCGATCGGGGGGACGACCAGCGCGTCGCGCTCGGCCGCCTCCGTGCTGTACCCCGACAGCGCGGAGCAGCTTCCCAGCATCAACGTGAGCGCGATCAGCAGACGCAACGAGGACTCCGTGCAATCCGTGCTTCGGCGGTAACGAGGGCAGGGGATCTGCGCGAGGGGTTGTCTCGGGTTCGTGCCGCGGTGTGCCGATGAGGCCGCGGACGGGGTATCCGTGGCGGGAACGGTGGACCGGGCCAGGACATGAACCGTCGCGAACAGATCGTCGGGTTGTTGAAGGACTGGGGCATCGCCGCGGCGGTGACCGTGGTGGTGGTGGGTCTGTGGCGGATGACGCAGCCCGATCCCATCCACCCGGGGTTGGACGCGCCCATCCTGACCACGCCGTATGTGGACGGTCGTCCTTACGATCTGGCCGCTGAGAGCGCGGACGTGGTCGTGGTGAACTTCTGGGCGACCTGGTGCGGACCCTGCCGCATGGAGATCCCCGACTTCAGCGCGTTCGCCACGGCCAACCCGGACGTGAAGATGCTGGGGATCAGCATCGACGACTCCATGCAGCCGCCGCAATTGGCGCGTGCCGCCAAGGCGCTCGGCATCACCTACGACGTGCTGCACGACGCAGACGGCCGCGCGCGCGCCACCTGGGGGGTCGACAACTTCCCGACCACCTTCGTGCTCGACAGCCGCCACGACGTGGTCGACTCGCACATCGGCGTGGCCAGCCGTCAGTGGCTGGAGCAGGCCGTCGCCAAGGCGCGCGCTCGCTAGCTAGCTGTTCCAGGCCAAGTAGAGCTTGCAGGCGACGACTGCGCCCGCGACCCCGGCGAAGTCCGCGGCGAGCCCGGCGATCAGCGCGTGTCGAATGCGCGTGACGCCCACCGATCCGAAGTACACGGCCAGCACGTAGAACGTGGTCTCCGTGCAGCCCATGATCGTGCTGACCAGCAGGCCCGTGTAGGTGTCGGGGCCGGTGGCCGGGTTCTGCAGGATCGACACCATCAGGCCCATCGCGCCCGACCCGGACAGCGGTCGGAGCAGCGCCATCGGGAGCGCCGCGCCGGGCAGGCCCAGCGGCGACGTGATCGGGTCCAGCACGCCCACCAGCATGTCGAGCGCGCCGCTCGCCTGGAACATGCCCACTGCGCACAGGATGGCGATGAGGTTGGGGATGATGCGGATCGCGGTGTCCCAGCCGTCGCGCGCGCCAGCGACGAACGACTCGTAGACCTTCACGCCGCGGGCCGCGCCGAACGCGAGCATCCCAAATGCCATGCCGGGCACAATCCACGGGGCGAACACCGCGCCGTACAGCACCGACACCGGGATCATGGCGAGCAGGCACGCGATGGCGAGCCACGAAACCCACAGCGGGTAGCCGGGGTCGATCTCCTCGGCGCTGGGGACCTCGACCTCCTCGACGTCTTCAGGCGGGGTGAGCTGCTTCGCGGTCGCGAAGCGCGGCTCGATCAGCTTCACCACCAGGATCGCGAACACGGTCGAGCAGGCCGTCGCGAACAAGGTGGTCGGCAGCACGGCGGCCGGCATGCGCGAGCCGAGCGTCTGCCGGAGCACGATGGTGCCGGTGGGCAGCAGGGTGACGCCGCTCGTGTTGATCGCCAGGAACAGCACCATGGCGTTCGACGCGGTGCCCTTGAACGGGTTGAGGCGCGACAGCTCCCGCATGGCCTTGATGCCAAACGGCGTGGCCGCGTTGCCAAGCCCGAGCGCGTTGGCTGACAAGTTCAGCACCATCGCCGCCATGGCCGGGTGGTCAGGCGGCACGTCCGGGAACGCGGCGGTGAGCAGCGGACGGACCAGCCGGGCGATCACCTTGAGCAGGCCGCCGTCCTCCGCGACCTTCATCACCCCCAGAAAGAAGGTCATGGCGCCGACTAGGCCCAGCACCAGATCGACCGACGCCTTGGCGCGCTCGAGGATGGCGTCCTGCATCTTCTCCATGGGCGCGCGCGGCGGGGGCGGGGGCTTGGGCGCCGCCGCGTCGCGCAGGCGCGTGACCTCGGCGACGAGCGCCGCCACCGCCGGATCGTCGCTGTGGGGAAGCTCGGCCGCGACGACCGGGGGGGGGGGCGGGGGCGGGGTCCAGTGCAGCTGGGACCACGCGGCCATCGCGAACGCGACAGCGATCATCGCCATGAAGATCCGGTTCAATCCAACTCCAAGGGCGTCGCGCGGGTGTCACGGTGGGTCAAGCGGCCCAGTCGTGACGGGGTCGCATGTTACAGCGGGTCGGATGTCGGGAGTACCACAGTTGCGGCCTGCTTGTTCCGGACTCATCGTGGCTCGGGCGCTGGGAGCATGGCTCCTGGTCGGCGCCTGTACAGACGCCGCGCCGAGTTCGCACACCACGGACGCCGCCGGCCCTGGCGCTGTGGACAGCACGCCGGTCGCGCGCTGGAAGGGCGGCAGCCTGACCCGCGACAAGCTCGAAGCCCGGCTGGCGGACGAGCTGCGCATGATGGACATCCAGTACCGCCTGGAGCGCTACGAGCGCCTGCACGACGCCCTCGACGGCGCGGTGGAGGAGGCGCTGCTGGACGCCGAGGTCAAGCGCCGCGAGCTCGACAGCCGCGAGGCGCTGTTCGCCGCAGAGGTGGACGCCAAGCTGACCGAGCCCACCGAGGACGAGCTCAAGGCCGAGTTCGCGCGCTTCGTCGAGCAGGTCCCTGACGCGGAGTTCGAGGCCGCCAAGCCCATCCTGCGCCGCGAGCTGATGGGCATGCGCAAGGACGCGCGCCGCGAGGCGTTCCTCTCCGAGCTCCGCAAGGCATCGGATCTGGTGATCGACTTCCCGTTCCCGGACCTGCCGCGCGTCAAGGTGCCGATCAACGCCGACGACCCCGCCCTGGGCTCGCCCGACGCGCCGGTCACCATCGTCGAGTTCGGCGGCTTCCAGTGCTACTACTGCCGACGGGTGAACGACGTCCTGCACCGCGTGGTGGACGCGTACCCGGGCAAGGTGCGGCTGGTCTACAAGGACTTCCCGATCGCCGGGCATGACGCCGGTCGACAGGCCGCCGTGGCCGCCCGCTGCGCTGGGGCGCAGAACAAGTACTGGGAGATGTCGGACGAGCTGCTGGCCAACCAGGGTCGCCTGGAGCGTGACCATCTGGAGGGCTACGCGCGCGACCTGGGCCTGGACCTCGACACCTGGCGCACCTGCACAGACGACCCAAGCTGGGACGCCAAGATCGACGCCGGCCTCAAGGACGGCCGCGACGCCGGGGTCACCAGCACGCCCACCTTCTTTGTGAACGGGCTCATGCTGACCGGCGCGCACTCCTACGACCGCTTCGTCGCGCTGGTGGATCAAGAGCTCGCTGCCGAAGCCAAGACGCCGTCGCGGCCCTAAACGGGCCCCCCGTCGCCGTGCTATTCTCGGCGGGCGCCGCGAACCCTCTCCCGCTCGCCCGTTGGACATGCCCAAGGTCCCTGCCAACATCGGTCCCTACGAGGTCATCCGCCCCATCGCACAGGGCGGCATGGCCGAGGTGTTCGAGGTCGTCGACCCGGACAGCGGCGAGCGCCGCGCGCTCAAGCTCCTCATGGAGCTCAAGACGTCGGTCAAGCGCTTCAACCGTGAGTTCGAGGCGCTCACCCGGCTGAACCACCCGAGCATCGTCCGGGTGTACCGCTACGGCTTCCACGAGAGCCACCCGTGGATCTCCATGGAGCTGCTCCAGGGCGTGCAGCTGCAGAGCCGCGTGAAGGACTTTGGCGCGCCCGGCACCACCGAGCGCACCCAGGAGGTCCTGCGCATCGCGTACTTCCTGGCCAACGCCCTGCAGTACATCCACGACCGCGGCCTGGTGCACCGAGACCTGAAGAGCGCGAACGTGCAGGTGCTCAAGGACGGCCGCGTGAAGCTGCTGGACTTTGGCACGGCCCATCTGGTCGATCCGCTGGAGCGCATCACGCAGGACGGCGACTTCGTCGGCACATTCAGCTACGCCGCGCCCGAGCAGATCGTCGGCAGCAAGATCGACCACCGCGCAGATCTCTACGCGCTGGGCGTGCTGCTCTACCGCATGCTCACCGGCCGCCGTCCGTTCGCCGCGAACGACCCGCACAAGGTCGCCCACATGCACCTGCACGTGGAGCCTCGGCCCATGCGCGAGGGCACGCCGGAGCTGCCGCAGGCGCTCGACGACCTAGTGCTCAAGCTGCTGGCCAAGCAGCGCAAGGACCGCCCCCAGGGCGCGGACGAGGTGGCGTCGGAGCTGGAGCGCATCGCGGGTCGCGCGCTGTCGCTGCCGGGTCTGGGCATCGCGATCAGCGAAGACCGCTCCTTCGGCCGCGCGCGCGAGCACCGGGCGCTGTGGCAGCGACTCGGCGAGGGCGAGGCGGGTCGGGTCGCGGTCGTGTACGGCGGCGACGTCGACGAGCGCAGGCGCTTTCTGCTCCAGGTGGGCCAGGACGCGCAGAAGCGAGGTCAGCTGGCCATTGTCGTGCGCCCCGCGGGCGAGCCGGCCACGCACCTGGCGCGCGCGCTCGCCGCGTGGATCCAGGGCGACGACGAGCAGGCTGGCGTGCTGCGCGAGCTGCTCCTGGGCGCCGACGGCTCGTCGCGGGCCACGCTCGTCGAGTCGATGCGCCGCGTGATCCCCGATCTGGTTGCCCGCTTGGTCATGCAGGAGACGGAGACGGTTCTGGGTGTGGAGGAGGCGCCGCACTGCGACGCCGCCGCGCTCGACCTGATCTCGCTGCTGGTCAAGGAGGCGGTCTCTCGCGGCGCCAAGCTGTCGGTCGTCGTCACCACGGAGCGCCTGCGCGCCGACGGCGTCGACGCGGTCACCAGCGTCGCGTCCGAGGTGACGCACATCCGGATGAACCCGCTCGACACGCGCGGCACGGCGATCGCGGTCGGCCACTTGCTGCACCGTCGCCCCGCGCCCCCTGAGGCCGCGCGGCGCATCCAGCAGGCCACCGGCGGGCACCCGTCGTTGATCGAGGTCGCCGTGCGCGACATGGTCGCCGCGGGCCTGCTCACTGTGCGCGACGACGACGTGAACCGCGTGGAGTGGCCGCCTGAGGAGCAGATATCCACCGACGTGAACCGTGGCGCCCACGACACGCTGGACACCCGCCTGGCCGCGGTGCCGGTGGCGTGGCGCTCGGTGCTTGAGGTGCTCGACGTCCTCGGCGGCAGCGCGCATCGCGCCGATCTCGCCAGCGCGCTGGGCCAGACCGAGGCGCAGATCGAGTCGGTGGTCGCCGACATGCTCGACGAGGACCTGCTGATGGTGCCGGACGGCGATCCGGACATGGTCAAGGGCGTCGACACGCTGCTCATCCGCTACGTGGGCGCGTCCACCTCGCCGCTGCGTCGCGCGGCGATCGAGCACGTCGTGGCCGACTTCGTCGAGCGCATGCCGCCGTCGGAGCGCAACGTGCGCCTGCTGCTGGACGTGGGCCGGTCGAGCTCGGCGGTGGAGCGCGGCGTGCGCGTGGCGCGCGAGCTGGTCGCCCATGGCGAGCCCGCGCAGGCCGCGGAGCTGCTCGAAGCGCTCCGCGCGCACGCCGATCACCCCGGCCTGCCGGCCACGGTCCGCATCGAATTCCACCTGCTGTTCAGCGAGGCCGTGCACCGGGTCAAGCCGATGGACGCCCGCGCGGTGCGCGCGCTGGAGGCCGCCGAGAAACTGGCGACCGACGACGCGTGGCGTGCGCGCGTGCGCTTGGGTCAGGCCGAACAGCAGCGCGCGATCGGTCACTACTCCAACCACCGCCGCTTCCTGATGGACGCGTGGGAGCTGCTGGAGCACTCCGAGGAGCGCAAGCTCAAGGCGCGCGTGGCGCTGGAGCTGGGCCACAGCCACGTGTACGGCGCGCAGATCCCGCAGGCGCGCACCTGGTACGACAACGCGCTGGAAGGCGCCAACCAAGTTGCCGACCGCGAGGTCATCGAGCTCGCGCGGGTCGGCTTGGCCACCATGTCGCTCGCGCAGGGCAACGTGGAGGAGGCCGAGGTCATCTTCGAGGAGATCTCGCACACCCGCGCGTCGGACAGCCACGCGCCGGACGCGCGCTGGCTCGCGGTGGCCGGGTGGGGTCAGGCGCTGCGTCGCCAGGGCCGCTTCTCCGAGGCGTTCCCCATGCTCCAGGCCGCGCTCGCCGAGGCCCGCGACGCGCAGGCGATCACGTCCTGGTCGGCGCTCGCGTTCACGGCCGCCAGCTGCGAGCTGGACCTGATGCGCTTGGGTCGCGCGCAGGAGATCATCGAGGAGCTGGCCGCCGCGCTGGGTCCGGGCGAGCGCCTGCACCTCCGCCTGGAGACACGCCTGTTCCAGGGTCGCGTGGGTCTGGCCTCGGGGCAGCCGGTCGCCGCGTCCTTCCTGTTGGAAGAGACCGTCGGTCAGGCCGAGAAGGCTGGCCTGGTGCTGATCGCCGAGACCGCGCGCGCGCTGCTCGCGAGCGCGCGGTGGGCGCTCGGCATGGAGGAGGAGGGCCGCGGCCTCTACCAGAAGGCGCTGCTCGGCCTGATGAGCACCGGCGACGCGCTGTCGCTGTCTGACGCGGTCGTCGCGCGCGCGCGCGCGCTGGGCTCGACCGAAGACCCGACCAAGGCGTTTAAGCTGGTGCGGCGCCTGCTCAACCGCTCGGCGCTGCAACCGCTCTACGTCGAGAGCCTGATGTCGGAGCTGCGCTGGCACACGTCGCACAACGAAGCGACGCTCGCGCGCCAGAGCCTGCGTGAGGTGCAGACCGCGCTCAACCGGATGGCGTCCAAGCAGAGCCTGATCGAGCAGGCCACGCTGCGCGTCCACCCGTGGGCGCACGAGATGCTGCGCGCGAGTGAGAGCCTGCCCGCGGCACCCCCGCCCGCGCCGACCCAGGGATGAGCGACGCACCGATGCACTGGCAGACCCTGCCCCCGCGTGCGCGCACCATGTTCCACCTGGCCTCGCTCGCGCGGTTCGGCCTGTTCTGGTTGCCGGTCACGGCGGTCGGCACGGTCGCGCTGGCGTCGGTGTGGGCGTGGACCTACGCGATGGCGCTGGGTGGCCTGTGGATCGCGTTTCAGCTGCTGCTCGCGCTGTGGCTGCCCGCGCTCGCGTGGAGCCGGTGGGCGTGGCTGATCCGCGAGCGGGACCTGATGATCGCGTCAGGCGTGATCTTCCGCTCGGTGATGTCGATCCCGTTGTCGCGCGTGCAGCACGTCGACGTGCAGCAGGGGCCGCTGGAGCGCGTGTTCGGGTTGGCGCGCGTGAACATCTACACGGCGAGCGGGTCCGGCGCAGACGGCGTGATCCCCGGCATTGAGCTCGCGGACGCCGAGGCGCTGCGCGACCGGCTGGTGCGGGTGGAAGGCGATGCAGGCGTCTGAGTCGGACGACCTGACGCTGGAGGCGGGCGCCGAGCCGATCGACGCGGGCGACGCCGAACCCTGGCGCATGCTCCACCCGGCGTCGCTGCTGGTGAACCTGGTGCCGCGCGCCTGGGCGGTGGTGCGGCAGCTGTGGCCCTTCCTGCTGGTGGCCCTCGCGGGCGAGACGGCGGGCGGGCAGTCGGTGTTCGACCTGTCCTTCATCGTGTTCTTCTTCTTGATCGCGGTCGCGAACACCGTGGTCCACTTCGCGACGCTCCGCTACCGCGTGGCCGGCGGCCGGCTGGAGATCCGCAGCGGCCTGCTGAGCACCAACCGCCGCGTGGTCGCGCCGCGCGCCGTGCAGAACATCGAGCTGGTGCGAAACATCTTCCACCGCGCCGCGGGCCTGGTCGAAGTGCGCATCGAGACCGCGAGCGGCGAGGAGGTCGAGGGCCTCTTGTCGGCGCTGACGGTGGAGGAGGGCAACCGCCTGGTCGCGGCGCTGTCGCGCGCGCGTCGCGCGGCCCCGCAGACCGACGTCTCACCGGTGCTCGCGCACAATGACCTCAACGATCTGGTGCTGTTTGGCGCCGCCGGGACGCGTGTGGGCGCGGCGCTCATGGCGCTCGGCCTGCTGACCGACTGGGCCGGCCTGCTCGACCCCAAGGGCCAGCAGGACCTGGGCCGTCAGTTCGGCGTGCTGGGCATGGCGCTGTTGTTCCTGGCGCTGCTCGGCGGCGCGTGGGTGTTTGGGATCGTGAGCGCGGTCATCCGCCACCATGGCTTCACGCTCAGCCTGTCGGGCGACGCGCTGGTGGCGGAGGAGGGCTTCTTCACCCGGCGGCGCGTCGAGCTCCCCCGACACAAGGTCCAGCTGGTCGACTGGAGCGAGCCTTGGATCCGCAGGCTGTTCGGGTTCGGGTCGATGACGGTCGAGTCGGCGTCAACCCGCGCGGGCGTGGGCGGGACCGAGCGTTCGCTCGCGTTCGTGCCGGTGATTCGGCCTGACGACGCGCTGCACCTGGTCGGTCAGGCGCTTCCCGGCCTGGACGTGCCGATGGACGCGTCGGTCTGGTCGCGGGCGGACGTTCGCGCGCGCACGCGGGCGTTAGCGATCGGCGGGTTGCAGTCGGTCATGATGTGGGTCGCGGCGGCCGTCATGGGCTTTGGGTGGGCGTCCGCGCTGCTGATCGTGGGCAGCGTGCTGCCGGTGGTCGGCGCGTGGTTCGACTGGTCGGCGCAGCGTTGGGCGGTGTCTGAGCGCTACGTGGTGTCCCGTCGCGGCTTCTTCGACCGGCAGACCACCGTGGTGGCGCGCGATCGCATCCAGTCCGTGCAGATCGTGCAGGGCCCGATCCTCGTTCAGATGGGCCTTGCGCAGATCGTCCTGCGGGTGGCCGGGAGCGCGGTGCTGCTGCCGATGTTGGACGCGGACGCCGCCGTCGAGCTGGCGAACCTGCTGTCGTTTAAGGCCGGACGGTCGTAGCGAGCGTGCGCATCGACCAGCGGCCGTCGTGGGTGGCCATGCGCGCGCCCAGCACTGCGGCCGCTGCGTGAAGCTCGACCACCACCGACTCCGGCGCGCCGATCAGCAACACGCCGCTGCCGTTGAGCGCGCGACGCTCGATCTCCATGGGCGTGACCACCAGATCGATCGCGACGAACGGGACGCCGGCGGCGCGCAGACGGTCGTGGAGCGCGTTCGGGCGGGCCCAACGCTTGACCGGGTACCACAGCAGCACGCGCGTGAGCTTGCTCTTGGCCACCACCGCGGCGATCACGTCCGTGGTGGTCTGCCACTCGTCCTTGGCGGCGAACGGCGGGTCGATCACCAGGGTGCTCGGCGTGGTGGGGAGTACGTCCATCACGCGCCAGCCGTCGCCGTGGACGATGCGCGCGCGGGTGTCGCCGGCGACCGCGCGACGCAGGGCCGCGACTGCCTGGTCGCTCTTCTCGTGCAGGATCATTCGCCCGTCGCGGGGGAGCGCGTCGAGCGAGAACATGGGCGAGCCCGGGTAGAAGCGATCGTGGCCGCGGGAGAGGCGGCGCAGGCGGCTGAGCCAGCGGTCGACGCCCGTGGAGCCCGTGGCACCCTCACGGGTCGCAGAGGCGGCGACGGCGCCGACGCCCGCGGTCCACTCGCCGGTGCTGCCCAGCGCGTAGGCGCCTTCGCCCGCGTGGGTCTCCAGCACCGTCTCGTCCTCGCGGGCGTGGTGCAGCAACGACAGCAGGGCGACGTGCTTCCACACGTCACCATGGTTGCCAGCGTGGTAACGATGGTCGTAGACGAGGCCGGTGTCGGAGGGCTGTTCAGGCATGGCGGTGCGCAAGCTTATCGTGTGGACGGTGATCGACGCTCCCCTAGATGTGCTGGGGAACGCGATGACAGACGCACGCGCGCTCGCCAAGGACGTCCCGCCGCCGCTTTGGTGGCGCGCGGAAGATCCAGATGCGCTGACGGCGGCGTGGCGCGCGGGGGCTCTGGGGCGCTTTGAGGTGGTCGGCGGGGCCGGGCCGGTGTCGCGCGCCTGGAACACCGAGATCACCGACGGCGTGCCCGGCATGCGGGTCACCACGCGGGGCTCGCTGACGGGCGTGGGGTCGTGGGTCCACCGTCGCCACCTGGAGCGGGCGATCGGCGGGCGCGTGCGCATGGTGGACGAGGTCGTGTTCGTGGCGCCGCGGGGCGTGGTCGACGTGCTGACCGCGCTGGCCCGTCGCGGGCTGGTCGGCGTGCACCGCGCGATCACCGCGCGCACCGGCGGCCAGGGCAAAGAGATCGGCTGCTATCGCGTGTATCGCCTGTCGCAGGCCAACGCGGAGCACGCGCAGGATGCGCTCGCGGGCGGGCCGGACGTGGTCGCATGAGCTTGGGTCGCAAGGAGATCGGGATGCGTTGGATCGCCCTGGTGGGGCTGGTGCTGGGTGCGTGCTCGAACGGGGACAAGGCCCCCGCGGACACCGACGTGGCGGGCGACGACACGGATGTCGGGGCGGACACCGACGACACCGACGCCGTCGTGGACACGGACCTGGACGACACCGACGGCGTCGACTCGGACACCAGCGTCGCCATGTGGGAGACCGACTCGGGCGGCGGTGGGGGCGACACGGCGCCGGACCCGGACCTGGACGGCGACGGCTACACCGCCAGCTCCGACTGCGACGACGCGGACGCGGCGATCAACCCGGGCGCTGTGGAGCTGTGCGACGGGGTGGACAACAACTGCGACCCCGTCACGGACGGCCAGGTCGCCACCTTCTTCCCGGCTACGGGCGCCCCGGTCGATCAGACGGCGGCCATGACGGGCACGCCGGGCTCGCCGGGAGTCGTCACGCTGCGCGCCGCGGGTGTGCTGCAGATCTGCCCGGGCTTGTGGCTTAGCCGCGTGTCGGTGCAGAGCGGGAACGTGACGGTCCGGTCCTTCGACGACACGGCCTACACGGCGCTCGACGCCACCGGCTCGCCGGTCGGCACCGAGACGCTGCGCGTCAACGGCGACACGGTCGTGGTGCACGGCTTGGTGCTGCTCAACGCGAACGGGCCGGTGGCGCGGGTGTCGCAGGGCTCCACCGACGTGCAGTTCGAGGGCACGGCGATCGCGGACGGAGACGGTGGCGCCGGGTCGGGCGGCCTGACGATCGACGCGAACTCGGGCGTGACGCTGGTCGCGGGCATCGTGAAGACGAACACGTCGACGGGCGTGGGCGGTGGCGTGTCGGTGGGTGCCAACGCCACGTTGCTGGCCGACGGCACGGTGTTCGACGGCAATTCCGCGGACCGCGGCGGCGCGGTGTCCGTGGGCGCGGGCGCGGTGGTCGAGCTGATCGACGTGGTCGTGCGCAACAACATCGCTTTCGCGCGGGGCGGCGCGCTCTGGCTCGATGGCAGCGGCTCGCTGACCGTGACGCACGGGGCGTTCAACGACAACACGGCGACCGAGGGCGGCGCGCTGTGGGTGAGCGGCGCCAACGCCGCGCTGACGGTGGACGGCTCCACGCAGATCCGCGCGAGCGGCGGCGGCGCGGTCGTCCTGGACGGCGTCGGCACGGCCACGGTGAGCGACCTGCTCCTCGAGGACAACTCCACCGCCGGAGATGGCGCGGCGCTGCGCGTGCTGGGCGACTCGAACCTGATCTGGACGCGCGGGATCGTGCGCACCAACACCGCGGGTGTGCACGGCACCGTGCGCGTCGAGGGCGGCGTGGTCGCGTTGGAGTCGCTCCTCTTCCGCGGGAACCTGACGGAGCAGGGCGGCGCGCTCAGCGTGTCGGGCGGCGCGGTCACGGCGACGGACTGTACGTTCGACGCGAACGAGGCCTCCGAAGACGGCGGCGCCATCCACGTGCTCGCGGGCGCGCTGACGGTGACGGGCGGCGTGTGGTCCAACAACTTCGCCGTGCGCGGCGGCGGCCTGTTCCTCGAAGGCGGCACCGCCACGCTGGACTCGGTCGACCTGTCGACCAGCTTGGACGACAACACGCCCAACGACATCGAGCTGCCTGCGTCGGTCGTCTACGCGTTCGACGCGCCGACGTCGGCGGTGTGCGACCCGACCGCGTGCCTGTGAGCGGCACGCGGCGAACGGTCCGCGGCTAGGCGCGCGACCGTCAGTCGACCGGCGGCGCGCGACCGTCGGTCGACCGGCGGCGCCGTGCTCCGCGACGCGCTCGCGCGGTCGACCGCGGCGTCGATCGGGTTGAGCGGGCCGCGCGCTAGAACTCGGGCAGGCCCTTGTAGCCATCGGGCGCGGTCGCGGGCTTGGGCGCAGGCTTCGCGGCGGGCGCCGGCTTGGCGGCGGGCTGCGGCGCAGGCTTGGGCGCAGGCTTGGGCGCAGCGGCCTTGCGAGGCTTGCTCGCGGGCTTGGCGGCGGCGGGCTTGGCCTCCTGGACAGGCTTGGCGGCTTCGACCGCGCCCGGAGCGGCGGCCGAGGGCGCGAGCGCCGCGGTCGGGGCGGCCGGCGGGGTACCCATCGCGCTCTGTCCGGCGATGATGTCGGGCAGCTGCGGTGACGTGTCCGCCTCCGGTCCGCCGGAGTTGAGCGCGAGCCAGGCGAAGGTCGCCACGACGAGGGCGCCGGCCACGGCGCCGATCACCCAGGTGGCGGGGACGGCGCGCGTATGCGCTGCCTCTCGCGCGAGCGAGGTGGTCGACTTGCGGATGGTCGACATGGTCAGGCCCGAGGCGGCCATGAACGAGTCGGAGATCTCGACGATCTCGGTCAGCGCCGTGATCAGCGAGGTCATGTCCGGGTAGCGGTCGACCGGGCGCTTGGCCAAGCAGTGGCGGACGATCTCCTCGAGGCCCGCGGGGACCACGACCTCAGGCGCCATGCTGTAGAAGGTGGGGACCGGCTTCTCGACGTGCGCGAGCATGGTCGCGGCGCCGTCGGCCTCGGCGAACGGGTAGCGGCCGGTGATCATGCGGAACAGCAGCACGCCGATCGCGTAGACGTCGGTGCGGCCGTCGATCTCGGACTCCATCACCTGCTCGGGCGACATGCACTGCGGCGAGCCCAGGATGAAGCCGGACTGGTCTTGCTCGTCGATGCCGCGCACCTTGGCCAGACCAAAGTCCACGACCTTGATGTGGTCGGCGCCATCCTCGTTGGTGTTCACGACGAGGTTGGAGGGCTTGAGGTCGCGGTGTACGACGCCCTTGGCGTGCGCGTAGCGCAGGGCGACGGCCACCTGGAGCATCAGGCGGATGGCGCGCTCGGCCTCCATCGGCCCTTCACGCAGCAGGTCCGTCAGGCGACGACCGTCCAGGTACTCCATGGCCAGGAAGTAGCGGCCGCCCTCGATCTGTCCGAAGTCGTGCAGGGTGACGATGTTGGGGTGCGACAGCGCGGCGAGCGCGCGGGCCTCGGTGCGGAAGCGCTCCTCGAAGTCGAACCCGTCGGCGCCCTCGGGCGGCTTGAGGATCTTGAGCGCGACGTTTCGACGGAGCTCGGCGTGCTCGGCCAAGTAGACCATGGCCATGCCGCCGCGCGCGATGAGCCGGTCGATCACGTACCGTCCGGCGATGCGCTCGGCGGGCTCCGGGATCGGGCGGGACACCTGCGGGTCCGTCTGGAAGTCTTCGTCCAAGAAGTGCTCGCGTGTGAGGTGATTGGACCATACCACACGGCCGTCTGTGCGCAGAAACCCTGACGTGCAGGTTCTTCACACCTTCGTCGGCCCGCTTCTGGTATCCACCGCGACGCGCGAATCGCCGCCGCGCCGCCACCCTGAGGGACGCATGTCGCACGACGCCTACACCCGCCTGCTCCACGCCGCGCTCGGTCGCGAGGAGGGCTCCCCCAGCGCGCCGTCGATCGAGCTCGCGTCGGCCCGCCTGCTGACGGGGGACACGGCGGCGTCGCCCTACGCCTACCTGCGGCTCGGCAACCCCACGTGGGAGGCGTTGGAGCGAGCGCTTGGCGTGCTCGAAGACGCCGACGCGCTGGTGTTCGCGTCCGGTCAGGCGGCGTCGTTTGCGGTGATGCTGGCGCTGGGCGCGAGCGGCAAGCGCTTCGTGGTCCCGCACGACGGCTACTACGGGACCCGCAAGGTTGCGGGCATGCTGGGGCCGTTCGGCGTGGAGACCGTTCCGGTGGATCTGGCCGACCTGGACGCGGTGCGCGCGGTGATGGCGCCGGGGCGTTCGGTACTGTGGGCGGAGTCGCCGACAAATCCCTCGCTGCGTGTGCTGGACTTGGTGGCGCTGGCGCAAATCGCCACTGAGGCCGGCGCGCCGTTCGTCGTCGACAACACCACGGCGACCGCCGCGCTGCAGCGGCCGCTGGATCTGGGGGCCACGGTGACGGTCACCTCGCTCACCAAGTCGACGTCTGGCCACGCGGACGTGGTGCTGGGCAGCGTGGCCACCCGCGATCCCGTCCTCCGCGACGCGCTGCGGATGTGGCGGGCGCAGGCCGGGTCCATCGCGGGACCGTTCGAGGCGTGGCTGGCCCACAGGGGGGTCTTGACCCTCCCGCTCCGCATCGCGCGCCAGTCTGAGAGCGCCGAGGCGCTGGCGCGCCACCTCGCGCGCCACCCCAGGATCCGCCGGGTGCGTCACCCCGCCCTAGAAATTTCGACCCTCGAAATCGCCCGTCGGCAGATGCCGAACGGGTTCGGGCCGCTCCTCTCGTTCGAGCTGGACGGCGACGCGGAGGCGACCGAGCGCGTGCTGGCCGCTGCAAAAATTTTCCGCTGCGCAACCAGCTTTGGCGGCGTGGAATCGACCTGGGAACGGCGGGCCCGATGGGCCTCTGAGACAGCCCCGGAGAGCCTTGTCAGGGTGTCGGTGGGGCTCGAAGCGGTGGCGGATCTGATCGCGGACGTGGATCAGGCTTTGAAGGTGGTTTCACAAGGATAGTGGCGCGCTCGTCATAAAAGGTGTAGTTTCGCGGCGCCCAAAACTGGAGGCGTTCCCATGAACAGCAAGTCGTCCCTGTCCGTTCTCGTCGTTGCCATCAGCCTCGTCGGCCTTCTCGGCTGCGAGAGCGCCGAGCAGAAGGCCTGCCGCGAGGACGGCGCCGCCGCCCTGACGGCGTGGACCGCCGCCGCCGCTGCCGTTCCCGGCGCCAAGGACGCGGCCACCGCCGCGATCACCGCCGCCGGCACTGCCGCCGACACCGCGCTCACCACGGCCCAGGCCGCCCTCGCCGCCGTCCCTGCCGACGACGCGACCAACACGGCCCTCACCGCCCTGACCGACAAGGTCAAGGCGAAGGCCAAGGCCGATGACGCCAAGGTCCAGGCCGTCCTGACCGCCGCCCAGGCCGCCGCCAAGGGCGAGACCGCCGCTCCCCCGGCTGGTTTCGAGGCCGAGGTGACCGAGGCCACCGCGCTCTACACCACGCTGAACGCCAGCGCCGAGGCCAAGACCAAGGCCCAGGCCGACGTCGACGCCGCCACGGCCGCCAAGGCCGCCGCTGACGCCCGCACCGCCGCCCTCGCCGGCCTCGACGGCCAGGTTGCCGACATCGGCACCGCCGCTGGCGCCTCCGACTGGACCGCCACTGGCGAGAAGTCGACCGCCCTTGGCGAGACCCTCGGCGACGCCGCCCCGGCCGAGCTGAAGACCGCCGCCGAGGCCGTCACCAAGGCCAAGGCCTCCTGCGACGCGGTGCCCAAGTAGTTTGGCACCTGCCGACGCCTTCGGGCGTCGGCACGCGACGCCTTCGGGCGTTGCACTCGCTCGTCGCTGGCGGCTCGTTCACCAGTCGATGAGCTACGGTGCTGGCGCCGCAAAGCGCCAGCCCACGAGCCGCGCGCCCTCGCATGAACCGCGTGGGGCGCGCGCTCGAACCGCGGCAGCGTCCTCGTAGAGCACCTTGTCCAGCAGGAACAACGCCTGCTCGGTCTGTGACACGGGCGCGAAGCGCGTCTCGCCGCCCACGGACCGAGTGTACACGTCGCAGTTGAGCGGGTGTCCCGCCGCGCGCGCGACCTCGGCGGCCGAAGCGCCCCAGGTCAGCCCACGCGGCGCGTCGCCGGTCCACGGCCACAGGCCGCTGAGCACGGGCCGACCGGGAACCTTGGCGTAGACCTCGACGTCGCGGACCAAGCCGTCGAAGCCGTTCACCTCGACGCCAGCCTGACGGAACACCCAGGTGGGCGGCTGTCCAACGCGGGCGTACGGACCGAGCAGGCCCAGGGCGGTCTCGGTGCGGGGGTCTTCGACCTGGAGGCCGGCGATCTGGCCGAGGGTGTCGATGGAGATCGACGCGGGCGGGGGCAGGGTCTTCTGGCCGTACTCAAGGACGGCCAATCGGCCGTGGCAGTCGGCCCGGGCGCCGGTGCCGTAGGGCTGGATGACCGCGGTCACGCCGAGCGTCGGGTAGATCAGCGCCTGGAAGTCGTTGGAGTACCAGAGGCAGACGGCGTCGTCGCCGAGCGCGGCGACCACGTCCGGGGTGGGCGCGCCCCACGACAGCCCGGACGGCATGGAGCCGGTCCAGGTGGCGGAGAGCTCCGACATGTAGCTGGGCGCCTCCAGCGTGTAGCCGTTCACCCTGGTGTCCACGACGCGTCCGTACTCGCGGACCCGGTCGAGGATGCCCTCGCGGGTGACGACGATCGCGACGCCCGCGCTGGGGTAGCGACGCTCGTAGGTCTCGCCGAAGGTGGCGGCCTGCGGCGGGCCCAGCACCGCCAGGGCCGCGACCACGTCCGGGTTGGACGCGGAGACGGGCAGGCGGGAGATCAGCGTGTCGACGGCGGCCTGATGGGCGGGGCTCATCACGGGGCCAGAGCGCGTGGGCGCGGCGGCGCTGGCGATCAGCCCAGTGGCCTTGGAGTCGGCCCACGTCCATACGATCACGCGGGCGTTGGTGCGGTCGTCCGGGTCGATGGGCTCGGCCTCACCGCGGCCAAAGGCGGCGGCGCTGGTCTCGGCGACGCCGCCTTGGCGCAGGGCCGTCAGCACGGCCCAGGCGCGGGCGCGCGAGAGCATCAGGTTCTGGGCGGCGTCGCCCCGGAGCGAGGTGTGGACCTCGACGCACACGTGGGCGCCGGCGACGCCCTGCTCGATCATCGAGTCGATCGCGGGGCGGGAGATGGGGTCGAGGTTGTCGGACGCGTAGTCGAACACGATCGCAGCGCGGGCGGGCGTGGCGGTGCGCGGCATGACGTCGCCGCACCGACCGAGAGGCCGAGCTGGGTCTTCTTGCGCATGGGCAACGCCGCCCATGCCCATGGCAAGCGCCAGTCCTGGCAATCCCAAGAACATCCATCAACCCCCAGCCGTGGGTAGGCTACCACGGCATCCGTTTCAAACCCCCCCGCCGTGTGATTACTCCACGCTCACAACACACCGTTTGCGCGTCCCAGGGCGACGACCCGGTCGAAGTGCACCTGGGAGACCGGGTGGACCGACAGGCGCGAGCCGCGTCGGGTGACCTCCATGCTCTCGAGGGCGGAGTCCGCCTTGAGCTGGGCGAGCGTGACGGGGGCGCGCCAGGCCTCGACGAAGGCCAGGTCCACTGTCACCCAACGCGGCGCGTCGGGCGGGCTGGTCGGGTCCGCGTAGTCGCTCTTGGGGTCGAACTGGGTGGGGTCCGGGTAGGCGGCGCGGGCCACGCGCGCGAGCCCGGCCACGCCCGAGGGCTCGGCGTTGGAGTGGTAGAACAGCACCAGGTCGCCGACCTGGGCGTCGTCCCGCAGAAAGTTGCGGGCTTGGTAGTTGCGGACGCCCTCCCAGGGGGTCGTCTGGTCGCGCTTCAGGTCGGACAGTCCGTACACGTCCGGTTCGGACTTCATCAGCCATGCGGTCATTGGGCGGGCCTCGTGCGTCGGGGGCGGTCGCCGACGTCTACCACGCAGCCGCGGCCAGGGTGAGCGGGTCGCGCTTGGCCTTGTAGGTGTTGGCGCGGCAGACCACCGCCAGCCACACCTCGCTGGCGCCGGTGCCGAGCAGTTCGCGCACGCAGGTGTCGGCGGTGGCGCCGGTGGTGAGCACGTCGTCGATCAGCAGGACCCGACCCGAGAGCGGCACGTCCGCGCGCACGCGGTGGGCCAGGTTGGCGAGCCGACCCGCGCGGTCGAGCCCCACCTGACGCGAGCCGTGACGGCGGGTCAGCGCGTGGTTCACCGGGACCGACGTCGTCGCGCTCAAGGTCTCGGCCAGCACGGCGGCCAGGCTGAAGCCGCGCTTGAAGCGACTCCACGGCGTGCTGGGCGCCGGGATGATCGCGGTGAAGTCAGCCTGGATCACGGTGGTCGCCGCGCGGATGGCGAACAGCGACGCGACCTCTTGGCCTAGCCCTGAGTCACCGCGGGCCTTGGCCTGTTTGAGCGCGGCGCCCAGGCCGCTGTCGTAGGGTGCGAGCACCCAGCACCCGCGCAGCCCCTGCACGGCGATCGGCAGACGCGTCAGGTCACGGCGACGACAGGCGCCGCAGAGCCGACCCGCGCCATGCACGCCGCACCCTCCACACACCGACGGCCAGAGCGCGTCCATGGCGCCTCCTGCGCGGCACCGTCACCGCGCAGCAGGCGCCCGGCGAGGAAGCCAGGGCGCCGTGGTCCACCTTACCAGGCGAAGACGTCGTGCTGGACGGTCCACGCCTTGGTAGCGGCTGCGACCTTGGGCTTGGCCGCGTCGGCCTGCGTCTTCTGGAAGATCGCCAGACCTTCGGCGTTGAACGGCTCGACCGAGGTGGTGACGGTCAGGGTCTCGGTGCCCTTGCACTTGGCGGCGCCGTCAAAGGTCCAGGCGGTCGGCAGGCGCTCGGCGGCCTTGGCGGCGAGCTGGTCCGGCCACTGGGTGCCGGCCTCGGTGAATGAGCCGAGGTGTACGGCCAGACGCGCGTCGCCGTTCTTGCAGGTGATCTCTTCGACCGCCGCGACGCCGTACGTGTAGACGCCGTTGGTCAGGCGGTCGCGCCAGCGCTGCGCGGCGAGGGCGTCCGACGCGGCCTGATCGTCGAGCGAGACGAGCAGCCCGCGCGCGCGCACCAGCGCCTGCGGCCCGAGCTTGGGCGACGCGGCGACGATGGCGGCCACGGCGGCCTTGGCGGTCTCGACGTTGGTGCCGGCGGCGCCGCCGATGTTGGACGCCTCGCCGAACGCGCCGAGCATCAGCGACGCCTCTTCGTCGTCGCGGGCGGTCGCAAGGTACTCGGTGAGCTTGGGCAGCGCCTCGGCGCCCAGGTTGCGCGCGTACACGTCGAGGATGGACGCGAACTGCGTGCGGTTGCGCGTGCCGCGGCCCACGGTGGGGGAGGAGAGCGCGTCGGTGAGGAGCGCGCGGACCTCGGGCGTGCGGCACTTGTCGATGCCGCGGTGCCAGCGCTGGTCGAAGAAGTCGTCGCCCAGGTCGGTGCGCAGCTTGGCGAAGAACACGCCGATGGCGGGCTCCTGGTCGCACATGCCGCCGAGCTTTGACGCCACGCGGCTGCGGCCTTCCGGCTCGAGCGTGCTGATCCAGGTGCGGACGGCGTCGGTGGCGCCCAGGTGGAGTGCTGCGGCTGCGGCGGGGGCGGCGTTGGTGTCGCTGCCGACGATGCGGCGCAGCGCGGAGCCTGCGTCCTTCAGGCCGCGTACCGGGTCGCAGGCGACCAGCGCAAGGTACGCGTCCGCGCTTGCGGCGGGGGCGGCCTGAAGCAGGGCCTTCTCAAGGACGGCGCCGTCACACGCCTGGGCGTGAGCGGCCGGGATCCACACGGACAGCAGGAAGGACGCGAGCATGAGGACTCCAGGAGAGGACCTCTCCTATTACCCCGCCGCCGCGCGCTTTCATCCCCCGATGGTGACGACAAGCGGCTGCAGGTCGAGCACGCGCCCGACCAGCGTCTGCCCCGGCACCACCGCGCCCACGCCCGCGGGCGTGCCGGTGAAGATCAGGTCGCCCGGACGCAGCGCGCCCCAGCGCGACAGGTGCATCACAATCTCGGCGACCGACCAGATCATCTCGTCGAGGTCGCCCTTCTGGCGGGGCGTGCCGTCGACGTCGAGGGTGATCGACCCGGACGTGGGGTGACCCATGACGGCGGCGTCGCGGAGGGGGCCGACGACCGCGCTCGCGTCGAAGTCCTTCGACGAGGTCCAGGGACGACCCGCCTTCTTGGCCGCGTCCTGCACGTCGCGCCGGGTCATGTCGAGCCCGGCCGCGTAGCCATAGACCAGCTCCAGCGCGTGCTCCGCGGAGACGTTCGTGCCACCGGCGCCCAGCGCGACCACCAGCTCGATCTCGTGGTGCAGGTCCTGGGTCAGCGGCGGGTACGGCAGGACGACCGGGCCGTCGGCGGGCAGCAGCGCGTCGGGCGACTTGCCGAAGTGGAACGGCGGCTCGCGGCCGTCCGAGCCCATCTCACGGGCGTGGGCCGCGTAGTTGCGGCCGATGCACAGGATGCGGCGGACGGCGAAGCGGTCTGTGCGGCCCTCGATGGCGAGCGAGGGCAGACGGGGCGGGGCGGGCGGCGCGCGCATGGCAACTCCAGGTGCGCGACCTACCCGCTCAGACCCGGCGACGTCGACGCAGCACGACCAACAACGGCGTCAGCCAGAGCGGCGACAGCGCGCCCCCGTCCGACGCGCAGCCGCAGCTACCGGCCGTGCCGCTCGTGCCTCCGCAGCCCGCGCAGCCGCCGGCGGCGCCCTCGTAGGGCACCTTGCCGATGGCGGCGAACACGCCGAGCAGGTCGCCGTCCGGGCCGGCCTGCGACGCGAGCAGGTCGGTCAGGCCCAGGCCGGACAGCGCGGGCAGCGGGAAGGACAGCGAGCTGCCGAGGCTGCCGAGCAGCGGGCTGACGATCGTGCCGACCAGCCCGCCCAGGCCGTCGGTGATGGCCTGGTTGGCGTCCGGGCGCATGTCGTTGAACACCATCTGGAAGGTGAACGCGTCGGTCGGCACGTCGAGCAGCACGGACAGGTTGCCGGTGGTGCCGTCGAACGCGAGGTCGGCGCCCACGTCGGCGCCCACGCCCAGGCCGGCCATGCGTGCGTAGCGTCCGTCCAGCTCGGCGTAGATGTCCAGGCCCAGCTCTCGGACCTTGATGTTGATCGGGTTGTTCCCGCCGAACGTCGCGACCGGCGGACGACGCGGCGCGGTGACGATCTGGATGGGCTGCGCGGTGGGGAACAGGTCGTCGTAGGCGCCGCCGGACAGCAGGCCGAGCAGGCTGGTGTCGAGCGGGATGGGCAGATCGATCGGCAGGCCGCCCGCGGACGACACGTTCAGGCAGAGCAGGCCCTCGTACCAGGCGGCGAACAGGCCCTCGTTGACGAAGTCGTCGTCGACGTAGACGGCCACGTGGGGCGTGACGCCCTGGGGCGCCTCGCCGATGCCGGGCAGGTTGCCTCCGGTCGCCTTGGAGCCGGTGATGCCGTACTTCGACACGCACGGGTCGGGCGTGCCGGACCCGGCGATGGAGCCCGCGAGCGTGGCGCGCAGGCCGTCGTCGGTGATGTTGAGGTCGCTGGCCTGGATCGACACCTCCAGCTTCTTGCCCAGCACGTCGAGGGTCTGCTGCACGTTGAGCGAGTTGAACACGGCCTGGAGCTGCTGCTGCAGATTGCCCAGCACGCCCTGCAGCGCGTCGTTGATGATCGGCGTGATCAGCCCGTTGAGCGTGTCGTAGATGTCGAAGCCGAACACGCCGCCGAGGAAGCCGTTCACCGCGTCGACGAAGTCCAGGATGTCCTGGAGGATGCAGTTGCGGATCTGCAGGCCGTGCAGGTCCAGGTCGATCTGCAGCGGGGCCACGTCGACGAGCACCTTGGGCGGCTGACCCGCGGCCTGTGGCGTGACCGTCAGGGTGATGGTGGTGTGTGCGGTGATCGGCGTGGGGTCCAGCCACATGTCGCACTGTTCGTTGATGTCGATGACCGTGAACTGGATGCCGAAGAAGTTCACGTCGGCGGCCTGCGCCAGGAAGTCGAGGTTGCCCGGCGTGGCGGCGTCGTTCACGTTCAGCGTGACGACGGCGTCGAACACGAGCTGATCGGTGTGCGGGACGATCGACAGGTCGGTCAGCTCTACGCCGACGTCAAACCCGTTGAGGTCGTATCCGTAGCGCCACGGCGTCCAGCAGATGTCGTCGAAGATCAGGTTGATGCACTGCTGGTTGGCTTGATCGCCGGCGGCGATGCGCGGGAGCGTGATGTCCTGCGGGATCAGCCCCTCGGCCAGCAGCTTGAGCTGATCAAAGCCCTCGGGCGTGACGTCGACCATCACGGCGGGGTCGATGCGCTCGCCGGGCGCGCGCTCGGAGGCGTTGGCGGCGAAAGGCATCATCAGCAGGAACAGGGCGAGGCGAACCATGGGCAGCTCCGATCCCGGCGAGCATAGCCCAGGTGTTCAGAATCCCCTCGCGGGAATTCCCCGACATCCCGTCAGACGGCGCGCGTCCCGGGCGCGTCGCGACCCCACGCGGGGGTTGCGGCGCGCGCGCGGGCCAACCTCACCGCCCGGACGTGCTGGCCAGCATCCGCGGGCTCGGGGCGTTGATCGCCTCCTCGAACCGCTGGCGCTGCTCGGCGTCCAGCTCGGGGTCGACCACGTCGACGAAGCAGCGGATGGCGTTGGGCCCTTCGCTGGCGACGCCGCGCGCGACCACCTGAGCGTGACGTGCGCAGCCCATGGCCAGCAGCGGCACGTTCATCTGGAACTCGGTGAGGCCGTAGCCGTCCGACTGGCCGAGCAGCATCTCGATGTGCTCGGTCGCGTAGGCGGCCGTCCACGGTGAGATGTTCTGGTCGCCCTGCACGTCGGCGATCCAGAGTTGGACCTGCGTGCGGGGGACGCTGCCGACCACCCGCAGGCAGATCTTTTCGCCCTGGGGGAGCAGGCCGATCGCCATGGTGACGGGAACGGTGGGCAGGGCGTCGTACGAATCCATGGGGTTCGGCGACGAGGAAGGCGCGTTCTTGGTGAACGGCGGCGTCGAGAACGGGTTGGTCAAGGCAGGCTCCGTGGCTGTGTACAGATTCGCGCTTTCAGAGCCTGCGTTGGAGATCGAATCGTCCCTGGATCGCGTACGGGGATCCACGCACCGCGGATTGTTGCAGGCGCGGATCACGCGTTCGGGGCGAACCAGGACCCGCTGCTGTCACGCACCTGGTTCACCGCGGCGTCCACGCGCGTGATCGACAGGGGCACGGTGGAGGGGCTTAGGAGCGCGGCCACCTCGGTGACCGGCGTCTTCGGATCGAGCCACGCGGCCCAGTCCTCTGGGCGCAGGATCAGCGGCTGCCGATCGTGCACGGCGGTCATCGGCCCGATCGCGTCGGTGGTGACGATCGCGGTGGAGCGCAGCGTCTGGCCGCGGTGGGTGGCCGTCTCCCAGATCGCGGCCATGGCGAACAGGCCGCCGTCGGGCACGCCGATCGCGTGGGGCAGCTTGAGCTTGCCCGCGTTGGTCCACTCGTAGAAGCCCGACGCGGGGACCAGCGCGCGCCGCGCCTTGAACGCGCCGCGGAACGACGGCTTCTCGGCGATCGACTCGGCGCGGGCGTTGACGAACACGGGGAGCTTGTCGTCGCGCCACCAGGGCGGCACCAAGCCCCAGCGCAGCGCGCGGAGCTCCCGACCGGCGGGCGTCTGCACCACCGTCAGCACGTCCTGGGTGGGCGCGATGTTCCAGCGCGGCGGCGAGACGTCGAGGCCCTCCTCCGCCGTCGCGCCGAGGAACTCGAGGATCTCGTCGACGCTAGGGCGGAGGTAGAAGCGGGCGCACATCGGGGCCTAGGGCGTGACGCAGGCGGCCTGCACGGGGACGTGCAGACCCCAGCCCGCGGCGCAGGTCTCGTTGCACAGCTTGATCATGGTGTCGTCGCACTGCTCGCCGAGGCCGGGGAAGGCGGGCTCGCCGTTGAGCGTGAAGTTGGCGAGGGCTTCCGCTGAGCAGTCGCAGCCCGGCTCGTGGGTCACGGTCCGACCGCCGGTCACCAAGAATCGCGAGGTCAGGTTCGCCGCGTACGCGTCCGCGTCAAACACGCGGAAGGACTGCGCGTTGTAGATGCCGTGCTGACCTTTGGGGCGCAGCAGCGGCATGGAGAACGCGTCGACGAAGCCGTTGCCGCGGTCGTGCGTGGCGCGCAGCTCGTCGCCGGGCGCCGGGTGCGGCACCGGGAAGAAGAGCTCCTGGCCGATTAGCTCGTCGGGGCAGCCCGACTCGCCCGACGTCGCGCTCCAGTCGGAGGGACCGCAGGAGAACTCGGCCGTGCCGTCCGAGTAATTGTCCGGGTCGTACACGGTGTTGGGGTTGAACGACGTGTCCGCGTAGCGGTGCAGGCGGCCGTCGGCCTCCACCACGTAGCGGTCGACCAGCCACTCCTCCTTGCTCTCGCCGTAGCGCGGGTCGTCGACCCACAGCTGACGCCAGCCAGACTCGGGGCCGTACAGGTCGGGCTCGCGCTTCCACGACCCGAACAGGCCGGCGGTCAGGCCGAGCGCGACGCCGGTGTTGGCGGGCACGGTCGAGTCACCGGCGGTGGGCATGTAGAGCGCGCGCGTGGGCTCGGCGCGGGCGAACGGGTCGTAGGACGACACGTCTGTCGGGTACATGAACACGTGCTGCGCCCACACGGCGGGGTCGGCGGACGCGATCGCGTGCTGCGCGAACCCGATCAGACGACGCATGTCGGGGTCGTTTCGGCGGTAGCCAAAGCCCTGCTGCAGCGCGATCAGCGGCTTGCCCGCGTCGATCTGCGCGCCCTGGTACGTGACTTGGTAGCCGAACGTGTCGATCTTCCCGATCAGGGTGTCGCCGCGCAGCACGCGCACCTCCAGCGCGTCGCCGATGTCGGTGGGATCGTCGACGGGGAACGGACCGGGTGCGTCGCCCCAGTCGAGCGCCTTGCGCTTCTCGATCGCGTCGAGGGCGTCCGAGGCGATGCCCAGGCGAGCCCAGCCGCGCGCGTTGAGCGTGGCGTGCGACTGCTCGCCGGTGGACTTGTTGGTGAGCACGAGCACGTCTCCGGGCTGCACGCCCTCGATCGAGCCGATCTCGTTCTGGATCCGCTCGGCGACGTCCTCGTTGAGCATCGCCAAGCGCAGTGTGCCGCCCTTGAAAGCCACGCCGGGCTCGCCGCCGCCACGCCAGCAGTCGTCGCCGGTCGCGGCGTCCACCGCCAGCGCGTTGTCGTGGCCGTCGGTGGGCAGGCAGGCCGCGATGAGCTGGCCCATCATCGGCAGCACCACCGCCGCGGGCAGGCCGGGCTGGGTGGAGCGCACGGCGACGTCGGTCAGGCCCGCGCCGCTGGCGTTGGGGGACACCGCGTCGAACCCGGGCTCCGCGCCCGCGACCACGCTGCTGATCACGCCGCCCAGGCTGATGCCCCAGTGCGTGAGCGTGTTCTGCGATCCGCCGAAGTCCACCACGCCGTCGCCGTCCACGTCGCCGAGCAGGCGCCCGTCGTCGGCCTTGGTGGTGCCGTCCATGTGCCGGAGCATGCGCACGAACTGCATGATCTCCAGGCTGGACTGGCGCACCATGTCGCGGGTGTGGAAGATGTCCGCGCTCCACTGGTCGGCGCCGGACTCGGGCAGCCCGTCGTTGTTCAGGTCGCGGTCGCGGCCGAGGACGAGCAGGGCCGCCACCTCGGGCGTGCCGTACTTGATGAACTTGGGCAGGAAGGTGCTGAACGCAGCGCCGGCGAGCGGGTCGACGACGGCGCGCTGAAAGCCGTGGCCGTACGAGTCGATCGCGCACGCCGCCATGCCCATCTGCGTGTGACGGCCCATGTGGTAGGCGAATTCCGCGCGGTACGACCCGTAGCCGTGCGCGAACACGGTGACGGGGAACGGCTTGCAGAACGGCGTGCCCTCGGGGTTGCCCGGCGAGCAGGTGACGGTGGGGTCCTCGACCGGGAGCGCGCAGAAGAAGGTGGGGTCGGTGCCGCCGTACGTGGCCTCGCCCGTCACCATGTCCAGGTCGAAGACCTCGTTGTTGTCTGCCGGGTACTTGTCCGTGGCGCCGCCGTCCTTGTCGACGAGCAGGTTGGGGGCGTGGAAGGTGCCGCCAAACCACGCGCCGACCGAGGACAGGTCGGCCTCGACCGCGCACATGTTCGGGCCCCACTCGCCGTAGCCCTCATGCACGAACGTCGCGATGGCGGCGCTGGCGCAGGCGCCCGGCAGGTAGGTGTCGTTCTCCAGCGCGGGGTCGACCGTGGCGCCGAAGGCCTCGGCCAGCAGCTTGCGCGTCCACAGGTGCAAGCCCGACACCGGGAACTCGTCGGCGAGGCGCGCGAACACGCCGCTGCCGTACAGGCCCTCACGCAGCGCGAGCAGGTCCTTGGTCTGGGTGCCGGTGGTGAAGGTCCAAGCGAACGCGATGTCGCCCATGCCCAGGCCGTAGCGCCCGATCAGCTCGCCCACGGGAGCCAGGTCGCTGGTCTGATCGCGGTGGTTCACGAACGGGAACGGCGACACGACCGCCTGGCCGTCCTCACCCTTCAGCCGCTTGCTCAGCACCACGGCGTAGGTGCACTGCTCCTCCAGCGGCCACAGCGGGCGCAGGCTGAGCGTGTTCGTCTGGCGCTCGTAGAAGGTGAGCAGGCTGTCGGCGACGCAGCGGTCGTGCTCGACCGTGTCCACCGCGAGGCCGTCGCACGCGTGCGGGTCGCGGAAGTTCGCGACGTCGAGCACGCCATCGTCGTCCACGTCCTCGCCGGCGTCGAGCGCTCCGTTGTCGTTGACGTCCTCGTTGGTCTCGCTGACCAGGAAGTTGTTGTCGGTGCAGTGGGCGTCGAACTCGAACAGCGAGTTTCCCCAGCTGTCCACGCGCTCGCCGCCGGGTGCGGCCTCGTCGGCGGACACCGACGCGTGGCTGTAGAGCGTGATCGGGAAGCGACCGCGGCCCATGTCCACGGCGACCTCTTCGCCGTAGCGCTCACAGTCCTTGTCGACGTTGAGCAGGAAGACGGCGTCGTCGCGGAAGTCGTTGTTGTCGTTGTGCCGAGCCTGCAGGTCGACCAGATCGAGCGGCTTGTCGAACGCGACGGTGATCGGGCTGTACGTGCCGAAGCCGTCCATCTTGTCGAATTTGGCGCGCATCTCGCGCTGGATGTTCGTCGACGAGATCTGGCTGATGTTCAGCCGGCGGCCGGTGGGCGAGCCGGGATCGAGCCGGGTGGCGACGTTGTTCGGCAGCGGGATCTCAGGCAGCGGCACCGCGTCCACGTCGTAGCGGATGAGCGGGCCGCCGGTGTTCTCGGTGAGCGCGAGGCCTTCGCCGCGCGGGCCGTTGGCGCACGCGGCGAGCGTGGCGGTGAGCGAGAGGAGCAGGGTGGTGCGGGGGGTCATTCGGTTCACCACGTGAAGCTTGCGCGGCCGCGGCCGAGCCACTGGGTTCCAAGACGATCTCCGCCCACGCCGTCAAAGGCGGCGCCGGGCAGGAAGGAGGCGCCCTCGGCGCCGAAGGTCAGCGCGGTCGCGCCGGGGATGTGGACCGTGTAGCGCAGGCCCAGGTCCAGCTCGTGGCCGAGCGCGTGGCTGCCGCCGGACACGCCGCCCGCGGTGACGTTGTACCCGCCCGACACGCCGGTCTGGTAGGCGTCCGCGAAGTCGCCCGCCGACCACGCCGTCAGCCAGCCGAACCGCAGGTCCAGGTCAGGCAGCGGGCGGTAGCGCAGCACGGGGTTCACGTAGACCGCGTTGCTGATGGCGCCCTGGTTCACGGTGTAGCGGGCGCCCGGCGGGGGCGTGTCGACGAGCGCAGGATCCGCGGCGCGGTCGACCGAGCGCGCCGTCATCAGCGGCAGCACCTCGTCGAACAGCAACATGCCGGCGTTGGTGTCGGTGTGGAAGCTGAACGCGCGGACCACGTCGTCGCGGCTGTCGTTGTCGCCGGACGCAAAACCGACCTCCACCTTGGCGGTGACGCGGAGCTTGTCGTTGTCGTAGCGGAGCCGGACCAACGCGCCCAGGCTGGCGACGCGCGCGCCGTTGGCGGCGGTGGCGTCGAGGTAGCTGCGGTTGGTGTGGCCATGCACGGTGGCGAGCTCGCCCTCGAGCAGCACGCGCTCGTTGGCACCGGCGGGGGTCAGCACGAACCGACCGTAGGCGTCGAACGGGAAGGCGGTGGTGATCGCGCGGTCGGGGCGCGGGTCGTTCGGGTCGACGCGGTCGCGCTGCCAGCGGCCGACGAACAGCGCGCCCAGCTCGACGCGCGGCGTCTGCAGGCGCAGGCCCGCCACGCCGGCCCCGGCCAGATCGCCCTCGAACAGCGAGGCGTTGTCGTCACGGAGCACCAGGTCACCGGCGACAAAGAAGCCCAGGCCGCGCGCGGCGCCGACCTTCTTCTGGGACGCGCGCCAGGGCGTCAGCACCAACGCGCCGCGCGCGACCACGCTGCCCGTGTTCGCATCGCCAAAGTCGGGGTCGCCGGCGCCGTCGTTCGCCAGCATGCCCGTGCCCCAGGTGAAGGTCTGCGCGCCCACCCGGACGCTGCCCCACTTGGCGGCGTAGGCGACGTCCAGCTTTCGGGGGAGGATCACCTTCATGTCGCGGTAGTCGGCGCGGCGGACCTTGAGGGTGTCGTCGCCGAGCACAGTGCCCACCGACGTGCGGTCGCCCGCGAACATGCCGTTGAGGGCCTCGAGCTCAAGCTCCACCGTCGTGTGCTCGCCCTGCTTCCAGTCCGCGCCCGCGATCAGCCGCGAAGAACCCCAGACGTGGCGACCCGACGGGGTGCCAAGGTCATCCAACGCCGGGTCCGTGCCGCCGACGACGCGGCCGCGGAGGTCACCCCAGGTGTCCCACGTGGGGTCGCGGCGTTCGCGCTTGGGGGCGTCGGCGCCGTGCGCGCCCTGCAGGGGCTTGAGCGGGTCGACCGGCGTCGCGGGCGAGTCCTTGAGCTCCTTGAGGTGTTCGACGAGCTCAGCCTGGTGCGGGTCCAGCGTCTCGGGGATCACCGGGTGGATCTCGGGCTCCGCGGACGGTTGGGCGGGCTCCGCGGTGATGGGCGGTTGGGCGGAGTCGGCGGGCGTGGGCTCGTCGGCGCGCGCGGTCGAGCCCGCGAGGGCCAGCGCGAGGCTCGCCGACAGCGTGGTGGTCTTCATGGGTCGGGTTCCCGATGGAAAGTGGGTCGCCACTACCATGCCCGAACGTGCTCGCGCACCCCGAGACAATCTTGTGACTGACGGTTTATCCGCCTCTTTACGGCTGGTCAGCGCAACGTTCGCTCGCCGAGTTTCGGCGGCGACGCGGCGCGAGGGTCGCCGCGGTTACGGTGCTCGCAGCGGGAGGTTGGGTGCGTCGGAGGTTGCGTGGGGTGGCGCTGCTGCTGGGGTCGGTGATCGCGTCGTCGATCGCCCTGGCGGCGCCGTTCGACGGCCCGACAGCCGGGATCACGGCCATCCAGACGTCGTCGACCGACCGCGAGCAGCGTTGGACGGTGGGAAACGTGGTCGTGCGGCTGTCGCGGTCGCCGGGGCCAGATCAAGCGGCGACCGATCCGACCTGCGCGGGGAACGGCACCGACCTGTTCGTCGAGGGCGCGCCGGACGCGCCCACCGCGGCGGCGATCGATCGCGCGTGCCACCGCCTGACGTTTGACGCGCCGTCGTTCGCGGACGCGACGCCGCGAGAGCACATCCCGGCCGCGTCGGCGTCGACCATGGTCGCGCTGCACGGACTGGCGATCGCGTGGGTCTTGTCGCTGCTTTGGGCGCTGCCGCGACGCCGTGAGCCGTGGGCTTGGGCGCTTGGGGCGTTGGCGCTGCGGGCTTGGGTGGCACCCGCGCACGTGCTGATGGGCGTGGCCTACCCCTACGACTACTTGCTGACCTACGCAGGACTACGGTCGCCGAACCTTCGCTATGGGGCGGGGTGGCCCGCGCTGATGGACGTGCTCCGGCCGCTCGCGGGCGCGGCGCCGGAGCGCCTGCACGACGTGAACCTGGCGCTGTCTGCCCTGACGGTGGTGTGCGTGTGGCAGGCGGTGGAGCGATGGACGCGCGACGACGTGGCGGCGAGGCTGTCCGCGTTGACGATGGCGCTGCTGCCGCTGCCGTTCGCGCTGGCCACCACTGAGACCTCGTTCGTGCTGGTGGCGCTGCTGGGCGCGGCGTCGGTCGCGGGGTTGGCGCGCGCCGACCGCGCGGGGGCGTGGAGCGCAGGTCTGTCGGCGGCCCTGCTCGCGCACACGCGCCCGGACGCGATCCCGGTGGCGGTGGTGGTGGCGCTCGCGCTGGTGGCGTCGCGTCGGGTGGGTCCGTCGTTCCTGGCGGTCGCGGCGATCGGCGCGCGCGTCGCGTTCCTCGCCACTGCAGACTTTGACGCGCCGCCGCCCGGCCTGACCATGCTCGAGCGCATCGCGGGGACGATCGTAGGCCGCCACAGCGCCACGGTGGTGCTCGACCCCACCGTCACGCCGTTCTGGCTGGTGCCTGCGGGCCTGTTCGGCGCGTGGTGCGCGTGGCGTCGCGGGCAGCGGGGCGCGCTGGCGCTGCTGGCGTTGCTGGTGCTCGCCGCGACCGGGCCCTATTTGATCTACGAGCGGGTCACGGACCTGGCGCGCTTTGGCCTGTCGGCCCAGTCGCTGTGGGTGGTGCTCGCAGGTCTGGGTGCGGCGGACCTGGGGCGGGGTGGCGTGGGTCGCCGCGCGGTCTGGTTGGCGGTGATGGTCGCCGGGCTGTGGGTCGCGCGAGCGCCGCTGGGCGGACCGATGGTGCATCGGGTCGAGCACGCGTTCGCCCGGGTGACGCTGTGCGCGCAGCCGCCGGGCACCCGGATCCGCTACGACGCCGCGCGCGATCCAGACGCAGGCATGGCCAGGTTCTTCCAGGTGGTGTGCGGGGTCGCCCTCCGCGCGATCCCGGCGGATGGCGTGATGTCCCCGGGCGAGCTGGTCTGGCGCGGGGTGGGGGACCGTTGGCCGGGCGCTCACCCGCCGGAACGCTGTACGGTGGATCCGGTGGCGGCGCGAACGACTCCGGCTTGGGATGGCGGGCTGGAGCCAATCGGAGACGGGCCTGTGCGCGTCGGCCTGTTCCGGGTGAGAGCCTGTCGCTAGGCGGCACCAGCGGACGTCCACATCTTTTGTCACCGCACAAGAACTTGTCGCATTAGCGTATCCACCAATGATGGAGGACTTTTCATCGCTTTTGACGCCATACGGGCCTTGTTGGGGTGCGCCTTGCCGCTGAGGGCTGCAAAGTGTTGTGCGCACACACGATTCTGGGTGCGGAGGCGCCTTGCTCTCTCGAGCCAAAGATCGGATCGTCCAGGCGCTCTGGATCACGTTGGTCGCGTTTACCGCGATCTTAGCGTTGGTGTGCCCGGCTGGGCCCGCGTTCGCCCAGTCGACTGGCGGCTTCATCAGCCCGGGCGAGCTGGCGGCGGATCACCAGGATCTGTCTGGCATCACCGGCTGCCTGTCCTGCCACAGCGTCGGATCCGGCGTGTCGGCGGACAAGTGCATGGCCTGCCACGACTCGGTTCGAAAGCAGGTCGCCACGCACTCGGGCTTCCACGCCGAGAAGGGCAAGGAGTGCGCCTCCTGCCATCCCGACCACCGCGGCGTCGACTTCCCGCTGATCCGCATGGACTCGCAGAAGTTCGACCATGACACCACGGGCTTCAAGCTCGAGGGCGCGCACGACAAGGCCGAGTGCAAGGACTGCCACAAGAAGCCCGGCGACTGGACTGGCCTGAAGACCACCTGCTCCAGCTGCCACGACACGCCCCACGGCGTGGACGAGATCCGCCCGCAGCTGGCCGACTGCGCCCGTTGCCACAGCGTCAGCAAGTGGGACGCGATCCCGCTCGCCCTGTCGATCTTCGACCACCAGGACCCCAAGCAGGCCGACTACGCGCTGCGTGGTCAGCATGCCAAGGTCGACTGCGAAAAGTGCCACGCCAAGTTCAAGTTCACGCCGATCAAGTTCGACAACTGCGTCGACTGCCACAAGGACGAGCACTTCGGCCAGTTCGGCTCGCGCACCTGCGACGACTGCCACACGGTCGAGCGCGCGGACTTCGCCCTGCGTGACTTCGACCACCGCAAGACGGACTACCAGCTGGTGGGTCCGCACAAGCGGGTGCCTTGCGAGGGCTGCCACGGCAACGGCACCAAGGCGCGCTACGTCGACCTGCCCCACGAGCGCTGCGAGACCTGCCACGCCGACCCGCACCGCGGCCAGTTCAAGCCGCGCGACTGCGACGCCTGCCACTCGCCCTTGGCTGACAAGTTCAGCCGCGGCGCGGTGGACCATGATGCGACGGCCTTCCCGCTGCGCCTGGCGCACGTGGACGTGGCCTGCAGCGAGTGCCACGGCGAGGGCCGCAAGGCCGTGTTCAAGGGCCTGAAGTTCGACGACTGCGCCGCCTGCCACGACGACGCGCACGAGGCGCGCTTTGGCGCGGTGGCCTGCAACAGCTGCCACACCGACGGCAAGTGGGAGGTCGAGAACTTCGACCACGCGCGGACCTCGTTCCTGCTCACCGGCAAGCACGTGCAGGTCGCCTGCAAGGACTGCCACGGCGAAGGCGACAAGCGCGTCCTCTTCCCGTTGAAGTACGGCGCGTGCGCCGACTGCCACGCGTCGGACGACCCCCACAAGAGCGAGTCCACCGCCGTGTGCACCGACTGCCACAGCACGGTGGACTGGACCGCGGTGAGCTTCGCGCACGGCGACATCACCCAGTTCCCGCTGGTCGGGAAGCACGCCCAGATCCCTTGCTCGGACTGCCACAAGGAACGCGCCATGGTCAAGCTCGACATGACCTGCGCGTCCTGCCACGAGGAGGATCGCCCCGATCCGCACTTCGAGGGCGAGTGCGGCACCTGCCATTTGGCGGACGCCTGGATGCCCGCGACGCTCGGCATCGAGCAGCACGCGGGCACGGGCTTCGCCCTGCATGGCTCGCACCTCAACGTGAGCTGCGCGGCCTGCCACGAGGGCGCGACCACCGCGTCGCCCTTCTGCGTGGACTGCCACGCGGACGACGAGCCCCACCGCAACGAGCTCGGGAACGCCTGCGGCGACTGCCACACGACGACCGACTGGTTCTTTGTCCGCTTCAACCACGCGACCACCGGCTGGCCGCTGCGCGGCGTGCACCAGATCGCCGCCTGCGTGGACTGCCACGCCACCGGCTACGTCGGCACGCCCACCGCCTGCCGCCGCTGCCACGAGTCGGACCATCCGAACGACAACCTGCACAGCGATCCGCTCGCGGCCGACTGTGAGCTGTGCCATCGTCCGTACGCTTGGGAGCCTGCGCGCTCCCCCCATGGGAGTGACTGATGAACCCCTACCGCAACGCCTTCCAGGCCATGCTCGTCGCGTTCTTCGCGGCCTTTGCCCTGAGCGCCTGCACCGTGCCCGGCATGGAGGAGGCGCCTCACTTCCCGCTTGACGGCGCCCACAGGGAGCTGGGCTGCAGCGCGTGCCACGGCCAGTCTGTGGTCGCACAGCTGCCCAACGACTGCATGGGCTGCCACCTGTCGGACCGCCCCAAGCCGCACGACAAGGGCGACTGCGCGGGCTGTCACAACACGACGAACTGGGGCGACATGGTCGACCACGAGGAATTCCTGTCGCTCAAGGGCGGCCACAAGGGGCTTCCTTGCTCTGAGTGCCACTCGCCCGGCACCTACGAGGGTCTGAACGCCGCGTGCCAGAGCTGCCACGAGAGCGATCGTCCGCGGAACCACAACCAGGGCCCCTGCGCCAAGTGCCACACCGTGAAGGGCTGGGGCGACGCCGACTTCGACCACGAGTCTCGCCTGTCGCTCAAGGGCGGCCACGCCGGCGTGGCCTGCAACGAGTGCCACTCGCCGGGCACCTACTCGGGCCTGGACGCGGCCTGCGAGACCTGTCACGAGGGCGACCGCCCGTCGAACCACAACCAGGGCCCGTGCGCCAACTGCCACACGCCCACCGGCTGGGACGACGCGGACTTCGACCACAGCCAGTTCTTCCCGACCCCGCACCGCGGCGTCAGCAGCTGCGACAGCTGCCACCCCGCCCCGGCCGGTACGTCGGACTTCAGCTGCACCGGTTGCCACACCAAGTCCCGGACGGACGGCAACCACCGCGGCAACTCCCGGTACCAGTGGGAGTCGCACGCGTGTCTGAACTGCCACCCGAACGGGCGTGAATGATGGGTCCAGGCGGTCTGCTGCTCGCGACGCTCGTCGCGTCGACCGCGTCCGCGGGTGAGCCGGTTGGCGTCGTCAACCGGTTCTCCGCAGGGGTGTGGTTCGACGCGGCGCCGTCGTCGCGCGCATACGGGCTCGACATGCTGCTCAGCGACACGCTGCGCGCGAGCCTGGTCGAGAAGCCCAAGCTGCACCTCGACCTGCTGGCGGCCGCGCGCCTGAACGTTCGTCTGTTCGATGGGGGCAGGGTGGATCAGGCGCGGGTTCGCGCGCTTGAGCTTAGGTTCAAGATGGACAAGGTGGTCCTCGACGTCGGCCGCTTCACGCCCAAGGGCGGTGGGATCCGGCTGGTGGACGGGGTCCAGGTCTTGGGCGACCTCGGCCATGGCGTACAGTTGGGCGCCTGGGCGGGGCTGGGGCCTGACCCATGGAGCACCATGCCGGCGCTCCGCTTTGGCGGCGGGCCGGTGCTCGCGTGGACGGACAAGCGCGGCGAGGTGTCGTTGCTGGGCGAGGTCCTGGCGACACCGGACGGTCTGGACCGCGTGTCCGGGGTGGCCCGTGGCCGACTGGAGCTGGGTCGCGCGGCCGAGATGAGCGGCCTGATCGACCTTCAGGCCGGGGGAAAGGACGCGCCCGTGCGCCTGTCGGACGCCACGGCCTTCTTCCGCCTGGACCCGCACAAGGACGTTCGCGTCGACCTGATGTACGACGCGTGGTCGTCGCTGTCGTACCTGGTGAGCAGCTCGCGCGACCCGACACTGACGCGCTTCGCGGCGCGGTCGGTGGCGCTCGCCGAGGACCCCTGGAACCCGCAGGACTCGGTCGACACGACCGTCTACCACATGGCCGGCGCCACCGTGGCCTGGGACCACGCGCTGACCGAGGATGGCCCCACCCACCTTCGCCTGACGGTGGATGGCCGCTACCGCCACCACTCGCTGGCGGACCGTCGCTACGCCCGCGCTGGGCTTCGCGCGGACGTCACCGGGCTGGTCGATGGCCGGGTGGACGTGGGCGTGGGTGAGCGCTTCTTGTGGTGGCAGGGCCACCCCGGGTCGGACTCCACCGCGTCGCTGTGGGCGCAGCTCGACAAGGGCGGCCTGGCCGCGCTGGACGTGAGCGCGCAGCTCGTCGTGCAGCCGCTCGAAGGCGCCGCGAACTGGGCGCCGGCCATCTACGCGGACGCGTTCGTGGACGTGATGGCCACCCCGGACCTCACCGTGTCGGCCGGCTACGCGTTCGGCAACGCCCTGGATCTGGATCGCTGGGACACGTCGCACAGCGCGCTGCTGCAGTTGACGTGGCGAGCGGATAGTCGGGCGCTCGCTCGTCGGCGACAGGAGGACCCGTGAAGAGGCCGATCGGTCAGCGCATCGCTCGCGTGGCCCTGACCGTGTTCGCGGTGGATCTTGCTGTCGTGCTGATCGCGCTTCCTATCTGGGGATTCGGCTACTACAGCCTGGGCCGCGCCGAGCGTGAGGTCCACCCGCTGCACGTGATCCTGGCCCCAGGCGCCGGCGGCGGCGTGCTGCTGGGCATGATCGGCATCGGCCTGATGGTCGCGATGCTCGCGTACTCCATCCGCAAGCGCTTCGCGACGGTGAAGTGGCTGGGGCCGCAGTCGCTCTGGCTCGTCTTCCACCTGATCTGCGGCGTCGCGGGGCCTGGGTTTATCCTGCTGCACACCGGTCTGCAGTGGCCGAGTGGGCTGGTGGCCGTCGGGTTCTGGTGCATGATCCTGGTCGCCGGTTCGGGCATCTTTGGCCGCTACGTCTACGGCTTCCTGCCCAGGCTGGAGAGCGGCCGCGCCATGGCCTGGAGCGACGGCATGGAGCGCCTGGCCACGCTGCGCGGCGAGCTGGTGGCCGCGACGGTCGGCTCGCGCAGCCACGCGATCGGCGAGGCGGTGGCGCAGGTGCGTGACCTCGACAAGCAGGCCGACAGCATCCCCGGTCTGTTCCGCTTGGACCGCGAGGTTCGTCAGCGCCGCGCGACCATCCGCTCGCTGCTCTCCTCGGCGGACCTCGACGCGCCCGCGCGGGCCAAGGTCGAGGGCGCGCTCGACGAGCAGCTCAAGCTCAAGCGCTCCCTCGAGGCCAGCCGCGTGGCCTACCGGATGTTCCGCTACTGGCATCTCTTCCACCGCCCGCTGGCCAGCGCGATGTACACGATCGTCGCGGTCCATGTGTTCGTGGCGCTGGTGTTCGGGGACAGCCTGGGCCACGTGCTCGCGCTCTTCGGGGGCTGACCGACATGGTGCTCTACCTCATCGTCACGGGCATGATCATCGTGTTCTTCGTGGCGCCGGCCTGGTTTGCGTTCCGGCGCGAGGAGGCCGAGGCGCGCGTCCTGCTCGATGAGGCGATGGCGGCGGGCACGCACGAGCCGTCGACGATCTACCCTTGGGTGAACCCGTCGCTTTGTATGGGATCGGGCACCTGCGTCTCGGTCTGCCCTGAGGACGCCGTGCTCCAGGTGGTCGAGGGCCGCGCCCGGTTGGTCAACGGCTCCGAATGTGTCGGCCACGGCGTCTGCGCGGCGGCCTGCCCCACCCAGGCGATCGAGCTGCGCTTTGGCACTGAGCGCCGCGGCGTCGACATCCCCGCGCTCGACAGCGAGTTCCAGACCAACGTGCCCGGCATCTACGTGGTCGGCGAGCTCGGCGGCATGGGCCTGATCGCCAACGCGGTGCGCCAGGGCGTCGAGGCCGTGGGCTACATCGCGGGGACGCTCCCCAAGCGGGTGGGCGGCGCGCTCGACATCATCATCGTCGGCGGCGGGCCCGCCGGCATCGGCGCCAGCCTCGAGGCGACCCGCCGCGGCCTGAGCCACGTGGTGATCGAGCAGGATGAGCTCGGCGGGTCCATCCGCCACTTCCCGCGGCAGAAGATCGTCATGTCCCACGGGCTGACGCTCCCGGGTCTCCCGCCCGTTGCGTCAGCCACCATCAGCAAGGAGGAGCTGGTCGACCTGCTCCTGAACGCGGCGGCCGAGGCCAAGCTCCCGATCTGCGAGCGCGAGACGGTCCTGAGCGTCAGCCGACTCTCGGACGGCGTGTTTGAGGTGCAGACCTCCAAGCGCTTCCCGCGCGCCATGCGCGTGCTCCTCGCGGTCGGTCGTCGAGGATCTCCGAGGAAGCTTGGCGTAGCGGGCGAGGACCTGTCCAAGGTGGCCTACCGCCTGTTGGACCCCGAGCTGATCCAGCACAGCCACGTGCTGGTGGTGGGCGGTGGAGATTCTGCGATCGAGGCCGCATGTTCCATCGCAGACTACCCCACGAACCGCGTCACGATCGCCTACCGCGGTGACAACTTTGGTCGTGCGAAGGCGGGCAACCGGGCGCGCCTGGAGGCCGCGGTGGCGGCGGGGTCGCTTGTGGTGATGTGGAAGAGTGAGGTAAGCTCCATCACGCCAGACCGTGTCTTCCTCACCACGCCCGAAGGTGAGAAGGTCATCCCCAACGATCTGGTCTTTGTGTTTGCGGGCGGGGTGTTGCCGACCAGCTTCTTGCTGGCGGCGGGGGTTGAGGTGGAGCGGCACTTCGGTGAGCGCGTCGAGACGCTCGACTCCACCCACGGTCACGAATAATCTCCGTGTCCGTAAAAGTGGGAAGTTTCGCTTCGGGTTTGCCGCAGGTCTGGTAGAATCACTGCACACATGGCTGTATTCACGACCCATCGCCGCGCCTCCTTCGCTCCAGCTGAGCGGGCCGCGGCCTTGCGCTGGCTCTGGGCTGCCGCGACGCTGGTGATGATGGCCTGCGGGGTGCCTGGGACCCCGTCGGGCACCCTCCACAAGGTCGACCTGGGCTGCGCGCACGACACCGCGCCCTGCGTCAGCTGCCACCCGGCCGACAAGCCGATCGGCCCGTTGGACACGGCGTGCTCGTCCTGCCACACGTCCGACCGACCCGACAGCCACGTCGCGACGCTGACCGTCTGCGAGACCTGCCACGACTCCTGCGACTGGAAGTCGGTCGAGCACGCCCACCCCGAGGGCTTCGCTGAGGCCGCCGCCCACGGCGTGGAAGCCAACCTGCAGCGCGGCATCAACGGCGACTGCCGCACCTGCCACGGCGCGGATCTCAAGGGCGCCACCACCGACAAGGGCTGGTTCGCGGTGGGCTGCGACGACTGCCACACCGAGAAGGGCCACGCCGACTGGCGGACCGACTGCACGTTCTGCCACGGCGGCACCGATGGCGACGTGGTGGGCGCCCCCCCGCAGGACCTCGACAACGCGGTCGCGGCCGACGCGCTGTCGTTCAAGGCGCACCGCGCGCACGGCGCCACCGGTGACCACCCCGCGTGGACCTGCACCACCTGCCACGCGTCGCAGACCGACGTGCTGTCGCCGGGCCACGCGTTCGACGCCACGCCCGGCGCGTCCGAGGTCGACTTCACGGCCGGCACCAGCCCCACCGCGGTCTGGGACGGCGCCACCTGCTCGGACGGCTACTGCCACGGCAACGGCCGGGTGAACGGCTCGGTGGCCGACAGTGTCACGCCGATGACCTGCGACAGCTGCCACGGCACCATGGACGCCACGTCG
>CAIOSP010000182.1 GCA_903861005.1 uncultured Pseudomonadota bacterium
CACGTCGTGCTGATCGTGAAGGAGAACAAGACGTTTGACTCGGTGCTGTCCGACCTGGACATGGACGTGGAGGCCGACCCGTCCAAGCTCTTGTTCGGCGAGGAGTTCACGCCCAACCTGCACGCGCTCGCGCGCCGCTTCGTCGTCGGCGACAACTTCTACACGGACTCCGAGGTCAGCGCGCAGGGCCACGTCTGGCTCACCGGCCTGTGGGTCGACGACTTCATGGAGCGGTCGTGGATGGAGGACTACCACGGGTCGCCCGGCTTTGGCCGTGACCCTGTCGCCCCCGCCGCGCTGCCGTCGTTCGGGTCCTTCTTCCGTCTGCTCATGCGCCACGGCGTGGACTTCGACGACTACGGCGAGGTGGTCGGCACCAACGACGCCTACGACGGCGACATCGTGCTCAACCACGTCGACACCACGTTCCCCGGCTTGTTCTTCAACACGGGGATCCAGGACGCCGAGAAGGCCGCGCACGTGGCCGACCGCATCCTGGAAGACGGCCGGTTCCCGCCGTTCGTGTACGTGCTGCTGCCCAACGACCACACCAACGGGTCGGGCGGGACGCCCTCGCCCGAGGCGATGGTCCACGACAACGACGTCGGCATGGGCCTGCTGATCGACCGCCTGAGCCACAGCCCCGAGTGGGCCTCGACCGTCGTGTTCGTCGTCGAGGACGACCCCCAGACGGGCGGCGACCACGTGGACGTGCACCGCAGCTTCGTGATCGTCGCGTCCCCCTACGCCAAGTCGGGCCACGTGATGCACGTGCAGGCGAGCTACCCTTCCCTGTTCGCGACCATCGAGCACATTCTGGGCATCCCGCCGCTCAACCGGTTCGACGCGCTGGCCACGCCGATGTGGGACGCCTTCACGTCCACGCCGGACATGACGCCCTACGACCACATCCCATCGTCGATCCCGTGGAGCACAGCGCCCCCGCCGCCCACGCCCGCGGCGGCGCTGACCGCGGGCATGGACTTTTCCGGCCCCGACCGGAACCCGCTGCTGGGTGAGACGCTGTGGTGGCACCGCAAGGGGTCGCCGCCGCCCGGAGGTCGGATCGCCACCGCGCTCGCGCAGGGCCCGGAGGCCATGGCCGCGCTGACCCGCGTGGACGAGGACGAGGACGAGGACGACGGCGAAGCGTACGAGCGCGGCTACACGTTCTTCGAGGCGTGGCTGAAGGAGAACCCGGAGCGCGCGGCGGAGATCCGGTGGGAGCGGCCGCTGGCGCACCCGGTGGTCCACTAAGGCCCTTCGCCGTTCGCTTAGCGGGGTTGCAGGATCGCCCACGGCAACCGCTCTCGTCTCGCCGCTGTCGCAGTCGTCACCGTCTGCGTTGAGGTCGTCACTTGGCGACGCGCGATCTTGACCCTGCCGAGCGAAGGGCGTCGCGAACGCCCGATAACGTCCGGAGCCACACCACCCCGAGGCGTCCATGGACCTGCGCGACCGTGCCTTCCAGCGAGTGTTCTCCAAGACGTTTGTGTACAACATCCTGTTTGAGGACTCCGAGGTCGACGAGCGCTTCCTGGGCATCGACGAGCACTCGACCGTGCTGGGCATCACGGGCGCCGGCTGCGGCATTGCGGGCATGGTCTCGAAGCGCCCGGAGAGCATCGACGCGGTCGACATCAACCCCCACCACCTCTCGCTGACCGCGCTCAAGGTGGCCGCCGCCCAGCACCTGGACGACTACGGCACCTTCTACGACCTGTTCGGCCGCGGCTGGAGCCCCGAGCCCAAGCCGGCGGTGGCGCGGCTCGCCCACCACATGTCGCCCACGATGCAGCGCTACTGGCGGCGCCACGCCAAGCGCTTCTCGCGCTCGCTCTACCGCCAGGGCCTCACGTCGCGGATGCTCAACTCGGTCCGCCGCCACGTCGGCGTCGACGCGCGCTGGCTGCGGCAGATGGCGGCGCGCCCTGAGGCGGAGCGCGTGTCCGAGGTGCGCGCCATGTTGGAGCCGATCCGCGCCAACCGGATGGCGCGCGCGATGCTCGGCTCGCCTCTTCAGCTGCTGGCGCTAGGCGTGAACTTCGAGCAGCGCGACGCGATCGAGGCGACCGAGGGGCAGCCGCTGGTCGACTTCCTCGTCACGCACCTCACGCGCGTGATGTGCACGGACCTCGACACCAACTGGTTCGCGTGGTGGGCCGCGGCCGGTCACTTCAACCACGACCGCGAAGACGCCGTGCCGCCCTACCTGCGCCGCACGCGGTGGGAGACGAGCCTCGGTGCGCCGACCGCCATGCGCTACCACAACCGCAACCTGTTCGACGTGCTGCACGCCGCCGGCCGCAACACGTGGTCGCATTACACGCTCTGCGACGCGATCGACTGGATGCCCACCGACGTGCAGCGGCACCTGTTCGACGAGATCCGCCGCACCAGCCGCGACGGCGCGGTCGTGCTGTGGCGCAGCGTCGGCGACGTCGACCTGGTGGAGAAGACCGGCATGCAGGCCTTCCTGCGGCGCATGCCCGCGTCGGACGTGGCGGGCCCGATGGACCGCTCGCGACAGTACCGCCAGGTGAACTTCTACCAGGTGACGCATTGAACCGGATGGCCGGGGAGCCCCACCGGGACTTCCTCAACCGCTACTACAAGTGGTCGCGCCCGATCTACGACCTGACGCGCAAGTACTACCTCTTCGGTCGGGACACGCTGATCACCGACCTGGTGCGCGAGCCCTGGCGCTCGCTCGTCGAGATCGGGCCGGGAACCGGTCGCAACCTCCAGAAGATCGCCCGCAAGCGCCCCGACGCGGTGCTGGGCGGGGTTGAGCCGTGCGATGAGATGCTGGCCCTCGCGCGCAAGCGGCTGCCCCACGCCATGTGGGTCCGCGGCTTCGCGGAGGATGCCCGCTTCGACGACGTGATGGGCGGGCCTGTCGATCGCGTCATGTGCTCGTACAGCCTGTCGATGATGGGCGATCCGGACGCGGCCATCGACCGCGCGCTGGAGCAGCTCGGTCCGAACGGCGAGCTCGCCGTCGTCGACTTCGGTGACCTGGCCGGCGCCCCGCGGGTGGTGCGCGAGTCGTTCCACACCTGGCTGAACACCTTCCACGTCACCCCGGTCGACGTCGAGGCGCTCCGCCAGCGCGGCGCGACGATCCGCTTCGGCCCGCTCCGCTACTTCTTCGTGGCGCGTCTGCGCCGTCCGGTGGTCGCATGAACGCGGTGGCGCCGTCCGTCGACCCGCTCGACGCGCTGGTGGAGGCGATCCCCAAGCTGCACGCGCGCGGCATGGCGCCCGCGACCAGCGGGAACTTCTCGATCCGCGATGGCGACACGATGTGGATCACCGCGAGCGGTCAGCCGAAGGACCGCGTCACGCGCGCAGGCTTCTGCCACCTGTCGATCTCCGACGGCCTCCCCGAGGCGGACGACACGGGCCTCAAGCCCTCGGCCGAGACGGCGCTGCACCTCGCGGTCTACCGCCGCGTCCCCAGCGCGGGCTGCGTCCTGCACGTCCACGCCGACCGCGCCGTGCTGGCGTCGATGCTCGCGTGCACGTCCGACGCGGTCGAGCTGAAGGGCTGGGAGCTGCTCAAGGCGCTGGCCGGTGTGACCGATCCGAGCGCATCGGTCCTGGTGCCGGTGTTTGGCAACGATCAGGACATCGCCGCGCTGGCCTCCCGCGTGGGCGCCTCGCTCGAAGCGCTGGACCGTTCCTACGCTTTCTTGATCCGGGCGCACGGCATGACCGTGTGGGGCGCAGACCTCGACGCGGCCCTCCGACACCTGGAGGCGCTCGACGCGATGTTCGGGTACGCGCTCGCGCTGCGCGGGTGGCGCACGTGAGCCGCCTCATCGGGTGGGCCGTCGACGTCCCGGAGGTGGTCGTCTTCGACAGCCGCCGCGCCGCACAGGTCGGGGGTGAGCTTGCGCGTCACGGCATCGCCTTCGAGCGACGCCCGCCAGGGCCCGGCCTCAGAGACCTTGACGACGAGGCCATCTTCGCCGCCAACGCGCACGCGGTCGACGAGATGCGACGGGCGTCCGGATTC
>CAIOSP010000183.1 GCA_903861005.1 uncultured Pseudomonadota bacterium
CGTCGAGAGTGACCATGACCTCAGTCCTGTTGCAGACCCGCAGCCCCGCCCTCGGCGCCCTCGTCACCACCGCCCTTGAGGGCGAGGGGCTCAGCGTGACCCACCGCGTCGTCGAGTCGGTGCGATCCGCCGCGGTCCGACAGAAGTCCGGGGACAGCAGTGACGCGCTCAGCGCGCTGCGGGCGCGCTTACACCCCTTCGAGTTGGGGGACGCGTGCGCGCAGGAAGGAGACTTCGACCTCGAGGTGGACCTCGGCGGGCCTGATGACCTCGACGACTACGACGTGCGGCTGAGCTCCAACAACCCCGCCCTGCTGCAGGCCGCCCTTCAGGGGTTGCGCGGCGCGGGCGTGTCGGCGGCGAGCACGTGCCTGCCCTATGCACCTAAGAGCTCCTTCAAGGTCGGCGCCGCGAGCGCGTTCGCCTGTCAGGCGCTAGCCTTCGTGCTGCGGCAGCACGGGGGCAAAGTCGCACCGCCGGAGCGCACAAGGAGCGCCACGGGCCGCGCGGTCGTCATCGCCCTCCGCGACGCGGCGTTCGCCGCCCTGCCCGCGCGCACGCGGTACGGCGTGCAACTGTGGACGGACGCGCCCGAGCTGGCCGCGCCGCTCCGCGACCGCCTCCAAGACGCAGGCTTCCGCTGCACGTGGCGTTCGCTCGAGGGCGCCCCTGCCGAAGCGTTCGAGCTCTCGCCGGGCGGCTTTGACGCCGCGGTCGAGGACCTCCAATCCCTCCAAGCCACGCTCGTCGACCAGCTCACCCACATCGGCGTGGACGCCGTTCGGTTCCCGCTTGTCGAGGGCGCCGACAAGGCCAGGCCGCCCTCCTCCAGCGACGGCCCTCCAAGCTTGGACGCGAAGGTCCGGCTCCCGCTCGCGGCGTGGCAGCGTGGCGACATGCGCCCGTACGGGGGTGGCGGCCCGGACACCTTCGCGGTCACGATCCGCACGGACGAGCCCGCGCGGGTCGAGCCCTTGCGCCGACAGCTCCAGGATCTTGGCTTCAGCTCGATCTCCGTCGAGCTCCGAGCTGCGCACGATGTCCCGTGGCGGGTCACCTGCGACGCGCTCCGTCGAAGCCAAGGGCTCTACCAGCACGTCCTGAACGCCGTTCGTGGCTTCGCGTCGTCCGTCGCCGACGACGCCGCGATCCCTGTCGAGGAGCGGCGTCGATCGCGGGACCGCCGCTCGGTGATCCTCGACTGCCCGCTGAGCGGCCTGACCGACGGCGGCAGGGCGCGTCGCATCCTCCAGTCTGCATCTCACTACAAGGTGACCGTGTTGTATGACTCGACCGCGCCCACGCGCCTGATCGGCGCTCTGACCGACGCAGGCGTCGCCGTGAACGCACGGGCGGGCCGTTCGACCTCGTTCGTCGCCCTGCACCACGGTGGCGCCCCGGACGCGGTCTGCGCGCACGTCTGCGACATCGTCGCGCCATTCCTCACGGCGCCCAGCGTGGAGCGGATCGAGGCCTGGGACGAGGATGACCGTGACCTCTACCTCTACGTGTCCGAGGGGAGCCTGAAGGCCGACGCCTCGCCGGCCCCCATCAACCAAGGCCGCGAAGCCGATCGGGACCTCAGCGCGTGGGTGGGAGACGGCACCCCCAAGACGTCGGCCCTGCTCCCCTTCCTGACGGACCACGGCGACCACATCACGCTCGCCGGGATCGAGCTTCCCAAGTCCGCCACCCCCGACCATCCGTTGGTGCCGGCGCGCGACCGGTTCGCGCACTTCGTCCTGGACCAGTCCACGGCGGAGACGCTCGTGTTCTTGGCGCAGTCCGTGGCGCTCGGCGAGAGCGCGAGCCTGGAGGGGCCGACGTCCACCTCCAAGAGCTCCACCTTGCTCTACCTCGCCGCCCTCTGCAGACAGCCGGTCCACCGCGTCAACCTGCACGGCACCACCGACGCCGCCGATCTATTCGGGCGGTGGGTACCCAACGACGCGGCGAACGGCGGCGCCTGGCGCTGGCAGGACGGCGCCGTGACCGAGGCCGCCCGCGAGGGTCACTGGCTTTGCCTCGACGAGGTCAACCTCGCCGAGCCGCAAGCGATCGAGGCGATGAACAGCCTGGTCGACCGCGACCCTCACCTCGCCTCGCCGCGCGACCACACCGTGGTGTCCGTGGACCCAGGCTTTCGCATCTTCTCCACCATGAACCTCGGCTACGCGGGACGGTCGCCGATGTCGCCGGCGTGGCGCAATCGCTGGCGCGCCGCGCGCGTGATCCCGACGCCGAGCGAGTTCGACCTCCTGCAGCTCCTGCGCGCCGGCGTATTCGGTGAACCGCCCGTCGTAGAGATCGCGACCCAGCGTTGGCTTTGCCCTGTCTCCACGCCGGCTTGGCCCCGCTTGGCGCGCGCCCCAGGCATGTCCGGCTACATCGAGTCCTTGGCCCGCTTCCACGTCTGCCTCGAGAAGGCGCTGGAGAGCGACGACAGCTTTGGTCGACGCCGCGAGCGGCAGGTCGTGACCCGCCGCGACATCCTCTCCGTCCTGGACCTGCTGCAGCGACTCGGCCCCACCCTCCCGCACATGCGGCAGGCGCTCGCCCGCTACTACGTCGACAAGTTTGGCCCAGCCGAGCGGAGCACCGTCCTCGCGCTGCTCGACGCGGCCGGGATCGGGCCCAGGACGTGGAGCTTGCAGCTCTCCTTAGACATCCCCGTGCGCACATGAAGCCGCCCACGACGCTTGACGAAGTCCGGGTGATCGCCTCCGGCCTCTGCCACGCCTCAGACATCTCGGTCACCCTAAGCGAGCGCAGGTGGGCGTGGGTCCCTCGAACTCGCACCATCCTCGTCCCGCGAGACGCGCTCCTCACGCTAGGGCGCGACGCCACGCTGGGCGTCATCACGCATGAGGTCGGGCACGCGCTGTACTCTCGCTACACGCGATGGCTGGACGCAGGCGTGGACCCCTTGGTCCCCAAGCTGCTCAACGCGCTCGAGGACCCGCGCGTCGAGGTCGCGATGATGAACCGCTACCCAGGGGCTGCCCTGTGGGTCCACGCTGCGCGTGACCGCCACACCAGCCCGCCACGGCGCACGGTGGCCACGCTAGACCTCCTTCACGCGTTCGTGGAAGAGGGATGGGCGCGGCACGCGCCAGCAGAGGCGCTGAACGAGCGGGCCGCCGCGTACCGCGACGACGTCGCGCGCGCGCTGTCGCAGACCCGCGAGGCGCGGGCCATGTACCTCGACGCGTTTCAGCCTGCGCCGAACCATCGGCCGCCGACCGACGCGATGGACGCACACGCGACGAGAGGCATCGGAGACTCGCCAGCGTGCCCCTGGGAGGCGTGGGTCGAGGTGCTGGCCCACCGCGCTTACGAGGTCGCGCTGCGGGATGTCCTGCCCCACGTCCGCGCGGTGCGCGACCGCGACGTCACGCTGTTGGCGGCGGAGATGCACGCCGACCCGGAGGTGCGAGGTTGGGTCCGCGACGCCGTGCTCGATCGAGACTCCAGCGCGGCGTTCGCGGTGGCGCGCTCCGCCATCCTCCGCGCTCCGACGGATCACGGCGCCCCGCCAGCGAAGCTGCTCGTCGAAGCTCGCGCGTGCCTCGATCTCTTGCTTGGCCGCGGCGGCGCCCCCTACGGCGCCAGCCGACCGCCGCGACCTGACGCCGCGAACGACGAGGCGAGCCAACCCGACAGGGCGGAGGCGGACATCGTCGAGGCGCTCGTCCGCACCTTGGAGGAGGCGCTCCCGCCGCGTCGGCCTGTTCGTGATCGCGTCGGCTATCGATCGGGCGCGAGCTTGAGCCTGCCCCACGCGATGGCATACGACGCCGACCGTCGCCAGGACACCTTGTTCGCGCGGCGTGAACGGCGGACACGACGACGGGCCGCCGCGGTGCTGCTCGTGGACCTCAGCGGGTCCATGCAGGGAGCGCCGATGCGCGCCGCCGTGGCCGCCGTGCGGGTGCTCTGTCAAGCGCTCGCGCGCGCGGAGATCCCGTTCTCGGTGCTGGGGTTCCAGACTCACATCATTGAGGTGCTCGCGTTCGACGACACGCTCGACGGACGCGCGCTCGCTCGGCTCGACGGGCTCATGGATGAACCCGCCGGCCGGCCCTTCGACGGTCTGGCCAGCCCCACACCACGCAGGCCGGAATTCACCGACCACGCCCCCTGCCTGCTCGACGCGGCGGCGCGCTTGCTGTCACGCGCGGAGGAAGACCGCATCCTGGTCTGCATCAGCGATGGCGACCCCAACGGCGCGCGGTCCACAGAGTCGGACCTTCACGCGGCGGTCGCGAAGCTGCGCGGACGGGTGCAATTGATCGCCTTGGGCGTCGGCCCCGGAACTGAGCGCGTCGCCGAGTTCTACCCGAACGCGTTCACGTGCGTCCCGTTGTCTGACCTCCCCAAAACCGTCGGGCGAGCGATCGAGCGCGCCCTGTCCGCGTCGCACACCTGACGGTGGATCCTCCAGGCCATCGCCTGACGCACGCGGCGCGACGTGCACATCAGATCCAGCGCGACGATCGGAGCGCCTTCAGGGCCGACGCCCCCTTGCGCTGCGACGAACATCATGCGCCTCGTGGCGCGCGTCGCGCATCAGCTGCCGAGCCTCACGGCGCAACGCCGCGGGCGACAAGCCAAACTCCCGGACGTCGGGGAGGGTCGCGTCGTCGCCCTGCTCGGGCTGCCCACCCGCGGCCGCCTCGGCGCTCTCCGCGTCCTTGTCGGCCAGGCGCGCCTCGATGAGCTGGGCGAACCCCTCCGTGTTGAGCTCCGGCAGGACGCTCGACAGGCATCGGGATGTCCACAGGAGGTGGGCGAACTCGTGAACCGCGGTCGTCCGAGCCCCGTCTCGGGCGCCGATCACGATCACCGCCGCGTGCCCACCGTCCGGCTCAAAGTACCCCGCGAGCTGATCGTCCGGTCGCCCAGCAGCGGGCTGATAGCGGTCCCCGAAGCGGCGCCGGTCACCGAGCAGGTCCAGCCCCACCAAGAACACGTCGACTCGTTCGATGCGCTTGTCGCATGGCGGCGGCGTGCCACCGTGTTCACGCAAGTACTCGTCCACCAAGCCCAAGGTCAACGAGGGATACTGCAGCGCGACATCGTCGGCGTAGTCGCTCACGTCGACCTCATCGTCATGCGAGACGCGGACGCTCAGCACGTCCCCGTCCACGCGCAGCATGCCCTGTCCGTCCTCCACCATCGTACGCCCACAGAGACCCGAGACCAGCGACCGCGCACGCCCCTCGCCGGCGCCACATGGGCTCGACGCTTCCTCGGACGGCGCGGACGTCGGCGGCCGCCAGCCGTCCGGATCGGGCTCAGCGCCCAGACAGCCAGACAAGAGAAGCACGACCGGGACGTGAGCGTGGCGCACAAGCACCTCCTGCGCCGACCCCATGTCGGCTCCACTCTAGAGGACGCCCCGCCAGGGTGGAAGAGGACGCCCTCCAGACAAAAAGATGGAGCCTCGGTGACCCGACCGGCGAGCGGGGCGACCCGGCCCAGGCGTGCTCGCCGCGGTGGGTCGCCTCGTCTCATGGAGCCAAAGCGTCTCAGTGACGGGCGGAAGGACCAACCCGCACGACGCCGGTCACCGAACGCCCCGGGAGCCATCCCCCACGCGGTCGTGAAGAAACTTTCGTCGCGAGCATCCTATCGGTCCATCGGGCTGCGTCGAAAGGACGTGCCCCCATTCGGACGACCACCGAGGATCCCACGATGCCGAACCACATCCCCATGTTTCAAGCCACGCCGGAGCTGCTGCTTCAGGAGCGCCTGATCGCGTTCTGTGAGCACGAGTCCGAGGCCGTCACCCAGCAGGCCGCCGCGCGCTTCGTGCAGAGGATCGAGCAGCGCGTCAGCTCGGGCTACGCCGTCCGCGCGCTCCGGTTCAAGGCTGAGGCGTCGGACGTGGTCCGCGATCGCTTCGTGTTCGCGTGTGAGACCAACGCCAGCCGGCTGCGTCCGGGCGACACGGTGGTGCTGTCTCGCGAGTGTGACAACGTCGGGATGGGCGACGGCGCGGGTGCCCCTGAGACCCTCTCGGACATCGCCATGGACGAGGACCCCGACGTGCGCCCCGAGCTTGTCCCGCGCACCGAGTACGCCTTCGTGGTGAAGGACGTCTCGCTCGCCGACGAGATCGTCCTGACGGTCAACCATCGCAACGCTGGCGCGACGCCAGACCAGCTCGCCGACACGGTCTTCGTATGCGATCAGGGGACGCTCAACCTGTGGCGCTTCGTCGCGGGGGTGCTCCGCGGGTTGGCCCACCACCCCCACCTCGCCAAGACGTGCGCGCGCATCGACGCGGGAGACGTCGGGCTCGAGACGCTCGACGCCGAGCGCGAGCGCCTCGACTCGGAGCGTTCGCGCTTCGGTCGGCACCTCGACCCAAGCCAGCGCGACGCCTTCGCGCTCGCCTGCGCCGCCAAGCGCGGCGCCGTGCTGATTCAGGGGCCTCCAGGTACGGGGAAGACAAGGGTTCTGGCCGCGGTCGCGCTTGAGCTGGCCTCCCGTGGGCTGGCTGTTGGCGTGGTCGCCTTCACCAATCACGCCGTCGACAACATCGTGGACGCGCTCCGCGCGATCGACAACGCAGGGGTCATCCCTGTCGCGCGCATCCGCGGAAAGCCCGGAAGGCGCCCCCACGTGTCCACGCCCACCCGCTTCAACCAGCTGCCGGATCCGCACGGGTGGGTGGTCTGCGCGACGGCGCACACGACGCTCAACGCTCAGAACAAGCTGTTTGATGTCATGCTGCTCGATGAGGCGTCCCAGCTTCCACAGCCGCTCGCGATCGGCGCCATGCTCGCCGCCTCGCGCTGGGTCCTCGTCGGTGACCACCGCCAGATGTCGCCCGTGCTGTTGCACCGCCACCATGAGGCAGACCTCGTCCCAAGCCTCTTCGAGCACCTCCAGCCCGTATCGCCATCCCGCATGTTGGAGGTGTGCCGTCGCATGAACGCCTCGCTGATCGCCTACTCCAGTGAGCGTTGGTACGGCGGCCGCGTCCACGCGCACGAGAGCGTGGCGGCGCGCTCGCTCGCGCTTGAGCCCGCGCCCGATCCGTCCACCTGGCTCGACGTCGCGCTCGACCCGGCCCATCCAGGCGTGGTCGTCGAGGTCCAGCACACCGGCTGCAGCCAAGTCTGCGCCGAGGAGGCCAGGGCCGCGGTGGCGTTGCTCGCGCGCGCGCACGAGCGCGGCGTCGCGTGGTCGGACATGGTCGTGGTCACCCCCTATCGGCGCCAGGAGCGCGAGCTGCGCTCCCACCTCAGCGCGATGGCTGGATCGCTCGCGGCGGAGCGTGTGCGCATCGAGACGGTCGAGCGCATCCAGGGACAGGAGGCTGCCCTGGTCATCCTGTCGCTGTGCAGCAGCGAGCCCGCCGGCTCGCTCACGGAGCACCACCTCAACGTGGCCCTGACGCGCGCGCAGGCGAAGCGCGTCGTGCTGGGCGCTCCTGCCGTCCTCGTAGGGGGCGTCGGGTTCGGCGCGTGGGCCTGCGTCGCAGCCCTCGCTGCACGAGACAAGCGGGTCCGCGCGCAGTGACGAAGATCGGGCGCCGACACAGCGGACGCCAGGCTCGCTTCAAAAAAGTGTTGGCTCAGCGTCCTACTTCGACACGCGCCGTCGTCCTTCCAGTTGACCCCTAAGCACATCGACCTCCCACACGCGAGCGCCGTCCATGTACACCGTGCAGATCCTCACCTCCAGCCTCGCGCTCGGCGAAATCGTCGCCGCCCACCTCTCCTCGCGCGGGTTCTCCTGCAGCGTGACCGTCAACGCGGCGATCCACCGCGTCGTGGTGAGGCGTCGTCGGAGCGTCCCCTCGGACGCCGCCAACGCGCTGGCCGAGGCCATCAGCCCTTTCGACCTGGTCGCCGACGCCGACGAAGCCAACGGCTCCGACTTTGAGGTGGAGCTGGGCTCCACGCGCCTCCTCCCCGAGCACAATCTGAGGGTCCGCACGGACAACCCCGCGCTGGCCGCGACGCTGCACGCCGTGTTCGGCCAAATCCAGGGGGGGCCGCCCGCGTCGAGCTGTCTCCCTCGGGTCGAGCAGAGCATGATCCGCTACGGCGGCGCCGATCCGTTCGCGCGCCAGCTGCTCAGGTTCGTCGCCAAGCAGCACGGCGTGGAGTGCCTCTCCGAGTCCAAGGAGTGGCCGGACCACGACATGGACTTGTACCTCGATCTGCACGACCAGGCCTTCGCCGGACGTCCTGCCAAGGCTCGTTACGGCGTGCGTATCGAGACGGACGCCGCGGATCAGGTCGAGCCCCTGCGCGAACGCCTCGAGGCGTCCGGTTACCGCGTCACCGTGAGCGAGCTCCAAGGCGGCGCCCACGAGACGTTCGCGATCGCGCACCGCGGGTGGCTCACGGCGCCGGTGGAGTGCGCGGAGCTCGATCACGCGGTCCGCGAATACCTCACGTCCGCCCAGGTGAACCTGATCCGCTTCCCGCTCAAGCCCATCGACAGCGCCAACTCGGCGAACCCGATCTTCGGGCTGGGGGAGCAGGTCTCCGAGATCGGAGTGGACGCGCTGGACCTTCGTCTGCGCCTCCCGATCGGACGCTATCGGGCGGGGACGCTGCGCCCCTACGGCGACGACGCCGCAGACACCTGGAACATCCAGGTGGTCACCGACGACGCCTCTCGCATCCAGCCGTTGCTCAGCCGCCTTCGGGGGATCGGTTTCGCGCACCTCACCGTCCTCGTGGAGGAGGCCCCTCTCACCCCCTGGCGCGTGTCGAGTGACACGCTCGAGAAGTCCATGCCTCGCCTCGCCGAGAGCCTCTACGAGGCGGTTCGGGACGAGGGCGCCTCGATCGCAGGTCGCGCGATCGACGTCGAGCGCCGCACCTGGTCGTCCGACCGCAAGACGGTTCGGCTCACGTGCATGACCGAAGGCCTCGCGAACGGCGATCGCGATCGCCGCGTCGCTCAGTCTCAGGCTCACTGGAAGGTCAGTTTGTGCGGCGGGAACAAGCACGTCGAGGACGCGCTGAAGCAGGCGGGCTTCACGGTCAGCTCCAACCCGCGCGGTCCCCAAAGGACCCTAAATCGGTCGGAGATCCACCATGGCGGCGCGCCGGACGTCATCCTCGACAAGCTCCGCGCTGTCGTGCGCCCCTTCCTCGTCCACAACGCCCCGGCTGCGGTCGCGAAGAACGTCTGGGACGATCAGGACCGTGACTGCTACGTGTTTCTGCCCAGAGACCTCATCCAAAGCACGGTCGGCTCCGCGACCGTCCGTGAGGCCCCGAACTTGAGCGCGTTCGTGCACGCCGGCGTGGTCGCCGGGCGCGAAGTCCACGACTTCATCCGAGTGGAAGAAGATCGGGTGTTCGTCGCCGACGTCGAGCTGGTTCGCCACCCCCGCTCATCCCCCCGCACGCCGCCTGAGTCGGCGCATCGCGCGTTCGCCATCGACGCATCCACCGCGGAGCTGCTCCGCAGCCTCGCGCTGGCCTTGCGCATCGGAGAGCCTGCGGCCCTTGAGGGCGTGAGCGGCGCCTCCAAGACATCGTCGATCACCTTCCTGGCCGCCCTGACGCGCACGCCGATGTGGCGCGTGAACCTGAGCGGGTACAGCGAGCCGTCCGAGCTGCTTGGCACGCACATCCCCGACGCTCGCGGCGGCGCCACCTTTCGCTGGAAGGACGGCCCCGTCATCGAGGCCGCGACGATGAAGGGCGGCGCGATCCTGCTCCTCGACGAGGCAAACCTCGCGGGTCCGGCCACGATGGAGATCCTGAACCCGCTGCTCGAGCACGAGCGCAGCCTCGTTCACCCCGAGTCCGGCCGCGAGGTCGAGATCGATCCCGGCCTCCGCATCTTCGCGACGGGCAACGCAGGCTACGCAGGCCGCGTGGTGCAGAGCCCGGCATGGCGCAACCGCCTCCGCGCGTGGCACCTGGTGGAGGCGCCCGCCGAGGAAGACCTCCGCACCTACCTTCGCGCCTCCGTGCTCGGAGAGACGTCGATCGTCACGCTCGCCGGCAAGCGCTGGCGCTGCCCCGCGCCGGTCACGCCCTGGCGCGCGCTGGCCGGAGCCCCGGGGATCGAGCGCTTCCTCGACGCGCTCGCGCGCTTCCACTCCTCTCTCGCCCACGCGCTGGCCGTCGGGAAGGACAAGACCGCGATCGTCACCCGCCGCGACCTCGCGTCCGTGCTCGACTTCCTCCTCAGCGCGGGCGGCGACTCGCCGGAGCGCAGCGTCGGCACGTCCGCGTATCGGGAGGCGCTCGCTCGGTACTACCTGGCCCCTCGTCCTCGCACGACCCGCAACGAGGTCCTCGAGCTGATGGACGCCGCGGGCATCGGCCCGCAGACGTGGCTTCCGGAGGGCGCGTGATGGACCTGCAGAGCATCCTCACGGTCGCGCAAGGTCTCGCCCAAGCGGCGAGCCTCCATGTGGCGTTCACGGACAAGACGACCTGGGCCTGGAACCCGGGTAGCCGCACCTTGTACGTGCCCCGTGAGGCGGCCCAAGCGTACCCCCGCGGGGTGGTGCTCGGCCTGATCGCCCATGAGGTGGGGCACTGCCTCGCGACCCGCTGCTACCTGTTCACCGCCGACGGCGCCCGCGACCCGCTGCTCCACCCCATGCTCAACGCCCTCGAAGATCCACGCGTCGAGCGCATCGTCGGCGACCGTTTCGTGGGCGCGCGCGCTTGGCTAAGCGCCACCCGCGAGGCCTTCGCGGGCACGGAATGCACCCACATCCACACGCTCGACGCCCTCACCTGGTTCGTCAAGGAAGGCTGGGCCATGGACGAAGGACGCGATGACGCCGACGCGCTCGACGCCGCCGCCGCGCCCCTGACCCCAGCCGTTCTCGAGGCGCTGCGCGCGACCCGCGGGGCACGTCGACGCTACCTGCTCCTGTTCACGCCTGACCCGTCGAGCCCCCCGAGCGAGGCGCTCGTCGCCCGTCACGCCGACCTCGGCCTTCGAGCCACGTCCGACGCAGAGGCGCAGATCCGTGTGCTCGCCTACGACGCCCTGCAGGTTGCGCTGAACGAGATCCTCCCCTGGGTCGCCCGCCTTCGGCAGCTGGACGAAGCGCGCCTCGCGCGCGCCCTGGATGCGGAGCCCAACCTGCACGTTCAAGCCCGCCGAGCGCTCCAAGCGCTCGGCGCCACCGCGGTACATTCGGTCGTCGGAGGCCTGCTCAGGCATCCGAGCGCGCGTGACGACGCCCCCGGCGCGCCGACGCCCGGGTCCGCCAAGACGGCGCACGCCCTCATGGACGTGATCCTTGGGGCGAGCAAGTCTCGGTACGGCGCGGCGCCCACAACCACCGATCACGGAGCGCTCGCAGAGGTTCCTCCGACGCCCGACGAGGTCGTTCGCTCGCTCGCGGAGCGGCTCACTCAGTTCGTGCCGCTCCGTGGCGCCCAGCGTGACGTCGGCGGCACCCCCCGCGGCGCCCGCCTGGACCTGCCGAGGGCGATGGCGTTCCAGGCGACCCACAAAGACCACAAGGTCTTTCGGCGCCGCGACCTGCCCACCCATCGGGACGCGGCGGCCGTCCTCTGCATCGATCTGAGCGGCTCGATGGACGGAGCCAAGATCGCGGCGGCGGTCGCCGCGACAAAGGTGTTCGCATCGGTGCTGCGCCAGCTCGAGATCCCCTTTGAGGTCTTGGGCTATCAAGACGCGACCGTGATGGTCATCCCCTTCTCGTCGTCCGACCAGTGGGGCGAGGACGAGTCGATGAGCGCGCGCGTAGACGCACTCTGCGGCGAGCCGAGCGGAGATCGGATCGACGCGGACAGCCAGCCCCGCTCGAGCCGTTCTCCAAATTGGACCGACATCGCGCCCGCCCTGCACGAGGCCGCCTCGCACCTGGATGGCACTGGCGCGGTCGACACCTTCGTCTTCTTGATCAGCGACGGCGAGCCAAACGGGCGCCACAGCACGGAGGCGGATCTGCTGGACGCGGTCAAACGGCTCTCCTTAGACCACACGCTGCTCGGGATCGGCGTCGGCGAAGGCACGTCTTGCCTCGCGAAGTGGTTCCCCAACTCGGTCACCGAGGTGCCGCCGGAAGAGCTTCACGTCGCGGTCGGGACGCTCCTGGAGCAGGCCCTCGCGACGGTGTTGGCCTCGTAGCGCCCGCACGCCTCCCCCGCGCGGCGGTCGAACACAGGTACCGCACGCACGAACCACGATGGAGCATACGCCATGAGCCAAGGCGAGAATCGTCATCATCGCCGTCGACTGGCAGCCAACCGGATCCGCCAGCTCAGTGCCCTGTGGAAGCCCTCCCCCGAATTCGAGCAGACGACTGGGTTCCATGCCAGCGTCGTAGGCAAGACCAACCCGCTCACCCGGTGCTCGTGCTGTCTTTGCTCGGACAGCTACCTCGCCCGCCAGTGGAATCGGGCCGATCGTCATCGCGCGAAGCTGCAGATCGCGTCCGAGGCGCATTGTTCTACCAAGGAGGAGGCGGAGCTGGACGAGGCGGCGGCGGCGCTTGAAGAGCCGTCGGCTACCTCGGAGTAGGACTGGCACCGTCGCCTCATGGAGTCCACCCCGTGGCCTCTGCACGAACCACATCGCGGGCCGCTCCGTGCGGTCCTGCGCCCCTACGACACGCGGAGCCGTCACACCGCGAGCCGCAACCAAGCCTCAACGCCCGCCCCCCCCCCCCCACCCGAGAATCCCCATGACCGCGCACACCCTCCAGATGATCCGTCCCCTCAGCGCGCCGCTCGTGCGCCTCCGCACGGACGTCGGGCCCCGCTACTTCCTCGTGGACAGCGGCTGGCCGTTCTGACCCTGATCCGATCTCGTGGACACGTTGGTTAAAGACACAGGGGATCGGAATCGCTGACCCGGCTTGGGTCGGACACCTCGGTGATCTGTAGCGCGCCAACAGCGACGGCGGCCAC
>CAIOSP010000184.1 GCA_903861005.1 uncultured Pseudomonadota bacterium
CTTCCGATCTGGCCGGTCGCCGCCCCGCCCGCCCCCGAGCCCGTCGTCGCGGCGCCCGTGTCGAGCCCAGTCGCCGCCGCGCCCACCGCACCCCGCGCCCCGGTCGCCACCTTCCGCCAGCCCGGCGCCGCGCCCGCGGCCAAGCCAGGCACCAGCAAAAAGAAGATCGCCCTGATCGCGGTCGGCGCGGTCGCGGCGCTGGTCGTCTCGGCGGGCCTGGCCGCGTTCGCGGTCTGGCTCTTGATCCGCGCCACCCAGTGAGGGCCGTCGTCCAACGCGTCCGCCACGCCCAGGTAGCCGTCGACGGCGTCGTCGTCGGCCAGGTCGGGCACGGCTTCCTCGTCCTGCTCGGCGTGGCGCCCGGCGACACCGACGCCCAGATCACCTGGCTCGCGCACCGCGTCGCCGGCCTGCGCGTGTTCGAGGACGCCGACGGCAAGATGAACCACTCGCTGCTCGACGACGGGCTGGGCGCGCTGGTCGTCAGCCAGTTCACCCTGTACGGCGACTGCCGGAAGGGCATGCGGCCCGGCTTCACGGGTGCTGCCCACCCGACCGTGGCTGAGCCGCTCTACGAGCGCTTCTGCGAGGCGCTCGTCGCCGAGGGCGTGGTCCACGTGGCCCGCGGCGTGTTCGGCGCCGACATGTCGGTGAGCCTTCTCAACGACGGACCCGTCACACTGGTTATCGACACTCCCTAGCCAGAGCGTGCGATGCCTGACCCCTCCTCCGCCGCGGAAGTCCGCGACCTGCTCGCGTCCGCACGCCACGTCGCGGTGCTCGGCGCGCACTCCACGCGGGAGCGGCCGGCGTTTTACGTGCCCGACTACATGCACGCCCAGGGCTACGAGATCTACCCGGTGAACCCGGTCGGCGTGGGCCAGACCTGGTGGGGCCGACCGGTGGTGGCCACGCTGGCCGAGCTCAAGACGCCCATCGACGTGGTCGACGTGTTCCGCCGCCCCGACCAGCTCCCCGCGCACCTCGACGACCTGCTCGACATGGACCCGCTGCCCAAGGCGGTGTGGCTCCAGCTCGGCATCCGCCACGACGAGATCGCCGCGCAGCTGCGCGACCTGGGCATCCGCGTGATCCAGGACCGCTGCATGCTCGCCGACCACCGCCTCCTTGGGATGGGCGCGTTCTGCTAGTCGCCCACAACGCCGCACCACCCGAGGGGGACCATGACGCCCGACACGCCCACCTGGCGCAAGCTGATCTCCAGGCGGATGCTGTTCTGCATGCTGGCGGGCTTCTCGTCCGGCCTGCCGCTGTACGTGGTGCTCCAGCTGCTCCCCGCGTGGCTGCGTGATCAAGGCGTGGACCTGGGCAAGATCGGCCTGATGTCGCTGGTCGGCTTCCCGTACACCTGGAAGTTCGTCTGGTCGCCGCTGCTCGACCGCTACGCGCCGCCGCTCGGGCGCCGCCGCGGCTGGGCGCTGCTCATGCAGATCGCCTGCGCCGCCGGAATCGCCGCGCTGGGCTTCTGCGATCCCAAGGTCAGCCTGACCGCCATCAGCGCGATCGCCGCCCTCGTCGCGTTCGGCAGCGCCACGCAGGACATCGTGCTCGACGCGTGGCGTCGCGAGCTGCTGCACGACGACGAGCTGGGATTTGGCAGCGCGCTGTTCGTCAACGCCTACCGGGTGGCGGGCCTGGTGCCCGGCAGCTTGGCCCTCATCCTCGCCGACCACCTGCCCTGGTCGACCGTCTACCCGATCGTCGGCGCGTTCATGCTGGTCGGCGTGCTCGCCACCGCCGTCGCGCCCGAGGTCGAAGAGCCAGAGGCGCCGCCCACGTCGCTGCTCGACGCGATCGTCTCCCCCTTCCGCGAGTTCTACGCGCGCGGCGGCCTGCGCGGCTCGTCCACGCTGCTCGCCTTCATGTTCCTGTACAAGCTGGGCGACGTCATGGCGACCGCGCTCGCCACGCCCTTCTACCTGGACCTCGGCTTCACCAAGACCGACATCGGCACGGTCTCCAAGCTGGTCGGCCTGACCGCCACCGTGATCGGCGGCTTGGTCGGCGGCGCGATCATGGCGCGCATCGGCATGCGCCGCAGCCTGCAGTGGTTCGGCGTCGCGCAGATGGTGCCGATCGTCGGCTTCGCCTGGCTGGCGCATGTGGGCCCCAGCATCACGGTGCTCGCGTGTGTGGTCGCCGCCGAGAACCTCGGCATTGGCATGGGCACCACCGCGCTCGTCGCGTTCCTGCAGCAGGCCACGCACAGGAAGTTCAGCGCCACGCAGTTCGCGCTGTTCTCCAGCTTCGTCGCGCTGCCGCGCATGCTGGCGGGGGCGACGAGCGGCTACCTGGCGACGGCGCTCGGCTGGCCGACCTTCTTTGTGATGTGCACGGCGCTGGCGCTGCCCGGCCTGGCGCTGGTGGGCGTGGTGGCGCCGCGGGAGCCTGCGCGCTGAGCGGCGCGGGCGCTATCCAGGCGCGATCGCCGCACCGTCCGCCGCACTCTTCGGCACCGACGGTGGCAGCTCCGCCAGGATCGCCGCCTCGTCCTGCTGGATCTCGCCCAGCCCCTCCACGATCTCTGCGAGCCACGCCATTTGATCGCGCGCGAGCCACACGCCGACGCGCGACGAGACCCACACGCCCGCGATCCCGACGACACCCAGGGCCGATCCGATCACGCAGTGGGGCGACTCGCCCAAGCTCCACTGCACGCTGGTCCAGATCAGCGACAGCACGGTCAGGAACGCCAAGCCGAAGGTGACGAAGAAGTAGCCGCTCATCAGCGACAGCTGCGGCCCCATGCGCCCGACGATCAGGGTGCCGCGCGGGTGCGGTCGCAGCAGCGTGTCGAGGGACGGCGACCAGAAGCGCTGCGCGGGCGGCTTGATCCAAGCGAGCACCGCTTGAGATCGCACCCGAAACACGAACCGGTCTTGGGCGGCCTCCAGACGCTCCGCCATGGTCGCGCGGACCTCCTCGAGCGGGGCCGGCACCAGGATCAAGAACCTTGGGCGCAGGTGCGGTCGCTGCATGTCGGCCTCCATCGGCGACGCTACGCCAAGCGAATCCGGTTTGCAACGGGTTGAACGCGAAGGCCGACGTCTCCCGAGGAGGGGTGTACGACGCGTCCTACGCGCCTGGCCAAGCCATGGCCGTCCGGCCCATCGTGCGGATCCCGCTCCCTACGGCGGCGCGCTCGCCGTGATCCGCACCTCGTGCGTGGTCGCGTCGCCCGCGAACACACGCACCGTCGTCCCTGACTCGGACACCTCCCACCGGTCCCCTGCCGTCACCTCCACCGTGAAGCCGCCCGGGTACTGGCGCGCGGCCGGGACGAAGATCTCCGTGGGCGCGGACGTCGGGTGCGCGGCGTCGTCGTCGAACGCGAGGTGGAAGGCCTTGGTCGCGGGGTCGAAGGACATCGCGGTCGGCGTGCCCGCGATCCGCTGCGCGTAGGGCCGCGCGAGGCTGTTGACCAGTTGGCCCTTCTCGGCCCCGTCCGGGGTCAACACGTTGAAGCCGTTGTCGCCCGGGAAGTAGGCCCAGAAGAAGCCGCTGGAGAGCTGCCGGTCGAGCTCGTCGAAGGAGTCACGCAGGAAGCTCTCGGTCGCCTCCAGGTAGCCGGGACCGCCGTCTGCGTTGCCGCCGAATTCGCCGACCACCAGCGGCCCGCCGAGCGTCGCCGCCTCACTGATCGCCTGCGCGTAGTTCGCCGACAGCGCCGCGCGATCGCCGTCGTACGGAAGGCCAGTCTGGTCGCCGTACAAGTGCGGCGAGTACACCACGTCCGGCCCCAACGCTTCGAGCGTCGGCGCCACGCCCACGCTGCGCGTCAGTGGCGGCTCGTAGAAGAACATACGCGCGGCGTGCTCCTCCTCGGCGATCTCGCGCATGCGCCGGTAGAACGGGTTCAGCACATCCAACTCAAACGAGTGGCCGGCCAGACTCAAGCACACGGCGAGCGGCTCGTTGAAGTAGTCCCAGGCGACCACGCGCGCGTCGTTCGCGTAGTGCCGCGCGACCAGCCGCCACACGTCGAGGAAGTGGTCGCGGAGCATGCGACCGTCCGACCCCACCGACGGCGAGCGCGGGTCGCCCTCGACCGCGAAGAAGTCACACGCCGCCAAGCTCGAGCCCGCGCCGCCCTGCGGGTAGCTGTGCCCCTCGCAGGTCCAGGGCGGCGCGCCCAGGCCACCCACGCACGGCGACCACAGGTACTGGTGCATGTCGATCACGACCGCGATGCCGTGCGCCGCCGCGTAGGCGATCACCGGATCGACCTGGTCGGTGAGGTAGCGCTCGTCGAGCTGGTTCTCGGTCGGCTCCAGGAACTGCCACGAGATGGGGAGGCGGATCGCGTTCACGCCCCAGCTCGCGAGCTGCTCGAAGTCGGCCTCGCGCGGTCCGTTCTCGGTCGCGATGAAGTCGCCGAACTCGAGCGCCGAGTAGTTCGCGCCGCGCCAGAGCACGACGCGGCCGTCGGCGTCGCGGATCCAGTTGGCGTCGGCGGTGATCGGGTTGGGCGTGGACGCCGGCGCGTCGGTGTCGTCGGTGGCGGGTGCGCCGTGGCAGGCGGCGGACGCCACGGCGAAGAGAAGGGCTTGGGCGTAGGAGCGCATGCACACCGGCAAATCGACCTCGGCTGGGCGGTCCCGCAGGAGTACCACAGGCGGTCTTCCGTCGCGATCCCCTTGTGCGACGCGTGTGCCCCCGCTCGTCGAGCCGCGCGCCTCGGCCAAGCCTCAGCGCCGCGTCGCGCCACGCCAAACTCGGGCGATCGACGCCGCCGATCGTCGCGCGACCCCACAAACGGCCCCGTCGCCGCTGGCTCCCCCTGGGTCGCCGTCGTACGTCAGCGCGCCTTCGGAGGTCCCCCCTGTCCGAGCTGATCACGTTCGAGGTTGCGCCCGCTCTGACCCTCGTCGGCGACGCCTGGGGCGACCCCGACGCGCCCCCCGTGCTCTTCCTCCACGGCGGCGGTCAGACCCGGCACGCGTGGTCGGGCTCCTGCGCCGTCGTCGCCGCCCAGGGCTGGCGGGCGATCGCGCTCGACCAGCGCGGACACGGCGACAGCGGGCGCGCCCCGAACGGCGACTACGACGACGCGGAGTTCGCGCGGGACGTGGTGGCGGTGGTTCAGGCGCTCGGACGCCCGGCCGTGCTCGTCGGCGCCTCGCTCGGCGGCCTGGCGTCGCTGCTCGCGTCGCACGCCCACCCCGACATCGCGCGCGCGGTGATCCTGGTCGACGTCACGCCCCGCCTTGAACAGACCGGCGTGCTCCGGGTGCTGTCGTTCATGCGCGCCCGGCCCGATGGCTTCGAGTCCTTAGATGAGGCCGCCGAGGCGATCGCCGCCTACCAGCCGCAGCGCCGCCGCGCGCCGTCCACCGAGGGCCTGCGCAAGAACCTGCGGCACGGGCCCGACGGGCGCTGGCGCTGGCACTGGGACCCCGAGCTCATGGCGTCGTGGAGCGCTGAGCGCTGGAGCGTGGAGCGCCGCGAGCGCGCCATCGCCGAGCGCTTCGACGCCGCCCGCGCGCTGACGGTGCCTGCGCTGCTCATCCACGGCAAGCAGTCCGACGTGGTGAGCGACGCCACCTCGCGCGAGTTCCTGGATGTCGTGCCGCACGCGTCCTACGTCGACCTCGCCGACGCCGCGCACATGGTCGCCGGGGATCGCAACGACGTGTTCACGGCGACGGTCGTGGAGTTCTTGTGCAGCTTGCCAGGGGCGCCATCCGCCGCGTGAACGAGGCGCGCCGACACCCAGAGGGCGCGACGACCGCGAACGACGTACACAGCCAAGGGGTCGGGCAGACCTGCCCCATCCTGCGTCGGTGGGGGGTTCGATGCCCAAGTGGTCGCCCGCGCGCTGCCTGCTCGTCCTTGGCGTGGTCGCGTGCCACACCGCCGAAGTCGACGACGACACGGACGACGACACCGACGTTGCCGCCCAGATCGACACGGACGTCGAGGACACCGCCCCAGACGCGTCCGTCTTGCAGTTCGACGTCGCCTCGCTCACCGTCGAGGCGGGCGAGTCGGTGAACCTGTCGGTGTCCTGGTCCGGCGCGGCCCCTGCCGACCCGGCGCTCGTCTGGTTGGCCGACTGCGGCCACGTGATGGGCCTGACCGGGCGCGGCTCCTACGTGGCGCCCGACGCCGCCGCGAGCTGCGTGGTCACCGCCACCAGCGTCGCCGAGCCCACGATCGCGGCGACGCTTCCGATCACCGTCACCCTGCCCACCGGCGGCGGCGCGGTGCGCTGGACGCGGCACCTGGCGTCCAACCTGGACGACTCCGTGCGGCACCTGGCGGCCACGCCGGACGGCGGGCTGGTCGCGCTGGTCGAGACCTGGGGCGACCTCGGCGGGCCCGCACTCGGCGACCTGGACGTGGTGGTCGTGCGCCTCGACGCGGACGGCGCGATCGTGTGGACGACCCGCCTCGCCACGCCCACCCGCGAGTTCGCCGGGAACATCACCGTCGGCCCCGACGGGCTGATCTGGGCGGTCGGCAGCACCTACGGTGCGCTCGACGGCGTGTCGGCGGGCGGGTCGGACGTGTGGGTCGCCGCCCTCGACGACGCCCAGGACGGCCTGGTCGTGTCGCTGCGCCAGTTCGGCACCGACCTCACCGACACTGCCACCGGCGTGACCGTCAGCCCCGCAGGCGAGGTCGTCGTCGCCGGCTGGACCGAAGGCAGCCTGGGCGGCGCGTCCGCGGGCGGACCCGACGGCTTCGTGCGCCGCTACGACGCGGCGGGCGACGTCGCCTGGACCCGCCAGTTTGGCGGCGCGGGCATCGACTTCGTGATCGGCGTCACGCTCGACGGCGACGAGCCGGTCGCCGTGGGCACGACTGATGGCGTGGTCGGCGCCAGCTCCGCGGGCGGCATGGACTGGTACGTCGCGCGCCTGTCCGCCGACGGCGTGGACGCGACGCTCGCCCAGCACGGCGTGGCGACCGACGACCGCGCCTACGGCGTGGCCGCGCGCCCGGGCGGCGGCGTGGTGGTGATCGGCGCGCTCGGCGGTGACGCGTTCATCGACGCCTTCGACGCGTCGGACGGCCTGGTCTGGTCCTACGCGCTCGACACGCCCGCCGACGAGCTGGGTCAGGCGGTGGCGGTCGATGCAGACGGCGGCGTGTTCGCGGTCGGCTCGTCCACTGGCGACGTCGGCACACCCAACGTCGGCTTCTTCGACGCGTTCGTGCTGCGGCTCGATGCCAGCGGCGCGCTCGTCTGGTCGCGGCGGATCGGCAGCGCCGCGGACGACTACGGGTGGGCGTTGGCGCGGCTCGCCGACGGTGACGTGGTGGTCGGCGGGCGCACGGATGGCGTGCTCGCGGACGGGTTCGGGTGGGGCGGGGACGGGTATCTGCGGAGGCTCGGGCCGTAAGGGAGGTGTCGGGCGCCCGCGTGTGCCGTTCCCCATCGCGCAGAGCCGTCGCCGCTGCAGGCATCGGCCGGACGATGGGACGTGGTCCACGCAGACTGTCCGGTCGCGCCAGAGCACCTCCCGTCCGATCCCTGGCCGGGGCTCAGGGCCGATGGGCTTCGAAGAAGTCCCAGATCGCTTCCGAGGTCTGGAGGTCGCCGTTCCCCCACGCCCCCGGCCAGTCGTGTCCGCCGTCCTCGACGAGGTAGAGCCGCACCTCCTCGTCGTCGACGGCGGTCGACCAGCGGGTGAGCGCCACCGTGCTGCCGTCGTCGCGGTCGAGATCCGGCAGCGCGCTTGTCTCTTCGAGCTCGAGGTCGAGCTGGTCGACCCAGAAGTCCATCACCTCGTTCGTCGACAGGTACGCACCCCAGCCGTCCACGTTCTCGGGGTCGCCCTCGAAGTAGGTGATGTCGTCGGCGGTGCCGTGGACCTCCATCACCGACGTCCGTCGGGAGGGGGTGCAGGCGTTGTCGGCCATCATCGTGCCAGACACCGGCGCGATCGCGCGGACCCAGGCGTCCGTCTGGCACGCGAGGACGTAGCTCATGTCGCCGCCATTGCTGTGCCCGGTGGCGAATACAGAGTCCGCGTCGACCTCGAGATCGACGACGAGGCGGTCGGCGAGCGCCCGAAGAAAGCCGACATCGTCGACCCGCTCCGTGTGGAAGTCGTAGCCCACATCGAAGAAGGTCTGACCGCGCGCGTCTCTCGTGCCTTGGGGGTAGACGGCGACAAAGCCATGCTCTTTCGAGATTGCGTCGAAGCCCGTGTAGTCGCGCAGGTCGGTGGCCTGCCCTGTGTATCCGTGGATCACGAGGACCAGCGGGGCACCGGGTTGCAGATCGTCGGGGACATCGAGCAGGAAGGTGCGCCGCCGTCCGTCGTGCTCGATCGCGTAGCTGCCGGTCTGCCAGCCGCCGTCGGGCGGCCCCGAAGCGGGCACCTCGATCGCTGGCGTGCACGCTCCGACGAGGACGATCCAGGGGGCCAAGCGAACGACGTGCATGTCGGCTCTTCCGGTGGTGGAGCGGGCGGTGGAGCGGGAGCGCCCTGAAGACATCACGCTCGCCCTAGCACCTTGACGAAGCACGACAAGGTCCTGCAACCCGGCGCTCGGGAGCGTCGCCATTTCAAGATCCTCCCCCCGCTCCCGGCGGTTCACCACCCGCAGGTCTCGGCGGCGAGAGCGCTCCACCGCCGCCGCGAACGCAGACCAAGCCGCCAAGACCTCCGCCGCGAACGCGTCGTGCGCCTCCCACACCGCGCGGGTCACGACCGGGCGCACTCGGCGCGGCGGTCGCGGACGGACGAGCGGTCACCGGGCCCTCCCCCTCTCCTCCTGCCCGCGCGGCAGGCCGATAGCGTCGAGCAGCGCGCCGACCATCCCAGCGACCTCGACCTGCGTCGGGCCCTCCGGATGGATCGACCGCAGCACCCTCGAAGCGCCGAGGCTCCCGTCGCCGTGCTCCGAGCCGAACCAACGACGTGCGTCCGCACCCGCCTTCGCGATCCACTTCGCTCGCGTCGAACCCGGCCGGCCAAGCTTCGCGAGCTCAGACGTAAAGCTGGCCCACGCAGGGACCGTCGCGCACGCGACATCGTAGAGGTACGCCGCGTCGCGGTCGAACTTGCCGACGCCGCGGTACGACATCACGAGGAGCTTGTGGACGACAAAGCTGACCGGGTGCGGGATGCGCACGAGGAGCGGCCGATCGAGCCGCAGCTCCGGCAACCGCGACGCGTCCATCGTGATCGCGTGGTCGAGCGCCAGGTCCATGTAGCGGAGGCGCTGCGCGACGACGCCGTGAAGCTTCAACCGCTCCGTCACCGGCTCGGGTCGACCGACCGCGGGCGTGAGGATCTCGATGTACGACTCTCCGCGATCGACGTCGCCGTACCGCGCGGGCTGGAACAGCGTCACCGCGGGGTTGGTCGCGCGGTTGTGCACGACGACAAAGCCCGCGGCCACGAGGAGGTCGTCGAGGCGTCCGTGATCCGCGGGCAGGTCGCGGGGCACGGCGATGTCGATGTCGCGCGTCCTGTCCGGCGGTAGGCGCGGCATCACGAAGTCGGGGTGATGACGGTAGAACAGCGGCACGACCCCGCCCACGACCACGATGCGATCGCCGATCGGCCCCAGCGCGATCAGCGCCGCGCGAAGGTCCTGGAAGTAGAGCGCGGTCGCGTCGTCCGTCATCGGCTGTGCCAACCGGCGATGATCGCCGAGATGTGCTCAGCCTGCGCAAGCCCAAGCATCGGCTGGCTGGCCGCGTCGAGCCCCGCCTGGAGGAGGTCGACACACGGCACGCCGTCCACCAGCGCCACACCGCGGAACACGGATTCCGGGTGGTCCGCCGACGTCAGCAGGACCGAGGCGTCGCGTGGATCGCACACAGCGAGCCTCCACGCCGCGGCGGCAGCGCCCAGGTCCCCGTCCACCACGACCTGCGGGACGTTGCCCTGCACCATCTGGTGCCGCACACCCAGCCGCTCGGCAGCGACCGTGCCCGTGATGGCCCGTCGTGGTCCGGCCGTGGCCCCGAGCAGCGTGTCCACTGTCCAGCCGTGCGCGACGATCGGCCGCGCCGCGAGCGTCCGGGGTCGTGCCTGGACGTCGACGGCGATCCAGCTCGCGAGCAATTGCGGCACGCGCGCCAAACGCGGCTCCGGCGTCAGGACCAGGTGACCGTCCAGAACGAGGCGCTGCCACAGCCGATGCACCGTTGCGGGCGAGACGCCAGACTCGCGCGCGAGGTCGACCTGGGAGAGCACCGGACCGAACGTCCGCGGACGGTACCGATCCGGCGCCACGCGCAGCAGCAGAATCTTCAACAGCCAGCGGTTGAGGTCGGTGAACAGAGGCGTTGCGCTCCTAGATCCCTCCGGCGCGTGCTGGCGTCCGGGCGCCTGATGCAGGTGCAGCACAGGGACGTGCAGCGCGACGCGACCGTGCTCCCCGACAAGAACGACTCCTGCCCCCGGCGCGAACCGGTCGACGAACGCGATGACGTCATGCCAGAGGCGCGCACCGAACGTAGGGCAGCGGACGACCGCGATCGCCACCGCCGACTCTGTCTCCGCAGTCTCGCGCACCAGCATCTCGGCGAGGCGCCCCCGAACCTCCGCTCCCTTCGGCGCGGCGACCCGGTCGACGTACAGGCGGACACGCTGCGTCCCAACGCGACCGAGGACACGCGCGGGCAGGCCGAGCGCATCTTCTGCCCCACGACGAACATGGTGCACGCCGAGGCGCGCGAGCGCGTCGGCGGGGACATCGGCGGAGTTGGCGAGGTCGTGAATCATTCGTGGTCCGGAAATATTGCATGACCATGAAATGGTGTCAAGCGTCACCCGCGACGGCCGAACCAGCACCCCGGCCCGGCGCTCCCTATCCCAACCGCCCCGCGTGCCACGCCACATGCTCGCCCATGAACGTGCTCACGAAGAAGTACGAGTGATCGTACCCCTCCTGCCGCCGCACCATCACCCGGCGGCGTGAACACCGTCAGCTTCATCGGCGTGCTGGTGACGGCGCTGTCGTGCGTGACGGTTGCGAGGGTGCCGCCCGCCACGCGGTGCGTGCGCGTGATCGTCATCAGTCAGAACACGACGACGGCGCGGATGCTCTCGCCCGAGTGCATCAGGTCGAAGCCGCGGTTGATCTCGTCGAGCGTCAGCACGTGCGTGATCATCGGGTCGATCTCGATCTTGCCGTTCATGTACCAGTCGACGATCTTCGGCACGTCCGTGCGACCACGCGCGCCGCCGAACGCGGAGCCCTTCCACACGCGCCCCGTCACCAGTTGGAACGGACGCGTGGAGATCTCCTTGCCCGACTCGGCCACGCCGATCACGATGCTCTCACCCCAGCCGCGGTGGCAGGCCTCCAGCGCCTGACGCATCACCGTGGTGTTGCCCGTGCAGTCGAACGTGTAGTCCGCGCCGCCGTCGGTCAGCGCGACCAGGTGCGCGACCAGATCGCCCGGCACGTCCTTGGGGTTCACAAAGTGCGTCATGCCAAACCGACGGCCCCACGCCTCCTTCGACGGGTTGATGTCCACGCCGACGATCTGGTCCGCGCCCACCATGCGCAGGCCCTGGATCACGTTGAGGCCAATGCCGCCCAGGCCGAACACGATGCAGTTCGCGCCCGCCTCCACGTGCGCCGTGTTCACCACCGCGCCCACGCCCGTCGTCACGCCGCAGCCGATGTAGCAGGCCTTGTCGAACGGCGCGTCGGCGCGGATCTTCGCCACGGCGATCTCCGGCAGCACCGTGAAGTTCGAGAACGTGGAGCAGCCCATGTAGTGAAAGATGGGCTGGCCCTTGTACGAGAAGCGCGTGGTGCCGTCGGGCATCAAGCCCTTGCCCTGCGTCGCGCGGATCGACGTGCACAGGTTGGTCTTGTGCGACAGGCAGCTCTTGCACTGGCGACACTCGGGCGTGTAAAGCGGGATCACGTGGTCGCCGACCTGAAGCGACGTGACGCCCGCGCCCACCTCGACCACCACGCCCGCGCCCTCGTGCCCGAGCACCGACGGGAACAGGCCCTCGGAGTCCAGCCCGTCGAGCGTGTACGCGTCGGTGTGGCAGAGGCCGGTCGCCTTGATCTCGATCAAGACCTCGCCCGCCTTCGGGCCCTCCAGGTCCAGCTCGACGATCTCCAGCGGCTTCTTGGCTTCGAACGCGACGGCGGCGCGGGTCTTCATCGGGGCTCCCGAGAGGTCCGAGGTCCTAACCCACGGGTACACGCAGATCCCGCGCGAGCACCGTCCCGGACGGTCTCAGCGGCCGACCAGCGACAAGTGCGCGGCCGGCCGAAGCGACCGACGCGACACGCGCGCTGTCGCTACCGACCGCCGAAGTGCAGGTGCTTGCCCCGCGTAGGCAGCCGCGCCGCACCGGCCAGGTCCGCGTCGACCACGCGCGCGGTCTCGCGACCGTCGCTGATCGCCCACACGATGAGGCTCTGGCCGCGCTGCGCGTCGCCAGCGGCGTACACGCCCGCCACGCCCGTGCGGAACGACTTGGTCGCCACGTTGCCGCGGCCGTCCAGCTCAATGCCGAGCTGCGCCTTGAGCGTGTCGGCGATCGGCGCGACGAAGCCCATGGCCAGGATCAGCAGGTCACACTCGAACACCTCTTCGGTGTCCGGGATGGGGACGATCTTGCCGCCCTCCAGGCTGACCCTCTGCGCGTACAGGCGCTTGAGCTTGCCGCCCTCACCCTCCAGGCTGGTGGTGCTCATCGCGAAGTCGCGGACGCCGCCCTCCTCCTGGCTGGACGAGGTGGTGAACACCATCGGCCACTGCGGCCACGGGTTGTTGTCGCCGCGGGCGGGCTCCGGCTGCGGGAGCAGCTCGATCTGACGGACGCTGGCCGCACCATGGCGGAGCGAGGTGCCGAGGCAGTCGCTGCCGGTGTCGCCGCCGCCGAGGATGATGACGTGCCGGCCCGCCGCGGAGATGGGCGGCTGCGCGTGGTCGCCGGCGACCGTGCGGTTCTGGCCTTCCAGGAAGCGCATCGCGAACACGACGCCGTCGAGGTCACGACCGGGGACGTCCAGATCGCGCGGGCGCTGGGCGCCGATCGCGATGACGACGGAATCGTGCTCGGCCTTGAGCGCGTCCCACGTGATGTCCTTGCCGACATCGACGCCGGTGCGGAAGGTCACGCCCTCCGCCTCCATCTGCGCGACGCGGCGGTCGATCACCCACTTCTCCATCTTGAAGTCGGGGATGCCGTAGCGGAGCAGGCCGCCCACGCGATCGTCGCGCTCGAACACGGTGACGGTGTGACCCGCGCGCGCGAGCTGCTGCGCCGACGCCAAGCCCGCGGGGCCCGAGCCGACGACGGCCACGGTCTTCCCGGTCTTGGTGCGCTGAACAACCGGCTTCACGATGCCCTTGGCCCAGGCCGCCTCGACGATCTCCTTCTCGATCTGCTCGATGGTGACCGCGGTGTCGTTGATGCCGAGCACACACGCCGCCTCACACGGCGCGGGGCAGAGCCGGCCGGTGAACTCGGGGAAGTTGTTCGTCGACGACAGGACGCGGAACGCCTCGTCCCACTCGCCGCGGAACACCAGGTCGTTGAAGTCCGGGATCAGGTTGCCCAGCGGGCAGCCCTGGTGGCAGAACGGTACGCCGCAGTCCATGCAGCGACCGCCCTGCTGGGCCTTGGACTCGACCGGGCGCTCCTCGTAGAACTCGCGCCAGTCCTTGGTGCGCTCACCCGCCGGACGGCGGCTGGCACCCTGACGCTTCCACACCACGAAGCCGTCTACCTTACCCATGGGACACCCCCGTCTCGTGGCCAGGAAGGGTGAGCATCTCGCCGTCGTCGATGCCCTCAGAGAGGGTCAGCGGTACGGCGAGCTCGGCACCCGGCTGCTTCTGCACGCGCTTCTGCTGGAGCACGCGCTTGTAGTCGGTCGGCATGACCTTCACGAAGCGCGGGAGCTCCACCTCCCAGTTGTCCAGGATGTTCTGCGCGTTCTTACTGCCCGTGTGCTTCACGTGCGCCTCAAGCATGCTCTGGAGCAGCGTGAGGTCGGCCTGATCGACGACGTCCTCGAGCTCGACCATGCCGGTGTTGCAGCGCTGGCTGAACTTACCGTCGCGGTCGAGAACAAAGGCCATGCCGCCCGACATGCCCGCCGCGAAGTTGCGGCCGGTGAGGCCGATGACGACGACCGTGCCGCCCGTCATGTACTCGCAGCCGTGGTCACCCACGCCTTCGACCACCGCGTTGGCGGCCGAGTTTCGGACCGCGAAGCGCTCGCCCGCCATGCCCTGGATGAAGACCTCGCCGCCCGTCGCGCCGTACAGCGCCACGTTGCCGATCGCGATGTTCTCCTCAGGCTTGTAGCGAGCGCCAGCCGGCGGCGTGACGATCACGCGGCCGCCCGACAGGCCCTTGCCCAGGTAGTCGTTGGAGTCGCCTTCCAGCCGGAAGGTGACGCCGTGAGCCAGGAAGGCCGCGAAGCTCTGGCCCGCGGACCCGGTGAAGGACACGTTGACGGTGTCGTTGTTGGGCAGGCCGGCGATGCCGTAGCGCCGCGCGATCTCGACCGAGAGCATCGCGCCGACGGTGCGGTGCAAGTTGGAGATGGGCAGCGCGATGTCCACAGTGCCGCGGCCGTCGATCGCGTCGCGCGACCTGCGGATGAGCTCCATGTCCAGGTGCTGCTCCCAGCCCATGGACTGCGTGGTCACGCAGCGACGTGCCACCGCGGGCGGCGTCGTCGACTGCGCGAGCAGGCCCGACAGGTCGACGGTCTTGGCCTTCCAGTGGTCCAGATCCGTGCGCGCGCGGATCAGGTCGACGCGGCCGACCATCTCGTCGAACGTCCGGAAGCCGAGCTGCGCCATGAGCTCGCGCACTTCGCGCGCGATGAACATGAACAGGCGGATGACGTGCGTGGGGTCGCCCGTGAAGCGCGCGGTCAGCTCAGGGTCCTGCGTGGCCACACCGACCGAGCAGGTGTTGAGGTGGCACTTGCGGAGCATGATGCAGCCGACGCTGACCAGCGCCGACGTGGCGAAGCCGAACTCCTCAGCGCCGAGCAGCGCGCCGATCACGACATCGCGGCCAGTGCGCAAGCCGCCGTCGACCTGGACGCGGATGCGACCGCGGAGGTCGTTCTGCACGAGCACCTGCTGGGTCTCGGCCAAGCCAAGCTCCCACGGCAGGCCCGCGTGCTGCAGCGACGACAGCGGCGACGCGCCCGTGCCGCCCGAGTCACCGGCGATGACCACCGCCTCGGCGCGCGCCTTGGACACGCCCGCGGCGACGGTGCCGACACCGACCTCGCTCACCAGCTTCACGCTGATCCGCGCGCGCGGATTGGCGATCTTGAGATCGTAGATCAGCTGGGCCAGATCTTCGATCGAGTAGATGTCGTGGTGCGGCGGCGGCGAGATGAGCGTCACGCCCGGCACGCTGACGCGCACGTCGGCGATGCGCTGGCTGACCTTGTGGCCCGGCAGCTGACCGCCCTCGCCGGGCTTGGCGCCCTGCGCGATCTTGATCTGAAGCTCGTCGGCGTTCGCCAGGTACGCGGCGTGCACGCCAAAGCGGCCCGACGCGATCTGCTTGATCGCGCTGCGCTTGAGGTCGCCGTTCTCCATGCGGATCCAGCGCTGCGGCTCCTCGCCGCCCTCGCCGGAGTTGGACTTGCCGCCGAGGCGGTTCATGGCGATCGCCAGCGTCTCATGCGCCTCGGCGCTGATGGAGCCAAAGCTCATCGCGCCGGTGCAGAAGCGCCGCACGATGTCGAGCTCGCTCTCCACTTCATCCAGCGAGATGGACTGCGTGGGCACGAACTCCATCATGCCGCGCAGCGTCATGAGGCCGTCGTCTTCCACCGCGACCAGGCGCGAGAACTCGCGGAAGGACGCCTCGTCGTCGTTGCGCACCGCGCGCTGAAGTGCGGCGATGGTGGAGGGGTTCCACTTGTGCAGCTCGCCGCGGCGACGCCACTGGTAGATGCCGCCGAGCGGGAGCTTGTCCGGATCGAACGCGCGGGCCGCGCTGAAGCCGCGCGCGTGACGCTCGCGCGCCTCGCGGTCGAGCTCACGAAGGCCGATGCCCTCGATGCGCGACGGAGTGCCGGTGAAGTAGCGCTCGACCACCTTGCGGTTCAGGCCGATGATCTCAAAGATCTGGGCGCCACCGTAGGACTCCATCGTGGAGATGCCCATCTTGGACATGACCTTCAGGAGGCCCTTGTTCATGGCCTTGAAGTAGTTCTTCTCGGCGGTGTCCGGATCGACCGGGACCTCACCGGCGGCCGCCATGGCGCGCACGCTGTCGACCGCGAGCCACGGGTTCACCGCGCCCGCGCCAAAGCCCAACAGGGCCGCGACGTGGTGCACTTCGCGCGCTTCGGCGGTCTCGATCACGAGGCCGGTGAGCAGGCGCGTGCCCTGCCGGACGAGGTGCTGGTGCACCGCGCTGACCGCGAGGATGGCGGGCATCGGGATGCGGCGCGCGTCGACCGTACGGTCGGACAGCACGAGGATGTTGTAGCCCTCGTCGACGGCGGCGGACGCCGCGGCGCACAGGCGCTCGAGCGCGTTCTCCAGCGCGTCCTCACCGTCGGCCGGGTCGTAGACGAACGGCAGCGTCAGCACCTGGAAGATGCCCTCGTGGAAGGCCTCCAGGCGCCACACGTCGCCGTTGTGCATCACAGGCGAGCCGATGTTGATGCGGTGGCAGACGTCGGGCGTCTCGTCGAACGGGTTGCCGCCGCCGCCGATCGAGACGCGCAGCGACATGACCGACGCCTCGCGGATGGGATCGATGGGCGGGTTGGTGACCTGGGCGAACAGCTGCTTGAAGTAGTTGAACAGCGTGGGCGCGCGGTCGGACAGCACCGCGAGCGGCGTGTCGTTGCCCATGGAGCCCACAGGCTCTTCGCCCAGGCCGGCCATGGGGTGCAGGATGATGCGGAGGTCTTCGTCAGACCAGCCGTGCGCGCGCTGCAGGCGGTTGAGCGCGTCGCCGGTGACGGCGGGCGGGGGCTCAGCCTCTGGCAGATCGTCGAACTCGAACTCGTTGCGCTGCAGCCAGCGCTGGTAAGGGAAGCGACCGGCGATCTCGCCCTTAATCTCTTCGTCTTCCACCAGGCGCTGGGCCAGCGTGTCGACCAGCAGCATGCGACCGGGCTGCAGGCGGCCCTTGCGCTTCACCAGCTCAACCGGGATCTCCAGCGCGCCCGTCTCGGACGCCAGGATGACGCGGTCGTCGGTGGTGATGGTGTAGCGCGCGGGGCGCAGGCCGTTGCGGTCCAGCGTGGCGCCGATGATGTTGCCGTCGGTGAACGCGATGGCGGCGGGGCCGTCCCACGGCTCCATCAGCGACGACGTGTAGCTGTAGAAAGCGCGGCGCTGCGGATCCATCAGCGGATCCTTCTCCCACGCCTCTGGGATCATCATGATCATGGCGTGCGGCAGCGAGCGGCCGCCCATGAAGAGCAGCTCGGCCATGTTGTCGAACTGCGCCGAGTCCGAGCCGCGCTCGTGGATGATCGGGAGCAGGCGGTCGAGCTTGCCGCCGAACAGCGAGCTGTCGAGCAGCGCGTAGCGGGCCTGCATCCAGTTGCGGTTGCCGCGCAGCGTGTTGATCTCGCCGTTGTGCGCCATGTAGCGGAACGGCTGGGCGCGGTCCCAGGTGGGGAACGTGTTGGTCGAGAAGCGCGAGTGGACGAGGGCGATGGCGCTGACGAAGTCCGGCGCCGACAGGTCCGGGTAGAACGTGCGGACCTGGTTTGACGTCAGCAGGCCCTTGTAGACGATGGTCTCGCCCGACAGGCTGGCGACGTGGAACGAGAAGGTGGGGTCGAGCCCGCGCTCCGTGATGCGGTTCTCGGCCAGCTTGCGGATCACGTACAGGCGGCGCTCGAACGCGCTCGGGACAATGCGGCGGCGCGCGATGAGGATCTGGCGGACGACCGGCATGACGCCGCGGGCGATGTAGCCGAGCTGCTCAGGGTCGATCGGGACGTCGCGCCAGCCAATCAGCGCCTGGCCTTCCTCGATGACGGCCTCTTCAATGACCTTCTCGCAGGCCTGTCGTTGGGCTTCATCCGTGGGGAGGAAGACCATGCCGACCGCGAAGTGGTGGCGCTTGGGCACGTCCAGCCCGATCTCCGCGCCGACCCGGCGGAAGAAGCGGTGCGGGATCTGAACCAGGATGCCGGCGCCGTCGCCAGAGCAGGGGTCACAGCCGGTAGCGCCGCGGTGCTCCATCCGTTCGAGGATGGTGAGCGCGTCGCGGACGATCGCCTGGGACTTTTCGCCCTTGATGTGGGCGATGAACCCGACCCCGCAGGCGTCGTGCTCGGTCTGCGGCTCGTACAGGCCCCACTTCTCAGGAGTCATGCGCTACCCCCATCGGGAGTCGGTCGAGGTCCATCAAGGATCCCCGCCACTTTTCATGAAATGAACGACGGCTCACCGTGCCTGGTGAGCGACCCGGCCCTTTACCCGAATGCGCGGTTGGGGACAACCCCGTTTTTTGGTTGCAGCCCCCCCCGTGGGGACGCTGACCCGAGCGGGCTTAGCCCCGGTATGCCGCGTTGTGGACCCCGGCGACGGCGCGACCAGACGGGTCGGCCGACTTGGAGAACGCCTCGTCCCACGCGATCGCCGTGGGCGTGCTGCAGGCCACGCTGGGGCCGCCGGGCACCGTCTTGGCCGCCGCCTCCTCGGGGAAGTGCGCCGTGAACAGGCTGCGGTACAGGTACGCCTCCTTGGTGGCGGGCGGGTTGTACGGGAACCGGAACGCCGCCTGGGCCAGCATGGCGTCGGACACGCTCGACTCAGCGTGAGCCTTGAGCCCGTCAATCCAGCCGTAGCCGACGCCGTCGGAGAACTGCTCCTTCTGACGCCACAGCACGTCGTGGGGCATGTACGGGTTGTCCGGCGTGTCGAACGCGCGCCGCAGCAGCGCCTTCTCCATGCGCGGGCCGCCCGGGTGGGTGCTCGACAGCTTGTCGGTCGGGTCGATGGTCATGGCCTCGGCCAGGAAGGCCTTGTCCAGGAAAGGCACGCGGGCCTCCACGCCCCACGCCGCCATCGACTTGTTGGCCCGCAGGCAGTCGTAGAGGTGCAGCATGGAGAGCTTGCGCAGGGTCTCCTGGTGCAGCTCGCCCGCGTTCGGCGCCTTGTGGAAGTACAGGTAGCCCGCGAACACCTCGTCGCTGCCCTCGCCGGACAGGACCATCTTGACGCCCATGGCCTTGATCTTGCGGGCCATCAGGTACATCGGCGTGGACGCGCGGATGGTGGTGACGTCGTACGTCTCCAGGTGCCAGATGACGTCAGACAGCGCGTCGATGCCGTCCTGCACGGTGAACGTGTACTCGTGGTGCGCGGTGCCGAGCGTGTCCGCCACCTTGCGGGCCGCCGCCAGATCCGGGGATCCCACCAGGCCGACGCTGAACGTGTGGAGGCGAGGCCACCACGCGGGGCTGCGCTCGTCGTCCTCCACGCGCTTTGCGGCGTGGCGCGAGGCGATCGCGGCGACCAGCGAGCTGTCCAGGCCGCCCGACAGCAGCACGCCCCAGGGGACGTCCGTCATCATGCGCTTCACGACCGAGGCCTCGAGGCCGTCGCGGATGCGGTTGAGGTCAACCGGGCGGTCGGGCGTCACGGCCGCGTTCATCCAGGACGGTTCGTACCAGCGCTTCAGGCCACCCGAGCGGCTCGACCACAGGTGACCGGGCGGGAACACGTCGTACTGGGCGCAGTGCTCGCGGATCGCCTTCATCTCGGACGCGAACCACAGGCCGCCGTCGTGATCGACGCCCCAGTAGAGCGGCACGATGCCCATCGGGTCACGCGCGACGAGGAAGTCGCCGGTGCGCGCGTCGGACAGGATGAACGCGAACATGCCGTCCAGGTCGGGCACCAGCGCGTCGCCCTTCTCGATCCACAGCGGGAGGATGACCTCGCAGTCCGAGCCCGTGCGGAAGGGGTAGTCGTCGTGCAACGCGCGCAGGCTGCGGTGGTTGTAGATCTCGCCGTTGGCCGCGAGTGCTACCTGCTCGGTCGGGTCCAGCAGCGGCTGACCGCCCGAGTCCGGGTCGACGATCGCCAAGCGCTCGTGCGCCAGGATGGCACCGGGCTGCACGTGCACGCCGCTCCAGTCCGGACCGCGATGACGCAGCAGGCGCGCGCTCTTCAGCACCCGCGCGCGCACATCAGGGTCGGTTCCAGCCTTGGGACGAATCACACCGACGATGCCGCACATGCTGTCTCCTCGCGCTGTCCTGACGGCGGGCGACACGCCTCGACCCGTTCAGGTGGATGTCCCATGTCGCCTAATTCTGGCGCGCCCGCCACCACGTCCAGCAACCCAGCGTGTCCCAAGTGCGCCGCCCGCGTCGCCAATCACCACAGCCGCGCGCCAGGTCGGACGGGCGCACGCGCCGTGGTTACGAGGCGGAGATGTCCTACGTCCCAGACAACCCGCTGATCGCGCAGTCGGATCACACGCTCCTGCTGGAGACCCAGAGTCCCCGGTTCGAGGAGGCGCGTGACGCGCTGCTCGCGTTCGCCGAGCTGATCAAGAGCCCAGAGTACATCCACACCTGGCGTATCACAAGCTTGTCCCTATGGAACGCGGCCGCCGCCGGTCACAGCGCCGACGAGGTGATCGACACGCTGAAGCGGTTCGCCAAGTACCCGGTGCCCGAGAGCCTGCTGCCGACCATCCGGGAGAAGATGGCGCGCTACGGTCGCTTGCGCCTAGTACGCGACGGCGAGTTCCTGCGCTTGGAGGCGGACGACGCCGCCGACCTCGCGGAGATCCGCGCCGCCAAGCAGCTGCGAGACCTGTTCGCCGACGACCTGGGCGACCCCTACGCGGTGCGCGTGCTCGCGCGGAAGCGTGGCGAGCTCAAGCAGGTGCTGACGGCGTTTGGCCACCCCGTGCAGGACCTCGCCGGCTACGACGACGGCGACGCGCTCGCGATGAGCTTGGTGGAGCGCACGCCCGACGGCAAGCGCTGGCACCTGCGCGACTACCAGCTCGACGCGATCGACGCGTTCCAGGCAGGACCCGGCGCGGGCAGCGGCGTGGTGGTGCTTCCCTGCGGCGCTGGCAAGACCATGGTCGGGATCGGCGCGATGGTGCGGCTGGGCATGCGCACGCTCATCCTGTGCACCGGCCAGATCGCCTTGCAGCAGTGGAAGCGCGAGATCTTGGAGCGCACGTCGCTGACCGAGGACCAGGTCGGCGAGTACACGGCCGAGACCAAGCAGATCGCGGCGGTCACGCTGACCACCTACCAGATCCTCACCTGGCGGCCGAACAAGCTGGCGCCACCCGTCCACTTCCGCCTGTTCCATGAGGCGTCCTGGGGCCTGGTGATCTACGACGAGGTCCACCTGCTCCCGGCGCCCATCTTCCGCGAGTCGGCCTACCTGCAGGCGCGCCGCCGCCTGGGCCTGACCGCCACGCTGGTGCGCGAGGACGGCAATGAGGGCGACGTGTTCGCGCTGATCGGCCCCAAGCGCTTCGACATGCCGTGGAAGCGGCTGGAGGAGCAGGGCTGGATCGCCACCGCCAAGTGCGTCGAGGTCCGCGTCCCGCTGTCGACCGAAGACCGCATGGCGGCGGTGTCCGCAGACGCCACCGAGAAGTACCGGATCGCCTCGCGCAACGCGCGCAAGGGCGCGGTGCTCGAGAAGCTGCTGGCACGGCACGCCGACCAGCAGATCCTGGTGCTCGGCACCTACCTGGACCACCTGGAGTTCCTGGCACGCCGCTTCGACATGCCGATCATCTCCGGCGACACCCCCGCCGCCGATCGCCGCGCGCTCTACCAGCGCTTCCGCTCCGGCGAGCTGCGCGTGCTCGCCATGTCCAAGGTCGGGAACTTCTCCGTCGACCTGCCCAACGCGAGCGTCGCCATCCAGGTGTCGGGCTCGTGGGGCAGCCGCCAGGAAGAAGCGCAGCGGCTTGGCCGAATTCTACGCCCCAAAGAAGGCCAGAACCAAGCGTGGTTCTACACGTTGGTCACCGCAGACTCGGTCGAGCAGGAGTACGCTGAGCGCAGGCAGCTCTTCCTGGCTGAGCAAGGCTACCCCTACCGGATCGAGGCGGCGGACTGATGCGCGTGGTGTCGGTGCTTGAGGTGGCGGACGAGACCGCGTGGTCTGAGCTGGAGGCGCTCGTCCCGCTCCAGGACCACGTCGTCGACGTGCTCGACGCGCGCCGTCGCATCGTCGGCCCGCGCTTCGAGCGCGACCTGCTCCCGCAGCTTCAAGGCCGCGTGCTGGTCCGCTACGCGCGCCGCTCCGCCGACCAGGTTGAGCAGGCGCGCGTCCACCTGGGCGAAGAGGTCGCCGCGCTGCGGTTCGACTTCCGCAAGGTGCTGTTCGCGGCGCAGCGTCACGCGCTGGAGGACGTGGTCGTCGGACGACAGGCGTGGGACCCCGAGCACGACGCGCAGGCCGTGCGCGCGCTGTGCGCCGCGGACCTGATGACCGCGCTCGCCGACGACGCCGAGCCCTACGAGGGCCGCTACCAACTGCACCCCGACCTGCCCGATCCACCCGCCATCGCCTACGACTTCGCCGACGCGGTGATGGACGAGACCGACGACCTAGCCGAGCCCAAGACCGGCCCGGTCGCGCTGCTTCACGACATGGCCTCGCTCGCCGCCACGCTAGAGCGCCCGCGCGTGCGCATGACGCACGACCGCACCGTCACCAAGGCGGACTCCAAGCGCCTGGGCAAGCGGCTGGCCGCCAAGGACCTGTCCGACGGCGCCTCGCTGGAGTCGCACCCACGCTGGGGTCGCGCGCTGCGCGGGCTCGAGGCGCTGCACATGATCTCGCTCGACGCCGCGTCGCGCGAGCTGCACCTCGACCTGGGCCTGGAGGCCACGCTCGCGGGTGAGACCGAGGACGCGTGCGATCGTCTGGTGCACCGCCTGGTCGACCGCGACCTGCACGTGGTGGTGCCCGCCGTGCGCGCGGCGCTACGTCAAGCCGGCAAGGGCGCGGTCGACGAGATGGTCTTCCTGGAGCTGCTGCGCGACCAGCACCGCGACGTGATCTTCCCCGCGTGGCTGCGCCAGGGCGCGCGCGTGTACCCGTCGCTGATCGGCGACGACCACAAGGACTACGACGAGGACGCGTTCGACGAGATCGAGGCCAAGATGGTGCGCGCCGTGCTCGGGCGCATGGTCGCGTTCGGCTTGATCCGCCGCGCGCCCGGCGTGTTCGCGGGCACGGTCGACGGCCGCCGCTGGGCCAAGGCCGGTGCCGGTCCCCATCCGCCGATCTGGGTGAGCGGGGACTTGGAGATCATCGTGCCGCCAGACTCGATCACGCCGTGGGAGCGCTTTCAGATCGAGCGCCTGGGCCCGTGCCTGCAGCGCGACGTGGTCGACCGCTACCGCCTGGAGCGCGAGGGCCTGGTCACCTGGCTCTCCACGCACGACGTGAGCGAGGCGCTGTCGGTGCTGTCGCGCCGCTGTCCCGGCCTGCCGCGCGCGGTCACCGAGACGCTGGAGGCGTGGGCGGGGTCCGCGCAGCGCGTGGTGCTGACGCGCGGCGTGCTGATCGAGCAGGACGCGTAACGACGCGCCTACGGCGTGGGCGTCGGCTCTGCCGTCGGCGCATCGACCGGAGCGGCGACGGGCGCGACCTCGACCGGCGCGGCGGTCGGTGCGACCTCGACCGGCGCCACCTGCGCCTCGGGCGCCGTCGGCTCGACCATCTGATCCACCGCCGGGTGCGCCTTGGACGGCTTCACGTGGTGGACCTTGGGGTAGCGCACCAGCAGCGACGGCGACACGAACAGGCGCAGGTACGGACCGCCCAGGTACATGCCCGGCATGTCCTCCACCTTCTCGCCGTCCGACTTCCAGCCGGACGTGTGGAAGAGCTGGATCAGGCCGCCCGCGCGGAACGCGATGCGCAGGCCCGTGCCGACGCCGTCCACGTCAACCTTGGTGAGCGGGATCATCCAGCCAAAGCCCAGGCCCACGTCGGTCAGCATGTCCTGACGGTGCAGGTTGAGCGCGCGGTCCGCCGTGTCCATCGCCAGGTCGGCGTTCACTGGGCCGGTGTGGTTGATCACGATGTTCGTGTCGGCCAGCGCAAAGCCCAGGCGCGGCTCGAAGTCGAACAGCGGCTTGTAGACCACGCCGTAGCCGTAGGACAGCTCGCTCATGGCGAACGTGATGGTGGTGTCCGAGTCACCCGCCTTCTCGGCGCCCACGTTCGACCAGCCGATCGAGTCGAAGCCAGGCACCATGCGCCCGATCCACAGCTCGGCGTTCACCGACAAGGACGTGATCTGGAAGGTGCCCACGCGCGGGTGCCCGGCGGCGGCGAGCGCGTCGTTCAGGCCGCCGAGGTTGAGCGGCATGAAGCCGAAACCAGTGCCGAACGCGACCTCGGTCAGCGCGTGATCCGCGGGCGCCACGGGCGGCCAGTGGTGCGCGGGCAGCGCGGCGGGCGCGGGCGCGGACGCGGGCGCCTCCGGTGAGGGTTCGGCGGCGACGGCGAGGGTGGCAAGCAGGGCGAGAAGTGTCATGGCGCGCCACTATGCAGCGGTGCTTTCGGCGGCCATGACCAACTGGTCAGGGTGCGGTCACCGCGTCGGGGGGAACGTCGATGGGCTCGCCGATCTCGGTGCCGTCGCGGATCGAGATCCAATCCTCAGCGTCCCAGGTCTGGTAGATGGCGCTCGACTGCGGGTCGCCGATCTCCAGCGTCCAGTGGAAGCGCCACTCCTCCGTGTGGTCGTCCTCCGCGAAGTGGTCCTTGCTCTTGCGCGGACCGTCGACCACCTCCACCGTGCCGTTCAGAAGCTTGAACGTGGTGTAGAGGTCAGACGCCATGCCGCCCAGGTGGTGCAGGCCCGACCCGCCCAGGTTGTCCATGGTGAGCGTGGCACCCGCCTCCAGGTGCGACGTCAGGAAGGTCACCGTGCTCGACGGGAGCAGGGTGTTGTCCAGCTCGAGCTGGTCCTCGAAGCTCGCCGACAGCGGCGACGGCTCAAACAGAAGCATCGTCAGGCCGACATCATTGCGGCGAAAGCCGAACGAGCCGTTGTCCACGCCGCACGCCTCGCGCAAGTCCGCCGTCACGCCGTCGCCGTCCTCGTCGAACAGCGCAAGCGCGTCGCCCGCCGTGGTGTAGTGGGCCTCGCCACAATTGCCGCCGCCGCACCCGGTCGCCAAGACCAGCGCCAGCGACACCCCAATCAGACAGAACCCTGTGCGCATGTCCATCCCCAGCCCGCACGCGAATCGTAGCGTGCGCGGCTGGGGATGGTCCAGCGCCGTGGGCCTACAGGCCCGACGTGAACCCGGCGTAGGGCAGCTTGGCCGCGACGCCGCGCACCTTGTCCATGCGCACCTGGAGCTCGCGGAGCGGGTCCCAGTTGCCGTTGAGGAGCGCGTCGCGCGCGCTGCTGAACATGGTGAACGGGTACGACTGAGCGCCGACCGTCACGGTGAGCGAGGGGACGTCGATGGCGATCTGCACCGTCGGGTCCGCGAGGACCGCGGCGGCGATGGCCTCCTGCACGTCGTCCTCCACGCGCGCGCACACCAGGCCGAGCATGGTGCAGTTGCCGTAGAAGATCTCCGCGAACGACGTGGCGATGACGCCCGAGATGCCAAAGCGCATCAGCGCCTGCGGGGCGTGCTCACGCGACGAGCCGCAGCCAAAGTTGCGGCCGGTCACGAGGATGGACGCGCCCTCAAACCTGGGATCGTCGAGCGGGTGGCCCTTAGGGGTGCCGTCGTCGGCGAAGCGGACGTGGTGGAACAGGTACTGCCCGATCCCGTCGAACGTGACGCACTTCATGAAGCGCGCGGGGATGATGCGATCGGTGTCGATGTCGTCGCCCGGGACGACCACACCACGACCGGCCACGCCAGTGACGATCTCGCCCAGCTTCCTCATGCGACACCTCCGAACACGTCACGCGCATCCGCGATCTCACCCTTGATGGCGGCCGCGGCGACCATCACCGGGCTCATCAGCACCGTGCGACCGCGCGCGCTGCCTTGCCGACCCTTGAAGTTGCGGTTCGACGTGGACGCGCACATCTGATCGCCGACCAGCTTGTCGGGGTTCATGGCCAGGCACATGGAGCAGCCCGGACGGCGCCACTCAAAGCCCGCGTCGAGGAACACCTTGTCCAGACCCTCGGCCTCGGCCTCGGCCGCGACCGACCAGGAGCCAGGGACGATGAGCGCCTTCACGCCCGCCGCCACGTGGTGACCGACGACCACCTTGGCGACCTCGCGCAGATCGGAGATGCGGCTGTTGGTGCAGCTGCCGATGAACGCGACGTCGACCTTGATGCCCTGCACCGGCTGACCGGGACGGACCTGCATGTGCTCGAGCGCCTCGCGCCACGTGCCACGCTCCGACACCGGAACCGCCGACTCCTCGGGGATCGACTCGTCGATGCCGACCGCCTGACCGGGGTGGATACCCCAGGTGAGCGTGGGCGCGATCGTCGACGCGTCGAGGTGCGCGACGTCGTCGTACTCGGCGTCCGGACCGGAGGCGAGCGCCTTCCAGGTCTCGACCGCCGCGTCCCACTGAGCACCCGTGGGTGAGTAGGGGCGACCCTTGAGGTAGGCGAACGTCTTCTCGTCGGGGTTGACGTAGCCGACGCGCGCGCCGCCTTCGATCGCCATGTTGCAGACGGTCATGCGCTCCTCGATCGACATCGCGTCGATCGTGGTGCCGCAGAACTCGTACGCAAAGCCCACGCCGCCGTTCACGCCGAGCGTGCGGATGACGTGCAGGATGACGTCCTTGGCGTAGACGCCCTTGCCGAGCGCGCCGTCGATCTGCACGCGGCGGACCTTGAGCGGCTCGATCGCGAGCGTCTGCGTGGCGAGCACGTCGCGCACCTGGCTGGTGCCGATGCCGAACGCCACCGCGCCGAACGCGCCGTGCGTGCTGGTGTGGCTGTCACCGCAGCAGATCACCATGCCCGGCTGGGTCAGGCCCTGCTCCGGACCGATGACGTGCACGATGCCCTGACGGCTGTCGGTCTCGCCAAAGTACTGGATGCCGTACTGCTTGCAGTTGTCGGCGAGCGCCACGATCATGGCCTCCGCGAGGTCGTCGCGGAACGGGCGCGCGCGCTCGTCGGTGGGCACGATGTGGTCGACCGTGGCGAACGTGCGGCCCGGGTAGGCGACCGACAGGCCCAGCTCGCGGAGCGCGGCGAACGCCTGCGGGCTGGTGACCTCGTGGACCAGGTGCAGGCCCACGAAGAGCTGCGTGCGACCATCGGCCAGCACGTCGACGGCGTGGGCGTCCCACACCTTGCGGAAGAGGTTCTTCGACATCAGGCTCAGGCCTCCTGGCGGTAAGGGCCAGGGCCCTTCGCGCGGATGGGAAGGTACTCAGGCTCCCAGAAGCGGTCGTCAATCCACTCGGCGAGCGCGTCCGGATCAGACGGCACGCTCTCGCGCGCGACGCCGTCGGCCACGGCCTGCTTCACCACGGCGGCTGCGACGAGGCGGCTCACCTTGGGGAGGTCGGTCAGCGGCGGGTAGATCAGGCCGAACTGCGCGTGGTGCTGCTTGGTGTAGTCCGACACCGCGTAGGCGCCGGCGAGCACCATGGTGTCGGTGATCTCCGACACGCGCGCGAGCATGGCGCCCAGGCCCAGGCCCGGGAACACGAACGCGTTGTTGCCCTGGCCGATCGGGAAGCGACGGCCGTCCAGGTTGACCGGCGCGAAGGGCGAGCCGGTGGCGACCAGCGCGTTACCGTCGGTCCACGCGAGCAGGTCAGACGGCAGCGCCTCGACCAGCTTGGTGGGGTTGGACAGCGCGAAGAGGATGGGGCGCTTGCTGTTGCGCGACATCGCCTCGACCACGCCCTGATCGAACGCGCCAGGCTGACCGGACAGGCCGATGAGCACGGTGCACTTGGCCTTCTCGATCGTGGTGCGCAGATCCGGGTTGGTGCCGTTCTTGGTCCAGCCCTCGACCTCCGACGCCTTGTGCGCGAACGCCGCCTTGTGGGGCTGCAGCTCGCGGTTGTCCAAGATCAGCCCGCGCGAGTCCAGCACGTACATCTGGCTGTACGCCTGCTCGGACGTCAGACCCGCGTTGATCAAGCCCTGCACGATCACGCTGGCCACGCCGACGCCGCCGGCGCCGGCGCCGTACACGCAGAAGCGCTGGTCGGTGAGCTTCTCACCCTTGAGATGGCAGGCCGTGATGATGCCCGCGAGCGTGACGGCGCCCGTGCCCTGGATGTCGTCGTTGAAGCTCGGCAGCACCTTGCGGTAGCGCTGCAGCACGTGGAACGCGGCGTCGGACGCCAGGTCCTCCCACTGGAGGATCGCGTTCGGGTACTTCTTGCGGATCACCTCGACGAACTTGTCGACGAAGGACTCGTAGGCCTCACCGCGCAGGCGCGGGTGCGGGGCGCCCAGGTACAGCGGGTCCGCGAGGTAGTTGCTGCGGTCGGTGCCGACGTCCAGGCCGACCGGCATGGTGTGGAAGGGGCTGACGCCGCCGCCCACGGTGTAGAGCGTGAGCTTACCGATGCAGATGCCCATGCCGCCGTAGCCCTGATCGCCGATGCCCAGGATGGCTGAGCTGTCGGTGACGACGAGCACGCGCACGTCGTACATCGGGTACTCGGCGACGATCTGCTCAAGGCGGTCGATGTTGCCCTCGTGCACCGTCAGGCCGCGGGGGCTCTGGAACAGCGCAGAGAACTTCTCGATCGCCTCTCCGACGGTCGGCGTGTAGACGATCGGCATCATCTCTTCCAGGTGCGCCTTGACCAGCGCGTGGAAGAGCACCTCCTGGCGCTCCTGGAGACCGCGCAGGAACTGGTACTTCGAAAGCGGCGTCGGGTGCTCCAGGTACTGCTTGTAGGCGCGCGCCATCTGCTCCTGCATGGTGGAGACGCGAGGCGGCAGCAGGCCTTCCAGGCCCAGCTCGCGACGCTCTTCCAAGCTGAACGCGCTGCCCTTGTTCAGCAGGACGAAGCGCAGCAGGCCGATGCCACGGACCCAGGTCTCGATGTGCGCCTTGCCCGCGGCGTCGCGCTTGAGATCGAAGAAGTGGCTGATCGGCAGGTGCCGACCTTCGATCGCCACGTTGTCGTGCTCGCTGTCGTGCGTGCCGTCTTGCCCATCATCCTGCATCATGCGCGGGTCTCCTTGCTGCCAAAGCTCGACCGGATGTTCGCGACGACCGCGTCACCCATCTCCACAGTGTTCACGCGGCGCGTGCCGGCGTCGCCCCAGGCGATGTCGCCGGTGCGCAGGCCCGCGTCGAGCGCGCCCTGCACGGCGTCGTTCACGATCTTGGCCAGATCCGGCCGCTTGACCGTATGCTCCAGCAAGAGGGCGGACGAGAGAATGGCCCCCAGCGGGTTGGCCTTGGCCTGGCCCGCGATGTCCGGCGCCGAGCCATGGACCGGCTCGTACAGGCCCGGGCCTTCGCCGAGCGACGCCGACGGCAGCATGCCCAGCGAGCCCGACAGCGCCGCCGCCAGGTCCGACAGGATGTCGCCGAACAAGTTGCCGGTGACGACCACGTCCGCGTCGCGCGGGTTGGCCACCATCTTCATGGCATAGGAGTCGACGTACTGGTGGTCGAGCGTGATGTCGCTGTACTCGCGCTTGTGCAGGTCGGTGACGACCTCGCGCCACAGGCGGGACACCTCGAGCACGTTGGCCTTGTCCACGCTGGTCAGGCGCTTGCTGCGCAGGCGCGCGGTCTCGAATGCGACGCGGGCGACGCGCACGATCTCGGACTCGGTGTAGACCATGGTGTTGTAGCCGCGGCGCTCCCCGTTCACGGTCTCAATCGCCCGGGGCTCACCAAAGTAGATGCCGCCGCACAGCTCGCGGACGATCACGAAGTCGGCGCCACGCGCGCGCTCAGGACGCAGCGGGCTGGCCGCCTCAATCGCCGCGCTGAACTTGGCGGGGCGCAGGTTGGCGAACACGCCCAGCTCGGAGCGCAGGCGAAGCAGGCCGCGCTCAGCGCGCAGGTGCGGGGCGACGTCGTCCCACTTGGGGCCGCCGACCGCGCCCAAGAGCACGGCGTCGGACGCCTTGGCGAGCGCGATGGTCGCTTCGGTGACGGGCAGGCCGTACGCGTCGAGCGACGCGCCGCCGAACGCCGCGTGCTCGGCCTCGATCGACATGCCCGCGTGGGCGCCGACCTCGCGTAGGACGCGAAGAGCCTGGGCGTTCACCTCGGGGCCGATGCCGTCCCCATCAAGAACCAACAGTCGCAGCGAGCTCAAACGGCACCTCGGGCGGCGAGCACGTCGGAGTCGACGCGCGGGGGATTCTGGCCAAACCGCTCGCGCTGGAAGGCGAGGTGGTTCAGCGCGTGGATGTAGGCCTGCGCCGACGCCACGACGACGTCGGTGTGGGTGGCCTGGCCGCTGGCGACGACGCCCTCGGCGTTGATGCGCAGGTTGACCTGGCCCTGCGCGTCCGTGCCCACCGAGATGGCGGCGATTCGGTAGTCTTCCAAGACCACGTCGCCGACGCCGGTGCACATGCGGATGGCTTCGAGCGCGGCGTTGACCGGGCCGTCGCCGGTGGCCATGGCGCGGGTGGCGCGGCCGAGCACGCGCACGGTGACGGTGGCGCTGGCGGCCACGTCCGTGCCCGACTCGAAGCGGATCGACTCGAGCTCGATCTTGCCGCCCTGGACGAGCTTGTCGCCGATGGCGATCGCGACGAGGTCCTCGTCGTAGATCTCCTTCTTGCGATCGCACAGCGCCTTGAAGCGCACGAAGGCCTCGACCATGGAGGCCTCGTCCATCGGGAAGCCGAGCGACTCCAGGCGCGCCTTGAGCGCGTGCTTGCCCGAGTGCTTGCCGAGCACGAGCTGGTTGGTGGTCCAGCCCACGTCGACCGGGTCCATGATCTCGTAGGTGCGCGCGGACGCGAGCACGCCGTGCTGGTGGATGCCGGCCTCGTGCGCGAACGCGTTGCGGCCCACGATCGCCTTGTTGGGCTGCACGACGATGCCGGTGACGTCACGCACCATGCGGCTGATGCCGACCAGCTGCTTGGTGTCGACGCGGCTCTGCACGCCGAACTCGGTGGGGCGCGTCTTGAGTGCCATGATGACCTCTTCGAGCGCCGCGTTGCCCGCGCGCTCGCCGATGCCGTTCATGCAGCCCTCGACCTGACGCGCGCCGCCGCGGATGGCCGCGAGCGAGTTGGCGACGGCCAGGCCCAGGTCATCGTGGCAGTGCGACGACACGATGATGTCGGGGCCGACCGCGTTCACGATGGTGCGGATGGTGTGCTCGTACTCGTGCGGCAGCGTGTAGCCGACCGTGTCCGGCACGTTGAGCGTGGTGGCGCCGCACTCAACGGCGACCTTGAGCGCGGTGACCAGGAAGTCGAGGTCCGAGCGCGTCGCGTCCTCGGCCGAGAATTCGACGTCCGCGCAGAGCTCGCGGCAGTAGCTGACGCCGCGGCGGATCTCCTCAAGCACCTGCTCGCGGGTCATCTGGAGCTTGTGCTCCAGGTGGATATCGCTGGTGGCGATGAAGACGTGCAGGCGAGGGTGCTTGGCGTCCTTGATCGCGTCCCACGCGGCGCGGATGTCCCCGGTGCGCGTGCGGCAGAGCGCCGCGACCTTCGCGTGCTGCACGACCGCGCAGACCTGCTGGACGGAGCTGAGCTCGCCCACGCTGGCCGCAGGGAAGCCCGCCTCGATCACGTCGACGCCCATGCCGTCGAGCTTGCGCGCGAGGCGGATCTTCTCGTCGGGGGTCATCGTGGCGCCCGGCGATTGCTCGCCGTCACGCAGGGTGGTGTCGAAGATGCGAACCCAATCCATGTCGTCTCCCAAGATCACGTCGCCTATGCGCTGAACACGGCCCCGTGCGTCGACGAAGCGACGCCGGGAATTCCCTCTTCCATCAACTTGTACTCGTAGAGATCCACGAGCGCGCGCCAGCTGGCCTCGATCACGTTCGAGCTGACGCCCACCGTGGTCCAGGTCTGCTTGCCGTCTGACGCGCGGATCAGCACCCGCACCGTGGCGCCGATGCCGTCTCCGCTGTCCATGATGCGCACCTTGTAGTCGACGAGGCGGACCTCGTGGACGACCGGCCACGCGCGCACCACCACCGCCTCGAGCGCGCGCCCGAGCGCGTCGACCGGGCCGTTGCCGTATTGCACCATCGGGACGCTCTCGTCGCCGATCTGCACGCGCATGATCGCGCGCGTGCGGTGGCTCTCGTCCACGTCATGGCGGCGGGCGTCGGCCAGCAGCGACGTGGTGACGTCGGCCTCTTCGATGGTGAAGTAGTGCGGGCGGTGGCCGTGGGCCTCGGCCAGCAGCAGCTTCATGGACGCCTCGGCGTCCTCGAACGCGTAGCCCGCGTTCTCCATCTGCTTGATTCGCTCGAGCACGGTGCGCGTGGCCGGGTCGCTCGGGTTGAGCTCGTAGCCAAACTCGCGGGCCTTGTAGACCACGTTGGAGCGGCCCGACAGGTCCGACATCAGCACGCGGCGGCCGTTGCCGACCAGAGTGGGCTCGATGTGCTCGTAGGCGCGCGCGTCCTTCATGACGGCGTGCACGTGCACGCCGCCCTTGTGCGCGAACGCCGACTGGCCGACGAAGGCCTGGCGCGCGAGCGGCACGTTGTTGGACAGCTCGTCGACCATGCGGCTGACGTGCGTGAGCCGCGAGATGCGCTCCGCGCCCACCACATGAAAGCCCATCTTGAGCTCGAGGTTGGGCAGGATGGAGACGAGGTTGGCGTTGCCGCAGCGCTCGCCGTACCCGTTGATGGTGCCCTGGACCATGGTGGCGCCGCGGCGCACGGCCTCCAGGCTGTTGGCGACGGCGACCTCACCGTCGTTGTGCGCGTGGATGCCAACCGGGCAGCCAACCTTGGCGAGCACGCGCTCAACCAGCCCGCCGACCTGCGTGGGGAGCGAGCCGCCGTTGGTGTCGCACAGGACCACAAACTTGGCGCCCGCCGACGCGGCCGCCTCCAGCGAGGCCATCGCATACGCCTCGTCGTCCGCGGCGCCGTCGAAGAAGTGCTCGGCGTCGAAGATGACCTCGTCCACGCGGGCGGAGAGCCAGCGGACGCTGTCGTGGATCAGCTCCAGGTTCTCTTCGGCGCTGATGCCCAAGACGTCCGTCGCCTGAAAGCGCCAGGACTTGCCGAAGATGGTGACGACCGGGACCTCGGCGGCGACGAGCGCGGCCAGGTTGGCGTCGTGGTCGCAGGAGATGCCGGCGCGGCGCGTGGAGCCGAACGCGGTCATGCGCGCGAACTGGAAGCGCTCCTTGGCGGCGGCCGCGAAGAACGCGACGTCGCGCGGGTTGCTGCCGGGCCAGCCGCCCTCGATGTAGGCGATCCCCAGCTCATCGAGGAGATGGGCGACGCGGATCTTCTCGGTGACCGAGAGCGCAAAGCCTTCTCCCTGCGTGCCGTCACGCAGGGTGGTGTCGTAGGCGAAGACTCGTGGGGTCATGCGACGTCCGAAACGAAAAAGGCCGACCTGCCATCGAGCGGGTCGGCCTGGTTTGAGGGGCTGCGCGAGTTCTGCTACGCACCCTTCCCAACCAGGCCGACTTGAAGAAGTCGGGCGGTGGGAATGAGAATAACGATGAGGTTGGCCGCGAACGCGGACATGCGCTGAACCTCGACCCGCTGGTCACCCAACGGTCACGACCAACGCTAATATGGGCCGGTCACGCGCGTGTCAACCACAAAGCTGAACCGCGCCTCAGGTGGCCTGCGCCAGGTCCGGGTTCCACGCAGGCACGGATCCAGTGGGGATCACGAACGGCATCCGCACGTCCAGCAGGAACGTGATGCGCGGGACCTCCCCGTCGTTCCGGGCCGCGTGCGGCATGCGGATGTCCATCGGGCGGGCCGTGCCCTCCTTCCAGTAGGCGTGCTCATGGGGGGCGAGGCGCAGGCCCAGGTGGCAGCGGATCACGTCATCGTCGCGGATGTCGGTGTGGATGCGCAGCGACGCGCCGGGGGCCAGCGCCAGGTAGGCGCCGACGATCGCGCCGGGGATCTGGTCCATGACCGCGGCGGCGACGGGGCAGCGGCGGCGGTTCGCCTCGACATCCAGGCCCTCAAACTCCTCGCCGTACTGCTCCAGCTTCACGATGCAGGCGGTCCACACGCCCTGGTACATCTCGGTGGACGGCATGGGGATGAACAGGCTGCTCGGCAGCGTCTCGAACTCGGCCCGCATCGCCTCGGCGTGGCGTTCCAGGATCTCGAGGAACCCGAAGCGCTGGCGCGCCATCTCGACTTCGTTCGGCATCGCGTACCTCTCCCGGGGATCTAGCGAGCAAAACGCGTGCCGTCACCGCCAACCCAGACATGCTTTCACGAGGCCATCGGGGACGTGCTGCGAGCAATCGCACGACACACGCTTGACGATCTGGTCCTAACCGGCGTAATCTGCCGGGCTTCCGCGCATCCCACGCGGGGGAGCGAAGGCTGACGCATCGATAGACGAGACGACGGCCCGCACCTCCCGAACGACGGGGCTGGTCCGCCGCCCCGATCCACGGAGCGAAGGGACGCCGCCTCCCCTCCCGGAGGACGCATGACCCGGTCTGAATCCAACGCCCAAGACGCCAAGCAGATGGCCGGCGCCGAGATCTTGTGGGAGATCCTCGCCCTTGAGGGCGTGGAGATCGTCTTCGGCTACCCTGGCGGCGCCATCATGCCCGCCTACGACGCCCTGCCGAAGTACCCCCAGATCCACCACGTGCTGGCCCGCCACGAGCAGGGCGCCATCCACATGGCGGACGGCTTCGCGCGTGCGTCCGGCCGCACCGGCGTGGTCATCGCCACGTCCGGCCCCGGCGCCACCAACTTGGTCACGGGCCTCGGCACCGCCATGATGGACAGCATCCCGCTGGTCGCCGTCACCGGCCAGGTCCCGTCCACGGTCATGGGCTCGGACGCGTTCCAGGAGACCGACATCCTGGGCATCACCATCCCCGTGACCAAGCACGGCTTCCTGGTGACCCGCGCCGAGGACATCGCGAAGACGCTTCGCGAGGCGTTCGCGCTGGCCAAGTCCGGTCGCCCCGGCCCCGTCCTGGTGGACATCACCAAGGACGCCCTCAACGCCATCGTCGGTCTGAATGACCCTGGTCCCACCACCATCCACCGGCCGCGGATCGAGGCCCCTGGCTTCTCGGACGCGGATTTGGACGCGGCGGCCGCGCTCATCGCCAACGCCAAGCGGCCGCTGATCCTGGCCGGTCAGGGCGTGATCTCCGCCAAGGCCACCGCGCAGTTGGAGGCGTTCGTCGAGCGCACCGACATGCCGGTCGCCTGCACGCTGCTCGGCCTGGGATGCTTCTCCACGCAGCACACGCGCAACCTGGGCATGATGGGCATGCACGGCGAGGCCTGGGTCAACAAGGCCATCCAGCAGGCCGACCTGCTCGTCGCCATCGGCATGCGCTTCGACGACCGCGTCACGGGCAACCTCAAGACCTACGCGCTTGAAGCCAAGAAGATCCACATCGAGTTCGACCCGAGCGAGATCAACAAGGTCGTGAAGGTCGACGTGGGCCTGTGCGGCGACGCCGCCGCCGTGCTCGACCGCCTGCTCCTCAAGGTGGCCCAGCGCGACTGCGCCCCGTGGATCGCCTCCATCGCCGAGATGCACACCGTCGATCGCACCCACGATATCCTCGCGCAAGCCGACGACGGCCGCCTCAAGGCGCCCCAGGTGCTTCACGACCTGTGGGTGCTCACCGAGGGCCGCGCGGTGGTCGCCACCGACGTGGGCCAGCACCAGATGTGGGAGGCGCAGTACTACAAGCACGACACGCCTCGCTCGCTGATCACGTCGGGCGGCCTGGGCACCATGGGCTTCGCCCTGCCGGCCGCGATCGGCGCCAAGTTCGCCCGGCCTGAGGCCGAGGTGTGGGTGGTCGCCGGGGACGGCGGCTTCCAGATGACCGCCGCCGAGCTCTGCACCACCGTGCAGGAGGGCGTGAAGGTCAACATCGCCATCATCAACAACGGCTTCTTGGGCATGGTGCGCCAGTGGCAGCAGTTCTTCTATGAGCGGCGCTACGTCTCCACGCCCATGCTGTCGCCGGACTTCGTGAAGCTGGCCGAGGCGCACGGCCTGACCGGGATCCGCGTCACCTCGCGCGATCAGATCCCGGCGGCCGTCGCCAAGGCGCGCGCCACGCCGGGCACGGTGCTGATTGAGTTCCAGGTGGTCGAAGAAGACAGCGTGTACCCGATGGTGCCCGCTGGCAAGGACCTCGCGGACATGATCCGCCGCCCCAAGACGGAGGCCTCGTGAGCACGTTTGTCATCGACCTCGCGGACGGCGCGGGCAGCCTGGAGCGCCTGCTCAACAAGTGCCGCCGCAAGGGCCACATCCCGCGCTCGTTCGCGGTCGGCCCGTCCGTGGATGGCGTCATGCGCGTGCTCGTCGACTTCCACGAGCCAGCCGCCGCACCTGAGCGCATCGCCGCGGACCTCGCGAAGGTGTACGACGTGCGCGCCATCGAACACCGCACCGATCCCCGACTGGCCACGGCGCTTGACGCCGCGATCGCCGCGTCGAACCCCTGACCCTTCTTCGATTTTAACCCCTCAGAGGAGACCACCGCATGACTCAGATCCGCTACGACCGTGACGCCGACCTCTCGCTCATCCGGGGCCGCAAGGTCGCCATCATCGGCTACGGCAGCCAGGGCCACGCCCACGCGCTGAACCTGCGCGACAGCGGCGTCCCCGTGGTCATCGGCCTGCGCTCCAGCAGCAAGTCCGTCGCCATCGCCAAGGCCGCGGGCCTTGAGGTCCTCTCCGTCGCCGAGGCCGCGCGCGTCGCCGACGTGATCATGATCTTGGCGCCCGACACCGAGCAAGCCAAGATCTACCACGCGGAGATCCTGCCCTACCTGAACCCCGGCGACACCCTGATGTTCGCCCACGGCTTCAACATCCGGTACGGCACCATCACCCCGCCGCCGAACGTCGACGTCAGCATGATCGCGCCCAAGGGCCCCGGTCACCGCGTCCGTGAGACCTACCAGGAGGGCGGCGGCGTGCCCCAGCTCATCGCCGTGCACCAGGACGCCACCGGCAAGGCCGACGCCGTCGCGCTGTCCTACGGCTGCGCCATCGGTGGCGGCCGCGCTGGCATCCTGACCACCACGTTCTCCGAGGAGACCGAGACCGACCTGTTCGGCGAACAGGCCGTGCTCTGCGGCGGCGCCAGCGAGCTGATCAAGGCCGGCTTCAAGACCCTCGTGGACGCGGGCTACCAGCCCGAGGTCGCGTACTTCGAGTGCCTGCATGAGCTCAAGCTCATCGTCGATCTGGTCTACCAGGGCGGCCTGTCCTACATGCGCTACTCGATCTCCGACACCGCCGAGTACGGCGACTACGTGTCCGGCCCCCGCATCATCACCGACGCCACGCGCGCCGAGATGAAGCAGATCCTGGCCGAGATCCAGGACGGCACGTTCGCCAAGAACTGGATCGCCGAGAACGCCAACGGCCGCGGCGCCTTCCTGGCCCGCCGCGCCGCCGAGACCGACCTGCAGGTCGAGCACGTCGGCGCCGCGCTGCGCAAGATGATGCCGTTCGTGAACGCCAAGTCGGTCCCGTCCTAGGCTCGCCCCCGGTGGGCGCGTGCCCCCGCGCGCGCCCTCTCCCCACCCTGGCGCCCTGCACCCCGTGTGCTGGGCGCCTGACTCGTCTCAGAGGTTCCCCATGCGCAACCGCATCAGCCGTCGGATCACCCAAGTCAAGTCGCAAGGCGCCAGCCAGGCCATGCTGCACGGCGTCGGCCTGACCGACTCGGACCTGGACAAGGGCCAGGTCGGCATCGCCAGCGTCTGGTGGGAGGGGAACCCCTGCAACGCGCACCTGCTGGAGCTGTCCGAGCACGTCAAGAAGGGGGTGCTCGCGGCGGATCTGATCGGCCTGCGCTTCAACACCATCGGCGTGTCCGACGGCATCTCCATGGGCACGGACGGCATGTCCTACAGCCTGCAGTCGCGCGACCTGATCGCCGACAGCATCGAGACCGTGGCCGCCGCCCAGTGGTACGACGCGGTCGTCACCATCCCCGGCTGCGACAAGAACATGCCCGGCTGCGTGATGGCGATCTCGCGCCTGGACCGCCCCAGCATCGTGGTCTACGGCGGCACGATCGCGCCTGGCTGCCATGACGGCAAGGACATCGACATCGTCAGCGCCTTCCAGGCCTACGGCGAGTTCGTGGCCGGTCGCATCACCGAAGAGACCCGCTCGGCCATCGTGCACAAGGCCTGCCCGGGCTCCGGCGCATGCGGCGGCATGTACACCGCCAACACCATGGGCTGCGCCATCGAGGCGCTCGGCCTGTCGCTGCCCTACAGCAGCAGCACGCCCGCCATGGACCCGCGCAAGAAGGCCGAGTGTGAGGCCGTGGGCGCCGCCCTCGCCAACCTGCTCGACAAGGACATCCGCCCCTCGCACATCCTGACCCGCAAGGCGTTCGAGAACGCCGTGGTCGTGGTGACGGCGTTCGGCGGCTCCACCAACGCCGTGCTGCACCTCGTCGCTATGGCGCGGTCGGCCAACGTCGAGTTCACCATCGACGACTTCGCGGTCGTGACCGAGCGCACGCCCGTGCTGGCCGACCTCAAGCCGAGCGGCCACTGGGTCATGGCGGACGTCGACGGCGTCGGCGGCACGCCCGCCGTGATGAAGCTGCTGCTGGACGCGGGCATGCTGCATGGCGACTGCCTGACCGTCACCGGCAAGACGATCGCCGAGAACCTGGCGGACCTGCCGGGCCTCAAGGAGGGCCAGACGGTCATCCGGCCGCTGTCCAACCCGGTGAAGCCGACCGGCCACATCCGCATCCTGCGCGGCAACTTGGCGCCCACGGGCGCGGTCGCCAAGATCACCGGCAAGGAGGGCCTGCGCTTCTCCGGCCCCGCGCGCGTGTTCGACCGTGAGGAGTCGATGCTGGTGGCCCTGGAGCAGGGCAAGATCCAGAAGGGCGACGTGATCGTCATCCGCTACGAGGGCCCCAAGGGCGGCCCCGGCATGCCCGAGATGCTCACGCCCACCTCCGCGATCATGGGCGCGGGCCTGGGCGCCGACGTCGCGCTGATGACCGACGGCCGCTTCTCCGGCGGCAGCCACGGCTTCATCATCGGCCACGTCACGCCCGAGGCGCAGGAGGGCGGCCCGATCGCCCTGGTGCATGACGGCGATCTGGTCACGATCGACGCTGAGGCCAACACGATCGACGTGGAGATCGGCGACTGGGATGCGCGCCGCGCCGCCTGGACCGCGCCGCCGCTGCCCGCCACCCGCGGCACGCTCGGCAAGTACGTGCGCCTGGTGAAGTCCGCGAGCCTCGGCTGCGTCACCGACGAGTGAGCCCTGACCGCGACAGCGTTGTCGCGCTCTCGGCGGGGCGCCGGGAGCCGGTGCGCGCCCAGTCGCGATCGTCGCGGTTCGGCACGGACGGTGCCCACGCTGGATCGACCGTGCCCGCACCGGCTACGTGGAGAGCACCCATGCGCCTCGCCCTCGCCATCGCCGCCGTCTCCTGCCTGCTCGCGACCCAGCTCGCGTGCAGCGGCAAAGGCTACGCGGGGCCCGACGCGACGGACGACACCAGCACCGCGGGGGCGGACACCGACGACAACGGCGGCGGAACCGACGCGCCGGTCGACGAGACCTGGGGCGTCGGCGGCACGCTGACCATCGCGGACGACCTGATCACCGGCACCGCGCTGACCCTGCAGACCCGCAACCCCACCTGCTCGGTGGACGCCACGGTCGCGACCGCCACGCCGCTCGACACGCTGGGGGTCGACGAGGTCACCCTGCGCCTCGGCTGGACCGTCACCGCCAGCCCGGTCGCAGGCGGCGACTGCACGCCCAGCGCCCCCGGCACGTTCGTAATCGGGATCGGCCCCACAGACGCCAGCCTGGGTCCCGCCGCGGACAAGGCCGGGCTGAACGCCGCGCACGCCTACGGGCTCTACCTCAAGACCGGCACAGGTCCGCTCTACTTGGTGGGCTTGGTCGGCACGGAGGGGCAGCTGGCCGGGACCGAAGACGCGACCGTCGAGCCTCCGCTGACCGACGGCACCTATCGGCTCGTCACGCTGTTCGGCCTCCCGGTCCACCCATGAGCCTGTTCCTGGCGCGCCCAGACGCGGTGCCGAGGCTGATTGGCGTGGTGCACCTGCCCCCGCTCCCCGGCGCCCCACGGCGCGGCCCAGGGCTGTCGGCGGTGATCGCGCGCGCGGTGGCCGACGCACGCGCCTTGGCGGACGGTGGCGCCGACGCGGCGATCGTCGAGAACCTGGGCGACGCACCGTTCGCGGCCGAGGTGGTGGGGCCGGAGACGATCGCGGCCATGACCGCCGTGCTGCTGGCGGTGAAGGACGCGGTGCCTGGGCTGCCCCTCGGCGTGAACGTGCTGCGCAACGACGCGCTGGCGGCGCTGTCGATCGCCGCGGTCACGGGGGCGTCGTTCATTCGGGTGAACGTGCTGACCGGCGTGATGGCGACCGACCAGGGCCTGATCACCGGGCGGGCGCGCGAGCTGCTGCAGCTGCGAACTCGGCTGGGCGCCGAGCACGTGCAGATCGCCGCGGACATCCTGGTGAAGCACGCGACCCCGCTCGGGCCAGTCGAGCTGGAGGACGCCGCGCGGGACACCTTCCACCGTGGTGGGGCGGACGCGATCCTCATCACCGGGACCGGGACCGGGCGGCCCACGGACCTGGGCGACCTGCGGCGGGCGCGGGCGGCGATCCCCACGGCGCCGATCTGGGTCGCGAGCGGGGTAGAGCCGGACCAGGCGGCGGCGCTGCGGGGGCTGGTGGACGTGGCGGTGGTCGGGACGTGGCTGCACACCGACGGCGACCTGAGTCTGCCGGTGGACGCGGCCAGGGTGGTCAAGCTCCGAGCTTCGCTGGGCTGACCACGCCACTGGGAGGCGAAGGCCGCCCCTGCGACGTCCGCCCGACGCCAGCCCGAACCACGCCAGCGAGGCTCACCGCCGCCTACGCCGGCGCGAACAGCGCCAGCTGGATCTCCTGCCGCGGCGCCGGCGCCAGGCGAAGCTGCGGGCGCACGATCACCTCCGGCTGCACATCGACCGCGCCGGCGAGCACCCGCACGATCCGCCCCACCGGCGTCCAGCGCAGCGGGTGGCAGGACTCTCCCCAAGCCCCGGTCATGCCGTCCGCCGTGATCTTGCCGAGCACCGGGCGGCCGCGGCCCTCAGGCTCCAACACCGTGCGCACGCCTTCAGCCGAGGTGCCGGCGCACACGAGGACGTCGCCCACGCCCCAGGGGCGCTCGTCGAACCGGCCGGGCTCCACCACCACGAAGAGACGCACCGGCCCCGTCAGGCCAGCCCTGAGCTCGGCGAGCAACCGGAACGGGAGCGACTCGGGGTGCAGGGCGCGCAGACGGGGCGGGTGCATGGGAACCTCACAGCCGCCCTTCGAGTGGAGCGGATGTTCAGTTTATACAGCACCGTGCGGTCGGATTTTGTCCGCTTGTGATCCGACGCAAAGAAAGTTCAAGGCACGCGGCCTTGCGGTCGTGTGCCTCGTCCTTGGGGTCGCCGGCCAAAGCCCCGGAGCGTCTGTTCAGACGACCTCGGGAAGGTCTGACCACCCAGGGAAGGTGGTCGGGGTAGAGCAGGGACCGTGACGTCGACTCGGGGGACGAGGCGGCGGTTTGGTCGTGCTCCGGGGCTGCGGCGACGTGTCCGGCTCCGGGGAGCCAGGGTCAGCGGGCGCTGACGCCACGTTTGTTACCGGCGTCGAGGATCCCGGTCAAGGCTCGCTTTCTCGCGATCGTCGCCGCGATCTCGAACGGCCAGCCTGGGGACGATCCGCGCCAGTACGATCAGATCGAGCCTTCAAGCGTCACTTCGATCCGGTCGATCCTGTGGAGATCACCCAGATCCTGACGGATCAAGGCCGATCTTCGACGATCGAAAATAATTACCTGGGGACGATCTGGGGATGATCTCGGCGCGGCGCGCGAACAGGGCGCGCCAGCCTCCGTAGACCCCCAGCCTGTCCCCGGCGGGACGACGGGGAACTAGAGGACGACGTCGGTGTCGGCCACGTCGGTGTCGACGACGTCCGTGTCCAACACATCCGTGTCCGCGACATCGGTGTCGGCCACGTCCGTGTCCTGGAGAACACCGGTGTCATCCCCACCCGGGCGGGAGGGATCGAGCGGGGGCAGGCCGCCCTGCAGGTCGACGGTCGGGTCGGTCGATTCGGACTTGGCGACGTCAGACGTTTGGGTGCAGCCACCGAACACGTTGAGCGCGACGAGCAGCACGAGCGAGCGAGACACCGACATCGGATCCTCCAAGCGACGCCCACGGCCAGCCAGTGGGGCGGCGGCGACGTAACCGATCATCGGAAGTCGCGCGACGGGGCGTGAAAGTCGTCGGTCTCGGTCACGGCCCAGGCGTCCTCCAGCAACACGCTGAACGCGCCGTCCTGGCGCTGCAGCTTGCCCTCGACCACCAGCATGGTCGCGTGCGCGATCACCTTGCGTTTATCCTCCCAAACGCGTGGCCAAACCACCACATTCGCGAGCCCTGTCTCGTCCTCCAGCGCCAGGAAGACCACGCCCTTGGCCGTGCCGGGCCGCTGACGGCTGGAGATGAGACCCATCGTGCGGACGCGCGTGTTCGGATCCTGGTGAGGAAGCTCACACAGTCGCAGGGGGTGGTCGCCTCGCGCGGCCAGCAGCTCGCGGGCGCGCATCGCGGGGTGATCGTCGACCGACAGGCCGGTCGCCCGGTAGTCCGCCTCCAAGGCCTCCAGCGGCGTCTCCTTGGGGAGGGGCGCCACTGGCTCCCGGCGCGACACCCCGGCGAACAGCGGCATGTCCCACAGGCCTTGCAGGATCCAGACCGCTTGCCGACGGTCGGGGACCAACGACACAAAGGCCTCCGCGTCCGCCAGGAGCTGGAGCGAGCGCCGATCCAGGCGTGTGCGCCGCGCCAGATCCGGCAGGTCGCGGAACGGCGCCTCCGCGCGCGCCGCCTCCACCGCGCGGCCGGTGTCCTCAGCCAAGCCGCGGACGAGGCGCAGCCCCAAACGAAGCGACGCCCGCCCGTCCCCGTCGGGCTCCAGCGTGCAGTCCCAGGCCGAGCACGTCACGTCCACCGGCCGCGCCTCGACCCCGTGGCGCTGCGCGTCCAGCACCAGCGTGCGCGGGCTGTAAAAACCCATGGGCTGGCTGTTGATCAGGCCCGCGCAGAAGGCCTCCGGGTAGTGGCACTTGAGCCAGCCCGACACGTAGACCAGCAGCGCGAAGCTGGCCGAGTGGCTCTCCGGGAAGCCGTACTCGCCAAAGCCCTTGATCTGCTCGACGATCGCCTCGCAGAATGGGTCAGGTATGCCTTTGGCCTTCATGCCGGCGATCAGCCGCTCGCCCATGCCGTCGAGCGTGCCCCGCCGACGCCACGCGCCCATCGCCCGGCGAAGCGCGTCCGCCTCGCCCGGCGTGAAGCCGCCGACCGCCACCGCGATCTGCATCACCTGCTCCTGGAAGAGCGGGATCCCCAGCGTGCGCGCCAGGATGGGCTCAAGCGCGGGGTGCGCGTAGGTGACAGGCTCCTCGCCGCAGCGGCGCCGCAGGTAGGGGTGGACCATGCCGCCCTGGATCGGCCCCGGCCGCACGATCGCCACCTCGATCACTAGGTCGTAGAAGCAGGCGGGCTTGAGGCGCGGGAGCATGGACTGCTGCGCGCGGCTCTCGATCTGAAAGACGCCCACGGTGTCGGCGGCCTGGAACATCTGGTAGACCGCCGGGTCCTCCGCGGGCACGGTGTGCAGCTCCACCCGGCGGCCGTAGGCGTCCGCGATCAGGTCGAACCCCTTGCGGATCGCGGTCAGCATGCCCAGCGCGAGCAGGTCGACCTTCACGAACCCCAGGCCCTCCACCCCGTACTTGTCCCACTGCACCACCGTGCGATCGGCCATGCTGGCGGGCTCGACCGGCACCAGCTCGACCACGTCGCCCTCGGCGATCACGAACCCGCCGGAGTGGATGCCCAGATGCCGCGGGAAGCCCGAGATCTGCTCGCACATCGCCAGCGTCCACTTGAGCTGCGCCGACTGCGGATCCAGGCCCACGTCCCACACCTCCTCAGGCGCCTCGAACACCAGCTTGCTCGACCAGCGGCTGAACAAGGACGCCAGCCGGTCGACCTGGTCGAGCGACATGCCGAACACCTTGCCCACGTCCCGCACGGAGCTGCGCGACCGGTACACGATGATCTCGTTGACCATGGCGGCGCGCTCGCGGCCGTAGCGCGCATAGACGTACTGGATGACCTCCTCGCGGCGCTCGTGCTCAAAGTCGACGTCGATGTCGGGCGGCTCGGCCCGCTCCGGGGAGATGAAGCGCTCGAACAGCAGCGACGCACGCGCCGGATCCACGCTGGTCACGCCCAACACGTAGCAGACCGCCGAATTGGCCGCCGACCCACGCCCCTGACACAAGATCCCGCGCTCGCGCGCCCAGGCGACGATGTCGTTCACGGTGAGGAAGTAGGACGGGAAGTCGAGCTGCTCGATGATCGCCAGCTCGTGGTCGACCTGCGCGCGCACCGTGTCCGGGACGCCATCCGGGTATCGGCCCGGCACCGCCCGCTCGACCAGATGCCGCAGCCAGGCCATCGGCGTCCAGCCCTCCGGCACCACCTCCGGCGGGTAGCGGTAGGCCAGCTCCGACAGGCGGAACGCGCACCGCTCGGCCACGTCCACCGTCCGGGCGACCGCCCCCGGCACGTCGCCGTAGCGGGCCCAGAACACGTCCGGCGACAGCAGGTGGCGCTCCGCGTTGCCCAGCAGCGCCTTGCCCGCCCGGCCCAGGGTGGTCTTGCGGCGGATGCAGGTCATCACGTCCGCCAGCTGCCGACGGCCCGGGTCATGGAAGAGCACGTCGTTGGACGCGACCACGGGCCGCCCCAGCGCCCGCGACAGGGCCAGCGCGCGCGTGGTCCGCGCCGCGTCCGTCGGCGTACCCGCCCGCGACAGCACCACCTCCAGCGACGACCCAAACGCGTCGCGCGCCGGGCCCGCCTGCGCCGCGGTCCACCCATCCGTCAGCAGGCAGGTCAGGCCGTCGGCCGCGCCCAGCAGCTCGGCCTCCGTCACCACCGCGCGCCCCTTGTTCGCCGCGTGCCGTGCTCGGGTCAGCAGGCGACACAGCCTCGCCCAGCCCACCTTGGACTCCGCGAGCAGCACCACCGGCGCCCGATCGGCGACCGTCACCGTCGCCCCGCACAGCAGCGGCACCCCCGCCCGCACCGCCGCCGTGTGCGCCTGCGGCAGCCCGTACACGGCGTCGCGGTCCGTGATGGCCAGGTGGCTGAGCCCGAGCGAGGACGCCGCGTCCACCAGCTCCTCGGGGTGCGAGGCGCCGTGGAGGAGTGAGAAGCCCGACCGGCAGATCAGCTCAGCGTAGCGCATCCCATGAACATACGTTCAGTGCGCTCGCTTGTCCAGCGCTCCCCGCGGCGCGACCCATGCGCGCCGCCAGGGGAGCCTGTGCCAGACTACTTCGGCTCGACGAAGGGAACGCCGCACTCGATGGTGCCGTTCTCGGCCTTCTTGATGTCAGGCAGGTACGCGGTGGTCCAGTTGTCCTTCTTGAACTTGTCGACCGAGAAGTGGCCGCGCACGTAGAAGCGGGACGTGGAGTCGCCGGCGTCGAACATCAGGTTGAACGTGCCGGTGGCGGCGCCGCCGACCGTCAGATCCGAGTCCTTGTCGAACTCAACCCAGGAGTAGTCCAGCTCGACCCAGCCGTCGTAGCCGGCGGCCTTGCCGTCCGACTCGCGCCACTCGTTGCCGTGCACGCGAGGGCGCACGCCAGGCAGCGTGTCCGTGGCCGCAGGGACGCCAAAGGCCTCGAGCTCGGCCTGGACCTCGTCGGCGATGCCGTCAGCCCGCTCCTTCACGCCCGCCAGGCACTCGGCCTGGTTGTTGTACTTGGGACGGGACACCGGGTACGGGTACTCGGAGCCGTCAGGCGGGCACCACAGCAGGTCGGCCGCCTGGACGTTGATCGTGCCGCTGAGCGGGTCGATCGGGTTCAGGTAGGTCGACGGATCGCCGAACAGCGTGGAGCGCGACGTGAAGCCGTCGTCCGCGAACTTGCCCGCGCCGTACCCGGCCTCCCACTGGTCCGGGAGGAACCACTGGCTCTGGGGATTGCGCGGGTCGAACTGGAAGCTGCCGGCGTTGAGCATGTAGAGCTGCCCGCCCGCCTGAGCGCCGGTGAGGTCCTTGGACCACTCGGCGATCCAGTCCCCGTCGACGTCCTGCGAGGTGACCTCGCCCGAGGCGGCGTCCTGGACGCACTGCGTGGGCTGGAAGTCAGGGTTCACGACAAACGCGAACCGGAAGTCCTGGCCGCCAGGCATGTGCTGGTGGAAGCCGATCTGGATGTCGCCCTCGGACGTGACGATGGCCTCGCCGCGCCAGGGGTCCAGCTTGCCGCCGAGCACGTAGTAGCCGGTGTCGCCCAGCCAGGTCTCATGGGCGGGCGGCCAAAGCGGCGACGCGTCCTTGTCGCCCGGGCAGATCTGAGCGCGGTCCGGCAGGCGAAGCGCGTCGATCTCCTTCTGCTTGGTCACATCGGTGAACTCACGGCAGTCGATCGGCGGACGGAGCTCAAAGCCGTCGGTCGTGCCGAACGCGGCGATGTCGAGCTTGCCCTTGTCCACGGTCGGCGAATTGGTCGACGACAGGAAGACCGTGAAGTCACCCTCATCGATATGGGCGTTCTGAGGAGCACAACCGACAAGAAGGAACGGCAGGAGGAGATGCACGCGACGCATGGGAACTCCGCGGACAGACGGCGACAGCGCCCCATACTCGCCCACGCGGCTGTCGGTCAACCCAGCACATGCCCAACTAGCGAGGTTCCACACGCGCTCGACATCGAAAGCTGGGCTCGCTGGATCCGTCTGCGGAAAGTCCGCACGCGATTGTGGCCCTTCCTACGGATGCAAACGGACACCTCGCCCCCCAACTCCAAACGGCGCGGGACCCGCCGCGAAAGATACTGATCGCTCGCAACGCGGTGAAACCGAGGCTTTCCAGCCGATCGCCTCGCTACCGCATGGGAACACTTTGGCCCGCGCTGGACAATCGGAGCGGCGGGTATAAAAACGCACGCTGCGCACCTCTCTGCGCACTGGGAAGAAGCACGATGAGCGATCTCTCGACACTTGCCGGGGGAGCCACGGGTCCGTTTGGGGATGGTGGCGCCGCAGGCCCTGCGCGTCGCTCACGCACCTTGGTCGATCGCATCGTCGCGAACCGCACGCTGATGCAGCTCGTCACGGCGATGACGCTGCTCGCCGTCCTCATCTACGGCACCGCCACGTTCCCGCTTGAGTCGCACGTCGTCCTGAGCCTGATCGCCGTGGCCACCGCCCTCGTGATCACCCGGCTCTACCCGCAGTACCGGCTGGTCTCGGTCATCCTGTCGATCGCCATCAGCCTCCGCTACATCATCTGGCGCGGCCTGGAGACGCTCAACCTCAACGACGGCCCCCTCAACGCCACCGTCTCGGTCATCCTGTACGCGGCCGAGGTCTACACGGTCTTCGTGCTGGTCGGCGGCTACTTCCAGACCTCGATCTTCCTCGACCGCAAGCCGGTCGCCATCCCGACGGATCCGGACAAGCTCCCCACCGTCGACGTGATGATCCCGTCCTACAACGAGTCGGTCGAGATCGTGCGCCGCACGCTCGTGGCCGCCGTCGCCATGGACTACCCCAAGAAGATCGTCTACCTGCTCGATGACGGTCGCAGGCCTGAGATGAAGGAGCTCGCGGCGGAGTGTGGGGCCCAGTACATCACCCGCCCCGACAACAAGCACGCCAAGGCCGGCAACATCAACCACGCCATGCAGCACACGGACGGGGAGCTGATCGCGTTCTTCGACGCCGACCACTCGCCCACCGCGTCCTTCCTGCTGCTGACGGTTGGGTTCTTCCTCGAGAACAAGAACCTGGGCCTCGCGCAGACGCCGCACCACTTCTACAACCCGGACCCGTTCCACCGGAACCTGTACGTCGCCCGCCAGGTACCGCCCGAGCAGAACCTGTTCTACCACCTGATCCAGGTGTCGAACGACTTCTGGAACTCTGCGTTCTTCTGCGGCTCGTGCGCCGTCATGCGCCGCAGCGCGCTGGAAGGCGTGGGCGGCATCGCGGTCGAGACGGTCACCGAGGACGCCCACACCGCCATGAAGGTGCAGGCGGACGGCTGGGACACGGCCTACCTGAACATCCCCCAGGCCGCCGGCCTCGCGACCGAGCGCTTCAGCGACTACGTCGGCCAGCGCATCCGCTGGGCGCGCGGCATGGCGCAGATCCTGCGCATGGATCCGCCCTTCCTCAAGCGCGGCCTGACCTGGTACCAGCGCGTCAACTACACGTACGCGGCGACGCACTTCTTCTTCGGCCTGCCGCGCCTCGTGTTCCTCGTCTCGCCGATGACCTACCTGATCTTCGGGCTCAACCCGTTGGGCGAGGACATCCGGATCGTGATGCTGTACGCGATGCCGCATCTGGCGCTCGCGTACATCAACGCAAGCGCCGCGCACCGCAACCAGCGCCACACGTTCTGGCCTGAGGTCTATGAGACCGCGATCGCGCCGTACACCGCGCTCGTCACCACGCTCGCGCTCATGTTCCCCAAGCGCGCGCGCTTCAACGTGACGCCCAAGGGCGCGCAGGTCGACGCCACCACGTTCAACTGGCGCGCGGTGTGGTTCAACCTCGCGCTGTTCATGCTGGGCGTCGCCGCCATCCCGTTCGCCATCCTCCGCGGGATCCACTCGCCGCCCGAGAAGCTGACGCTCCTGATCGTCATGATCTGGAACCTCTACAACTTGGCGCTGCTGGGTGCTGCCATCGCCGTCGCCATCGAGCGCCCGCAGCGTCGCCAGTCGCACCGCATCCCGGTGTCGTACCCGTTGATCGCGGTCGAGGCGCCCGACGTCACCACGATGGAGAACGGCGACCACCCCGACTCCGAGATCGAGGAGCTCTCCGAGGACAGCTACGCGCCGGTCGAAGGCGTCGACCCGGCGAACGTGTTCCGCGACTCGCAGCATGACCTCGGCCGCGGCGCCGAGACCTCCGAGGTGAGCTTCGGCTCGCAGGACCGCCCCGTCCCGTCGCTCATGCCCAGCGACAACGCGCTGCCTGAGGGCAGCTGGCGCGCCACCGGCCAGTCCATCGACGTGTCCGAAGGCGGCGTCCGCTTCCTGCTCGGCCGCGGCAGCGAGGTCCCGCGCTTCCTCAACGTCACCATCCTGTCCGACCGTGGCGACCGGGTGACCGTCCCCGCCGAGGCCCTGGGCGCCTGGGCCACCGACAAGGGCACCGTGGTGCGCGGCCGCTTCCTGCACGTGGCCGACGGCCAGATGCAGAGCCTGATCCGCCTGATGTTCTCCAACCCGAACGCGTGGACCGGCGACGTGTACGCCTCCGACAACCCCGTGTCGGCTTTCGTGAACGTGATCACCGCGCCCGTGCGCGCGGTCGCCTACTGGCTCGGCCTGCTCCGCCCGCCGCCCGAGTACACGGACGAGCCGGACGACGCGGAGACCGTGAACCGCCCGGTCATCACGTGCTTCCACTGCGGCGGCGTGCTGCTGCGCCCCATGCCCGTCTGCCCGCACTGCACCGAGCCCCTGGCCAACGTGCCCGAGGCCGAGGACGCGCGCGTCGCATGGGAGTCCTTCCAGATGGCGGCGCAGTCGCGCGGGGGCGTCACCGCCTACCTGTGGCCTGGTCTGCTCCTGACCCTCGCGGTCATTGTGGCCGTCAGCAGCGGCCGACTGTGGCCCACGCCCAACCCCGACACGTCCACCACGGCGGGGCTGGACCAGAAGTATGACCTGTCCGCCGAGGACGGCGCCGATCTGGCCGCAGACCTGGAGAAGGCCATCCACGCCAACCAAGCCGTACGCGGCGAGTGGGGCGCCCAGATCTCCGCGATGCGCGCCATCTACCCGCGCGCGCAGGACCCGGTGGAGCATATCTACTCGGGCCCCAAGGTCGACATGCTGGCCAACAACCTGTTCCGCCTCCACGAGATCGAGTCCGAGTACCGCCGCGCCGTGCAGGAACACCGCACGCCGCCGTCCGGGCTGACCTCCGAAGTCCAGCGCATCCGCGCCGAGCTCGACAAGCTGCGCGACTAAACCTCGCGCCGCGACACCTCACTTCAGTTCCACCTGCTTCCCACGGTACGTCATGGCCCTCCATCCGATCCGCATCGCGACGCTCCTGCTGACCGGCGTCGCTCTCAGCGCGCTCGCACAGGAACCAGCGCCCGCGCCGACGACGCCCGAGCCGACCGAAGCCGCCGCCACGGGCGAAGAGGCGGTGGTCGCCCTGTCCGTGGACCCGCTCGCGCCCACCACGCACGACGCCACCTTCTCTGAAGACATGTTCCAGCCGGACTCCTTGATGCTGCAGGGCATCATGGCCGAGCGCGTGGTGTCGTTCGACATCCCCGCGTCCTGGACGCTCACCGGCGACCCTGAGCTGCACCTGCAGCTCGACCACTCGTCCACGCTGCTGGAGCACCGCAGCTCCATCACCGTGCTGGTGAACAACCGCGCGATCGCGTCCGCCTTCCTCGACGCGTCCAACGTCACCATGGGCGAGGTGGTGGCCAGCATCCCGCGCGAGACGCTCAAGATCGGCGAGTGGAACCAGATCTCGATCATGGCGGTGCAGCACTACACCACCGAGTGCGAAGATCCGTTCGACCCAAACCTCTGGACCCGCGTCAGCGCCAACTCGTACATCCGCGTCGCGTACCAGTCCAAGCCTGTCGAGCGTGACCTGGCGCAGTACCCGGCGCCCTTCGTCGACGTGCACGGCCTCGGCCCCTCTAAGCTCACCCTGGTCGCGGCGGACGGCGTGTCGTCCACCACGCTCGACGCGCTCGGAAATCTGGGCCTGTCGCTCGGTCGCATCGCGGACTACCGCGGCGTCGAGGTGACGGAGGTCGTCAGCTCGGTCGTCGAAGCGCAGACCAACGCGCTGCTCGTGGGCACCGTCGACAGCAGCCCCGACATCGCCATGCTGCTGAGCAGCGTGGAGCTCGGCGGCGACGACGGCGTGGTGGCCATCGTGCCCAACCCGGCCAACCCCACGCTCGCCGTGCTGGTGGTCAGCGGCCGCACCCCCAAGGCCGTCGAGAACGCCGCGTTCGCCCTCGCCGGCGACAACCGCCACGAGATCCTGTCCGGCCCGTACGCGATCATCAAGGACACCAAGCGCGCCTACCCGGCCACGCGCCGCAGCCCGCTGCCCGCGCCCGGCCCCGACTACTTCACGCTGCAGGACATCCACTACAAGGACGTCACGGTCCGCGGCTTCTGGAGCGACCCGGTCCGCATCCCGCTCGGCCTCGAGGGCGACTCTCAGCCGCGCATCGACTCCAGCGAGATGAACCTGCGCTTTGGCTACAGCGCGCAGCTCGACAACCGCCTCTCCACCGTCGAGGTGTCGCTGGGCGGCGTTGTGCTCGCGAGCGAGGCGCTCACCAAGGAGGACGGTGACGACAGCGGCCTGCTGCGCGTCCGCCTGCCCACGGAGCTGCTGACCCCCAACGCGGTGGTCGAGGTCCGCTTCCACCTGTTCCCCAAGAACTACAAGGCCTGCGAGCGCGTCAGCGACCGCATCATCTGGGGCACGGTCTACTCCAAGACGTCGTTCACCATCGAGCGCGACCACTTCGCGATGATGCCGGACCTCAAGCGCCTGCGCTACGACCTCTGGCCGTTCACGCTCAATGGCACCGCCGGCAGCGTCACCATCGTCGCGCCAGACGCGCCCACCGCCAACGACGCCGCCGCCGCGTTCACCGTCGCCGCCGCGCTCGGCTACCGCCGCACCGAGGCCGACCCGAACTTGCACGTGATCTCCGCCGCGGACCTCGGCACGGAGCTGCCCGCGGGCAACCTCATCGTGCTGCACAGCGGCGGCAACAACCGCGTCTACACGGGCCTGCGTCAGTCGCTCGGCCTGCAGGAGACCGCGGACGGTCGCGTGCTCACCGGGCGCGGCGAGTCGCTCGTCGACGGCCGCTTCACCGAGACCTACGGCCTGATCGAGGAGATCGTCCACCCCGACCCCGACCAGGACCAACACGCCATCCTCGTGCTGCACTCGCCGAGCGCGTCTGAGATCCTGCCGCTCGCCAAGACGCTGCAGAGCCAGAAGCTGCTCGATCAGCTCGACGGCAACATCTCGGTGATCCCGCGCCAGGCGGGCGCGGCCATCCGCACCGTACATGAGGGCGCCCAGTCGCAGATCGGCCAGAAGCCCCTCAACACCCGCGTCACGCAGGTGCTGTCCAAGTTCTGGCCCATCTTCTTCCTGCTGCTCCTCGGCGCGGCCGTGCTCTACGCGCTGGTCGTGTCGCTGTGGGCCCGTCGCCACGGGGCGCACACCTGATGAGCGGTCTCGCCGCCATGCCCTCGCCGGTGCGCTCGCGCGCCGCGGCGGTCGCGTTGGCGGCGGCGCTGACGGCGTGCGTCAGCACGGGCGCGGTGGCGGCCTCGCGGCCCCTCCAGTCGTCGTGGCGAACCTACGTCCACGGCTACGTGCAGTCTGACGGTCGGGTGATCGATCACTCGGCCGACATGATCACCACGTCTGAGGGTCAGGCCTACGCGCTGGTCCGCGCGTGGTGGTCGAATGACCGCGACACGTTCGAGCGCGTGCGCGTGTGGACCATGAACAACCTGCAGGCCGGCGACCCGTCCACGCTCCCCGCGTGGAAGTGGGGCGCGCGCGCCGACGGCAGCTGGGGCGTGCAGGACGCCAACGCCGCGTCCGACGCCGACCTGTGGATCGCCTGGGCCCTGCTCGGCGCCGCCGAGGACTGGGACCGGCCCGACTACCGCCTCCAAGCCCTGTCGATGTCCACGCGCATCTGGGACGAGGAGACGACGGACGTCGCCGGCCAGCGCACGCTGCTGCCGGGCCCTTGGGCCAAGGGCAAGGCGCCGGTGCCGTTCAACCCGTCGTACGTCATGCCGTTCATCTTCCGCTCGCTCGCCGTGGCCGACCCCGCGCACGACTGGTCCGCGCTCGTCGCGTCCTCCTACGCGCAGCTCGACGCGGTGATGACCCGCTACCCGCTGCCGCCCGACTGGTGCTGGTTCGACGCCGCTACCGGCGCGCTGACTGACCCGCCCGCGGGCGAAGAGGCCAAGCTCGGCTTCGCCTACGACGCGATGCGCCTGCCGTGGATCCTGTCGGCCGACCTCGCGTGGTCCGACTCACCCGACGCGCGCCGACTGCTCTCCCACTTCGACGCGCTGCTCGACCGCTTCCACCGTGACGGCGTCTTGCCGGCCACCTTCGCCCTGGACGGCACCACGCCGGCCTGGGAGTCGCGCGGGCTGTACGGCGCCCTCCTCCCTTACATGGCCACCAAGAACCCCAGCGACGTGCCCAAGGCCGTGGCCCGAATCGACGACCTCCGCGACGACGGCCGCGTCCGTCGGGCGCAGGGTCGCGAGTACTATGCCGAGAATTGGGCGTGGTTCGGTCAGGCCTTGCTGGCAGGCGTGGCCCGCCCCGTGGAGTCCCCGTGAGGACGATTCGTCTCCTGATCGCGTGCCTGTGGTTCGCCACGCCGGCGGTGGCTGCGCAGCCCTGGTCGGACGAGGCCGCCGCCGTCGGCGCGAACCCAAATGACGGCGCGCGTCGCGTGGCCCTGGGCACGTCCCTGGCCACCGATCCGCGCACCGCGGACGAAGGTGTGGCCGTGCTGTCTGCGCTGGTCGCCGACGCCAAGGTCGGCGCCGACGCCCGCGCCCAGCTCGCCATCGCGCTCGCCAACCAGCCCGCGCGTGTGGGCTGGCGTGAGCTCTACACGCTCGCGCTCGACAGCACGACCGACCCGGACCTCCGCACGTCGCTCAAGCTGCGCAAGGCCCTCGCCGAGGCCACCGACGCCCGCACTCGCAAGACCGGCCTCGCCGCGCTCGTCGGGCTCGCCGCTGAGTCCAGCGACCGCGCCGACGTCGTCCTGGGTCTGGCCCACGGCTACCTGCTCGCGGGCGACGCCAGCGCCGCCGACAAGGCGCTGCGCGGCAACGTGCTCACCCGCACCGAGGCGCGTGAGGCTGCGCTGCTCGCCGCGCTCGCCGGCTCGGTCGAGAACGACACCGACGCCTGGACCCGCCGCCTGCAGGACGCTCGTCAGTCCGTGCCCGCGGACGCCGACGCCGCCACGCTGCGCGCCGCCTTCGTCGGCACCGCCGCCGCCGGCACCCACCTCGTGCTGGCGCAGGGTCCTGTCGACCAGCTTGGTGCCACGCTGACCGACTCCGCCCGCGCCCCGCGCGCCCGCGCGCTCCTCGCCTACGGCTACCCGGACCTCGCGATCTCCGTCCTCCGCGAGTCCCGCCCCCCTGGCGCCACGGACGCCGAGGCCGTCGACACGGCCACGCTGCTGGGTGCCACGCTGCTGTCTCGCGGTGACGCGAGCGGCGCGGTGAACGCCTACGAGGCCGCTGCCACGCTCGCCCCGAACGACGCCTCCGTGCGCGTCGCCCGCGCGCGCGCCCTGCTGGCCGCCGGACGCTTCGCCGACGCGCGCACCTCCGTGGGCGCCGACGACACCGAGCTGTCCGCGCGCATCTCACGTCGCGAGGCGCTCGACGCCGCGCTCAAGAACCGCGACCCCAAGGATGACGCGGACGCGATCCGCCTCGCCTGGGAGGCCGGTGACACCTCGGCCCCTGTGCCGTCGACCTTCGGCCTCGCCGCGCTCAAGGCCGGTCAGCTCGAGGCCGCCTACGCGGCCCTCAAAGTGGCCACCGACTCGGCTCCGGCAGACAGCGGGCTCGCGCGCGCCGCCGTCGCCGCCGCCGCCAAGACCGGCCACGCGTCCGACGCCATCGCCATCGCCCGCGACGCGCGCGCCTTGGCCACCTCGCGCCGCGCGCTGGATGATCTCGCAGGCTCGCTCTCCTACGCCTGGCTCGCCCACGCGGAGGAGCTCAAGGCCGCGGGCGCCACCGACGACGCCATCGACGCGTACGTGCTCGCGCACGCGCTGAGCCCCGCCGACCCCGGCACCCTGCGCGCGCTCGGCGGCGCGTACTGGTCCGCCGGTCGCCCGGACGACGCGTGGTCCACCTACAAGCGCGCGTTCGAGCTCGACCCGGCTGACCCGGGCGGCCTCGACGCGATCGTGAAGCTGGCCGACATCACGCGCCGCGACAAGGAGGTCCGCGCGCTGCTGTCCGCACACGCCGACGACCGCGCCGTGCGCACCGCCATGCGCAACTTCGAGCTCCGCGCCGAGATCACCGCCGCCGGTCAGGCGCTCAAGGACGGCGACGTCGACGGCGCCGCCGACCGCTACCAGCGCCTGATGGCGAAGGACCCGTCCAACCCCTCCGTGCTGCGCGGCCTGGGCGACGTGGCTGGGGCCCGCGGCGACCTGCCCGGCGCCGTGGACTTCTACCGCAAGGCCCACGAGATCGACCCGTCCGAGCCGTGGGGCCGCTTGGGCCTGGCCAACCTGCTGCTGCGCGCCGACCAGCTCGACGCGGCAGAGTCTACGCTCGAGCCGCTCGTCGGCACGACCGATCCGCGCCTGCGCGCTGAGGTCGACGCGACGCGCTCGCGCCTGCTGCTCAAGCACGGCGCCGTCGCCGCCAAGGAGGGCCGCGACCTGGACGCGCTCCAGCTCTTCCAGCGGTCGATGGAGCTGGCGCCCACCACGTGGACCTTCGCGTCGATCGCGCAGCTCTACGCGACCCACGCGCAGTACCCGCACGCGCGCGCCTTCTTCGAGGAGGCCGAGGCGGCCGACCCGTCGAACACGTTCGCCACGCTCGGCCGCATCCGGCTCTACATCGACCGCGGCTACCACGACGAGGCCGAGTCGATGCTCGGCGAGCTCGACGCCACCGACGCGCAGGTCCAGGAGGTCTGGCGCTACCTGGAGCTGTCCCGCGCCCAGGACGAGGCGAACCTCGCGCGCAACGTCGGCGACGACAACGCCGCCGAGCAGATCTTGGCGGAACTCGCGCACAAGTACCCGGACGACGAGGCGATCCGCGCCGCCTGGGACATCGAGCGCCTGAACGGCCCCGATCCCGAGAAGAACCTCGCCGAGGCCAAGACGCTGCTGGTGCAGGACGGCACGAACGAGCGCGCCCTCGCCGCCGCGTTCGACGCCGGGCACCGCCTCCGCAAGACCGAGGCCATCCTGCCGCTGCTGGACGCCGCGATCACGCGCGCCACCGCCGCGGGCGACGCCGCCAAGCTGGTTCGCCTCACCCGCATGCGCGACCAGGCGCAGTTCACCGTGTCGATCGAGCGCGGCCTGGCGCTCGACGCGCGCAACCGCCACGACGAAGCGGTCGACCTGCTCAAGCTCGTCGGGGGCCGCTCCGGTGATGACGTGGAGCGCTGGGACCTGATCGGCGGCGCGTGGCTGGCGGTCAAGGAGGTCGATCTCGCGATCGAAGCCTACGACGCGGCCATCCGCCTCGATCCGGACGACAACGTCGCGCACATCGGCCGCGCCGGCGCCTACGCGTCGTCCCGCCGCATCGAGACCTCGATCGACCTGCTGGCCGCCGAGTGGGAGCGTCGCCACGATCCCGACATCGGCCTGGCCCTGGTCGAGATGTACCAGGCACGCAACGACCAGAAGGACGCGAGCGCGCTGCTCGACGCGATCGAGGACGGCACCTACGACCGCCCGCTCGACCCGCTGCCTGAGCTCGACTCGCCCTCGGGCCGACTGCCCGAGCCGTTCCCGCCCGCGCGTCGGTCCGTGGCGCTGACGCCCGCACAGGAAGAGAAGCACCGCGAGCTGCGCGAGCGCAGCCCGCACGGTGTCCTGCCTGGCGTGTCGCTCGGCGGCGGCATCTACGCTCGCCCCGGCTACGCGGGCGAGCAGTACCTCACCAGCTTCTTCTTCCCGCTGCACGTCTACGCGCTGCAGGTTGGCCCCGTCGCGTTCGACGTCGAGGCCACCGCCGTGATGCTCGACGACGCCAAGACGCGTCAGCAGGGCGGCCAGATGAGCGTCGGCCTGACCGCGCAGGCGGGCCCGGTCGACATGCAGTTCCGCGGCGGCGTCAGCCCCGTCGGCTTCTCGACCAAGCCGTACTTCATCTGGTTCGGCGAGGTCGGCGTGAAGCCCACCAGCCTGATCACGTTGGGCGTTCGCACCAGCCGCGAGCCCGTGATCGACAGCCTCACCAGCTGGGCCGGCAAGGGCACCGGCGACGAGGCCTTTGGCCGCGTGTCGCGCATCAGCTTCGGCGGCTGGTTCGGCCTGACGCCCACCGACGACGACAAGATCACCGCGTTCGGCAAGGGCGGCTGGCACACCGGCCTCAACCTCACCAGCCAGTCTCCGTTCTGGGAGGTCGGCGGCTCCGGCGGTCACTGGTTCCGCGGCAAGATCTACGGCGTGTACCTGGGCGGCAACATCGTCGGCTCCGCGTTCGCCGACCAGATCGACAAGTTCAGCTCCGGGCAGGGCGGCTTCTTCTCGCCGTCGCTGTTCGTGTCTGGCACGGTGCGGCTCGACGCCGACATGCACACGCGCAACGACAAGTTCCACGGCTGCGTCGGAGGCGCGCTCGGTCCGCAGTACATCGCGGCCGAGTCGCTCGACGCCAACCCCGCGAACTACATCTCGCCCGGCATCTTCCTGGGCTACCAGGTCGGTGCGTCGCTCGACTGGCAGATCGCGCGGTTCTGGTGGATCGGCGGCGACTACCAGCGCCTGGTCACCGGCAACACCTGGCAGCAGAACACCGGCATGATCCACCTGCACTTCGGCCCGGCCAACGCGTGGGCCCGCCGCAGCGCGCCCACCTTCTCGCCGCTGGCGCCCACGCCCGTGCGCGACGCGCAGATCTGCGGGAACCCCTGATGCCACGCCACACCACCAAGGCGATCGCCATGACGCGCACTCCGCTGCTCCTGCTCGCCCTATCCGGCTGCTTCGTCGCCACGTCGCGCACGGACGACTCTGGCGACGGAACGGGCACCGGCTCCGGCGAGGTGTCCGATCCGCCGGTCACGATTGCCTGGGCGAACGCGGCCGACGCGGGCTGCCTGGACCTGGAGATCACCACCGAGACCTCGCTCGACGACTGGACGCTGACGCTGCACTTCGCGAGCCTCATCAACGCGGTGACCTCGTCCGACGGCGTGAGCGCCGATCTGTCCGGCGGCGACGTCGTCCTGACGCCTGAGACCAACGGCTTCTTGTCCGACGCGGGCAAGGTGGCGGGCAAGATCTGCTTGTCGCCCCGCAGCGGCCCGACCGACCTCACCGCGGACGTCACCGCGTCGGCGGCGGGCTCGTTCACCACGCTGCGCGACAGCGGCGAGGTGCTCGGCCTGGTGTCGCGCGCGGGCGCGGGCGGCTGCGTCGATCTGGAGATCGTGAACCTCACCGACACGGACATCACCGGCTGGCAGATGGTCGTGCACCTCGACGCGCCCGCCGTGCTGACGAGCGCGAGCGGCGACGGCATCCGCGCCTTCGTCGGCGACACCACCAGCGAGCTCGACCTCTACCCGACCGCGAGCACGAACAAGCTCAAGGCCTTCGACTCGGCGCTCGGCCAGGTCTGCCTCTCACCCAGCGCCGTGCCCGATCACATCACGACCAGCTGGGAGATCGGGCCGTAGCGTTGACGACCGATCCCGGCGGCTGGGGCGCCGACTACAGCCGATCCCTGCAAGGCCGCGACCC
>CAIOSP010000185.1 GCA_903861005.1 uncultured Pseudomonadota bacterium
CTTCGCCGACGGCCTCAAGGGCTTCGGCGACTGCATGAACACGCCCGAGGACGCGGACGGCTTTGAGAGCGGCGACGGCTGCCCCGAGCTGGACAACGACGGCGACGGCGTGCCCGACACGCGCGACGGCCACGTGGTCAATGGGTCGATGGCCCAGACCGCGGGCTTCGCCGGCTTCGGCGACTGCATGAACGCGCCGGAGGACGCCGATGGCTTCCAGAGCGACGACGGCTGCCCCGATCTGGACAACGATCGCGATGGCATCGTCGACGTGAAGGACGGCCACCGCAAGCCGGACGGCACGGTCAGCGCCGACGCCACCTACGCGGGCTTTGGCGACTGCATGAACGAGCCTGAGGTTCGCAACGCGGTCGACGACGACGACGGCTGCGCCGACCAGGCGCTCGCCCAGGTGGACGTGGTCACCAACGAGATCGTGATCCTCGACAAGGTCTACTTCGACTACGACAAGGCCACGATCAAGAAGGCGTCGTACCCCGTGCTGGAGGCCGTCCAGCGTGTGCTCCAGGCCTACCCCGACCTGCTCAAGGTCGAGATCCAGGGCCACACCGACACCCGCGGCTCCGACGAGTACAACCGCAAGCTGTCCCAGGCGCGCGTGGACTCCGTCCTCGAGTGGCTGGTCAGCCACGGCGTCGAGCGCAGCCGCCTCGTCGCCAAGGGCTACGGCGAGTCCATGCTGCTCGTGCCGAACGCCCAGACCGAGGACGAGCACGCCAAGAACCGCCGCGTGCAGTTCGTGGTGGTCGAGAAGGCCGCCGGCGGCGTCGAGGTCCGGGACGCGGGCCAGGCCGAGCCGACCAAGCCCGAGTAGCCGCGTCGTTCGCGCACGGGGGCCGGTGGCAGCAACGCCGCCGGCCCCTCTTGCTTCTGGGGTGCGGACCAGCCTGTGCGCGTCGTGGACACTTCGTGGCCTGCGCGACGGCGTCTCCCTCGCTAGGTTGAGCCCGCCGCGTGGAACGGATCCGTCTGCCGACGGGTCGGACGCGCGGAGGTCGCACCCATGCACCGCTGGTTCCTGGCCACCTTCGCCTTGCCCGCGTCCGCGATCGCCGCCGATCCGCCGGCGGCGGCGCCCTTGTGGCCGGCAGCGGTGACGGCGACGGCGGACACGTGGCCGACGTGGCGCGGGGACGCGGCGCAGACGGGTCGCGCGCCGGGCACGTTGGACCCGGCCGGGCTGACCTCGCGCTGGACCTGGACCGCCACGGACGCGATCCTGTCGTCGGCGGTGGTGGACGCGACGCGGGTTTACGTGGGGTCCAAGGATGGCACGATCGCCGCGCTGGATCGGCAGACGGGCGCGGTGGTGTGGAAGGTGACGACGGCGGCCTCCGTCGAGGCGCCGCCGTTGGTCGTGGGCGGCGTGGTGGTGGTGGGTTCGCGGGATCACATGCTGCGCGCGCTGGACGCGGCCACCGGCGCGGTGCGGTGGAGCGTGGACCTGGGGGCGGAGATCACGGGTGCTGCCAGCTACGTGCCGCCGTCGCCAGGCGTCGGGCCGACCGTGATCGTGGGCGGCTACGACGGGCGCGTCCACCGGGTCGACCTGACCACGGGCGCCGACCGCTGGGTCTACGCGACGGGGTCGTACCTCTACGGGTCGGCGGCGCTGACCGGCGACCTGGCGGTGATCGGCGGCTGCGACGGCTTCGTGCACACGGTGCGCGTGTCGGACGGGGGCGTGGTTTCCAAGCTCGCCGTCGAGGCCTACGTGGGCGCGTCGGTCGGGGTGGACGGCGGCAAGGGCTACGTTGGGCACTTCGGGAACAAGGTCGTGTCGTTTGATCCCGCCAAAGGGACGGCCGGCTGGTCCTACTTCGACCGCAGCTTCCCGTACCTGTCGTCCCCGGCGATCGGCGCGGACGTGATCGTGCTGGGCGGGCGGGACAAGGCCGTGCACGGCGTCGACCGGGTCACCGGGCAGGCGGCGTGGTGGGGCAACACCATGGGGCAGGTCGACAGCTCCCCGGTGATCGTAGACAGTCACGTGGTGGTGGGCAGCGGAGATGGAAGGCTCTACGTGATGTCGGTCGAGGACGGATCGGTCGAGCGCACCCTGGACGTCGGTGGGGCGATCACCGCGTCGCCAGCGGTGGCGTCGGGGTGGGTGTTCATCGGCGCCGCGGACGGCACGTTCCATGCTTTCGGGCCCAAGATCCCGGGAGGACCAAAATGAGCGACGCCGTGGTGGAGACTGAGGGGGGCTTTGTCGCCAACTACCCCCCGTTTGGCGTGTGGTCGGACGCCAACGTGGACGTGGCGCTCGCGGCCCTGGACCGGCCTCCGGCCCCCGGCGTGCCGCTCGGGCTGTACGTGCACGTCCCGTTCTGCCGGAAGCGCTGCAAGTTCTGCTACTTCAAGGTCTACACCGAGACCCCGTCCGCGGAGATCCGCGCCTACGTCGAGGGCGTGACCGCCGAGGCCAAGATGATGGGCTCCAAGGCCTGCATTGGCGGTCGGCAGCTCGACTACGTGTACGTGGGCGGCGGCACGCCGTCCTTTCTTTCGAGCGACCAGATCCGCGAGCTGTTCGGGGCCATTCGCGGCTCGTTCAACGTGGCGCCGAACGCCGAGATCACGTTCGAGTGTGAGCCCGGCACCGTCCGCGCGCCCAAGATCGAGGCGCTGCGCGACCTGGGCGTCACCCGCGTGTCGTTGGGCGTGGAGTCGTGGGACGAGCGTGTCCTGGAGATCAACGGCCGCGCGCACGAGGCCAAGCACATCGAGCCCGCCTACGCGCTGTGCCGCGAGCTGGGCATCCCGCAGGTCAACATCGACCTGGTCGCAGGCCTGGTGGCTGAGTCCGAGGAGACCTGGGCCTACGCGATCGAGAAGACGATCGAGCTGTCTCCGGACAGCGTCACCATCTACCAGATGGAGATCCCCAGGAACTCAGCGGTGTGGCGCGCGATGCACGGCCAGGGCGACCTGGGCGGCACCATCGTGGACATCCCCACGCGGCGTCGCTGGGCGCGCGAGGCGTTCGAGGCGCTGATGGCCGCGGGCTACTCGATGACCAGCGGTTACACCGCGGTGAAGGGCGACCCCAAGGACCGCTTCATCTACCGCGACCGGCTGTGGCACGGAGCGGACATGATCCCGCTCGGGGTGTCGTCGTTCGGGCAGGTGTCGGGCGTGCACATGCAGAACGACAAGAGCCTGCAGAGCTACCTGGAGACGATCGGCCGCGGCGAGCTGGCGCTGCAGCGCGCGTATGCGATGAGCCCCGACGAGCAGCTGATCCGCGAGCTGATCTTGCAGGTCAAGCTGGGCGAGGTCTCGCTGTCGTACTTCCAGAACAAGTTCGGCGTGGACCTGCGGGTCCGCTTTGGCAGCGTGCTCGCCGAACTAGCGCGGCGCGACATGCTGCGCGTGGAGTCGGATCGGGTCGTGCTGACCTGGGACGGCCTGTTGAGGGTGGACCACTGGCTCGCGGACTTCTTCCTCCCCGAGCATGGGGGCCGTGTGGGCCCTGGAGGCGCGATTGGCGAACGTCCGACACTGTGACGCGATCGTGGTGGGTGGGGGGCCTGCGGGCACCGCCGCGGCGTCGGTGCTCGCTCGCGCGGGGCGGGACGTCGTCATGGTCGAGCGGACGCGCTTCCCCCGCTACCACATCGGCGAGTCGCTGCTGCCGTACTGCTGGTGGACGCTCGATCGGATCGGCGCGCTGGAGAAGGTGAAGGCGCACGGGTTCCAGTCCAAGAACGGCGTGCGCTTCATCTCGGCCGACGGGCGCGAGTCCAAGCCGTTCATCTTCAGCCAGCGCCTGGAGCATGAGGCGGCGTGGACCTGGCAGGTGGACCGCGCCTCGTTCGACAAGGTGATGCTCGATCACGCGGCCAGCCTCGGCGCTGAGGTCCACCAGGACACGCGCGCGACGGGCACGATCGAGGACGGCGGCCAGGTGGTCGGCGTACGCGCCGAGGGCCCCGGTGGCGAGATCGAGCTGCGCGCGCCGTGGACCATCGACGCGAGCGGTCGCGCCGGCTTCATGCGGGTGAGCCGCGGCTGGGCGCGCCCCGAGCACGCGCTCGACCGCGTGGCGCTGTGGACCTACTACCAGGACTTCCAGTTCGAAGACCCGGCGATCCTCCACAACACCATCGTCGCCTCGGTGCCGGATGATGGCTGGTTCTGGATCATCCCGCTCGCGGACGGCGTGACCAGCGTGGGCGTGGTCGCGCGACGTGACGTGATGTTCAAGTCGACCAAGGACAAGCTTGAGGCGTTCCTGGCGCAGACCCAGCGCAACCCGTGGATCGCGTCGCGCATCGCGGGCGCGCAGCGGCTCGAGGACGTGGCGGCCGAGGCCGACTACTCATACCGGTCTGAGTGGTGCGCGGAGGACGGCGTGGTGCTCGCGGGCGACGCCTTCGCGTTCCTCGACCCGGTGTTCAGCTCGGGCGTGTTCCTCGCGCTTCGCACGGGCGAAGAGGCGGCGCTGGGCGTGCTGCGCGCGCTCGAAGACGGGCGCACGGACGCGGCGGTGTTCGCCGACTACGGCGAGTGGGCCTGCAAGGGCGTGGAGGCCATGCGCAAGCTGGTGCACAGCTTCTACGACCCGGACTTCAGCATGGGCCAGATGGTGCGCGAGTTCCCCAGCTTGAGCGGCGACGTGACCGACCTGCTGATCGGGAACATCCACCGCGACTTCAGCGACCTGGAGGCCGCGCTCATGAAGCTCGGCAGCGTGCCCGAGTCGATCACCTACGGGCGCGCTCGCGTCGCGGCGGTCTGATCCCTTGAAGATCCTGCACCTGACCGCCGGGACCGGCCGCTGGTACTGCGGCACCTGCGTGCGTGACGACACGCTGGTGAAGGCGATGCGCGCGCGCGGCGACCAGGCCGATCTGGTGCCGCTCTACCTGCCGATCGTGGCCGACGGGACGTCGTGCAGCGCGGATCAGCCCGTGCTGATGAGCGGGATCAACGTCTACCTGCAGCAGCAGTCGGCGCTGTTCCGCAGCCTGCCGCGCTGGATGGACGCGCCGCTCGGGTCGCGCGCGGTCCTGGGCTTGGCCGGTCGGTTCGCGGGCAGCACGCGCGCCGAGTCGCTGGGCGATCTCACCGTGTCGATGCTGCGCGGCGAGGAGGGCTTTCAGACCAAGGAGCTCGGTCGCCTGGTCGACTCGCTGGTCGCGCGGTCCAAGCCGCAGGTCGTGATCCTGTCGAACAGCCTGCTGGCAGGCCTGGCGCCCATGATCCGCCGCACCCTGCGCGTGCCGGTGTTCGTCACCATTCAGGGCGAGATGCACTTCCTCGACGGTCTGGACACCGGCCGCGAGGAGGCGTGGAAGCTGCTCACCCACCACCTGACCACCTGCGACGGTCGCATCGCGGTGAGCGAGTTCGCCGCCGACGCGATGGCCCAGCGCACCGGGCTGCGGCGCGGCGTGTTCGAGGTCGCGCCGAACGGCGTGCCGGTGGACGGCATCGAGCGGCCTGAGCCCGCGGGCGATGTGCCGGTGCTGGGCTTCCTGGCACGCCTGTCGAACGTGAAGGGCCTGGACCGCATCGCGCGGATCTTCGTGGACCTGCGGGCGCGTGGCTTCAAGCTCAAGCTGGCCGTCGCGGGCACGGCCATGCCCGGCGAGGCCGCGGCGCTCGACGGATTCTGGGCGATCGTGCGCGAGGCGGGCGCCGCCGCGGACGTGTCGGTCCACCCCAACCTGGACCTGGCGCAGAAGCGCGCGTTCCTGCGCGGCCTCACCGTGTTCTGCGTGCCCACCGCCAAGGACGAGACGTCCGCGACCTACAACCTGGAGGCGATGGCCGCGGGCATCCCGGTGGTGGCGCCTCGTCGGGGTGCGGTGACCGAGGGCATCGAGTCGGTGGGCGGTGGTGTCCTTGTGCCACCTGACGACGAGCAGGCGACCGCCACGGCGATCGGCGCGCTCCTCAACGATCCGGCCCGACGCGCGGCGCTGAGCGAGGCCGGCTGGAAGGGCGTGCGCGCGCGCCGCACCGACGCCCACATGGCCAACCAGGTGGCCCGCGCGATCGGCCGCGCGGCGAGCAAGACGATCCTCTAGACCGTCCGCCGCCGCGACCTCACCCTTGCGTGCTGCGCGTTCGTCCGAGCCCCGGGTCCATCACGACCCAGGGCTCAAGGACGCTCTAGCGCTTGGAGGAGCAGCCCGAGCCGCCGCCGTGCGACGCGACCACGACCTTCTTGGTGGTGGTGGTGTTGCCCTTGGTGCTCGACGTGGTCTTGGTGGTCACCGTGACCGTGTGGCTGCCGCCGCCGCTGCCGCCGCCCGATGTGGCGTGACCGCCTTCGTCGTCGACGCTGCCGGACGGGTCCGTGCCGCCGTTGGGGCCGCCGTGGCCCTGGCCGGGGTTGGAGGAGTCCACGCCGTCGACGTTGTTGCCGTGGCCGTTGTTGCCGCTGCAGCCGTTGCCGCCGCCGGAGGTGGTCTGGTGGTCGCTGTCGTCGTCGTCGCCATGGCCGGTCGGCGTGGGGACGGTGGGCGGGGTGACCGGGGGAGGCGTCACGACCGGCGTGGCGGGGGGCGTCACCGACGCGGTCGGCGTGCTGTCCGGCGCGGGCGTACCGCCGGCGTCAGGAGTGGTGGGCGCGGGGGGCGCCGTGGGCGCGTCGCCGCCAGACCAGGGGTTGGAGTCCCAGCCATTGCCCGGGGGCGTGCCGGCTTCGTCCGCCGGGGTGGTCACCCCGCCGTCGTCGACCGGGGGCGCGGGCGGAACGGCCGGAGGCGCCGCAGGGGCGTCCTCGGGGAGCAGCGGGAGGTTCAGGTCGCCGCCGTTGTCCATGTGGGCGTCCGACGCGGGCATGTTGCCAGCCGTGTGAAGGAACAGGTTGCCGAACGCGGTCGGGAACTGGCACTGGAACAGGGTGACTCCGGCGAGCATGCCGGCGAGGAGAACGTACTCGATCGAGACTTGGCCGCGGCGAGACTTGATGGTGCTCATGATTGCCCCCAGACTGGACATCGTCGTGTCGAAATCCGGGAGGCAAGGTGCGCCGATTCCCGGAGACGCACTCTTCCTACTCGGCCCAATCGATAGTGTGTAGCGTCACTTTAGACCGATTTTCCCGCAGGCCAATCAGTACCCTCGATTTTGCATGGACGGTCCGGTACCGATCGAAATGTCAAGGCGATGTCAATAGACGAATACATAGGCATCTACGGTCATAAATCGACATGGAAGATGCGTACTGCATCGCGGTGCGCTGAATCCCAGATCGCGTTTCCGCGCAAGAACTATTTTCGTAGTACCGCGATCGTGGTGGTTCTAACGCCACTATTTAAGAGTGATTATCCGAAGTCTATTGCGGATAGACCGCAGCGGGTCCGTGTGAGTCGCGCAGGTTACGTACGGCGTGTCGTGGATCGCGGGGAGGCGTGTCGTGGAAGCTCCGAACCTTGCGTTACGCGATGTGCGCAAGCGCTTCTCTCCCGACGAGCCATGGGTCTTGGAGGGCGTAGATCTCGTGATCTCGCCCGGAGACCGGCTGGCGATCGTCGGGCCGTCGGGGAGCGGAAAGTCAACCTTGCTCGCGATCCTTGGGCTGCTTGAGGCCCCGACGATCGGGCGTGTGGAGGTCCACGGACAAGACACTGCGGGTCTGTCGGAGGACGCGCGCGCGGCGATCCGGCGCGACCTCATCGGCTTCGTGTTCCAAGAGCACCACCTGCTGCCGCACCTGACGGCGCTGCAGAACGTACTCCTGCCGGTGCACGCGGACCGCAGGCCGAGCCGCGAGGACGTCGCGCGGGCCGAGTCCCTCCTGGACCAGCTCGGGTTGGGGGATCGCGTGGGCCACCTCCCCGGCGAGCTGTCGAGCGGCCAGCGGCAGCGCGTGGCGGTGGCGCGTGCGCTGATTCGCAAGCCCAAGGTGATTCTGGCGGACGAGCCTACTGGCGCGCTGGATCCGGGCCGCTCGCGCAGCCTGGTCTCCATGCTGGTGGACATCGACCCGGAGATGGCGGTGGTGGTGGTGACACACGACCCCGCCGTGGCGCGCGCGCTCGGGACGATCTGGTCTCTGCGCGACGGCAAGCTCGAGCCCGCGGACCGCACGTGACGCTCCGCGAGGCGATCGACGCCGTCCGCTTCCACCGGCGCCTGCTCGCGCCGGCGATGGCGGCGGTGGCGCTCGCCGCGGGCGTGGTGGCGGGCGGTGTCGCCATGGGAGACGGCCTGCGCGGCGCGCTCGCCGAGCGGACCGCCGCGCGCTTGGGGCCCATCACTTCGGCGGTGATTGGTCCAGAGACCGGGTTTCGCGAGGCGTTCGCGCGCAACCTGGCCGCGGACCTGCCGGGCTACGTGGTGCCCGCCTACCAGCGCGACGGCGTCCTCACCCCGGAAGGCGGCGGCGGACGACAGGTCGAGGTCTGGGGCTTGGACGCGACGGTCTCGCAGGCCCTGCGTGATCCGGAGCTGCTCCCGCCGCCGGGGACGGTCCGCATGGACGCCGCGCTCGCCACGGCGCTGAAGGTGAAGCCCGGCGATCGGCTGGTGCTGCGCGTGTCCCGGCCCAGCGCGCTCGGGCGCGACGTGGCGCTCTCCAAGGAAGACGACGCGATCGTCGGCATGTCGGTCGAGGTGGGCCCGCTGCTCGCCTCGCGCTGGCCCGCCGATCTGTCGCTGCGCGCCGGCGCGACGCCGCCGGACACGGTGCTGGTCGATCTGAAGTGGCTGCAGGCGCGGCTGGGCGTGCCGTCGCGGGTGAACCGGCTGCTGGCGGCTGGCGGCACGGCGGCCCACCTGCTGGCCGAGGTCAAGGAGCACTGGGACTTGCCGGACGTCGGCCTGTCCGTGGTGCAGGGCGCCGAGCCTGCCTTGGCGACCGACCGGGTGCTGCTCGACGACGACGTCACCGCGCTGGCGAAGGGCCCGGGCGCGTCGGCGGCGAGCGTGTGGTTCGTCGACCGCATCGGACACGCCGACCTGAGCCTGTCGTACGCGTTCATCGCCGCGGTGGACACGAACGACCCTGGACCTGCGATCCTCGACCTGCTGCCGCCGCTCGACGCGGGCGACATCGCGCTGAACGCGTGGGCCGCGGAGCAGCTGGACGTCCGCGTCGGCGACACGGTGTCGGTCCGCTACCCCACGTTTGGCAGCGCGCGCGAGCTGGTGTGGAAGGACACGTCGTTTGTGGTCGCGGGGATCGTGCCGATGGAGGGCGCTGCGGTGGATCCGTCGTGGATGCCGCCGATCGAAGGCCTGGCGGGCCGCGCGACCTGTCGCGAGTGGAACCCTGGCCTTCCGGTGGACGCCGGGCGCGTGACGGACGCGGATGAAGCGTACTGGTCGACCTACGGGGGCACGCCCAAGGCGTGGGTGTCTCTGGACGCGGCGCGGTCGCGGTGGGCGTCGCCGCTGGGCCTGGCCACGACGCTGCGCTTGCAGGACGTGCACGCGCAGAAGGATCACCTCGCGGGCGCGGCGCTGCGCGTGCGCGACGCGCTCGATCCGTCGCGCCTGGGGCTGCAGGTGGTCGACGTGTCGGCGCTGCGCGCGTCGGCGTCCAAGCCCGCCAACGACTTCGCCGGGCTGTTCGCGGGCTTTCAGTTCGTGCTGCTGGTGACGGCGTTCGCGCTGGCCGCCATGCAGTCGGCGCTGGTCTACGAGCGCCGCGCCGACGAGATCGGCGTGATGCGCGCGGTGGGCTGGTCGTCGTGGCGCGTGCTCAGCGCGATCGGCCTGGAGTCGCTGCTGGTGATCGGCGCGGGCGCGCTGATGGGCGTGCCGGCCGGCGCGCTGATCGCGCGGGGCCTGACGCGTGGGCTTCAGTCGGTGTGGTCGGGTGCGGTGGCGGGTGCGCCGGTCGTGGTGGTGATCGACGTGCCGAGGCTGTTGACGGCGAGCTTCTTGACCGCGCTCGTGGCGTGGGTCGCGCTGGTGTTGATGGTGGTGCCGCTGGTGCGCCGCCCGCCGCGCGCGCTGCTCGGTGGTCGACGCGAGGCGGCGGCGCCGCGCGGACCGGCGATCTCGGCGGGCGTGGCGGTGTTGGCGCTCGCGGGGGCGGTGGCGCTCGCGCTGACGGCGCCGCGGCTGGGCGCGGCCGAGGCGTTCTTTGGGGTGGGGGCGCTGGCGCTTGTCGGCGGGCTGGCAGCGGTCGACGCGCTGCTGCGGGCGCGCGGGGCGCCTCGGCGTGATGGGCCGATGGGCGGCGCGACGCGCAGGCCCGGGCGCAGCCTGACGGTGGTCGGTGCGCTGGCCTCGGCGACGTTCTTGGTGGTGGGCGTGGGCTTGGGCGCGGGTCGCGCCGAAGAGGACCCGATCGTGCGGTGGTCCGGCACGGGCGGCTACCCGCTGCTCGCGCAGACGTCGCTGCCGATGCTGCACGCCATGGACGACCCGGCGGGCGCTGAGGCGATGGGCCTGCCCAAGGGACTGTTCGCGCCCGGCAGCGTGCTCGCCATGCCGCGTGTGGACGGTGACGACGCGTCCTGTCGACAGCTGGGATCGGCGCGCGCGCCGACGCTCCTCGGGGTCGATCCGAGGCGGTTGGCGGCGCGCGGCTCGTTCCGCTTCGTCGATCCGCCCGATCACGGCTGGAACGCGCTCACCGAGGCCACCGACCCCACCGTGATCCCCGTGATCGGGGACGACGCCACCGTGACCTGGGGCCTGCACTTGGCCAAGGGCGACGAGCTGACCTGGATCGACGGCCACGGGACCTCGGTGCGCCTGCGCATCGTCGGTGTGCTCTCAAACACCGTGCTCCAGGGCGCGCTGCTGATGGACAAGGCCGCGCTGGAGGCGCGCTTCCCTGGCTCGCGCGGCGCGCGGACCTTCCTGCTGGATGTGGGATCCACCCAGACCGCAACCGCGTCCGCGGTGCTGGACCGGGCCTTCAGCGACCTGGGCATGTCGGTCGTGCCGACGGCGGAGCGCCTGCACGCGTTCGCCGACGTGGAGGACACCTACATCGCGATCTTCCGCGCGCTCGGCGCGCTGGGGCTGCTGCTGGCGTCCGCGGGCATGGGCCTGGTCCTCGCGCGCACGGTTGAGGAGCGGCAAGGCGAGCTCGCGCTTGCCCGCGCCATCGGGTTCTCCTCGCGCACGCTCCGACGCCGCTTGGTGATGGAGCACGTGGGGCTGGTGGCGCTGGGGCTGGGTTTGGGCATCGTGTCGGCGGTGCTCGCCGCGTGGCCCGTGCTCACCGCGCCGAACGCCGCGCCGCCGGTCGCGCTGCTGACGGGCGCCCTTGTGCTCGCCGTCGTGTTCGCGCTCGTCGCGCTCGACCGCATGGCGGCGGCCTCGATCGACCAGGTGTCGTGGCGCGTGCTCGCCCGCGACCGGGTGTGACCGGATCCTCCGCCGACCTGCGGTACACTGTCGACGAGAGGTGGCCGTGCGTACATCCGGGATGGTGGGGATGGGTGTGCTCGCGTGGGCGGGTCCCGCGCTGGCGACGGACTGGCCGCAGTTCCTGGGGCCCACGCACGACGGCGTGACCACCGAGGTCGGCCTGACCGAGGGCATCGGTCGCGGGCCGCGTGAGCTGTGGCGCAAGCCGCTGGGCAAGGCCTACTCGGGCATCGCGGTGGCGGACGGAGTGCTCTACACGTCTGCCCTGGAAAGTGATGGCGAGTGGCTGGTGGCGATGGGCGCGGCAAACGGCGCCGAGCGTTGGCGGCTTAGGCTCGGCGCGGCGCCGGAGAACGCGGGCTACCCGGGGCCGCGCGCCACGCCCACGGTCGCGGGCGACGTGGTCGTGGCGCTGTCGAGCGGCGGCATGCTGCACGCGGTCGGGCGCACGGACGGCAAGGCGCGCTGGAGCGTGGACCTGGTCACGTCGCTCGGCGGCGCGCCGCCCACCTGGGGCTACTCGGCGTCGCCCTACGTGGCGGACGGGAAGATCTACCTGGCGGTGGGTGGCCCGCAGGCCGGTCTGGTCGCGCTGAGCCTGCGCGACGGCGCGGTGGTGTGGCGCCACCCGGGCTTCCAGGCGGCGTACGCCACGCCCATCCCGGCCGAGCTGGGCGGCGTGCCGCAGGTGGTGTTCTTCGCGGCGGAGGGCGTGGTGGGCCTGCGCCCGACCGACGGCGGCTTGGTCTGGCAGTACCCCTGGACCACCAACTACGCGGTGAACGCGTCGACGCCGGTGGTGATCGGCGGCGACCGGCTCTTCGTCGGGTCCGGGTACGGCGTCGGCGGATCGGCGCTGCTTGTGAGCGCGCCTGGCGCCGTCGAGCTGTGGCGCAGCAAGTCGATGAAGACCAAGACCACCACGGCCGTGGTGTACGACGGCCACCTCTACGGGTTCAACGAGGATCAGCTCTCGTGCGTCAGCGTGCGCGACGGGGCGCCGTGCTGGAGCGCGTCCGGCTACGGGCGCGGGTCGCTGCTGCTGGCCGGCGACAAGCTGATCGTGCTCGACGAGCAGTGTCGGCTGGGCGTGGTCGCCGCGGATCCGAGCGCGCTTCGCGTGATCGCGCAGCCCAAGGCCGTGCTCACCCACGGGCCGTGCTGGACGGTGCCGTCGGTGTCGGATGGCGTGCTCTACGCCCGTGACCTCGCTGAGGTCGTCGCGCTGGAGCTTCGCGGATACGGGCCGTCAGCGGCGCCGTGACCGGCGCTGGAGGTGCTTGGTGGAAGGCTGGATCGGCTACGCGTTGATGACCGTGATGTGCTGGGGTCTGTACGGCGTGTTCCTGGCTGAGGGCGCCGCCTCCATGTCCGACCCCGCGCACGGCCGCATCAAGGCCTTCCTGTTCGTCGGCATCGCGTACTTCCTGGTCGCCATCTTGGCGCCTGCCGCCACCCTGTTGGCGCGCGGCGCGGCGTGGAGCTTCCCCATGTCGGGCGCGGGCATGTCGCTGGTGGCCGGCGTGGTCGGCGCGCTCGGCGCGTTCGGCGTGCTCCTGGCCTACGGCGCGGGCGGTACTCCGCCGGTCGTCATGGCGATCGTCTTCTCCGGCGCGCCGGTCGTGAACGCGCTCGTCGGGGTCACGCGCCTGGGCCTGTGGGGCGAGATCCGCTGGCAGTTCATGCTCGGGCTGTTCCTGGCGGCCGCGGGCGGCGGCCTGGTCACGGTCTACCGCCCCGCTGCGCCCAACCCGCACGCGCCGCCCCCGGCGACGACGGCGCCCGCGGCGCGCTAGCCGGCCTCGCGCGGGTCGCTACGGAGGCGACCAGACGCAGCGGAACCCAATGTCTGGCAACTTCGCGGTGGCGGCGGCGGGCATGCGCGCGGCACCCCGCCACTCCCACACCGTCTCCGCGAGCCAGCTCCCGCCGCGCACCACGCGCGCGTCGGGCGCGGGCGGCAGGGGCGCGTGGCCCGGGTAGGCGACGTAGGGGTCGGTGGTCCACTCAGCCACGTTGCCGCTGAGGCCGTCGATGCCCTCAGGGTTGCGCAGGCGGACGTCGCTCGGGTAGCGTGGACCGGTCGCGGTGCACTCGGGCACCTCGGTCGGCGTCGGGCGCTCCAGCAACATCGCCTCGATCACCTTGCGCTTCTCAGCGGAGGGCAGGTCGACCACGCGCCTGCACATGCCTAGGATCTGGTCTGGCGACAGCGTGGCGCCCACCTTGTCGAACAGGCGCTCGGACTCGGCCTCGGGCATGTCCGCCTTCAGCACCTCCATGACCGGCTTGCAGGTGTTCATCACCTCGGAGTCCTCGTCGCGTGTGGGCGACGCGCCGGGGCAGCGGGGGGTGTTTCCGAACGCGAACTGGCGACCGTCCACGCCGCGCGCGGCCAGCTCCCACTCGCCCTCGGTGGGCAGTCGGGCGCCGATCGCTGCGCAGTAGGTCTGCGCGCCCTTCCAGGTCACGCCGACCACCGGCAGGTCGCCGTCGGTCCCGCCGAACGTGGCCACGGGTGAGTCACGCAGGATCTCGTCGGCCGAGCAGGCCTTGGCGCGCACGCAGGCCTCGTAGTGCTGCGCGATGACCTCGTTCTGCATCATGAAGTACGCGGGCACGGTGACCTTGTGGACCGGGCCCTCGTCGGGCTTGGCCTGGGGGTCGTAGCCAGGCGCCGACGGGTCGGTGGACTGCGCGCCCATGTCGAACGTGCCGCCGGGGATCTGCGAGAAGCAGCCCAGTCCCGCGTGGTCGGGCGGGCAGATGGAGGCCTCGGGCATCGTGGTGGAGCCGGGCGGGATGTAGCCGGCCACGCCGCGATCCCAACCCGGCGGCGTCAACCCGTCGCCCACGCCGGTGGCCGCGCCTGCCGTCGGGGTCGTCGGCGTGTCCCCTGGGGCCGTCGCAGGCACCGTGGTCGCCGACGGGGGTGTCGCGGGCGTGCCGCACGCGGCGAGCAGGGCCGCCAACACGGGGCGCAGGGTGTGACGCATGAGACCTCCCGCGCCTCGGTAGCACGCGCACGTCGGACGCGGGAACGGCGGGGCACACCGTTCTTGACCATCCTCGACTGGGGCCGCGCGGGCGTGGGGGGTTGACGGGTTACGTGTCCGCGCGTCTGGAGGAGCCGATGTTCCGTCCCTTGTGGCTGGCAGCCGCCTGGAGCCTCCTGGCCTCCCCGGCGTTCGCGGACGACTGGACCACGTGGCGAGGCGTGCACCAGGACGGGCGCTCCGACGAGACGGGCTTGGTCGAGCACTTCGGCCTGGACGACCACCTGCTCTGGTCCGCGCCGGCGTCCGGCCGTGGCACGCCCGTGGTGTTCGGCGACTCGCTCTACGTGTGGGGCTACGAGGGCACCGGCGCCAACGTCAACGAGTTCCTGGAGCGCCGTGACGTCGCCACGGGCGCCATCACCTGGCACAAGACCTTCCGCGACTTCCTGTCGGACGTGGTCTACAACCGCTACGCGATCGGCGCGCCCACGGTCGATCCCAGCACCGGCCGCATCTACCTGCAGTCGTCTGCGGGCGAGGTGATGGCGTTCTCGCCCGCGGGCGACATCCTGTGGACGGTGCCGCTGCAAGAGGCGTGGGGTCGCATGACCTTCCCCAACGGCCGCACCGGCGCGCCGGTGGTGGTGGGTGACCTGGTCATCATCCACGTGGTCACGGCGGCGTGGGGCCTTCAGGGTCCGGCGCGTGACCGCTTCTACGCGTTCGACAAGGCCACGGGTGCTGCGGTGTGGAACTCCACGCCGGGCATCCAGCCGATCGACAACTCCATGTCCACCGCCCTGGTCACCGTGCGCGACGGCCGCGTGGTGCTCTACGCGGCCACCGGCTGCGGCAACCTGGTCGCCATCGACGCCGCCACCGGCGACGCGCTGTGGCGCGCGCCCGTGTCCACCGCAGGCGTGGACGGCTCGCCTGTGCTGTTCGGCAACCTGCTGATCGTCGCGCACGACAAGGAGAACCTGGACAGCACCCGCACGGGCCGTATGGTCGCGTACGACGTGACCGGCGCCACCACGCCGCAGACCGACGGCACCTCGCCCGTGCTCACGTCCAAGGCCTGGCAGAACGACGACGTGGTCGGCGGGTCGAGCTCGCCCGTGCTGGTGGACGGCGTGGTCTACCAGGTGACGCCGGTCGGCGACCTGATGGCGATCGACGCGGCCACCGGCGCGACGCTGTGGAAGAAGTCGATCAGCGTGGACCAGCTGCACGCGTCGCCGCTGTGGGCCGACGGACGCCTGTACCTGCCCATGCGCGACGGCACCTTCCACGTGCTCAAGGTCAGCCGCGAGGGCGCTGAGGAGCAGGTGAACATCCAGCTCCAGGGCGAGGCGCTCGGGTCGCCGTCCATCGCCGACGGTCGCATCTTCGTGCTCACCACCGAGCGCCTCTACGCGTTCGGCGTGCCCACGCCGCACAAGGCCACCACGCCCGCCGCGCTCGACCTGCCGCCGGCGGGCCCCGCGGCGCGCCTGCGCGTGCGCCCCGCCGAGGTGCTGCTGCGCCCCGGCGACAAGGTCACGTTGGAGGTCGACCTGCTCGACGCGCACGGGCGCGTGGTGGGCCACACCATCGCCGAGCGCGCCGAGTCGTGGATCCCGCCGACCGCCAAGGTCAAGTCCACCATGAACGCCAAGTTCGTCGCGGGGGCCCTGGTGGCGCCTGCGGACGCGGGCCTCACCGCCGGCGCGTGGAAGGTCTACGCCAAGGGTCTGGAGGGCACGACGCGCGGCCGCACGGTCGCGGGCGTCCCGTTCGCCGAGGACTTTGAGGCCATCCCCGTCACCGAGACCGACCCGACCGGCGCCACCTTCGGCTGGCCGCCGCTCCCGTGGATCGGCGCGCGCTTCAAGTGGGACGTGCGCGACGTGGACGGCAGCAAGGTGCTCGCCAAGACGCTCGACAAGGTGCTCTTCCAGCGCGCGATCACCTTCATCGGCCACCCGGACGAGACGAACTACACGCTCGCCGCGGACGTGATGACCCACGGCGACGCGCGCCAGATGTCGATCGTGGGCCTGATCAACCAGCGCTACCTGATCGCCGTGAAGGCCAATCAGCGCGTGCTCGAGGTCAGCTCCAACCAGGAGCGCGTGAAGGAGAGCGTCCCCTTCGAGATGAAGCCGGACGTGTGGTACCGCGAGGTGACGCAGGTGATCACCAACCCCGACGGCAGCGGCGTCATCCGCGCCAAGGTGTGGCCGCGCGGCGAGGCCGAGCCTACCGCCTGGACCATCGAGGTGAAGCAGGCGCAGATCCACACGCACGGCGCGCCGGGTGTGTACGGGTTCGCGCCGCGCAGCCTGCACCGCGTCTACGTCGACAACGTCTCGATCACGCGCACTGAGGAGGCCAAGTGACCGCGCTGCTGTTGCTCGCGCTGGCCGGGGCTCCGGCCCACGCCGCGGACTGGCCCTTCTGGGGCCGCACCCCGTCTCGCAACATGGTCGCGTCCGAGAAGGTGGTGCCCATCTCGTTCGACCCCGGCAAGTTCGTGCCGGGCACCGAGACGGTGGACATGGCCACCACCAAGGGCGTGAAGTGGGTCGCCAAGCTGGGCTCGCAGACCTACGGCAACCCCACGGTGTCGGACGGTCGCGTGTTCGTCGGCACCAACAACGCGCTCGCGCGGCGCGCGGGCTTCACCGGCGACTACTCGGTGGCGCTTGCGCTGTCCGAGGCGGACGGGTCGGTGCTGTGGCAGATGACCGTGCCCAAGCTCGGGTCGGGCAAGGTGAACGACTGGGACTGGCTCGGCCTCACGTCGTCGCTCGCGATCGTCGACGACATCGCGTACGTCGTGACGTCGCGCGGTGAGATCGCGGCGCTCGACGTCAACGGGCTGCGCAACGGAAACCAGGGCTACCAGGACGAGTCCGCCTACATGTCCAAGGGCGGCCTGCCCGCGCCCGAGCTGCTGCCCGACGTGGACGCCGACATCCTGTGGCTGTTCGACATGCCGGAAGAGCTCGGTGTGTTCACGCACAACGCGTCGTCCAACTCCACGCTGATCGTGGGCGACCGGCTGTACGTCGCGACGTCCAACGGCGTGGACTGGTCGCACATCGACATCCCGTCGCCGTTCGCGCCCGCGCTCATCGCGCTCGACCGCCACACCGGCGCGCTGATCGGCGAAGAGGCCGTCGGCATCAGCGAGCGGCTGCTTCACGCCAACTGGTCGTCGCCGCTCTACGTCCCCAAGAAGGGCAAGAGCCCTGCCACGCTGGTGTTCGGCGCGGGCGACGCGTTCATGTACGGGTTCGACCCGGTGCCCGGCGTGGACGCCACCGGCCTGCACGTGCTCAACGAGCGCTGGCGCATGGACTGCAACCCGCCCACCTACTGGAAGGACGAGGCCGGCAACCCGCGCAAGTACACGTCGTACGACGGCCCCAGCGAGACCATCGCCACGCCGGTGTTCGCGGACGGCATGGTGTTCTTCGCCATTGGCCAGGACCCCGAGCACGGCCCCGGCGTGGGCCGCCTGCAGGCCGTGGTGCCGTGGGCCAAGGGTGAGACCAAGCCCGTCTGGACGTTTGACGGCATCGGCCGGTCGATCTCCACCGTCGCCGTGTCAGACGGCCTAGTCTACGCTGCGGACTACGAGGGCCGCGTGTACTGCGTGGACGAGAAGACCGGCGTGCTCCAGTGGAAGGTCGACACCAAGGCGCACATCTGGGGCTCCCCCATGGTGGCCGGTGACTACGTCATGATCGGCGACGAGGACGGCGTGTTTCACGTGCTGAGCACGGGTCGCACACTCAACGAGGTCGCCGCGATCTCGCTCTCCGCGCCGATCTACTCGACGCCCGTGCTCGCCAACGGCGTGCTCTACGTCGCCACGCAGACGCACCTGTACGCCATCGACGGCAAGTAGGCGGCCGTGGACGCCCTGCTCCCGTCGCGGCACGGCTCGCCTGATCCGATCGTGATCGATCGCTTCACGGACGACGCCGACCTGACGGGTGGCGAGGCGCTTGACGCGCTGGGACGCGCGACCGCCGGCTTGGGCGTCACGCGCGTGTGGCTGGTGACCGACGCGGGCCTGCGCGCCACGCCATGGGTGGACGTCGCGGTGGCGCTGCTGTGGTCGGCAGGCGTGATGGTCGAAGTGTACGCCGACGTGATCTCCGACCCCTGCGACGAGGACGTGGCGCGCGCGGCCGACGCGGCCCGGGCCTACGGCCCTGACGGCGTGGTGGCGATCGGCGGCGGCAGCGTGCTCGACACCGCCAAGGGTGCGGCGCTGCTGCTGGCGAACGGCGGCCGCGTGGAGGACTGGTGGGGCTTTGGCAAGGCGCCCAACCCGGTGCTGCCGATCGTCGCCGTGCCCACCACCGCGGGCACCGGGAGCGAGGCGCAGTCGTTCGCGGTGATCCGCCGCGCGTCGGACGGGCAGAAGATGGCGTGCGGCACCACCACGCTGCGTCCGCGTCTGGTCGTGCTCGACCGCCGCCTGACCCTGAGCGCGCCGCGCCTCACCACCGTGTACGCGGGCCTGGACGCGATCGGCCACGCGGTGGAGTCCGCCGTGTGCACCGCGCGCACACCGCAGGTCACGGCCGAGGCCATCCAGACCTTCACCAACCTGGCGGGCCACCTGCACACGCTGCTCGACCGCCCCGACGATCTGAACGCGCGCGAGGGTGCCCTGTACAGCGCGTTCGACGCGGGCCTGTGCGTGGAGGCGAGCATGCTGGGCGCGGCCCACGCCTGCGCGAACGCGCTGTCGGCCAAGCTCGGCCTGCCCCACGGCGCCGCGGTGGGTCTGATGCTGCCGCGCGTCATCCGACACAACGCGGCCGATCCGGCGGCGGCGGCGGTCTACGCCGAGCTCACCTACATGCTGCGGCACCTGGGCGTGGCGACCGACCTGATCCCGTTCCTGGAGTCGCTGCTGGACCGCGGCGGCGTGCCCCGCTCGCTGGCCGCCTGGGGCGTGACGCCCGCGATGGTGCCGGAGCTGGTGGAGATCGCCGCGCGGCAGTGGACGGGGACGTTCAACCCGGTGCAGCCGGTGGACTACATGACGTTGTTGGCGCCGTAGCGCGGGCCGCGCGCCGCATCCCGCCGTGTGGGCGGAGCGTGGCTCACAGCTCCGACACGAAGCGCCAGATCTGCTCGAACGCCTCGTCCGGCGCCACCTGCAGCACCAAGTGCGGCGACGCCACGCTCCGCACGGTCACCGTGGGGTTCAGCGCGGTGATCGTCTTGGCGTTGGATGGGCCGACGATCCTGTCGTCTTCGCCCTTGAGGTAGAGGACCGGCACCGGGCAGGCGGACAGCGGCGCACGGGCATCCAACCTCAGGATCTGGCGCGTGCGGGCGGCCAGCACCTCTGGCCCGGCAAGGCGGAGCGACCGGTGGAGCAGCAGGCGTAGGTCCGGCGGCGCGCCACGTCCCAGCAGCATCGCACTGGTGATCCAGAACGGCGCCGCTTTGAACATCCTCGCGCGAATGGCGGGCGCGAGCCACCGCGGGAGCAGGCGCGACGGGCTGGAGACAAAGCTTGCGCAGAGCACCACCGCGCGCAGGCCAGCCGGCCGCATAGCAGCGACCGAGAGCGCGATCGGTCCAGAGAACGACTCCGCGACCAGGACGAACTCGCGGTCCCTCGGCAGGTGGTCCATCACATGCGCGTGCAGGTCGGCGTACGTGAGGGAGGCATCCGCCGGGTAGGCGACCACGGACGTCGTCGCCGAGTCCCTGACGGCGCGCACCAGCGGCCGAAAGAGAGCGCCCGTTCCATCCATCCCCGGCAAGAGGACAAGGTGCATGGGAACCGCCTTCTCAAAGAGCGTATGACACTATACTCGGCCCGGCGAGCGCCGCGAAGGGTGGCGCATCCGACGGCACGGTCGAGGGCCTGTCGAAGGGCAGCACCGGCTGTCTCGTCGTGACCGGGTCGGGGTGCTCAGGCCCAGCCGGTTTTCCAAATCATGAGACCCATGATGACCCACTGCCCCGGTTGGTCATGAAACCCGTTCGAGTTGTCCCCGGACCGCTCCGGGCGACCATGTAGAGGGTGCGCGACCCTTGTCGGGCGCGATGGGAGGTGTCCTTTGGGACAAGCGAACGATGAGACCTGGCTCGTGGTGGCGGACGCGGGGCGCACGCGCATCTTCCGGACCGACGCGAAGCTCGACACGCTGACGGAGCTGAAGGACGAGCAGCACGTCCAGGTCCGCATGAAGACGTCTGAGCTCGTGAGCGATCGGGCCGGACGCGTCAACACCGGCGGCAGCGTGCGATCGGCGTACGGCGCGCAGACCGACCCGCATGAGAATGAAGAGCTCAAGGTCGCGCACGATCTCGCCGCGGAGCTTCATCAGGACCTTGAGCAGCACCGGTTCGCGCACCTCTACCTGATGGCCTCGCCGGTCTTCCTCGGCCGGGTGCGCAAGGAGCTCTCGCCGCAAGTGGCGCGCTCGATCGTGGCGACGCTGAACCGCGACTACACGCACCACACGGTCGCGGAGATCCGGGAGCACGCGCGCGCTCACCACGCGGGCAAGTGAACGACGGCGCTTGTCTTGGGCGCGACGCGGTGAATGGACGACACGCCCGCGGTGTCTACACTCCACCATGCCCAACCTGACCCTGCACCACCGTGAGACGGACGAGGACGCCGTGGACACGACGCCGCTGCACTCCGATCGTATGCTGCGTGCGTTGGTCGTCGGCGCCGTGGCGCTGATGATCGGGCTGTTCGGCTGGACCCGCTGGCAGGGTCCCGTCGAGCACGTCGACCGGCCGCTTCCTACGCTCCCCGTCCGGCTCTTGGAGCCGGTGGCCGACGCGTCCGTCGCCGGCATGCCCGAGGTGATCCACGTGTGGCTCCCGGGCTGCGGCGCGTGCGCTGCGGAGGCCGCCGCGTACGAGGTAGTTCGCGCGCGCTACGCGAGCCAGGGCGTGCGCTTCCTGTCCGTTTCGGTCGTGTCGGACCCTGCCGCGACGCGGCGCGCGGCGGCCGCCTACGGTCTCGGTGGGCCGCTCGCATCTACGACGGGCAACCTGCTGGAGGCGCTGCAGCTGGACGTCGTCCCGTCGACGGTGTGGATCTCGAAGGAGGGTCGCGTCGTGTCGGTAGGATCGGGCGCGCTGTCGGAGCGCGTGCTGGACCGGGAGACGCGACGGATCTTGCGCTGAGGTCGCGCGGCGGCGTCGGACCGCTCACCGCGC
>CAIOSP010000186.1 GCA_903861005.1 uncultured Pseudomonadota bacterium
CCACCGTTGCGACGCGCCGCGAGGCGTGACGACGCTGATAGCCAGGCGGAGCGAGGTCAGGGTCTTCCAGCGGATCCGCCTCCGCCCACTCACGACGGTGCGATGAACCCGCGATGAGCCGGAAACTGCTGTCCGTCCAACTTGTCTTAGGCACAACAATTAACAACCCCGAACGCCGCAAATCCGTCGACCTATCCCCACTCCTACGCCCGCCCCGCCAAGCCCGCGCCCACCGCGATCCTCCCGCCTCCCGCGCGCCGAAATGGGCCGCAAGTTCCGTCCGCCTATCTCCGGCCCGTCGGAGGCCCGAATCGGTCGAGCGGGCTGCGGACGGCGCCGGGGCCGTGGCCGAGGACGTGGGTGTAGATCATCGTCGTGTTGAGGTCGGCGTGACCCAGCAGCTCTTGGACCGTGCGGATGTCGTAGCCGTCCTCCAGGAGGTGGGTGGCGAACGAGTGGCGGAAGGTGTGGCAGGTGGCGTTCTTGTGGACGCCAGCGGCGACGACGGCCTCGCGGACGTTGCGCTGCAGGAGAGACTCGTGGAGGTGGTGGCGCCGAACCTGGCCGGTCGCGGCGTCCGTGAACGTCCGGGGCGACGGGAACAGCCACTGCCATCCGGGATCGCGGCCGGCGCGGGGGTACTTGCGCGCCAGGGCACCCGGAAGGGCGACCCAGCCACCGCCACGGTCCAAGTCTGCGGTGTGCTGGGCGAGGGTCGCTCGGATGGCCTGCTGCAACGGCTCGATGAGCGCGGCGGGGATCATGGTGAGGCGGTCCTTGTTTCCTTTGCCGCCGCGCACGGTGATCTGCTTCGCGCTCAGGTCGACGTCCTTCACACGCAGGTTGCAGCACTCAAGCAGTCGCAGCCCAGCACCGTACAGAAGCGACGCTTGGAGCCGCGCCGCGCCGTCCAGCTTGTCGAGGACGGCGTGGACCTCGTCGCGCGTGAGCACGACCGGCATGCGCCGGGTGGTCTTCGCGCGGACCACCCGGTCCAGGAACGGGAGGTCTAGCTTCAGGACGTGGCGGTAGAGGAACAGGATCGCGCTGAGCGCTTGGTTCTGGGTGGGCGGCGCAACCTCCTCGTCGACCGCGAGCGAGGTCAGGAACTGCGTGACCTCGGGCACGCCCATGGTCGCCGGGTGCCGCTTGTGATGGAACAGGATGAAGCGTCGCACCCAGTAGACGTAGGCGTCGCGCGTGCGGTGGCTGTAGGCGCGGCTGTCTACGGCGCGGGCCAGTTGCTCAAGCAGCGGAACATCGGTCGGGGTTGGCGGCTCGGCCATCGTGGCTCCACGACCGCCCGGCTACCGCGCGCGCCGACCATCCCGATCGACACCGCCTCCGCATTTCCGCCTCGACGACGAGCCTCGCCGAACAGGCGCGCGCCCCCCTCAGCCCGCCGACCGACCCCAGTCCACCACCGGCCACCCGCGCGCCGCGCCCACCCGCGCAAGCCTGCGGTCCGGGTCGATCAGCACGGGCTTCCCGACCTTCTCCAGCAGGGCCAGGTCGCTGTAGCTGTCGGTGTAGAAGGTGCAGTCCGCCAGGGCGACGCCGTGGCGGGCGGCCCAGACCTCGCAGGCGACCAGCTTGTGGTGCCCGAACGCGCTGGTGGTCATGCCGCCTGTGAGCACGCCGTCGACCACCTCGACCACGGTGCTGACGGTGTCGTCCAGGCCCCACTCGGCCTGGGCGCAGGCGGCGGCGAACTGCGACGTGGAGCTGGCCAGGACGACGCGCTCGCCGTCGGCGCGGTGCTGGGCGATCGCCGCCAGGCCGCCGGGGCGCACGCGGGGGCGGACCTCGACCGCAAACCAGGCGGCGACGGCGTCGCGCATGGTGGGCTCGGGCATGCCCTTGTAGAGCGACGCGGCGTGGGCCAGCGCCAGGTCCAGGCTGTCGTCGCCCAGCGCGTAGCGGCCGAGCCACATGGCGGCGCGCACGGCGTCGAGCGTGCCCAGGCGGCCGACGCGCCACTCGTGGCGGGCCCACAGGGTGCCCGAGTTCACGTCGATGAGGGTGCTGTCCAGGTCGACGAACGCGACGCCGTGGCCCATGCTCAGCCCTGACCCGAGTCGTCCCAGGTGGGATCCTTCGCGACGACGCGGCGGATGTCGGGGGCGGCGGACGTGGGGGCGTCGGCGTCGGTGCGGTGCAGGCGGTCGATCAGCATGGCGATGCCGGACATGCGCGCGTCCACCAGCGACCACGCGCGGCCGTCCTCGGTGTTCAGTCGGACCGACGACTCCAGCGTGGTGCCGCTGGTGCAGCCGACGATCTTGGCCCACGGCAGGAAGGCCACGCCCTCCAGGAAGCGCGCGACCAGGCCCTCCGCGTAGATGCCCATGACCTCGGCGTGGTCGACGCCCACGCGCACGACCGGGGTGGCGTCGTTGGGGACGACGGGCTTGAGGTCCTCGCTGGCGACGGGGCCCGGCAGGAACACGGCGGCGCCCCAGTTGAGCGACGCGACCAGGGCGGCCAGGCGGGTGGGGTCCAGGCGGTCGGCGGGCGGGCCGGCGACCTCGCGCAGGACGCGGTCCAGCGCGTTCGACATGTTCAGCACGTCGGCCAGGTCTTGGAGGAAGCTGCGCTCCTCGGGGTCGAACCGGCCGTCGCGGCAGGCCATGCGGGCGGCGAAGCGCAGCGCGGTCCAGCGGGCGTCGTCGGAGTCCCAGGCGGCGGCCATGCGCTGCAGGTCGATCGGCTCAGCGATGATGCGGCCGATCAGGGCGCGGAACTGGGTGGGGCTCCAGCCGGGCACCACGCCGTACAACAGGGCCATCTCTTCGTCGTCGAACACGCCGTCGGTAGAGGCCATGTGGACGAGCAGCTCGAGCAGCGCGTCGTCCGCAGGCCGTCCGGGCCGGATGGCGCTTCCGTCGTGGCTTCTCAGCGCCGACAGAGCCTGATGAATGCGCGACATGCGTCCGTCTCCCCGGGCACCGATATCCTGTCGACGCGCGGGGCGGCGGGGCGTCTAGCGGCGGCGGCGCAGGGCCAGGCCGGCGAACGCGAGGCCGACGAGGCCGAGCGGCGCGGTGCCCGTCTGGTTGCAGCCGCCAGTCTGCGCGCGGACAAGCTCCTTGTCCGACACCGAACCGTCGCCGTTCACGTCAGCCTTGTTGAACTCGCTGTCGTCCACTAGGCCGTCGCCGTTGGTGTCCAGGTCGCAGTCCGGGTCCGGGTCCGCGCAGTCGGTGTCGCAGACGCGGTCGTCGTAGTTGCCGTTGATCTCGCAGCGGTCGGTCGTGCCGTACTCGGCCTCGACCTGGTTGAGGATGAAGTCGGCGAACACGTCGGTGCGCGTGCTCCCGGAGGCCACAAGGCAGGGGTCGGGCTGGGCCGCGCTCAGCGAGTAGACGAAGCTGTGCACCGCCCACTGCGTCCAGGTACCGTTGGCGTCCTTGTGGTACTGCGGACCGCCGGAGTCGCCGCTGCACACGTTGGCGTTGTTCTTGTTGCCCGCGGCCTCGGTGTACAGGAACTGGTCGTCCATGTCCGACAGGACCAGCGTGGCCGAGCGCTTGATGCCCGACGAGTTCTGGTTGGCCGAGCTGGTGATGCCGTAGCCGACGGACACGACGTCCTGGCCGATCGCCGTCTCGGGGGTGAGCGCCTCGGTCTGGAACCACACGGGGGTCTGGTCCACGTCCTCGTCGAGCACGATGACCTGGATGTCGTTGCGGATGACCTGGCCGTTGTTCGTGTACTTGGGGTGCACCTTCAGCGCCTTGAAGCCGACCACCGTGGGCGCGCTCTCGACCTCGGGGCCGACGAAGGCGGCGCCGGCGGCCACCACCTGCGCGTCGGTCAGGCCGGACTGGGCCTCGATCTCGGCCGTGCAGTGGCCGGCGGTGAGCAGCATGTGCGGCGTGATGAGCGACGCCGAGCAGGACTGGTACCGGTAGTCGCCCATCATGAAGCCGATGCCGACCGCGGCCTTGAAGCCCTTCTCGGTCTTGCCGTTGACGATGTGCGACCAGGCCGGATCGGCCTCGGGGGCCTCTTGGGCGAACGCGAAACCGACGAAGAGCAGGGACGTGAGCATGTGTGGGACTCCGTTGGCGCCGTTCTACCCGCAGAAACGGACTGTGCGGCGCCGTTGACGAACGATTGCCAACGCCGTCGGCGCGCGCCTCACGCCAATTGAGGTTGACGACGGGGCCTGTCGGGGGGAGGATGCGCCGTTTCCCGGAGGATCCATGCGCCTGCGCGCTCTGTTCGTCGCTTCGCTTCTGGTCTCTTGCAACACCGACAAGCCGGGTGGGGACGTCGACACGGACGGGCCGGGCTGCGCCTACCAAGGCCCGGACATCTCCACCCCGGGCGCGCTGCAGGTCGGCTTTGCCCGTCGCCGCGTGCCGGCCCCCGTGGGCGTGGGCACCGTCGGCTACGGCCCCAGCGTCGGCATCAGCTCGCCGTCGCCCTTCTCCGACATCTACCCGGGCACCAAGAACATCCATGGCCACCCGGAGATCAAGGTCATGACGCTGTCGCGTGGCCCGGGCCACGAGGCGATCTTCGTGCGCCTCGACTCCGTGGGCGTGTTCAGCCAGCTGCGCACCGACATCGTCGAGAAGGCCTCGGAGCTGGTCGGTCGTGACCTCGACCACGCCATCCTGCTCGGCGCCACGCACACGCACTCCGGCCCCGGCGGCGTGCTGAACTCCGGCGCGGACGGCACCAGCCTGTTCGACATCATCGCCGACAAGTTCCACCCCGAGTTCTACAGCCGCTTCGTGGACGACGTGGCCGGCGCCATCGCGGACTCGGTGACCGACATGGGCCCTGGCCGCGTGGGCTTTGTCACCACCGACTGCCCCGACGGCCACAACGACCGCCGCTGCGAAGACGGCGACCACCAGAACGGCACCACGCCGATGATCGCCATCGAGAAGGACGGCGAGATCAAGTCGGTGCTGCTCGCCTACGCGGTGCACGGCACGGTGTTCGATCGCGACACCCTGTACCTGTCGCAGGACGTGAGCGGCGCCATCGAAGAGGCGATCGAGGACCGCTTCGATCACCCCGTAGACGCCATCATGTTCAACGCCTGGGGCGCCGACATGTCGCCGGCCGACCCGGTCGCCGCGCCGCTGGACGCCGAGGCGGCGGAGTCGCCCAACGGCTTCTTGCAGCAGCGCCGCGCCGGCTGGGCCGTCGCGAACGCCGTGCAGGCCAAGCTCGCCGACATCCAGTGGGAGACCGAGCCCGAGATCGACCTGCAGGTTCACCGCGTCGGCATCAACCGCCAGCTCATCGGCTACGCCGACAACGAGTTCCCGTTCGAGTACGGCGGTGTCTACTGCGGCAACGGCAGCGGCACGTGTGACCCGGCCACCACCTACGACTGGTCGCTCGCCGACAGTTGCATCCCGTTCAACGAGCAGTTCCCCGCGCCCACCCAGACCGACATCACCGTCGGCAAGATCGGCCCCTTCGCCGTGATGACCTGGCCCGGCGAGTCCGGCACGCTGCTCGCCGAGAAGCTCATGGCCGACATCCAGGCCGACAACCCCGACATCACCGACTTCCTCTACCTGGGCTACACGCAGGACTACCTGGGCTACGCCATCCTGGAAGAGGACTGGTTCCTGGGCGGCTACGAGGCGTCCGGCGCGCTGTGGGGCCCCAAGCAGGGCGTCTACCTGTCCGACCAGATCCGCCGCTTGTACGCGCAGTACCGCGCCGGCACCTGCCCGACGGACGAGCCCGCGCGCCTGGAGCCGTTCCCCTACGCGGTGTCCGAGCCCTACCAGGTGGAGTCGTCGATCAACGGCAACACGGTCGTCACCGACGTGTCTGAGTTCGTCCCGCACAACGGCGTGATCGAGTTCACCATCGACGGCCAGGACCCGTGGCTCGGCGCGCCCACCGCGCGTCTGGTGCACGAGGACGGCACGCCCGTGCTGCGCCCGAACGGCACGCCCGTCGACAGCGACGACTACAACTTCGACGTGAACATGGCCGAGTCGCCGACCTACGCCGACAACGACGAGGACGGCAAGATCGACCACGAGGACCGCACGTTCACGTGGCGCTTCCGCATGCCGGCGCACCAGCCGGTGGTCGGCGGCGTCGCGCTTGAGGACGGCGTCTACCGCGTGGTCGTCAGCGTCCCGCAGGCCGACGGCAGCAGCGTCGACGTGCAGAGCGCGCTGTTCAACGTGGTCACCAGCGTCTGCGCCAACGGCGCGCGCTGCCTGCAGTAGTCGCCGCGCGCGTGCGGTCCGCGTCGTGTGCGCGGGCCGCGCTGCGCTTGGCCGCGCGCGCTCAGGGCCTGGCGAGGAAGCTCAGGTCCAGCCCGCCCGGGTAGCCGTAGCTGGTGTACTGGCCGTAGCCGTACACCGTGATCCCGAACGCGTCCGACCCCTTGATGGTGTGGTTGCCGTCGCCGGTGTTGTCGAGCCGGACGCGGATCGCGCCAAAGCCCGTCTGCCCGATCGGCGTGAACCCTGTGACGGGCACGCCGTCCAGCTTCACCGTCGCGCCGTCGAGCGCGGTGACGTTCACGTAGTTCTGCTCGTAGTTCACCGGCGCGTGGAACAGGTACTCGTCGCGGTACTGGTCCACCGGCACCGCGAGCGTCATCGCCGGGTCGCCGGTGTTGCCGCCCGCCTCCTGGCCCTCCATGTACTGCGCCACCAACACCTTGTGGTTGGCGGTGATCAGGAAGTCCGTGTTCACGCCCACCAGATCGACGTACTGGCCGGGCAGCGCGATCGTGGTCGCCGCGCCGGCCTGCGGTGGATCGTACGTGAGCGCGGTGTTGCGCTGCGTCGCGATGATCCGTACCACCTGCGCCTTGCCGTTGGGCAGGCGCTGCACGGCGGGCGCGGTCACCAGGTAGCGGGTGGAGAGCGACTCCACCGAGAACATCGACTCCTCCAGGTGGTCGCAGTACCCGACGTTCCCGTTGGGCACGAACGCGCAGAACGCGCCGCCGATCACCTGCACCGGCTTGTCCGACGCCACCAGCGAGCCGCTGAGATCATCCGACGTCTGCACCACCGCGGCGTTGCTCGACGCGAGCTCGAGCACGTCGCCCTGGTTCAGCGTCACCGTCTGCGGCACGCCCGGGATGAACTGCGGCGCGCCTCCCGCGGCGATGGTGTCCGCCGTGACGACGATCGTGACGTGGGTGTCGTCCTGCGACGCCGTGACCGCGAGCAGGCTGGGCCCGGTCATGGGCGGCGCAAACTCCGATCGACGCCACGCCGCCACCACGTAGGATCCGGTCCACGCGTTCACCGGCAGCAGCAGCGACGCGTCGTTGGTGAACGAGAACTCGCCGTTCACCGTGTATTCGAGCGGGTTGAACTGGTAGACCGTGACGGGCTGCGTGGCGCGCAGGTGGTAGCCGCCGTCCGGCACGAGCGCGCCGTAGGACTCCGGCCCGCCGCAGGTGGCGGTGGTGGCCGTGCTGCTGCACAGCTTGAGCGCGTCGATCCACGGCAGCGTCTGAACCTCGACGCTGTTGGCGCGCACGGTGAGCGTGACCGGCGTGGTCAGTCCGCCGCCGTCGATCGTCACGTTCGCCGCCGCGCGCGTGGTGTTGGCGATCGCCACCGCGAAGTGCATCGTCGAGCCGACCGGGTTGCCGGTGATGGTCGGGTAGTACTCGCAGCCGATGTAGCTGGTGGACAGGTTCTGCGGCGCGCACGCGCCCTCGCACAGGCCCGACGTCGCCTCACACCTGACGCCCTGCACGGGGTCGCACACGGTGTCGTCGTAGCCGCTGCCGTCGTCGCGGCAGACGCGCGAGTCGCCGCGGGTGGTGCACACCGCGCTGCCGGGCACACAGGTCACGCAGCCGAGCGTGGGGTCGCACGCGTCGCCGCACGCCTGGGTGGGGGTGTACACGCCCGCCGCGCAGGTCTCGAGCGTGTTGTCGGTGCAGCGCGTCACGCCGTCTGTGCACGCGGTGGTGCCGCCGGGGCCGCCCGGTCCGCCCGGTCCACCCGGGAGCGAGGTGCCACAAGCGCCGACCAGCGCCAGCGCGGCCAGCCCGGTTCGATGTGTCCACGAGGCGGTCATCGGCGCTCCCCCGGTCCGGTCCATAACATGAGCGGCGGGGTGGATCAGTCGGCGAGCACGCTCAGCGCGGCGTCGAACACACGTGGGAAGGTGCGCAGGAAGCGCGGCAGGATGCGCCGCGTGGGGCCAAAGCCGGTCAGGTTGAGCAGGCCGGTGGTGGCCATGGCGTACGTGCGGAACAGCGCGTTCCACTGCGCCTCGTAGGCTTCTGGCTTGCCGTCGGCGATCGCGTTGGCGGCGGCGATGCCCGCCAGGATCCCCACCTTGGTGCCCTCGCCGGTGATCGCGTCGATATAGCCGGCGGCGTCGCCCGCCAGCAGCACGTGGCCGTCGACGCGGCGCGTGCTGCGCGTCTGGAACGGGCCGACGCCGCGCACCAGCGTGGCCGGGTTGGACAGGTGCGCGCGCAGCTCGGGGAACGCGCTCAGGATGCGATCGAACGCGGGGCCCTTGCCGTCCGCGATGCGCGCGCGGGCCACGTCGCCGAACAGCAGCGCCACGCCCACCAGATCGTCCGCCACCGGCGTGACGTAGGCCTCGGCGTCCTCGCCCCAGTAGACGTCGACCGACTTGGACCACGGCGCGACCGCGAAGTGCTGGCGCAAGCCGTAGCGCTGCGCGCCGGGCGCGGGCGCGTCCAGGCCCAGGCTGCGGCGGACCGACGAGTGCATGCCGTCCGCGGCGATCAGCCAACGCGCGTGTCGACCGTCGACGATCACGCCGTCCGCGTCCTGCTCCACCTTGGTGACGCGGCCGACCTCACGCACCACGCCCACCTCGGCGGCGCGCGCGTCGATCGCGGCGTGCAGGGTGGTGCGTCGCACGCCCAGCCCGGGGCTCGGCAGCGTGCCGGTCGCGACCACGCCGTCGCGGATGTATCGGATCTGCGGGAAGGGGACGCCGTGCGGTCGCGCGACGCCGAGCGACGCGAGCGCGTCGAGCGTGGCGGGCATCAGGCCCTCGCCGCACGCCTTGTCGATCGTCCCTTCGTGCGGGTCGATCACCACCACCGAGAGTCCGCGCAGCCGAGCGGCGATCGCCGCCGACAGCCCCACCGGTCCTGCGCCTGCGACGATCAGGTCGAGCGTCATGGTCGCGTCCAGCGTGCCCTGAGGTGAGCGAGCCAGCTCGTCGCGAGCACACCGGCGAGCATGGTGGGGGTGACGGCGCGAGGCGGCGTGAGCGTGCCCTCGCGGAATCGGTGCAGCGTCTCGGCGCGGCGGATCTTGCCCGACGACGTGCGGGGCAGGGTGCCCGGCTCCAGCAGCACCACCAGGTCGGGCGTGAGGCCGGTCGCGGCGCGCACGGCCTGCGTGCAGGCGTCGGCCTGGCCTTCCCGCACCTCGCGCACCTCGACGAAGATCAAGACACGCTCGCCGTCCTCGGTGAGGTCGGCGACGGCGGCGGCGCAGCCGGTGCGCACGCCCTCCACCACGTCCAGCGCGCGCTCCAGATCATGCGGCGCGTGGTTGTGTCCGCGCTGGATGATCACGTCCTTGGCGCGGCCGGTGATCACCAGCTCGCCGTCGACGATCACGCCCAGGTCGCCGGTGTCGAGCCAGCCGTCGACGATCGGCTGCACGTCGCGGCCCAGGTAGCCCTGCATCACGCTCGGACCGCGCGCGAACAGACGACCGGTCTTGCGCTCGGGGAGCACGGCGCCGTCGGGTCCGCGCAGCTCGATCGCGAAGCCGCGGAACGCGGAGCCCACCGTGACGTGCTCGGTGCCCGTGTGGCTGTCGACCGCGGTGCCCGTGGCGAGCGCGTCCGGATCCAAGCGCACCACGCGCGGCCCGCGCAGCGTGGGCGTGAAGGTCACGGCGAGCGACGCCTCCGACAGGCCGTAGACCGGCGTCATCGCGCGCGGGTTGAAGCCCCACCGCGCGAAGCGCTCAGTGAACGCGCGCAGGGTGGCGGGTCGGATCGGCTCGGCGCCGTTGAGCGCCAGCGACCACGACGACAGGTCGACGCCGTCCATCTCTTCGTCGGTGATGCGCTCCACGCACAGCGCGTACGCGAAGTCGGGCGCGGGCGACACCGTGCCGCGCCAGCGCGAGATCGCGCGCAGCCACAGCGCGGGCTTGAGCAGGAAGCGCTCGGGCGGAATGAGCGTGAGCGGACCGGGCGCGAGCAGGGCCGGGAACACGCAGCCGATCAAGCCCATGTCGTGGTAGAGCGGCAGCCACGACACGCCGGCCGCGGGCGGATCACCGTCCACCGCGTTCCCCTCGAAGATGCGCTCGAGGATGACCTCAGCGTTCGCCAGCACCTGCGCGTGCGTCAGCGCCACGGGCTTGGGGTCGACGGTGGTGCCGGACGAGAACTGCACCATGCACAGCGCGTCTGGATCCTGCGCGGTGATGGGCGCGGGCGCGCCGTTCAGCGTGGACACGTCGAGGTACCCAAGCGGCGGTCGCGCGGCCTCGATCACGCGGCCGAGCACACGCCCCACGCGCGCGTCGCTCACCACCGCCACCGCGGACACGTTGCGCACCATGCTCGCGGTGCGCTCGACGTACTCGTCCATGCGCCCCAGCCGCACCGGCGGGTAGAGCGGCACCGGCACCGCGCCCATCCACATGGCGCCGAAGTACGCGTCGAAGAACACCACGTCGGTGGGCAGCACGATCACGACGCGATCACCGGGCTTCACGCCCGCGCGCAGCAGGGCGCCGGCGGCCGCGGTGGCGCGGTCGCGAACGACCGGCCACGCGTAGAAGGTGTCGCGCTCCTGGCCGTCCAGGAAGCGCAGACCCGTGCCCGCGCGGTCGATCTGGGCGGCCAGATCGAGCGCGCCGTGCACGGTCTTTGCGCTAGTCGACATCCGGCCCGTTCTTGCTCTTGAGCACCCGCACCAGATCCTCGAGGGTCTTGAGCTCGGCCTCGTCGTTCTCGTCGAACGCGATCTGGAAGTGGTCCTCAATGGCGACCACGAGCGTCATGCGCTGCATGCTGTCGAGCTGCGACGCCAGGTCGCCGTCCGGGAGCGCGCCCTTCCAGCCGAGCGTACGCTGGGCGATGCCGGTGATCGTGGAGCGAAGATCCTGATCCGTCATGGAGCCTCCGGGAGCGTCGCCAGCGCCTGATCTTCCACCCGGATGCGCCACGCCAGCAACGCGGCGTTGGCGATCGTGAATGTAGCCGCCGTGATCCACGCCGTGTGGATCAGCGGTAGCGCCAGACCCTCTGTGACCACCGCCACGTAGTTCGGGTGGTTCATCCAACGGTAGGGCCCGTCAACCACACGCGGCAGGCCGGGGACGATGAACACGCGGGTGTTCCACCGGGGCCCGAGCGCGGTGATGCACCACCAGCGCAGCAGCTGGCAGCCAATCGCCACCGCGATCATCGGCAGGCCGAGCGCGGGGAGGAAGGGCCGGTCGGCCAGCAGCACCTCGGCCAAGCAGCCGAGCAGCAGGCCGGTGTGGATCACGACCATCACCGGGTAGTGGCCAAACCCGAATTCGACGCCGCCGCGCTCCAGGCTCCACGCCGCGTTGCGCTTGGACACCACGAGCTCGACCAGACGCTCCGCCGTGGTCAGCGCGATGAGCCCCAGCCAGAGCGCGTGATCGGTCACCATCGCAGCAGCACCAGCTCAGAGCAGAAGCCAGGGCCCATCGCGAGCATCATGCCCCAGGTGCCCGGCTCCGGGCGCGCCTGGGCCAGCGTGTCGCGCAGCACGAACAGCACGCTGGCGCTGGACATGTTGCCCTCGCGCTGCAGCGACCGCCACGTGAGGTCGAGCGCGGACTTGGGGATCTCCAGCGTGGACTCGAACGCGTCGAGCACCTTGGGGCCGCCCGGGTGGCACACCCAGCTCCCGATGTCCGCGCGGGTCAGGCCGTTCTCCGCGAGGAAGCCGTCGACGTCGTCGCGCATGTACGTGGTGACCACGTCCGGGACGCTCTTGTCCAGGATGACCTTGAAGCCGTCGTCGCCGATGTCCCAGCCCATGACGCGCTCGCTGTCCGGGTACATCCGGCTGCGCGTGGCCACCACGGTGGGGCCGCCCAGGCCCATGCGCGCCGCGCGATCCTTGCCCACGCAGACCACAGCCGCGCCGCCGTCGCCGAACAGGCCCGACGCCACCAGGTTGGCGACGGAGAAGTCCTCGCGCTGGATGGTCAGCGAGCACAGCTCCACGCACAGCAGCACCGCGACGCCGTCGGGGTGGCCGAGGAGCCAGTCGTTCAGGCGCGACAGGCCCGCGGCGCCGGCCACGCAGCCCAGGCCGAAGATCGGGGTGCGGACGATGTCGGGGCGCAGGCCCATGCGGTGGAACAGGCGCGCGTCGATCGAGGGCGTGGCGATGCCCGTCACGCTGGCTGAGAAGATGGCGTCGACGTCGGTGACGGTCAGGCCGGCCTGGGTGAGCGCGTCGTTCACGGCCTCCTCGGCCACGTCCAGCGCCACGCGGATGAACGCGTCGTTGCGCGCGCCAAAGCCCGTCAGCGTCAGGTAGTCCTGGAGCGGGAGCGCCAGGTGCCGCCCGCCGACCAGCACCGCCTGATGCATGCGCCGCACCCGGGCGGTGTTGTGGTGGGTGGCTCCCCAGGCGACCTCGAAGGCGCGGATCAGCGTCTCCTGGTCGTAGAAGTGGGGCGGAAAGGCAGAGCCGACAGCGGCGACGTGCATCCTGTCTCCGGACGTAGGGCTATCGGTGCGGCAGGGGGGCGTCTATCGCGCTCACCGAGTTGTCATCGAACGATCCGGGTCATTCCTTACATCGGCCAGCCGGTCCACCTGCCGGAGCTGACGGGACAGGCCGGCCCCCACCAGCACGACGACGATCGAGGCCAGGCCCCCAAACAGCACGGAGGGAACCGCGCCCCACCACGCGGCGGTCATGCCGGACTCCAGCGCGCCAAGCTCATTGGACGCGCCGATGAACACGAACTCGGCGGCGCTCACCCGACCGCGCACGTGGTTTGGGGTGGCGGCCTGCACCACGTTGAGCCGGACGAACACGCTGATCTCGTCCGCCGCGCCCGTCACCAGCAGCGCGAGCATCGACAGCCACAGGTTGGTCGACAGCGCGAAGGCGATGGTGGCGACCCCGAAGAGGGCCACCGCGGTGTAGAGCCTGAAGCCCAGGTTTCGCTCCAGCGGCCGGTAGGCCAGGAACACCGCCATGCCCAGCGAGCCGACCGCGGGCGCCGCGCGCAGCATGCCCAGGCCTTCTGGGCCGGTGTGCAGCACGTCGCGCGCGAAGATGGGGAGCAGGGCGACCGCGCCGCCGAACAGCACCGCGAACAGGTCGAGCGTGATGGCCGCGAGCAGGATCTTCTTGGCCCAGATGAAGCGCACGCCATCGAGCGCCTGACCCCAGCCGGGCGGCTCGCCCTCGTGCACGGCGCGCAGGTCCGGCAGCGTGCTGGCCGCCGCGATCGAGCCCGCGATGCAGGCCGCGGCGAGGGCGTAGGCCGCGAACGCGCCGTTGCCGCCCTGGCCTTCGACCAGCCCGTAGATCGCGCCGCCGATCGCCGGGCCGGTGATCACCGACGCGCCGAACGCGGAGCTCGACCACGACGCGGCGCGGGGGAACGCCTCGGCCGGGACCAGCTGCGGCAGGAGCGACTGCGAGGCCGGCGAGCCAAACGCCCGACCGAGCGCGATCACGGTGAGCGCGGCGAAGATGCCCTCGCGGCTGACGTGGTGCGTGGCGGACATCCCAGCCAACAGCACCGCGCCCACGAAGAACAGGCCGTAGCAGACCACGAGGATGCGGTTTCGACGCGCGCGGTCGGCCACCGTGCCCGCCACCGGGAACAGCACCAGCTGCGGCAGGAACTGGACTAGGCCGACGTAGCCCAAATCCTTGGGATCGTTCGTGAGGGCGTACATCTGCCAGCCCACCGCGACCGACAGCATCTGGCTGCCCACCACGGAGAGCACGCGACCTGCGAAGTAGGAGCGAAAGCCAGGCTGCTGGAACGGGGCGTAGGTGTCGTTCACGGGCGGCCTGCCAGATCGCCAGTGCGAGGGGTTCGCGGCGCGGTCGGCCTCTAACGCCGTCGTCGCGTGCCGGTGTGTCACGTCGTGCTCGCGCTCTCCGCGGGGGCGTGTGACCAGGGGGGCCCCCGAGAGGTCCGCTTGTCCCAAGCCCCCGCGCCGCTGCTCCGCCTCCCGCCGCGCGTGGCGGTCTGGCGTGTGGCGTGGCCGATGGTGCTGCTGGGCTGGGTCCGCGCGCTTTACCTGATCGCGGACACGTGGTGGGTGGGGCACCTGGGCACCGCCGAACTGACCGCCTTGGGCGTGGCGAGCTTTGGGTGGTGGATCCTCGACCAGCTGTCCGAGCTGGCGGGCACCGGCGTGCACTCGCTGTCGGCCCGACGTGAAGGCGAGGGCCGACGCGACGCGGTCGGTGAGGTGCTCGCGCACGGCGCGCTGGTGGCGCTGGTCCTCTGGGGCGTGGCGATCGCGGGCGGCCAGGTGCTGGTGCCGCACTACCTGGACGCGATGGGCGTGATCGATCCGGTGGTCCGGCATCACACCACCAGCTTCCTGACCGCGGCGACCCTCGCGTGGGTCGGGCTGTTCGCGCAGGGCATCGTCAGCGCGGTGTTCCGCGGCTTGGGGCACTCGCGCGCGGCGCTCACCATCGCGGCGCTGGGCTTTGTGGTGAACGCGGCGCTGGACCCCGTGCTGATCTGGGGTCGGTTCGGCGTCCCGGGGATGGGCGTGGCGGGCGCCGCGTGGGCGACCGGGATCGCCGCGTTCCTGTCGGCCTGCGTGGGCCTCGTGGTGCTGGCCAAGGACGGGATCGTGCCGCGTATGCCGTCGGTCGACCGCGCGACGCTCGCCGACATCGTGAAGATCGGCGCCCCGATCTCCATGACGGGGATTGCATTCTCGGGCGTGTACGTCGTGCTCGGCAGCCTGATCGTGCGCTTTGGCGAGACCAACATGGGCGCGCTCGGCCTGGGACACCGCCTGGAGTCCTTCGTCTACCTGGCGTCCACCGGGTTCGCGGTCGCCGCCGCCACGTTGGTGGGCCAGAACCTGGGCGCCAAGGACGCCGAGGGCGCGCGCCGCTCGGTGGAGATCACCGCACGCAACTGCACGGTGTTCATGGTGGTGGGCGGGCTGATCGCGTTTGTGTTCGCCGACACGCTGGTGGCGTCGTTCACGCCCGACCCCGTGGTGCGCGCGGCGGCCGCCGTCTACCTGCGAGTCCAGGCGACGATCTGGGTCGGCATGGGCTTCGAGATGGTCTACGAGGGCGCGTTCGCGGGCGCTGGCTACACCACGCCGCCCATGTGGATCATCGGCGTGCTCACGGCCGCGCGCGTGCCGCTCGCCTGGGCGCTGGCGGTCGGCCTGGACATGGGCGTGGTGGGCGTGTGGGTGGCGGTGGCGCTGAGCACCCTCGCCAAGGGCCTGCTGCTGCGGTTCTGGTGGGCGCGCGGGACCTGGGCCACCCGGGCGGGCTTGCCTGTGCCGACGGGCTGATCGCCGGTCAGCGCAGCCCGTTGAGCAGCAGCATGATCAGCGCGGCCGCCATCAGGGCGTACTGGACGCGGCCCAGGAGGAACCCTCGGTGCGCCGCGTCCAGGCCTTCGGGCAGGAAGAGCGCCTCGAGCGGCTGCGAGCGGAACGGACGCTTGATCGCCGTGGCGGCGACCGAGCGCGACACGCCGGGCCGGACGAAGGGCAGGGCCTTGGTCAGGTAGAACGTGCCGCCAAAGCCGAACAACATCGAGGCGATGGCCATCGCGAAGAGCGCGGCCAGGATGGGATCAGAGCCGTTCATCGGGCGGTCCGGGGCAAGCGCTCGGGGGCTATCGCGTTCGCAGGGGCCGGGCGGTCGGCGGGCGCCGCGACCTGGCAGGAATGCAGTGGAAAACCGGCAAGTTCGTGTCGCTGTCGGAAACCTGACCGACGGCGGTGGAAGGGTGGGGTCGGAATGGTGTACACAGGCGTGACGATCTGGAGACCTCATGCGCTTTCTGCGCGTCCTCATGCCCCTGCTGCTGACTCTCTCGGGCTGCCAAAAGAACACCGACGGACCCCAAGGCGAGCTGTCCGACTGTGATCCGCTCGACCCGAGCATCTGCGCGCTGCCGTTCCCGTCGCAGCACTTCCTGAAGGAAGACCCCACCACGGTCACTGGCTACCGGGTCAACTTCGGCGAGACGTCCCTGCCGGTCAACTACGACGGCACGCCCACGCGGCCGACGTACTTCAACGAGCACGACGGCTTCTCGATCAACACGCCGGCCTTGTTCTACTTTGAGGGCCTCACGCTCGACGGCGTCAACGACGTGAACCACATCGAGGACTACGCCCTCGACACGGCCAAGACGGTGATCGTCAACACCACGACCCGCGAGCGGCTGCCGCACTGGATCGAGATGGACGGCACCGCGCCCGCGGACATCGTCCGTCTGACGCTGCTGCGCCCGGCCAAGCCCATGGAGTGGAACACCCAGTACGTGGTCGGCATCCGCGGCCTCAAGACGGTCAGCGGCGACGACGTGAAGATCTCGCCCGCCTTCAAGGCGCTCCGCGACGGCACGCCGACGGACAACCCCGACATCGAGCTGATGCGTCAGCACTATGAGGACGTGGTGTTCCCCGCGCTGGAGGCCCAGGGCTTCGTGCGCAGCGAGCTGCAGCTCGCGTGGGACTTCCACACCATCTCGCGCGAGTCGATGCTCGGCCGCATGGACCTGATCCTGACGGACGCGCTCGGCTGGGTCGACAGCAACGGCTTCACCTACGCGTTCGACACCGTCACCGACCGCGACTGCTCGGTCGAAGGCGAGCACATCGCGCGCGACATCGAAGGCCACTTCACCGCGCCGCTGTACACGCTGGCCGACTCGCCTGAGGACCCCAACAACGGCGACGACGTGAAGGAGGCGCTGCTGACGCGCGACGCGGACGGCAACCCGTTCCAGAACGGCACCACCAGCGTCGAGTTCACCGCGCGCATCCCGTGCTCGGTGGCGCACGGCATGGACGGCAACGGCGCCGTCGCCACGTCGGCCCCCATCGTGCAGTACGGCCACGGCCTGCTCGGCAGCCGCGGCGAGGTCAACTCCGGCTATCTGGCCGACATGGCCGACCGCGACGGCTTCATCCTGTACGCGCAGGACTGGACCGGCTTCATGGAGGACGACGTCAACGGCGTCACCTTCATGATCGTTCAGGACCCGACCTACTTCAACATCATCCCCGAGCGCTCCATGCAGGGCATGATGGAGCAGGTGCTCGGCATGCGCATGATGATCACCAGCATGGTCGAGGACGAGAAGTTCACGTTCGACGGCGCCAAGGTGATCGACCCGTCGCAGCCGTACTACGACGGCAACAGCCAGGGCGCGATCATGGGCTCAGCGCTCGTCGCCATGTCGCCCGACATCAAGCGTGGCGTGTACGGCGTGGGCGGAGGTCCGTACTCGCTGCTCCTCCCACGCAGCCATGACTTCGAGCCCTTCTTCCTGCTCTTCAAGCAGCGCTACGAGGATCACCGCGACATCATGCTGTTCGTGGCGGGCCTGACGCAGCAGCTGTGGGATCCGGCGGAGGGCGCGGGCTGGGTGTGGGACATGTCGCGAGACGCGGACCAGCCCAAGCAGACGCTTCAGCAGGTCGCCATCTACGACAACCAGGTCACCACCCGCGGCGCCCAGTACGTGGCGCGCGCCTACGGCGCGGTCACGCTGGCTCCGGCCAACCGCCCGATCTTTGGCGTGGAAGAGGTGGAGGCCGGCGCCGAGGGCACCAACGCCAACGTGCTCGTCGAGTGGAAGTACACCGACCTGCCGGACGAACCCGACCACGTCGAGGCGCCCGGCGCCAACCCGCCCCCGCCGTTTGATGATGGGCGGCACCTGGATCCGCACGAGTGCCCGCGTCGTCAGCCGCAGGCTCAGGCGCAGCTCTGGCACTTCCTGACCACGGGCAAGGTCATCCAGACCTGCGAAGGCGGCCCGTGCACCGACACGGTCGCGAACGTCTGCAACTGAGCGACGCTTTGGACGCCCGGGCGGATGCGCCTGGGCGTCCCGCGTCGTCCGACGCGCGCGAGGTGTGGGCGCTCTGGCTTCTGTGGGGGGTGTCGACGCTGGCCTATGCCGTGGCGACCGCGTGGAAGTGGGGCGACCCGGACTGGAAGCGTGGGCCGTTCGGCTTGGCGCAGCTCGCGCGCCTGGGCACGCCGGGGGTGTTGGCCGCGGTCGTCGTGGTCGTGACGTGTGTGCTGGCGCGGGGGCCGATCGCGGTGGGCCTGCGCGCGCTCGGCGCGTGGGTCGCGGTCGCGCGGACGCGACGGCTCGCGCTGGGGGTGGTGCTGGCGCTGGGCGCGCTCACCCTCCCGACGAACAACCCCGGCGGCGACTCCGGTCAGATCCTGCGCGAGTGGCGGGAGTTCGGGCCCGGCAACTGCGGGTCCACCTCGCACGACGAGGTGCTCGAGAAGCTGGTCCACCAGTGGGTCTACTGCGGCACGCACGCGTCGCTCGGCTGGTCGCTGGAGCGCAGCTTCCAGGTGTCGGACGCGGTCGCGTGCGCGTGGGCTGTCGCGCTGCTCGTGGGGCTGCTGCTGCGGATCGCGCCGCGGGCGCCGATGCTCGCGCTCGCTGTGATTCTGACCGGCGGATGGTCGCAGATCTACCTGGGTGACATCGAGGTCTACACGCTGACCTCGGTGGTGATCCTCGCGTTCCTGGATGCGTCGTCGCGCTACCTCGCGCGGGAGGTCGGGCTGTGGGTGCCGACGCTGACGCTGACGCTCGCCATGGGCTTCCACCTGCAGGCCGGCTTCCTCCTGCCGGTGCTGGTGGCGCTGGTGGCGGTGGAGGTCGTGCGGGGCCACGCGTGGCGTGCGGTCGGATCCGCGCTGACGCTGATCGGTGCGTTGGCGGGCGCGCTGCTGGCGCTGCACCTGCACAACCTGCCGGTGTCCGAGCTGTTCAAGGCGCACGCGTTCGGCGCGGGGCGTCCGTTCGTCGAGAGCCTCAACCCGCTGGACCTAGCCTACGTCCTCGGCATGTCGTGGCTGCTGGTGCTGCTCTTCCCGGGCGCGCCGTTGCTGGCGCTGCTGGCGTGGCGCCGTCGGCTGACGCTCGACGCGGACGGCTGGCTGCTGGTCGGCGCGACCGCCTGCATGGCCTTCTTCTTCTGGGTGTGGCGCGCGGGCTTTGGGCCTATCGACGACTGGGACCTGTTCGCGAACGCGATGATCCCGTCGTCGCTGCTGCTGGCGCGCACGGTGTCGGAGACGGACTGGTCACCCGCCGCGCGCCGCCCGCTCGCGGCGCTGCTCGCGCTCTACGCCGTGCACACCGCCGCGTGGTGGATCGCCAACGCGCAGCCGCTGCCCTAGGCGCCGTGCGACAAGAGCAGGCGCGTGGTCCGAAGCTCGAGCGCGGCCGCCACCCAACGGGCGATCCGCTCGGCGAACACGGGGTCGCCGCCGATCTCCGCGTTGAGGCGCTCGCTGATCGGCGCGGTGCCGCGGGTGCGCACCAGCTTGCGGGCGACGGGCACGTCAAACCCGTCCTCGTCGTAGACCAAGTCCGGCGCCTCAGCCACGCCCCAGGTCACGACCTCGCCGTCGCTCGTCACGACCAGCGTGTGGCCATCCAGATCGACGCCGAGCGCGGCGGCGCCCTGCGGCGGTGGCGAGGCGACGTCCAGGCGCTCAACCCACTCCAGCAGCGCCTCCTTGCGGAGCCCCAGCGACGCGACCTCGGCCGCGCGCACGATCGCGTGGCGCTCCCCCGCGAGCGCGGTGGCCAGCGCGGAGACGGTGCGTCGGGCGGCGTCGCCCAGGGTGTCCGGGGCGGTTTCGCACAGGGCATGGACCAGCTCGGCGAGCGGGTGAGCCGACTCGTCCCGCCACCACGCGCCGAGCGCGTCGGCGACGGTGGCGAGCACGTGCCGGGAGTCGGTGTCGCTGAACGGGGTGAGGACAATGACGACGAGGCGATCGCCCGCGTCACGCAGCTCAGTGTCGTCCAGCCGAGGCAGGCCGAGCCCGCGCTCCTCCCAGGCGACCAGCCCGGCGATGGTGTGCGTGACCATGCGCGCGAGCGCCGGCACGCCCGCCGTCCCGCCCGCGGCCGCGACTTGGAACGCAGGGCCGGGCAGAGGCGCGACCAGGCAGGGGATCTCGTCGTCGACCACGCGCAGGCCGGGGACCAGGGGGCCGAGGGCGCGCGCGTCACGGACCAGCTGGCGTCGCAGGAGCGGATCGCGGGCGACCGAGGCGAGGGCAACGCGGACCATCGCCGCCTCGCCGGTGCGGACGTCGTGCCCCACCCAGGTGGAGGTCGTGGCGTCCCAACGGACCAACTGCTCGCGTTGAACACCGCCGACCACCGGGCGCAGGCCCGCTTCGGCCATCACCCGCCCGTGGGCCGCCAGGAGCGCGTCTCGGACGGCACCGTCCGAAGGATCCGCGTCTGCCCTGGCTTCCAGCGAATGCAGCAGGGCATCCGCCGGGTGGACCGAGGGCGGTCGCTCCAGCGTCTCCAGCAGTTCAGCGAGCTCGTCGAGGATCATGCGCCTCCGAGGGCGGGACGTGACGCCGCCCGTTAGCCCGTCCGCGGCCGCGATGTGAGCACGGGTTCATACGCGCACGGAGGAGCGGGATGTCTGAGGACGGAGCGAGCGGGCCCTGGCGGCGGGCGATGTTCAACGGCCAGAAGGTCTGGGTGGCGGTGGACGGCGACGGCAAGCCCGCCGCGAGCGGGGGCCGTGTACCCATGCGCTACTCGGACGCCGCCGGGACCAAGATCTACAGCGCGGGTGCGTCCCGCGTGGAGCGGGTCGACGGGCCGGTGAGCATGCTCGCCGCGGGCACAGCGGCCGAAGCCCCCAAGGCCGCGGGCGCCTCGTCGGCGCCGAAGTCGGGTCGCGGGTCGGGCTTTGGCAGCGCCGGCACGCGCACCGCGGCCCAGGCTGTCGCCGCCGCGACCGAGGCACGACGCCTGCTGACCACCCTCCCCGAGGGCACCCATGTCGCCTACACCGACGGCTCCTGCCGAGGGAACCCAGGTCCCGCGGGCGCGGGCGTGTCGCTGCGCCTGGCGGACGGTCGCCGCGCGGATGCGTCGCGCTCGCTCGGGACGGGGACCAACAACATCGGGGAGCTGACCGCGATCGGCATCGCGCTGGAGCTGCTCGACGAGGCCGGCGTGCCGTCGGACGCCCGCGTCGCCATCCTGTCCGACTCCTCCTACGCCAACGGCGTGCTCTGCCAGGGCTGGAAGGCCAAGGCGAACGTCGAGCTGATCACCGGCCTGCGCGCCGCGCTGAAGCGCCGCCCCGGCGCGGTCGTCCACTGGGTCGCGGGCCACACGGGGCTGGAGGGCAACGAGGCCGCCGACACGCTGGCGAACGCGGGCGTGGCCGGCAAGACCACGGTGAAGTGGAGCTGATCAGGCGGACGTGCTGCGCGCCAACGCCTCGATGTCCGGGATCGTGCTCCACTTGGTCCGGACGAACGGCGGCCACGGCGCGCCGGTGCGCGCGTGGGCGAGCAGCCAGCTGCGGGTAACCTCGTCGCCCGGGTAGCCGGAGCCCAGCGTCCCCCAGGTGATCTTGAGCTCCTCCAGCGCCGCGTCGCGGGTGGTCTTGGCGATGATCGAGGCGGCGCCGCAGACCGGGAAGTCCAAGTCGGCCTTGGGCGCGATCGTCCAGATAGGGCGCAGGCCGTCCGGCTCCAGCGCGCGCTGGAAGCGGGCGATGAGGGCAGGCAGGGTGCGGGGCGGACCGAGCGCGTCCATGACGACGTGATCCGGGCGCCAGCGGCGGACCAGGTCCAGGACCACATCCTCCTCCAGGGCGTTGAGGCTGTGCGCGTCCAGCATCACGGGCTCGACGCAACGCGCGTCGCCGGTGCCCAGCGCCTCCAGCTTGGCGCGGATCGCGACGCGACGCTTGGCGGACAGCTTCTTGCTGTCGGTCGCGCCGACCTCGGCCAGGACGTGATCGTCGTCGGCGTCGAGCACAAAACCAGCCACCACCATGGCACCCAGGACACAGCCGCGGCCTGCCTCGTCGATTCCCAGCCAGCGCATCCGGCGTCTCCTGTGTGTGAACGATCAGTGTGGACGCCGCAAAAGGTAGGTCAGCAGGTGCCGTGGTCGCTACCCGCGACGGGATGGCGGCGGTACTACGGCGGCCTTGAGGTACTGCCATGGCGCGTTGGCTCGTCAGTCGCAATGACACGCACTTCGAAGTGAACGGTCTTGCCGATCTCAAGGAGATGGCCAAGTCTGGGCGCTTGGGGCCGGGGGACATGGTCCAGCCGCCCGGGACCACCGAGTGGCTCTACGCCATCGAGATCCCAGAGCTCAAGCCCATGCTCCAGACCATCGCGGCGGTCGACGGCGACGATGACGCGCCTCCGCCCAGCAGCAAGGTCGGGCAGATCGTCTTCGCGTTGGTGCTCTTGGGCATCACCGTCGTCGGCGGGATGAAGGCCTACGAGTTCTGGCAGGCGCGCCCGCAGGCCGCGGAGCGCAAGGTCGACAACCTCGCCGTCACCGACATGGTCGTGACCGGCAAGGAGGCCCAGCTGGTGGCCGAGCCCGAGTCCCACGCCGCCGTGGTCGGCGCGGCCGCTGAGGGCGCCGTGTATGAGCTGATCGCCAAGCGCGGCGGCTACTACCGGGCCAAGGACAAGACCGCCGGAACGGAAGGCTGGATCCGCATCGAGCAAGTCATGCCCATGTACATGCTTGGCGGCGGCAAGGTGATGGCCGAGTACGACCCGATCTACAACCCGGATCGGTACGTCAACGTCGGCAACGCGTCCTGGGATCTGGTGCCGCAGAAGGGCCAGAAGGAACAGAACGTCACCATCTTCCAGTTCATGCTGGTCAACGAGTCCATGTACGACATGACCGACCTGGTCATGCTCACCAAGATCAAGGACGCGAAGGGCCACGAGCTGGAGCAGAAGGAGATCAAGGTCGAGGGCGTGGTGCCTGCGAACGGCAGCACCATGGTCGGCACCCTGGTCGACCCCAAGACCAAGGAGACCCGCGTCATCACGCAGGCTTCCTTCTCGCTGATGGCGACCGCCACGCCAGATCTGGCGCTCGAGTACTCGGACGGCGTCGAGGTCCACATGGAGACCGCCGACTTCACCGAGGCCACCATGGACGTGGTCGAGCTCCGCGCCGTGCCCAAGGCCGACAAGGGCTAGGACGTTCGGCGCCGCCCCCGCGCAGGCGAGCGTCGCCGCGCGGCGGGTCGACGCCGCCGCGCGTGCGCCTCAGACCGGACCGCGCCCTAGGGCGTGGCCAGTCCCTTCTTGGCCTCTTCCTGCAGACCGGCGACCACGCCGGCGGCGTCGCCTTCGACGGCGAGCGCGTCAGTCCATGCCTTGCGCGCGGCCTCGGTGTCACCCTTGGCCACGGCAGCGCGCGCCTGGGCGAGCAGGTGGATCACCTGATCCTGGCGGTCCAAGCCGAGCCACACGCGCCACTCGCCGTCCTCCTGTCGGGCGCCGAAGGTCAGCGTCTCCTCGACCGTGGGGAACCGGCTGGCCTCAAGCGTGTTCTCGACCGACGCGGTGACGCGCGCGACCGGGTCCGGCGAGGTGCTCAGGACGTCCGCAGGGATGCCCGGGACGGCGGCTTCGACCGCCTTGGGGTCCGGGTGATGCGCCTTCACGGACACGAACATCGAGTCGCCGTCCTGGCGAAGGGAGCCGACGGTGAACTGAGTGCGCTTGGCGACGGCCAGCCAGATCGGGCCCGCGTTGACGTGCTCGGCGACGTAGGCGTCCAACGGACGCGCTGCGCGGTCCGTGGAGCTCAGCAGCGCGTGGGCGTCGGCGTACCGGCCTTGCTGCTCAGCCGTCAGGTAATCGCCGACGGCGGAGCGGGGGGTGCTGTGGCTGGCGCACGACGCGACCAGGAGGACGGCGAGCGAGACGGCCCGCGATCGAACGGCAGCGATCAAGGCATCACGTAGTCGCTGACGCGATGGGCATCGATCTGGCCGTCGATCAGGAACAGGCTGAGGTCAGCCTGGAAGCTGCCACGAACGCGGTCGGCCGATGGGAAGCCGCCCGTCCAGTCCACCGGCAGCTGCAGGAAGGGCACGTTGATCAGCACCTGACCGGTGATGTCCGGGTCGACGATGTTGCCCGTGATGTCAAACGTCAGCGGGATGGTGCCCAGCAGGGGGATGGCGAGCGAGCAGCCGCCGCTCCCGCTGAGGATCTGGCCGGCCATGTCGACCTCAAAGTCGATGGCGCCGATGCAGTTGGTCTGGATGGTCGTGCCCTGCACGTCGGTGGACGCGGTGATGTTGATGTCACCCGCGAACACGCCGGCGGAGTAGGCCTGGACGCGCACGCCGCCGATGGTGGCGCGCAGGTTGTCGCCGTTGGGGACCGCGGCGACCACGTCGACCGTGTAGATGCCCGGGTCGACGAGGGTGGCGCCATTCTGGCCGGTGAAGGTGGCGGAGCTGTCCTCGCGCGGGGTCCAGACCATGCGGGTGAAGGGCATGCGCTTGCCGGCGCTGTCCACCACGTAGCCGTCGAGCGGGATGCCATTGACGATGCGGTAGATGGCGGCCGACTGGGGCTCGTTCACCACCAGCGAGGCGCCGTCGTACTCATGGTGCTCGTTCACGGGCGGGTCGGTGTCCTCGACCACGACGTCCGTGTCCTCGACCACCACGTCGGTGTCGTCCAGGTTGGCGAGGTCGGTGTCGTTCTCTTCGCCGACGGAGATGTCCCCGGGCTGGCAGGCAGCGGTGAGGAGAAACAGGCTGATCCAAGGGGACGCGCGCATCAAGACCTCCGGTCGACCGAACGATTACCACGTCCAAGTGCGGTTCGTCGCGTGGATCTGGCGACGGTGGCGTGATCTGACAGGCCTTCTTCACCGCGACCCGCCCCTTGGGGTAGGGTCTCGCCGGTGGGAGGTCATGGATGCGGCTGTGGAGCCTGGCGGGGTTGCTGTGTGCGTGCGCGGGTTCGGGCGCCGACACGGGGGTGACGGACGACACCGACCGTTCGACGGAGGTGTTCCCACGGTGTGCGGAATACGACGATCTCCGGCGCCCCTACTTCGGAGATATGCACGTCCACACGGCGCTCTCGCTGGACGCCAACACCCAGGGCACGCGCCTGCGGCCAAGCGACGCCTACCGGTTCGCCCGGGGCGAGGCGGTGGGGATCCAGCCCTACACCAGCGCCGACGTGGCGCTGCGCACCGTGCAGCTGGAGCGACCGCTCGACTTCACCGCCGTCACCGACCACGCCGAGTTCCTGGGCACGGTCGCCCTGTGCACCACGCCCGGCTCGCCCGCCTACGACGAGGCCGCGTGTGTGCAGCTGCGCCAAGACCCCCAGGCCGCCTACATCGGGCTCAACGCGGCGACCGCGGCCGAGCAGGGACGCGCGGCCTACCCCGAGCTGTGCGGAGACGGCGGCGCGGACTGCCTCGCCGCCGGGATGGACGTGTGGGGCGAGGTCCGCGACGCCGCCGAGGCGGCCTACGACCGCACCGACGCCTGCGGGTTCACCAGCTTCGTCGGCTACGAGTGGTCCGGCGGGCCCGGCACCAAAAACCTGCATCGCAACGTGATCTTCCGCACTGAGGTCGTGCCCGACACGCCCACCTCCTACTTTGACGAGAGCTACCCCGAGGGGCTGTGGGACCGGCTGGACGCGGGCTGCCTGGATCAGGCCACCTGCGACGTGATCACCATCCCGCACAACGCGAACCTGTCGAGCGGGCTGATGTTCCGCGACGTCAACGACACCACCTACCCGGCGCCCGACGCCGCCAGCGCCCGTCGTCGCGCCCGCATGGAGCCGCTGGTCGAGATCTTCCAGCACAAGGGAGACGGCGAGTGCTGGCCCGGATCGTCCTCCGCCGACGAGCTCTGCGGGTTTGAGAAGGTGCCGTACAACACGCTCGCCGGGGCCAACCTGGACCTGCGCGCCGACCCGACCCCGCTCGACTTTGTGCGCGACGTGCTCGGCGAGGGCTTGCGCTGGCAGTCCAAGTTCGGCGTCGACCCGTACCGTTACGGGATCATCGCCAGCACCGACACCCACCTGGGCACCCCGGGCCTGACGTCGGAGTCTGGCTTCCCCGGCCACGGCGGCGCGGGCCCCGGCGCGCGCGACGTCCTGCCGGCAGGCCTGACCGACAACCCCTTCTTCAACCCCGGCGGCCTGGCCGTGCTGTGGTCGGAGGAGAACAGCCGCGAGGGCCTGTTCCGCGCCATGCGCCGCAAGGAGGCCTACGGCACGAGCGGGCCGCGCCTGGTGCTCCGCGCGTTTGCCGGCTGGGGCTACGACGCCGCGATGTGCGACGCGTCGGACTTTGCCCGCCAGGGCTACGACGGCGGCGTGCCGATGGGCACCGATCTGCCGGCGGCGCCAGACGGGGCGACCGCGCCGACCTTCGCGATCTCCGCGCTGGCCGACGCGGGCACGGCCGCCCACCCGGGCGCGCCGCTGCAGCGCCTTCAGGTCGTGAAGGGCTGGCTCGACGGCGACACGCCGCGCTTCAAGGTGTTCGACGTCGGCGGCGATCCGACCGCCGGGGCCGACCTGGACACGGCGACCTGCGCGGTCGACGGGGTGGGGGAGACCTCGCTGTGCTCCGTGTGGACCGACCCCGAGTTCGACCCGACCGCGCCTGCCTTCTGGTACGTGCGCGCCGTCGAGGTGCCGACCTGCCGATGGACGCAGCTGCAGTGCAACGCGGCGAACATCACCTGCCCCACGGAGGACTCGTCCTACGCCGCCTGCTGCGACGCCGACGTCCCCAAGGTCACGCAGGAGCGCGCGTGGAGCAGCCCGTTCTGGTTCCTCCCGTCGGGCGGGTGAGTCATGTGGGCGCGCGTGAAGATCCTTGGGCGGATGGTGGCGGTCGCGGCGGTGGTCTCGTGGGTGCTCACCCGCTGGCCCTCCTCTGAGGACCGCGCGCACGCCCCGCTGAAGGTGTCGGTGCCGGTCGGCGCGTCGGCGGCGGCGTGGGATCAGGCGATCGAGCGCACCGTGCTGCTGGCCGAGGCGCGCCACCGCGGGTGGGTCGACGCGGACCCGGTGATCGGCCGACGGCTGGTCGCGAACCTGCGCTTCCTCGGGCGGACGGGCGCCGAGGCCGCGCTGCTCGACGAGGCCAAGGGGCTGGGCATGGATCTGACCGACGTGGTCGTCACCAGCCGCCTGCTCGACCGCATGGAGCGCTGGCTGACCACGCCGCCCGCGGCCCCGGATGACGCGGCCCTGCAGGCCACGCTCGACGCGCACGCCGCGGCGTTCCGCGCGCCGGATCGGGTGCACCTGCAGTCGGTGTTCCTGTCGAACCATCGCGACGACGCGCTGGAATCGGACGCGGCGCGTCTGAAGGCGAGCCTGGTCGCGGGTGGCACGGAGCCCGGGGACGCGCTGCTCGATCTGAAGCCCGAGGAGGACACGACGCCCGCGCGCCTGTCCGCTCGCTACGGCGACGCGGTCGGGGACGCGGTGCGCGACGCGCCGATCGGGGCGTGGGTGGGGCCGGTCCGCTCACCGTTCGGGCTGCACCTGATGCGGGTGACGACGCGCACGCCGGGCGCGCTCCCGCCGCTGTCGACGGTGCGCCCGGCGGTGGAGGCGGCGTGGGCGCGGGATCACGCGCCCGCGTGGCGCGCCGAGCGGGTGGCCCTGCTCCGGGCGCGCTGGCCGGTCGTGGTCGAGGGGGCGCCATGATCGCGCTGACCCTCTGGACGGCGCTGGCGTCAGCCCACGCGCTGGCGCCCGCCGGGCTGGACCTGACGCTGATCGACCCGACGCACGCCTCGGTCGACTGGCGCACCCCCGTGCGCGAGCCGACGGGTGAGTCGCTTCGCCCCGTGTGGCCGGAAGGCTGCACGCTGGCCGCCGGTGACCCCAAGCCAGACGAGGCGGGGGCGCTGGTGGTGCGCGGGACCCTGTCCTGCGCGGCCCCGCTGTTCGGTCAGGAGATCGGCGTGGACGGGCTGGTCGGTGCGACCATGGACGTGGTGATCACCGTCCGAGGAGAAGGTGGCCGCGTGCGTCGCGCGCTGCTCCACGACCCCGTGTCGCGCTGGACCGTGGCCGCGCCGGAGGAGGCGCCGACCGCGTCGTGGACCTCGACGGCGCCCGCTTGGCTGGGCAGGGCGCTGCGTGGCCTCGCGGCGATCCTGGTGGTCGGCGCCTGCGTGGAAGGGGTGCATCGCGGGCGGGAGGCGCGCGTGATCTGGGCTCAGGCGCTGGGCTGGACCGTGGGCGTCGCGGCGCTGGTCGCGTGGTGGTGCGCCTGAGGGGTGGACGCCGAGGCGCGGGTCGCGTGGTGGTGTGCCTGAGGGGTGGACGCCGAGGCGCTGCCGCGCAAGTCCTGGTCGGGAGGACACCGTGGACACCAGCTCGAGCGTCGTGAAGTTCGGGGGCGCGTTCGTCCTGGCCTGCGTGCTCGGGGTGGGCGCGTGGCGCCTGATGGCCGTGTCGACCGGGGACCTGCCCGTCGCGCCGCCACGTCCGGTGGTCGAGGTGGCGCCGGTGGAGACGCTGCCGCCGATCGACGCGACCCCGCGGGCCACGCCGCCCGCGCCGGCCACCGACCGTCCGGACCCCGCCGATTACGTGCCGCCGGTGCTCAACGCAGACGATCCGCCGCTGGAGGCGGGCGGAGCGACCCGCGACCATCCGGGCGGGGCCTCCGAGGTGCGCTCCGCCGTCGAGTTCGCCGACGCCGACTACGACGCCGCGCTCGCCGTGGTGCCGCGCGACGCCAAGGCCCTCGCGCAGCAGGTGATGGACACGTCCCGGGCCACGCTCGACAAGCTGAACTACTCGGCGTCGACCGGTCAGCTCCCCGTGAGCGCCGCGCTCTCCGCGGTCGAGCACCAGCGCAAGGTGGTGGCGCGTCGGATCGCCACGCTGGTCACGCCGGAGGAGGCCGACCGCATCAACCGGGTGCTCCGCGTCGGCCCCGACGACGCGCCGTAGGTCGGGCCACAATCCGCGCGGTTGCGGTGTGCCACGCGGGAGCGGGCGGGCTACGGGCGCCGAGCGTTGGAGTCCAGGGGGGCTCGCGCCAAATCGCCCTTGGAGCACTCTTGTCCGAGATCCCTCCCACGCCCTTGACCCTCGCGCTGCCCGATCTCACCAAGGTCGCGCCGGAAGACCGGGACCGCGTCTGGTTCGAGACCTACTACCAGGGCGACAAGGTCCCCCAGCTGACGTTCCGCGCCGTCATGATGGGCGGCCTGCTCGGCATGATGATGTCGGTGTCCAACCTGTACACCACGCTCAAGCTGGGCTGGGCGTTCGGCGTCGCGATCACCGCATGTGTCATGTCCTTCGCGATCTGGGACGGCATGGTGGCGCTCGGTCTGGCCAAGTCGCGCATGTCGATCCTCGAGAACAACTGCATGCAGTCGACCGCGTCGGCCGCGGGCTACTCGACCGGCGGCACCATCGCGACCGCCGCGGGCGCGCTGCTGCTGATCAACGGCGACGCGGAGCGCATGGGCTGGCTCCCGCTCGGCGTGTGGGTCTTCTTCGTCGCCATCCTCGGCGTGTTCCTGGCCATCCCCATGAAGCGCCAGATGATCAACAGCGAGCAGCTCGCGTTCCCGTCGGGCATCGCCGCGGCTGAGACGCTGCGCAGCCTGTACGCGGAGGGTGCGGCCAGCGTGAAGAAGGCGCGTGACCTGATCGACGCGCTCATCGCGGGCGCGGTCATCGGCGGCGCGCGCAGCTTTGGCATCATCCCCGAGGCCATCAACTTCGGCGGCTCGCTCGCGACCACGCGCGGCCCCATCGGCCTGGGCGCCATGGGCATGTCGTTTGAGCCCAGCCTGCTGCTCATCGCCGCGGGCGCCATCACCGGCATGCGCGTGTGCGCGTCCATGATGCTCGGCGCGATCGTGAACTGGTTCGTGATCGCCCCCTACGTGATCAGCCTGCCGGACTGGGTCGCCCAAGACAAGACGTTTGTCGGCCACTTCGAGGCGGTGCTCGGCGACGGCGGCGCGATCGAGGCGATCAAGGTGGGCCGGTGGAGCCTGTGGCTGGGCACGGCGCTTCTGGTGTCGTCTGGCCTGACGGCGTTCGCGCTCAACTGGCGCACCATCGTCCGCGCGTTCACCGGCGCCCGCAGCGGCGCGGTGTCGGCGCACGACTCCAAGATGGCGGAGATCGAGGTCCCCGCGTCCTGGATGGTCATGGGCATGATCCCCACCACCCTCGGCATCTGCGCGGTCTGCTACCTGGCGATGGGCATCAGCCCTTGGCTCGGCGTCCTGTCGGTCGTGCTCTCCGGCGTGCTCTCGCTCGTCGCCTGCCGCGCCACCGGCGAGACGGACACCACGCCGATCGGCGCCATGGGCAAGGTCACGCAGTTCATCTTCGCGGTGGTCGCTCCCGCCGACAAGACCGTGAACCTGATGACCGCGGGCGTCACCGCCGGCGCGGCCAGCTCCAGCGCCGACCTGCTGACCGACCTCAAGTCCGGCTACCTGCTCGGCGCCAACCCGCGTCAGCAGTTCCTGGCCCAGCTCTACGGCGTGTTCTTCGGCGTCGTGGCGATCATCCCGGCCTGGTACCTGATGGTGCCGAACAAGGCCGCGCTCGAGAAGTTCAACCCGCCCGCGACCAACATGTGGCGCGCGGTGGCCGACGCGCTGTCCGGCGGCATCGAGACCATCCCGCTGTCGGCCCGATACGCCATCGTCATCGGCGCGCTGATCGGCATCGCGCTCCCGCTGGCCGAGTCGATGTTCCCGAAGGCGCGTCGCTTCCTGCCGTCGAGCATGGGTCTGGGCCTCGCGTTCGTCATCTCGTTCTCCAACTCGCTCGGCTTCTTCATCGGCGCGGCCATCGCGCAGCGCTGGGTGGGCCGGGACGAGAAGGCCTACGAGGACAAGATCATCCCGCTCGCGTCGGGCGCCATCGCCGGTGAGTCGCTGGTGTCGGCGGGCTACGCGATGCTGAACTCGCTGCACATCCTCGCCGCCTGACTTTGGCGGTGGCGTCCCCGCTGCGCGTGGCCGTCGTGGGGCCCGAGTCGTGCGGCAAGACCACGCTCACCCGGGCGCTCGCCAGCGCCTGGGGCGAGCCGTGGGTGGAGGAGGTGGCCCGTGACTGGCTGGAGGCGCGCGGCGGCGTGTACGGCCCTGACGACCTCCCCATCCTCGCCGAGTTGCAGCGCGCCCGGGAGGACGCGGTCGCCGCAGACGCGCGTCGCTTCCTGTTCTGCGACACCAACGCCCTGGTCGTGCGGGTGTGGAGCGAGGTGAAGTACGGCGCCGTGCACCCTCGGGTGACGGCCGTGGAGCGCTTGGACAGCTACGCGCTCCACCTTCTGACCGCGCCGGACCTCCCGTGGGAGGTCGACCCGCTACGGGAGAGCCCGAATGGGCGCGACGCGCTGTTCGGGCGCTACGAGGCCGCGCTGCGCGCTGCGGGCGTGCCGTACGCCGTGATCTCGGGCCAGGGCGAAGCGCGCCTGCAAGGGGCGCAACAAGCGCTGGCAGGCCTGGGCTGACACCAAGCGGCGCGCCCCCACCCTACCCGGGTATACTGGCGGCGCGCGGCCCAAATGGCGCGCGGGAGGGGAGCCGGTGGAGAACGAGTCGGGCGCAGGTACAGGTCGGCACCGGTTCGCGATCGGCGCGCTGCTCGGCTCGGGCACGTTCGGCGACGTGTACCTGGCGCGCGTGACCACCGCTCATGGCATCGAGCAGGAAGTCGCGGTCAAGCTGCTCAACCCGGGCATCAGCCCCAAGAGCCAGCCCGTCGCCCGCATGCGTGACGAAGGGCGCATGCTCGCCGCGCTCAACCACCCGGCCATCCTGTCGGTAATGGACTTCTGCGTGCTGGAAGGCCGAATCGGCCTGGTGACCGAGTACGTGCAGGGCGCCGACCTGCATGACTGCATCTACGGGGACGAGGTGATCTCCCCGCGCGCCGCCACCCACGTGATCGGCGTGACCGCGGACGCGCTCCACGCCGCCTGGCACACGCCCAACGCGGTCGGTCGGCCCATGCAGCTGGTCCACCGCGACATCAAGCCTGCCAACATGCGGCTCACCCCGCACGGCACGGTGAAGCTGCTCGACTTTGGCATCGCCAAGTCCGACGACGAGCACCGTGAGACTGCCACCCAGCAGCGCATGGCGATCGGCACGCCGTCGTACATGGCGCCGGAGGCGCTCACCTATGAGGTGCTCGAGGCGCTCCCGTCCCGCGACGTCTTCGCGCTCGGCTGCACGCTCTACGAGTCGATCGTCCGCGAGCTCTACTACGAGGGCCTGGACCACCAGGAGATCACGCGCCTCTCCAACAAGACCGAGCGCTTCATGGAGTGGCGCAGCAACCGCATGCCGCGCCTGGTCGGTCAGGACCCCCGCGTCATCGAGCTGATCTCCCGCATGCTGCGCTACAACCACGCTGAGCGCCCCACGGCGCGTCAGGTGGCCGACACCTGCCTGGCAGTGGCGGAGGGCGGCACAGGCCCGTCGCTGTGGGCGTGGTGCCGTGCGCACACTTGGCCCGAGCCGCGCCTGAACAACGGCCCGTGGACCGGCCGCGTGATCGAAGACGACGCCGCGTCCGACAGCAAGGGGGCATCGGCGACCAAGGCGCCTGTGGAGCCCGGGCGCGAGCGCGGCGGTGTGTCCCCGACGCTGGTCGTCCCTGAGGCGGTCAAGCCCTCGTCGGCCAACCCGACGATCGTGGCGTCGGAGGACATGCGCAAGGGCACGTCGGTGACGGTGGTCCGCACCGGCGTCGACGGCCAGCCCACCGAGATCGTGATCGTCCACGAGCCCAAGCCCCGCTCGATCACCTCGCGCTTGCGCGACGCGCTCACCGTGTCCGTGTTCCTCGGCGCCGTGCTCGCGGGCCTGTCGTGGTGGATCAACCCGGAGATCGTGACCGGCGCGCTGCACGGCGACTTCAGCGCGCTCGCGTCCGCGGGGCCCGGCAAGGTCATGCGCAAGATGAAGCATCAGCTGGGTCAGGGCAAGGACACCGCGGGCGACACCGACGGCAAGTCCGGCCACAAGAAGAAGAAGGCGCGCTCGGGCGCCGCGGCGGCGGACGCAGGCAGTGATCCCGCCCCGGCGCGTCGTGGCGCGGGCACCGTGGTGCGGGCCGACGGCGCGGGCGACGACGCGGCCGAGGTCCACCTGGACGGCGCCTGGTCCGTCCGTGTGGTGCCCGAGGACGGCTCCGCGATCCCGATCCCCCCGCGCGGGTCGGTGCTGGTGCCCCCAGGTGAGGTGCAGATCCTCGCCCGGTTTGGGTCGCTGGTGTCGCGCTTTGAGCCGCAGTTCTCCACGACGCTGCGTGCGGGCGGGTCGCTGCACATCGTCTGTGACGCCGAGCAGCAAACCTGCGATCGCCGCTGAGCGTTTTGCGACGCGCCGGGGCGCGACCGCCCTCGCGCGCGTCTCGGGCCTGACAGCGTCCTAGCAACGCGGGAAACACCGAAGCCCTTCAACGGAACTTCCGCAGGCCGATAGGAGCATGGTACCGTCTGCTAAACCGGACCGCCCTCAAGCCCGCTTGGAAAGAACCTGAATGTTGAAAGTCGTGCTCGGCATCCTGATCGTCATCATCGTGGTCCTTTTCGCAGCCAAGATCTACACCGACAGGCAGCCGAACCGCGGCGCCGCGCTGCACGCTTCACCCAAGCGTCGGGCGAAGCTCTCCAAGGAGCTGGCGGGCGCCACGGGCGACTCGCACGTTCGTGAGCGCGTGGTCGACACCGAGGGCCGCGTTGGCCTCGCGCTGACCGACGACGATCGGCTCGTGATCCTGACGGCGACTTGGTCGACCAAGAAGAGCGGCGAGGAGTCGGCCACCTTCGAGCAGCGGGTCGCGGACGCGTCGCAGCTCGTGCACGCAGACGTGCGCGAGCCGTTCTACTCGGAGCGCCTCAAGAACGGCGTCGGCCCCATCTACATGGAGGCCGTGGAGCTCACGCTGTTTGTCGATGATCTCGAGTCGCCCGTGTACACGGTGAACTTCCTCGAAGACGACGAGCTGGCCGGGTCGCCCGAGCACATGGCCGCGCGTACCGCCGCCATGCGGTGGGAGGGTCTGGTGCGCGCGCTGCAGTTTCGCGCGTCGAACGATCGGCTGGCCAAGGGTCAGCTCGCGGCGCTCCAATCGCGGGCCCGCGGCGCCTAGGGCGCCATCTTCGACAGCTCGATCTTGGCGGTGTCCAGGTCCGGGTCTGCGGCGAGCGCGGCTTCAAACTCGGCGCGCGCGACGGTCTGATCCTTGGCGTCCAAGGCCACCAGCCCGCGAGACAGCGCCATGGTCGCGGCGACCGGATCGGCCTTGCGGGCGATCGTGCCCCCTGCGTGCGGCTGGACCGTGCGACCGCCCCGCGTCGGCTCGCCGGCCTTGCGCGTGGGCGCGGGGCTCGGGGTTGGCACTTCCATGATGGTGCCGGCGATCGTGGCGTCCAGCCCCGCTGCGAGGATGCCGGCGATGGACTTCTCGATGCTGAACAGCTCGTCGACCGCCCCAGAGCGCCCCGCGCCCACGACCACCTCGCCGGTCTCCACCCGCACCACGCGGGCGTCGATCCGCAGCGTGCCGCCCAGCTCAAAGTAGGTGCCCAACACCAGATACTCGGCGCCGACGAGGCGCCCGATCTTCGCGCTGGTGGCGGGGTCGACGCGGCCTGAGTGCCCGAGCTTGAGCTCGTCGAGGATCTCCTGGATGCGCGTGCGCTCCACGATCGTCAGCTTGGGGTCCGCCGCCAGATCCGTGACGACCATCTGCGTCAGGCCCACGCGCAGCGGCTCCAGGTCCGGGTTCCCCTGGTTGTCGAAGTACAGCACGGCGATGCCGCCCGCCCACGCGGGGTTGGGCACCGTCCAGCACAGCAGCGCGAACAGCAGCGACCTCATGGCGTCTCCACGCAGCGGTTCCACACCACGGTGGTGTGCCAGATCAACATCTGCCCATACACCGACCACATCGCCGACTCCGGCGTCGTGTGCGCGCCCGCCTCGGCCTGCGGGGTGGTCATGGTCTCCAGGCTGTGCAGGCCCGACCGGCACACGGACGCTTGCTCGGTCGCCACGATCGGCCGCTGCGACGCCGCGCGAGAGAACGCGAACACGTCGTCGATGGTGTGGAACGCGGGCGCGCGTCCGACCAGACATCCGAAGTCCCGCAAGATCGCGAAGGTCCGCCCCGCGCCGTCGAACGCGAACTGCCGGGAGCGTGGGTCGGTCGCGGTGGCGAGGCGCTCCACCCAGTCGGTCGCGCCGTTGCGCTCCTGGTCGAGAAGGAAGCCGCAGCCGAGCCCGCCGTCCCGACGCACCTCGGCGCCGGTCCCGGCGGCCACCGCGCGCATCACGCCCTCCAACGTCGCCTCGTCCTGCCCGTAGCGGCGCGTGCGGCTCGCGGCCCAGTCGTCGGCGCGCGCCATCACCGTCTCGAGCGCCTGCCGGAGCTGAGCGCGCGCCGGGTCCTCCTCTGTTCGGGCGGCGAGCAAGGCGGCCGCGCGCCGCTGGAGCTCGGCGGTCGCGCCCCTCTCGCCAGCGCTCGCCCAGGCCCACCACAGCGTGAGGGCCTCGTCGATCGTCAGGCCCGCCGCGGTGCGCTCGTCGCGGTGCAGCGTCGCCAGCGCGGACAGACGCTTGCGGAGGCGGTCGATCTCGGCGGCCTGCTCGGGCGCTGGGGTGCACGACCGCAGCGCGCCGATCAGATCCGGACCCGGAGGCGCCCACAGGTTCAGTCCGCCGCTCAACACGAAGTCCCACGTGCTGCGCAGCAGACCCGCGCGTTCGCCCGGCGCGCGATGCGAGGCGTCTGGCGCGGGCACGTCGGACGCGAGCGCCGTGTACCCGAGCTCGTCCGCCTTGCGCTGCAAGCGGGTTCGGAACGACGCGCCGTCGACCGACGCGGGCTCGGTGATGGGGCCCGCCTGCATCCCCGCCCAGCGCGTCATCTGCGCGTAGCGTTCGCAGGACCGACCCTGGTCCTCCAGCACCATGGCCCGCAGCGCGAACGCGACGGCGGCGTCCATCTTGGCGGCGGGGTCGGCGGGCAACGCGGCGGGCAGGGGAGGGAGCGCGTCGAGCACGCGCTGCTCGGCGGCGGCGTGGGCGGTGTCTTGGCGCACGATCTGACGGGCCAGCTCGCCCTGGAGCAGCGCGCGCAGGTCTTGGAGCGCGGAGCGCGCCAGCGCGAACGCCGGGTCCCGCTGCAGCGCGACCTCGAATGCGGCGCGGGCGTCGTCGACGCGTCCGGCCGCTTGGGCGTCCACGCCGTCGCCGTAGGCGTGGAAGGCCTCCCAGGCCTCGGTCGGCGCGCGCACCATCAGCTTGCGGGTGGTGACGCCGTCCAGGTGGACGTCGAGCCCGTCGAGCAGGTCCGTGACGAGCTCCTTCTCGACCGCGACGAAGTCGATGAGCGCGCCGTGTGCGTCCGCCGCCGCCAGGACCCGGGCGGAGCGCACCTCCACCATCCGCGCGTCGAGCAGCAGCTGGTCGCCGACGATCGAGTAGCTCCCGGTGAGCAGGGTGTCCGCGCCGAGCCCCTGACCCAGCCGCTGCGCCGTACGTGGATCGACGAACCCGCTCCGCCCCAGCGCCAGCTCGTCGAGCACGGCGTCCAGACGCTCGCGCTCCACCAGGTGGTAGGTCGGCAGATCGGCCAGGTCGCTGGTCAGCATGCCGGCCAGCGCGCCGCCCAGACCGTCCCACGATTGGTCGCCGGTGCCCTTAGCGAGGGGCAGCACGGCGATCGTTGTGGACGACAGGTCGCCCGCGAGCGCGAGGGAGAGCAGGGCCGGGATCAGGGCGAGCATCGGTCGCCCGTACTTCGACGCGGCGCGTCCGGCCCGCGGTTCGCGCTCCGCGGTTGAACCCGGGCCGTCCTCGTGTAGGATGCCGCCCGTGGGAGGAACGTTGAACAGCACTTCTGGTGGTCGTACCGTCCTGGACATGAACGCGTACCAATGGACGGTCCTGTTTGCGGCCTGGCTGGGCTGGGGCTTCGACGTCTTCGACGGGCTGCTCTTCAACTACGTGGCGCCCACCTGCGTCCCGACGCTCCTCCACATCCCGCTCGGCACGCCGGAGGCCAAGGCGGCGGCGCTGCAGTGGACGGGCATCCTCACCAGCGTGCTGCTGATCGGCTGGGCGGTCGGCGGCGTCGTGTTCGGCGCGGTCGCGGACCGGCTGGGTCGGACCCGCACGCTGCTGCTGACCATGCTGCTCTACGCGCTCGGCACGGCGGCCTGCGCGTTCGCCCCGAACATCTGGGTGCTGCTGGCCTGCCGCATCGTCGCCAGCCTGGGCATCGGCGGCGAGTGGGCGGCGGGCGCGTCCATGGTGGCTGAGGTGGTGCCCGAGCACCGGCGCGTGGAGGCGGGCGCGCTGCTCTACACGTCGGCGCCGGTGGGCCTGTTCCTCGCGACCTACGTGACCTGGTTCATCCAAGGCGTGGCCTTCTCCGGATCGCCGGAGGTGTCCTGGCGCTACGTGTTCCTGTGCGGGCTGATACCTGCGGGTGTGGCGTTCCTGGTGCGGCTGTTCGTGAAGGAGCCGGAGCGCTGGAAGGCCGTCGCCACGGACCTGCCCCCGCGCCTGTCGGAGCTGTTCTCGCCTGCGCTCCGCTCGCGCACGCTGTCGGGCCTGGGCATGGCGGTGACCGCGCTGCTGATGTGGTGGAGCTGCAACGCGTTCCTGCCGCTCGTCGCGTCGGGCCTGGCCGCGGCTGAGGCCAAGACGCTGGCGCTCGAGCCCCAGGCGACCACCAAGCTGGTGGAGAGCTGGAAGGCGATCGCGACCAACTCGTTCAACCTGGGCGGCCTGATCGGCACGCTGCTGACCGTGCCGGTGAGCAAGATCTTTGGGCGGCGTGTGATGTTCGGCGCCTACTTCCTGGCGAGCGCCGCGGCGATCCTGGCCACCTTCGGCCTGGACATGCCGGGCGAGACGCGCCTGTACATGTACTTCTTGATCGGCCTGACCGTGTTCGGCGTGTTCGGCAGCTTCACCTACTACCTGCCGGAGCTGTACCCGACGCGACTGCGCGGCACCGGCGCGGGCTTCTGCTACAACGCAGGCCGCGTGATCGCCGCGGGCGGACCGTTCTTGGTGGGACACATCGCGTCGCAGGGGGCGGACAGCCTGAAGGCGGCGCTCGGCGTGCTGTTCTGGGTGGGCGTGGTGCCGCTGCTGGGCATGCTCCTGCTGCCTTGGGTCCACGAGACGCGCGACGCGGTGCTCGAAGACTGACCGGGACGACCCGCGCGGCGACACCGCCGCACCCTCGTGCTACCCCGATGACGGATGGTGGTGTCGGATGTCCAACCTCACGGACCTGAGCCCGGTGATCCCCCGGCCAGAGCACGTCGATCGGCGCCTCGCGCAGCTCATGCGTCGAGGCAGCGCGAACGTGGGCCAGTCCGCGCAGATGGACCGCCTGATGATGATGTTGACGCGCTCGTGCGACCTGCGCTGCGCGTACTGCTTCGTCGGCCTGTCCGAGGACGGCTACGGCGAGGCGCACGATGGCCACGCCGACCCCACCGTGTTCGCCCAGGCCACGCCGGGCATGCCCCGCGGCGACATGTCGTCGGAGACGCTGCGCCGCGCGATCGACCTGCTGATGCGCTCCGAGCGCCCTGAGCTTGGCCTCCAGATGTTCGGTGGCGAGCCGACCCGGCGCTGGGAGCAGGTGGTCGAGCTGATCGAGTACGCCTGGAACCACCCGGACCGCCGCGCGCGCCCGATCGAGCTGCTGTTCACGACCAACGGCGTGAACCTCACCGCCGAGCGCATCGAGCGCCTCAAGCCCTACTCGGTGCTCTGGCAGTTCAGCCTGGACGGCGACGAGCGCGGCAGCCGCTTCCGGCGCGGGCACCTGCTGCCGCACGACACCGCCGTCGACCGCATGCAGAACAGCATCCGCGTGCTCAACGAGTCCGGCGTGCGCTGGTTCATGAACTCCACGCTTCCGCCGGCCGCCGGGGGCGAGGTGATGACCCGCTACCGCTGGGCGCGCGAGGCGGGCGTGCCCGCGATGCAGATGAACTACGCGACCGGCATGACCTGGTCCGACGCGCAGTCCGACGCCTACTTGATCGGCCTGCAGGAGATGCTGCTCGACCACGCCAAGCGACCGGACGGCTTCGACCTGTTCAACTGGCGCAACAACGCAGACCCCGCGCCGCTCTGCGCGGACGTGATCTGCGACGTGGACGGCACCCTCTACCAGTGCGGCGCGATCTTCCACGAGCGCCGCTTCCCGGAGCTCAAGAAGGTCTACCGGCGCGGGCACCTCGACGACACGCCGGCGTTCGGCGGCCTGCGCCTGACGCTCGATGAGCTCTGGGCCGCCACCGAGGCGGGCCTCGCCTACGACGCCGACGAGCTGCGCGTGTTCGAGGAGGGCATGCGCTTGGGCGCCGCGGTCGACTTGGTGGTGCAGGTGACCAAGCGCCGCCTGGGCATCCAGGGCGGCGGGCCGGGCATGTAGCTCAGGTCGAGCGGCGTGGGCGCTGCTTGGCGGCCACCGACTTGATCACCACGCCGCCTGGGCGCGTCGGATCGATCGGCGCGCGCGCACGCTCCAGCGCCGCCGCGATCAGCGCTTGGATGGCGGGCTTGTGCAGATCGTCCGCGGTGTGAAGCACGACGTGTCGCACCTTGTTCCCCGCGCCCAGCAAGAGCTCGTCAGGGTCGGGCAGGCGAGGGCCGTCCTGCAGGAAGAACAGGCTGACCCAGCGCGGGTAGAGCGCGACTGAGAAGATCGCGTCGCCGATCGTGTCGTTCGGGCCCAGGCCGATCGCGAGCGCGTTGTAGTCGTCGTAGACCAGCGCGACGGCCCCGGGGAGCCACGCGCGCATGCGACCGAGCACGTCACGCGCGACGTCCGCCACGTCCGCGTCGTAGCGATCGATGAAGGCTTCGAGATCGGACTCGGCGGTCACGCGTCGACGCTCCGGGCAGGGAGACGACTAGCTTGGCGGCGTGGCCTGCGGGGGCTGCCAGAGCTCGATGCGGTTGCCTTCGGGGTCCATGACCCAGCCGAAGCTGCCGTATTCGGACACGTCGGTGTCGTCGTCGACCGCGCAGCCGGCGGCGCGCAGGGCGGCGAGCAGCGCGGTGAGATCGTCGACCACGTAGTTGATCATGAACGGGGCTGCGCTCGGGTGGAACTTCGTCGACGAGGCGTCGAACACGCTCCACACGGTCTGGCCGTCCGGCGCCTCGGGCTGGGCCCACGGGAACGTGGTGCCGCCCCAGGACTGCACGTCGATGCCAAGGTGCTCCTTGTACCAGGCGCGCAGCGCGACCGGATCCCGAGCCTTGAAGAAGATCCCGCCCACACCGGTCACACGCGCCATGCGTCCTCCATCTGGGCGACCTACCCCGGGTGGCGGACGCCGACGATCCAGGGGGTTACGAACACGTCCCCGCGAAGGTACCACGCCGACGCCGACTTCCCGCCCCGGAGCCCCCCGGATGCTTGCCCTGATCTCTCGTTTGGTGACGCGGTTCCCCCGTCAGGTGGCCATCGCGTTCCTCGTGATCGGGATCGTCGGCGCGTTCTTCGGCGCGTCGGTCCAGCGCGACCTGGCCGCCGCCGGCCTTGAAGACCCCGGCAGCGAGGCCATCGCCGCGAGCAAGGCGCTGATGGACACCATCGGCGTGGGGGATCCGGACCTGATGCTCATCGTCGGCAGCAAGGACAAGCCGATCGACAAGGTCGATCCGAACGCGTCCGTGACCGACCTGGTCGCCATGCTGAAGGCCGACGCGGCCGTGCAGCGCGTGACGTCGCCGCTCGACAAGTACGAGCAGGGTCTGATCTCCGCGGACGGCACCCGCGCGCTGGTGCTGGTCGAGCTCAAGGGCACCGGCCGCGAGAAGTCCGACGCGCTCAACCGCCTCTACCCGGAGATCCAGAAGGGCCCGGTGCCCGTGATGATCGGCGGCCCCACCGCCGCCGAGCGCATCGCCCAGGAGCTCGCGATGCACGACCTGGAGCGCGCTGAGCTGCTGGCGCTCCCCGTCGTCGCCATCCTGCTCCTGCTGTTCTTCCGGGGTCCGTACGCCGCCGCGCTCCCGCTCGCCGTGGGCGTGGTCGCCATCCCGGTGTCGTTCGCCGTGCTGCGCATCCTGACGCACTTCACCGAGGTGTCGGTCTTCGCGCTCAACGTCGGCACCTTCATTGGGACCGGGCTGTCGATCGACTACGCCATGGTCCTGGTCCAACGATTCCGAGACGAGGTCGCGCTCGGCAACGAGTACCACCACGCCGTGGACAAGATGCTCCGCACGTCCGGCCGCGCCATCGTGGTGTCGGGCGTGACGGTCGCGGCCAGCATGCTCGCGCTGCTGGTGTTCCCCCTGGGTCTGCTCCGCAGCATCGGCATCGCCGGCGCGCTCGTCGTCGTGTGCGCCATGGCGGCGGCGCTCATCCTGCTGCCTGCGCTGCTGATGATCCTGGGCCCCAAGATCGGCAAGACCGCGCACCTGCCCGAGAGCGGCGGGTGGTGGGCGCGGGTCGCCGACGCGGTGATGGCCCGCCCCATCCTGGTGACGGTGGCGGTGCTCGCGCTGCTCGGCATGCTCGCCGCGCCCGCGCTGCGCCTCAAGACCATCATGCCGGACGTGAACACGTTCCCGGCCGAGACCGACGTGCGCATTGTGGACGGCATGCTGGACGAGGTGACCGGTTTCGGCGCCGAGAACCACACGCCGATCGTCGCGCTCGTGCACACCCAGGGCGACGTGATCAAGCCTGAGAACACCGCGGCCGTCGTCGCGTGGATCAAGGCGGTCAAGGCGCTGCCGGGCGTGTCCAAGGTGGAGAGCCCGTTCGCCACCGGGTCGTTCACCGACCCCAAGATCGCCAAGACCTACCTGACCAACCCGTTCCTCATGCCGAGCGAGCTGCGCTGGGCGGTGCAGGCCACCACCAAGGGTGACTTCACCGTGGTGAAGATCGTCCCGGTCGCCCGGTGGCGCACGAACGAGGCCGCCGCCATGGTGCAGGCGGTTCGCGATGTCCACACCGCCGACGACGTCCGCGTCCTCGTCGGTGGCCCCACCGCGGTGATCAGCGACGCCCGCACCGCCATGAGCGACAAGCTCCCTCTCGCGCTGGGCATCATCGTCCTCGTGAACCTGATCCTGCTGTTCGTTGCGTTCGGGTCGGTCGTCGTGCCAATCAAGGCCGTGCTGATGAACATCGCGTCGATCGGCGCCAGCTTCGGCGCGCTGGTCTGGATCTTCCAGGACGGGCACTTGGTCGGCCTGCTCGGGTTTGAACCGCCCGGCGGCATCGACCTGACCGTCCCCGTCATCATGTTCGCCGTCGTGTTCGGCCTGTCCATGGACTACGAGGTCTTCCTCCTCTCCCGCATCAAGGAGGAGATGGATCGCACTGGCGACAACAAGGCCAGCGTGCGCGAAGGCCTCGAGAAGACCGGCAGCATCATCACGCGGGCCGCGGCGCTGCTCATCGTGGTCGTGATCGGCTTCGCCGCCGGTCGCTTCCTGTTCGTGCAGGAGCTCGGCGCGGGCATGGTCGTCGCCATCACGATCGACGCCACCATCGTGCGCGCGCTGCTGGTGCCCGCCACCATGGTGCTGCTGGGTGACGCCAACTGGTGGGCCCCTGCGCCCCTCAAGCGTTTGTGGACGTGGCTCGACATGGAGGTCAAGGAGTGAGCATCGGCCCTGTTCGCGGGGGCTTGGGAGGCGCCGTGCTGTCACGACATGGGCTTCTGGTGGGCGCGATGCTCGCCGCCGGGTGTCCGGGCGCAGACCCCGACGTCACGATCCCCCGTCCCGACCGGTGCGGCGCGGACGGCGTCTCCACCTGCCTCAAGCCCACCCAGACCGACGCCTTCTACGTCGACCAGGGCATGCGCTACTTCGACAGCCTGGACGCCAGCGCCGACCCCCAAAGCGTACCGACCTACTCGGAGCGCGTCGCGCGCTGGGAGTGGCCTCCCTGGCTGCTGCTCACCGGCTACGGCCGCGACATGATCCCCGCCGTCGACCGCCTGGTCCTCGCCGCGCAGTCCGACACCACCGTGCCCGTGCGCGACTGCCGCGCCTTTGCCGTGCAGCCCTTCGCGCGCTGCCGCGTCACCATGTCGATCGACGCCAAGGACTGCGGCATCTTCGAGGAGTTCACCTTCAACGACCAGGGTGAGATCACCTTCGTCGAGGCCTGGTCCAGCCTGCCCGGTCTGGGCCCGACCGACGACCCCACCGACCTGTGGGCCGAGGGGCCGAACGTGCACCGGCTGTCGACCCGCATCCCCGGCCTGGGCAACCCGGACGGCCTGATCGACCCCACCGGCCGCGCCATGACCGCGGCCGCCGCGGACGACCCCGAGGTCGCGGACTTCGTTGCGCGCACCCAGGACTTCTGGCCGATGTGGTCCGCCACGTTGGACGCCGCAGGCGACGACCTCTACGCGCGTGGGTGCGGCTGGTAGCGGGCGCGGGGAGCGCTCGGGCCCCCCGCGTCCGCGCCGCGGTCAGAGGTCGGACACCGGGTAGAACGGCACCGCGGCGATCTGCACGCTCGGGTCGTTCAGCTCGTTGACGAGCACGCCGTAGTTCGACAGCGTGTAGAGCTTGTCCTCGACGTACACGGACCGGCGGACCTGGGCGTACCAGTAGCCGTAGTCCCAATCGCAGTACGAGCCGACGTCGCTGGCGCCGACGTCGCGGCCCCACCACCAGTCGTACAGGCAGATGCTGTCATCCACCAGGACCTGATGGTCGACGCGGCCGTTCTCCGTGATGCCGTCGGTGAGGCTGACGTGGAACGCGATCGCGCCCGAGAAGCCCGACCAGGTCTGCGTCCCCTCATCCCAGCTCTGCGTGAAGGCCGGGATGGTCAGCGTGTCGCGACCGTAGGTGAACGCGTGGTGATCCCACAGCGCCTCGGAGTACGACCAAGTCGATCCGCCGCTGCCGGGCGAGATCTCATGCTGGTCGAGCAGCACGGGGTGCGCGAGGTCGCTGACGTCGAACAGGTTGATCGCGAGGCCGGTCAGCTCTCCGCTCTCCAAGCCCGACATGCCGACGGCCAGCAGGTGGTCCTCGTCGATCGGGTGCAGGTACGCGGAGTACCCGGGCATCAGCAGCGCACCGACGACGGCGGGCTGGGTGGGGTCGGAGAGGTCGAGCGTGAACAGCGGGTCCGTCTGCCGGAACGTCACGACGTAGCCCTTGTCCCCGAGCATACGCACCGCGTACACCCGCTCGTTCGGCGCGATGCCGCCGACGTGGCCGATCACGTCGAGGCTGCCCTTGGTGTCGTCGCGCAGCACGAACACGTTGTTCGCGGGCGGGGGCGGTACGTCGGTGTCCTCCGCCGCGTCCGCCGCGTCCACGCGGGACGCGATCGTCGGATCGACCGCGGGCGCGACGCCGCCGTCGGTGGTGGAGCCGCCGCCGTCGGCCATCACCGGGCCCCACGAGATCAGGTCGGTGGTGACCACGCGCAGGTCGCCGTTGTACTCGCTCATCGCGAACTGGTCGTAGAGCCAGCCGTCCACCTCGCCGGATGCCAGGTAGGTCGGTGCGTCACCGCCGAGCGCGAACTTGTGGATGTGGCTCTTGTCGTAGCCACCCCAGCCCCACCACCACTGCGACGTCTGCGCGACGTACAGGTTGCGGGTGGAGGCGTAGACGGTCCAGCCCTGGGACATTACGCCCGTCGAGCCCAAGTCGCCCGTCGCCGGGTCCAGCTGGCCCACCGCCAGCATCGCGAGCGGGGTCTCCTGCGCGGGCACGTAGATGTCGCTGCAAGCGTACATCGACGTGAACGGCTGGTCGGCGTCCGTCCGCCACTGCGGCAGGTAGGCGCCCAGGTCCAGGCTCGCGAGGCTCTCGTGGACGTAGGGCCGCAGGACGGTCCGAGCGGTCGCGAGCGCGGCATTCCAGTCGGCCTCCGGCGCGTCCCACGCGGGGTAGTCGGGCAGCCCGATGTCGGTGCGCGACGCCAGCTCCCAGGTGCCGGACGGGACGTCCATCCACTGGTTCGCGACGAAGTAGACCTTGCCGTCGACCAGCCGCGCGTCGGCGACGTAGCCAGCGACGTCGATGCTCCGCTCGATCGTCGGGTGCGCGCGATCCGACACGTCCACGATCGACATACGGGTGCCGTAGAACCACTTGTCAGGCAGGCCGTCCACATCGGTCAGCGCGTCGTTCACGTTGGAGAAGACGACGAGCTTGTCGCCGACCAGGAACAAGCCCTGCGCCCAGCCTTCGAGGTCGAGCTGCGCCACCAGCTCCGTGTCGGCGGCGGGCCACGACTTCACGATCTGCAGCCCGCGGTCCTGCGCGACGTAGAGGTAGTCGCCGTCGGTCTTGACCAGATCCAGCTCGTCGACGCCGGTCTCCTGGACGTTGGTGGTGGTGTAGTCGGTGGGTGAGCCGGGCGTGGCGCCGCCGTCGGTCGCCCCGTCGTTCTCCCAGTAGACGCGGCCGCCGTAGTAGCCGTAGCGGCTCTGGGCGATCAGCTCGACGACCGAGTCCTCGATCGTCATCGACAGGTCGTCGCAGTCGGCCATGCGCCGCAGCGACATCTCCGCGACCGGCGCGTCCGGATCAGGCTGATCGGGGTCGGTCTTGCATCCCAGGAGCGCCAACGACGCCAAGCCCAGCGTGCTCCAGCGATGTCCTGTGCGTGATCTCATGGTGCCCTCCCTTGGACGGGGACCCCGTGGATCGAAGCCTCCGTCGACGGTTTGGGATGCATGGATCGAGCCAAACTAGATGTGCAACGTCTTGAATCATGCATTTTAATTTGGATCTGGGGGGCCGGTGATTACTCGCGCCGCGGCTCACCCCGTCCGCGACCCCGGCTCCCCTGACCAGCCCACGATCGCCTGCCAGACCGCGTCCACGCGCGGCAGCGTGCGCGTGGCCCGGTGCGTGACCAGCCAGAGCGGCAGCGGCGGGGGAAGCGGCGCGGGCGCGTCGATCACGATCAGACCGGGGTCGTCGTCCGCCAGGCGCCGCGTGCTGATGGTGACGCCAAGGCCAGCGCGCACGGCGGCGTGTACGGCCTCCCAGTCGGTGCTGCGGAGGACGGGCGGCCGTGCGCCGTGGCGCGCCGCCCACGAGCCCTCGTCGCTGGCGATGCCGGGCATGTCGACCCCCACCCAGTCCAGCGCCTCCCAGGGCGTCCCGGCCCACTTGGGGTGCGCGATCACGCCATGCTCCAGCGCGCCTAGGCGCCGCGCGATCAGGTCCTCGCCGGTGGGCTGGACGAAGCGCAGGGCCAGGTCGGCCTCGCGGCGGGTCAGGTCGGCGATCGACATGCTGACCACGATGTCGAAGCGCAGGTCGGGGTGACGGGTGCGCAGCTGCGGGAGCAGCGGGATCAGCCAGTGGTGGGCGAGCCCCGGCGCGACCGCGATGCGCACCACCCCCGCCACGCTGCCCTCCAGGTCCTCCACGCGCGCCTGCACGCGACGGATCGCGGCCTCGGCCAGCTCCGCCTCGTCGATCACGGCGGCGGCGAGCGCGGTGGGGACGAGCCCGCCGCGCGACCGGTGGAAGAGCGCCCCGCCCAGCGCGTGCTCCAGCGCGGCGATCCGTCGGCTGACGGTCGACTGCTGCGTGCCCAGCAGCACCGCCGCGCGCGAGAAGCTGCCTGCGCGGTGCGCGGCCAGGAAGGTCCGGAGGTCGTCCCACTGGAGGTCATGCATAGACGCATGGATAACATGCCGACTTCGTCGTTTCTCGCAGGACCGAGGCCCGGTACAAACAGGGCGGAGGTTGAACCCATGACCCACATCCTCGTGATCGAAGCCCACCCCGATGCCGGCCGCTTCTCCAGCGCGCTCGCCGACGCCTACGCCGACGGCGCCGCCCGCGCGGGCGCTCAGGTGACCCGCCTCGCCCTGCGCGACCTGCGCTTCGACCCGATCCTGCGCGGCGGCTTCCGCGGCGGCCAGACCCTCGAGCCCGACCTGCTCTCCGCCCGCGCCGCCATCGAGGCGGCCGACCACGTGGTGTGGGTGACGCCGGTATGGTGGGGATCTCTGCCCGCGCTGCTCAAGGGCTTCATCGACCGCGCCTTCCTGCCCGGATGGGCGTTCGAGAACAACGGCGCGGCGCTGCCCAAGGGCCTGCTCGCGGGCCGGACGGCGCGGGTGATCAGCTCCATGGACAGCCCCTGGTGGTGGTACTGGCTGAAGCACGGCCGCGCGGCGCACCGGTCGTTGATCGGGTCGACGCTGAACTACGTGGGCATCGGCAAGGTGTCGGAGACCACGGTGTACGTGCTGCGCAAGCTGGACGAGGGGGCGCGGAGCGCGTGGATCGCTCGGGCGGCGGCGGACGGGGCGAGGGACGCGGCGGGGTGAGATTGTCCGTTGAACCGACGATTTCCGACCCATGCGCGCACCACCTTGGCGGACGCCTACATCGGGGGCAACTGCATCAGCCCGTACGACACGCCGATCCACGAGAAGCAGACGGCCTGCTACGAGATGTAGGAGCGGGTCACCGGCTCCGGATGGTAAGTCTCCATCGTCGGTGGGGGAGGCAGGGATGACGGGGCGGTTGGCGACACAACGGCCTGGTCCAGGCCTCAGCACGCGTCGAACCCTGGCGCTCCTCCTGCTCCCGCTCGCCGCCTGTGACGACTTCCGCTGGTCGCTGGAGCGCAGCGCCGACATCGACGGCCCCTTCGCCGTGGGCTCTTCGTGGTCGTGGGTCTACGACGTCCCGGCGCTCGGCGAGGGCTGGTCGGCCGTCGTGGAGCCTGCGGACGGCACCACCCTCGACGCCCACATGGTCGACGGTGCGCTGCAGATCGACGCCACCTTTGAGGCCCCCGGCCGCCGAAGGCTCGACGTGCTCAACGGCCACGGCGAAGAGGTCGACCACATCGTCTTCCACGCCTGGGCGATCGCGGACGCTCAGGTGTCGTGGCCGGGGAGCGCGCTGGGGGCGCACGCGTTGGCGAGCGGTCCGCTTCACCTCGTGGCGCGGCGGAACGTGGGGCTGGTGGCGGGCTGGCTCAGCGCGGACGGGCAAGACCTCGCAGGCGACTTGCTCCTTGGGCTCGACGCGGGCGACGCCGCCGTCGTCGTGGGCACGACGTGCGACGCCCTCGGCGCACACGCCGCCCCCGCGTCGCACGCATTCTGCGTGCGCGGGGACACCCCCACCGCCACGGCCTCGACCTCGCTGCGGGTGAGCGCGAACGGGCGCGCCGTCGTCGACGGGACGCTGATCCTGCACGGCAGCGAGGCGATCGACGAGGTTCGGGTCGAGCTGCCGTTCCGGGACGCAGGGTTTGGCCCGTCCACGTTGCCCATGAAGGCGACCGCGCTCAAAGACGGCACGCCTGTGGTCGGCGTCGAGGTGTCGTGGTCGGTGGACGGTGAGGCGCTCGACGGGGTGCCGACCGTTGCGGACGGCGAGCGGGAGCACACCGTGCGGGCGTGTGTGGTGCTCACCGCCGATGACCCTGGAGGTCCGGGCCAGGGCGCGTGCGGGTCGACCACGGTTTCCGGGGACCTCGCGCCCGCTTCGCCGTGAGCGGGTCGGCCTGCGGCGCTGGGCCCACCCGAGTTCGCCCGTGCGCGCTGGGCCCTGCCGCGGCTAGGTGCGCTCCCACGGAGGGCAGGACATGGGCGATCCCGAGCGCGTACAACACCCACGCCTCACCGCCGTCGCCGTCGCGCTCGTCCTCCTGGCAGGCCTCGCGCTGCGCGCCGACCACCTCGCCGACAAGCTCGTCTGGCACGACGAGATCGCCACCCGCATCTTCGCCGCCGGCTACACCACCGACGACTGGAAGGAGGCGATCTACACGGGCCGCGTCGTCCCCGTCGCCGAGGTCCGTGCCTACCAGAGCCCCAACCCGGACCGAACCACCTGGCAGGTGATCGACGGGCTGGCGCGCTTGGATCCGCAGCACCCACCGCTCTACTACGTGCTCGCGCGGCTGTGGGTCGGCCTGTTTGGGATGGGCACCGGCGCGCTGCGATCGCTGTCGGTGCTGGCGAGTCTGCTCGGGCTCCCCGCCGCGTGGTGGCTCGGTCGTGAGCTCGCCTCCCGACGCGCGGGCTGGATCGCCGCCTTGCTCTGGTCGGTGTCGCCGTTCTTCGTGCTCTACGCGCAGGAGGCGCGCGAGTACGCGCTGTGGGGGACGGAGATCCTGGTGATGTGCGCGGCGCTGCTGCGCGCGATGCGGGTGACCGAGGCGGGCGTGAGGGGAGCGTCCGTTGCGGGGGGCGCGACCGACGCCACAGCAGCGACCACCGCGGGGGGAGCGACTGGGGCGTGGGCGCTCTACGCGCTGTCTGTGATCGTGAGCCTCTACACGTCGTTCTCCACCGTGTCGGTGATGCTCGCGCACACGCTGTTCGTGATCGCGCGTGAGCGTGCGCGCCCGAACCGGGTGTCGCTGTCGGCGGCGGCGTCGCTGGCCGTGGCGGTGCTCGCGTTTGTGCCGTGGGGCCTGAACCTCGCGCGCAGCTTCGAGGCCTTCCAGGCGTCCATGCGCTGGTCGAAGGAGATCGTGATCCCGACCTTCGACCTGCTGCGGATCTTCACGCTCAACACCAGCCGCACGGTCGTCGACCTGTGGCCCGATCTGGACTCCACGACCGCCTGGGTGGTGGACGGCGGCGCGTGCGCGGTGATGAACGTGATGCTCTTCCTCGCCGCGCGTCGCGTCCCGCGCGCGTCGGTCTGGATGCTGCTCACTCTGGTGGTCGCGCCCCTGCTGATGCTGCTGCTGCCGGACCTGCTGTGGGGCGGCATCCGCTCGGTGTCGGGGCGCTACCTCACCGTGACCTGGGTCGGCCTGCTGATGGCGTCGGCGGTCGGGCTCGACTCGCTGACGCGCTCAGCGCGCGCCTGGGCGGTCGGGCTGTTTGTCGCGGCCGGGCTGGTCAGCGGCGTCTCGAACGCGCGCCAGGAGGTGGTGTGGACCAAGGGCGTGAGCATGGGCCTGCCGGAGATCGCGCGGCTCATCAACACGTCGACCGCGCCGCTCGTCGTCGCGAACATCGAGGTGCACCACCCGGGCAATATGCTCGCGCTCGCCAACCTGCTGCGCGACGACGCGACGCTCCAGCTGCTGCCCGTCGCCGTCGAGAACACGTACGCACTCCCGGAGTCGCACGGCGACATCTACTTGATCAGCCCGAACCCGCAGTTCCGCGCGCGCATCGAGGCGCGGGCGCCGGTGCAGACCCGGCTGCTCTACCACGACCTGTTCCTGGAGCTGTGGAAGGTCGAGGCGAGGGAAGCGCGTTGAGCCGCGGCGCCGCGGACCGTTCACCGCGGACCGTTCACCGCGGACCGTTCACCGCGG
>CAIOSP010000187.1 GCA_903861005.1 uncultured Pseudomonadota bacterium
CCCTGGAAGACGCTGACCAAGGCCACGACCGACGGCTCGGTGGCCGCGGGTGACACCATCACGGTCGCCGCCGGCACCTACGATGAGGCGCTCGGCGAGCTGTTCCCGGTGTCGCTGCTCGACGGCGTCGCCTTCCACGGCGCGGGCGCGGGCACCGTGGTCAAGTCCGTCGACACCACCGTGTTCCAGTACACGGGCGGCGCGCTGTCGTCGGGCTCCGAGCTGGTCGGCTTCAACCTCGACAGCGAGGCGGCGGTCACCGGTCTGTACCTGTCCGGCCTGACGGGCCCCTCGTCGCCGCTGATCACGAACAACACCTTCTCGTCCAACCTCAGCCGTGGCGTGTCGCTGTCGCAGTCCACGGGGGCGGTCGGCTCGTTCTCGGGCAGCGTCGCGGACAACACGTTCGACGCGCAGGACTACGGCTTCACGTCATTCTGGGCGGGCGCGGGCGACTTCACCCCGCACGTGGACTCCAACATGTTCGGCGCGTCGGGCACCTCGCTGTTCCTGCAGCGTGACGAAGCCGGCTCCGGCGCCCTCGTGAGCCCGCTCGTCACCAACAACACGTTCTCGGGCACCGACGGCACCGCGATGAGCTTCCGGTTCAGCTCCGTCTACGGCAGCAGCACGTTCACCCCGATCGTCGTCGGCAATGACGTGGAGATGGTCGACGGCGACGGCCTGTACATGGGCACCGTCTACGTGTACGCCGACGCGACGGCCGGCGTCACCGTCGCCAACAACACGTTCACGGGCACCAGCCGCGGCGTCGAGATCTACATCTCGAGCGTCAGCTCCGAGGCGTCGCTGACCGGCGACTACACGGTGTCGGGCAACACCATCACCGGCGCGACCAGCCGCCCCATCTCGATCTCCATGTCGTCGATGAACGACGGCGGCACCGTGGACCTCAACTTCCTGGTCGCCAACAACACCATCACCGACAGCGCGCGCACCGCCATCTCGTTCAGCGCGTCGAGCATGTCCTACCTGGACGGCTCGCTGGACGTCACGGTGTCGGGCAACACCATCTCGGGCACGCAGGGCTCGGGCATCGATGTGGAGATCTCGTCCCTCTCCCAGGCGACGCTCGACCTCAACGTGACCGTCTCGGGCAACACCATCACCGACGCACAGTACGACGGCATCTACCTGTACGGGTCGTCCATGTCGTCGCTGAACTCCAACAACTGGGAGGTCTCGGACAACGTGGTGACGGGTGCGGGCTACTACGGCCTCGACATCCAGCTGTACAACGCCGAGATTGGCGGCGCGCGTGTGTCGCGCAACGTGCTCACCGGCAACGGCTACGCGGTCTACGTCGACGGCGCGGGCGCCCTGATCGACTTTGGCGGCGGCGCGCTCAGCTCCATCGGCCACAACGACTTCAGCGGGAGCACCTCGGAGTTCGACTTTGAGAACGGCCAGCTGGACACCGTCGTCGCGCACGACAACCACTGGGGCTCGGTGGTCGCGTCTGAGATCGACGCGCGGATCGACGACGATGAGGAGGACACCGGCAACAACACCGGCATGGTGGACTTCGGCACCGGCCTCGCGGCGGTCGGCGATCGCACCGCCACCGTCACGGTGACGTCCAGCATCCTCACGGACGCGGCGCCTGCGGGCGCGTCGCCCGGTGACGTCATCCGCTACACCGCCGTCGCCTCGGCGACCGCGGACCTGGGCTGCGCGGCGCCTGAGCTGACCGGCACCATCCCCGACACCACCACCTACGTGGCCGACTCGGTGACGTCGGACTCGTCGGTCAGCGTGCCGCTGGTCGGCGACGTGCACCTGGGCCTGGGCGCCATCGCCCCCGGCGCGCCAGTCACCATGACCTGGGACGTGACGGTCGGTGAGGGCGTGGGCTGCGAGGAGATCGCCGCGATCGCCACGCTGAAGTGCGCGCCGCTCTCCGACATCGAGAGCGCGCCCGCCACCGACATCCGCGTGGGCGTTGAGGAGATCGCCAACGACGGCATCGACCAGGACTGCTCGGGCGCAGATCTGGTCGAGGACACGGACGTCGCGGGTGACACCGACAATGGCGGCGGCGGTGACGACACCGACATCACCACCACCAAGGCCAAGTGTGGCTGCGACGACGCGTCGTCGGTTGGCGGCGCCTGGCTCGCCGGTCTGGCCGCGGTCGCGATGTCGCGCCGCCGCCGCAACCGCTAGACCCTCGCGGGTGTGAGACGAGCCGCCGTCGCAGTGAACCTGCGGCGGCGGTTCTTGCTTTCTAGGGCGCCGATCGGAGACTTCCGTTCGTCGGTCTACGGCCCCGTCGTCGGGTTGCAGTCCTCGTCGAGGTGGGCGGGGTCACCGACGATCTCGCGGTTGCCGGGTGCGCGCGCCGGGTTGGTGTCGTCGCAGTCGCGCAGGCGGTCGTCCAGGGTCGTGTCGCTCGGGTCGCCCTCGGCGTAGCCGTCGCCGTCGTCGTCCGCGTAGAAGGTGCCCTCGTCCACCGTGCCGTCGCAGTCGTTGTCGCGGCGGTCCGGCAGCTCGGTCGCGACGGGGCTGGTGGCCGCGCCCGGGTAGGGGTTGGACAGGCTGGCCGGGGTCGCCCGGTCGTCGCAGTCGCCTTGGGCCTCGCTGAACCCGTCCAAGTCGTCGTCGAAGTTGGACGTGCCCTCGTCGATCACGCCGTCGCAGTCGTCGTCCTTGCCGTTGGCCGTCTCGGGCGCGCCGGGGAACACCGTCGATGAGGCCGTGTCGCAGTCACCGCCCACGTCGGTGTAGCCGTCCTGGTCCGCGTCCACGGCGCCGCCGTCCACGTCGCCGTCGCAGTTGTTGTCGATGCCGTCCGAGCACACCGGATCGGCGCTCGGGCAGACCTCGTCGACGTTGGGGTTCACGGCCGGGTCGTGGTCGTTGCAGTCGCCGGGCACCGCGCCCTGGAGGCAGGTCACTTGGCCCGCCTCGCAGAACCCGTCGCTGTCGTCGTCCGACTGCGATGTGTCCTCGTCGGTCAGGCCGTCGCAGTCATTGTCCTGGCCGTCCTTGAACTCCACCGCGCCCTCGTACACCAGCGCGTCGTTGTCATCGCAGTCCGCCCCACACGACGTGCGGCCGTCGCCGTCGCGGTCGTAGTCCGAAGGCGAGCCGTTGAGGCAGTCGTTCGAGCGCAGCGAGATCTTGTACGTCTCTTGCGCCACCTTCAGCAGCAAGGACGCCGCAAGCTTGCGGTCGATCACGGGGGCGTAATGGACCGCGATGGCGGTGCCGAGGGCGCCGGGGCCGATGGTCATGGGGAACGTGTCGGTCAGCGTCAGCTCGCCGCTGGTGGCCACGTCGTCCACGGACGTGAACGCGCCTTGGTCGATCACCAGGTCGAGCTGGCTCAGGTTGTCGAGGAACACGAGCCCGGACCGCGCCTCGTTCGCGGCGACGTCCCCAAAGTCCACGATCGCCGGGTACAAGCGGAAGGCCGGCACGTCGGCAGACCCGCGCACGTCCACGGTGGGGTTCGCGTCCAGCGCGCCGGTCAGGGAGAGGGTGACCTTGGCCGTGTGGTAGCCCGGCTCCGGCGGCAGGTACCGCACGGCGATCTCCGCGGCCGTGTTCCGCGCCACCACCAGCGCCCCGTCCGCGTTCAGCACCTCGCCCGCGGCGTCGAGGGGTGCTGCGGAGAACGCGGTCCCGTCCGTGTTCTGCACGTTCAGCGCCGTGATCGTGCAGTCCGCCAGCGACGCCGCCACCTTGAAGCGCAGCGTCGCCTCCTTGCCCACCTCCACGGCGGGGAAGGTGACGACGGGCGCCTCGAACACCAACGTGCACTTGTCGGGGACTAGGTAGCCAGGCGTTTGGCATGCGGAGAGCAGTGCCAGGGCGAACAGCAGCCCGACCGACGATGAACCTTGGCGCATGCGCACACCCCGTGAGGTCAGGAGTGTAGCTGGGGTTTGGGGGGAGCCGCGCGGGGAATCGCGGCCTGCCCGCCCGCGTCTACACACTCTCCAGACCAACACGTCACCTGACGCAGCCCGCAACTGCGGTACCATGCAGCCCGCTCTTCTGGCGGATCTGCGGAGGCGCCGTGTCGAACCGTGTGCTGTGGCTGTGTCTTGTCGCGATCGCAGGCTGTGACGGCGGGGTGGGCGGCCACGCCGACAAGTCCAACCCCGACGGCGCCGCCGACACTGACGTGTTCGACCCGACCGTCAACTTCCAGCGCGACGTCCGCCCGCTCATGGAGCGCGACTGCCTGGAGTGCCACAAGCCCGGCGGCATCGCGCCGATCGACTTCACGTACAACGCCGCCGACTGGGCTGACGGCGCGGCGCCAGCCTGGGTCTCGGTCGCCGCGGCGGCGGTCGCGTCGGGCGCCATGCCGCCCTGGCCCGCGGACGAGACGTGCCGCCCGCTGGAGAACTCCCGCAAGCTGTCGGACGCCGACAAGCAGGTCTACGCGGACTGGGCGACGTCGGGCTTTCAGGTGGGCCGCGAGCAGGACTACGCGCCGCCGACCAACACCCACGCGCTGCGCCCGGAAGGCCTGCGCGACGCGGACATGATCCTGTCGTCGGCCGAGGGCTGGAAGCCGAGCACCGAGAACCCGGACGAGTACCGCTGCTTCCTGCTCGGCGACACCGTGCCTGAGGACCTCTACATCAGCGGCGTCGAGGTGGTGCCGGACGACACGACGGTCGTGCACCACGCGATCCTCTACCAGTACCTGCCGCAGCAGTCGGATGACATCACGCGCCTGCGCGAGCAGGACGAGGCCGACCCGGGCGCGGGCTACGAGTGCTGGGGCAACCCCCCCGCCGACACGTTCGCCGCGTGGGCGCCGGGTCAGATCGGCGAGTTCCTCCCGGACGGCATCGGCCACTACGCCCCCAAGGGCGCCCAGTGGGTGCTGCAGATCCACTACAACACCCTGGGCCACGACCCGGCGACCGTGCGCGCCGACCACACCGCCGTCCACATCTGGACCTACGGACCGGACGACACACCCGAAGAGCTGCGCGTGTCGATCCCCGTGCCCAACACCGACCTCAACATCGTCGCCGGCGACCCCGCGGCGGTCGAGGACTTCAACTTCGACCTGTCCTTCATCAGCGACTACACCGAGCTGCTCGGCGACGTGCCTGTCGTGGGCGTGATGGGCCACATGCACCAGCTGGGCACGTCGCTGGAGCTGTCGCTCGACTACGCCGACCGCTCCGAGTGCCTGCTGCGCATCCCCGACTGGGACTTCGCCTGGCAGATGCGGTACACGTTCCCCGAGTCGGAATGGCTGTCGGTGAGCGACGCGAAGTCGATCCACCTGACCTGCGGCTACGACAACTCGGCTGAGAACCAGATCGTCGTCAACGGCACCCGCCTGGAGCCGCGTGACGTGCACTGGGGCGAGAGCACCCGCGACGAGATGTGCCTGGCGTACGTGCAGGTGCAGGCGCCCACGCTGCTGGTGAAGCTGCTGTTGAGCTCGTTCTAGGTCGACTGCGACGATCCGTGGCTCGTGTTCGGCGCAGGCCGAATTACGAGCGACGCCCGGGCCCGACATAGGGGCCCGAAGCAGACCCTGGACTCCTCGATGAAGACGCGGACCGTGCTGATGGTGGGCGGGCTGGTGCTCGCCGCAGGGCTTGGCGGATGGTGGTGGCAGCAGGGCCAGACGCCGGTGGTGTCGTGGCGCACCGCGGAGCTGACGCGGCAGGACGTGCGCGCCACCGTGTCGTCGACCGGCACGCTCGCCGCGGTGACCACGGTGGAGGTGGGCACGCAGGTGTCGGGCACCATCGTCGCGCTGTTCGCCGACTTCAACGGCCACGTCACCGAGGGGCAGGTGATCGCGCGGATCGACACGTCGATCATGCAGGCCGACGTGGACGCCGCGCGCGCCAACCTGGCCGTGCGCGCCGCTGAGTCCGACAAGGCCAAGGCCGACCTGGCCCGCGCCGAGGCGCTCACCGCGCAGGGCGCCACCTCCGCGCTGGAGCTGGCCGACGCGCGCACCGCGGAGGCCGTGGCCGCAGCGCAGGTGCGCGCCGCCAAGGTCTCGCTCGACCGCGCCACGCGCAACCTGACCTACGCCACCATCACGTCGCCTGTCGACGGCACGGTGCTGTCGCGCGACGTCGAGCTGGGCCAGACGGTGAACGCGGGCATGACCGCGCCCAAGCTGTTCTCGATAGCCGGCGACCTGACGCGCATGCAGATCCTGGTCAGCGTGGACGAGAGCGACATCGGACGCATCCACGAGGGCCAGGCGGTCGAGTTCACCGTGCAGGCCTACTCGGCCGACACGTTCAAGGGCACCGTGCGCCAGGTGCGCATGCAGTCCGCGGTGTCGGAGAACGTGGTGACGTACACGGTGGTGGTCGACGTGGACAACGCCGACGGTCGCCTGCTCCCCGGCATGACCGCGACCGTGCAGTTCGTCGTCGGCGAGGCCAAGGCCGTGCTCTGCGCGCCGAACGCCGCGCTGCGCTTCAAGCCGGACGCGCCCGCGCCGGGCGCTGCGGGCGCTCCCGGTGCGCGACCGAGCGGCGCGGCAGGCGCAGGCGCAGGCGCGCCCGCAGGGGCCTCACC
>CAIOSP010000188.1 GCA_903861005.1 uncultured Pseudomonadota bacterium
GGTCGCGCAACTGAGCTCCGTCCACGGCACCCTCCGCGCGATGCGCGTAGGCCGGGAAGATCGGGCGATCAAGCAGCGAGATCAGGCGACGTCCAGAAAGGATCCTCGGAGGCTGAGAACTCGGCTAAATTGGCGCGCATGCCGTGTACACCTACACGGCCCAGGGCGGTCACTTGACGGAGAGCCATCGGATGAAGCCCGCCAACCCGCCCGGCGCATTGCCCGACGGGATCACGCTTGAGGCGCGAAAGATCCAGGGCCACCACGAGCTGTTCGCGACCGAAGGCGGCCGCACGTGGCAGGTCAGCGACCTCGCCGCGGTTGTCGACGAAGAGAACGAGAACTGCGGCCAAGCCGACGAGATCGGCTGGTGGCCGACGCCCGACCAGCAGCACGTCCTCGTGGCGGCGATCCGGGTGTGGTGCTTCTATGAACCCGAGTGGGGCGCTCGGTCACACGCATACCTGATGGATCTGCGAGCCGCGTTGCCGCAGCAGGTTGACCTCGGCGCAACCCTTTGGACCGAAGGCGATCTGATGGAGCCGCCCGCGTCCGGCGTCGCGGCCACGGAGAGCGCGCTTTGGGGAGACCTCGGCCTCTACGCGCCGGACAGGCGCGCGGTCCTGACCGCGGGCGGAGCCGTGCTCACGTCGGACGGCACGATCACCGCCTCCCTTGGGAAACAAGACTGGGCGCTGTGGGTCCCCGCTCGGCCGGTGCCGCAGCCCGCGCCGGCGACGCCCCCCGTCGAAGCCGCGCCCGCTCCCACCGCGAACTGAGCGCGCGCGGCCCGACGCGCCGAGGCCCGCTCACGCGGCGGGCGCGCGGAACGACGCCAGCCAGCGCGTGACCTCGACCCGCGCGTGCTCGGGCCCGACGACCTCCCACCCCGCGCCGTACTTCAGCAGCCGCCGCAGCAGCAGCGGGAGCGTCGGCGTGCGGAGGCTCCGCACCACGGCGCCGTCGTCCGAGCTGCGCGCCGCGCCGTCCGCCCCGAACCACTCGCCCGATCGGGCGCCCTGCCCAGGCGGGAACCACACGTCCACCACGAGGGGGTTGGAGGGAGCGTCGAACAGCTTGGCGCGGCGAACTTGCGCCTCGGTCGGCGGGGCGGCGTCGTGAAAGGCGCCGGTCCGTTCGACGGCGAGCACGCGATCCAGGCGCCACCAGCGAAGGCGACCATCCGCTGGGTCGCGTCCGGCCAGGTACCAGCGCTCCCCGTGCTGCACGATCAGCAGCGCCTGTACGAGGCGCACCTGGAGCGCGTCGCGGCTCGCGTTGAACACGCTCATCCGGACCACCTCTCGCGCCGCGGCCGCCTCCGACAGCGTCGTCACCACCTCCGGGTCAATCGCGTCGGACACGACCCACTCCATGGCGAGCGACCGGAGCTTGGCCTCGTCCCGAAGCTCCGGATCGACCGCGGCCTCCAAGCGATAGAGGAGATCGTCGCACCGAGCGCGGCGCACACGCGGGAGGCCACCACGAATGGCGCGCAGCGCGGCGATCATGCACGCGGCGTCGGTGGTGTAGAAGGGCCAGCCGACGCCAAGCTCTTCTGGGACATCCACTTCAAGCCACGCGCCCCGCACCGCGAGCGTGGCCACGTCCTCCCCAAGGAAGGGCGGCACACCCAGCTCGCCGCGGGTGAGGCGTTGAACCACCCGCGCGACTTGGGACTTGGGCACGCCCAAGATCCGAGCGGCCTCATCGAGCGAGACCATCCCCCCCTCGCGCCGCCCCACCAACAAGAGCCTCGCGATGCAGTCCGGTCGAGGCGTCACCGCGCCTCCCCGTGGCTCGCGCCGACCTTGTTCACCGCCGCGTGGAAGCGCGCGACGAGCGCCTGCGGCGCGACCGGGCGAACCCGCGGCGCCCAGTCCCACAGGACGTCGTCCAGGCCTGCCAGGTTCGTACAGGTCAGAGAGACGCGATCGCCGTCGACGCGCCCTCCCACCGCGCGGGCGACGAGGACGCTGACTTCATCGCACACCAGCTCCACGTCGACGGGCGCGTGCACCGACCACTGCCACATCTCCATCGTCGCCCAACGACGCACGTTCGCCTCCGGTCCGCTCGGGAACTCGAACGCGCCGTCCGCCGCGCCGACCTCGGTCGCCTCGATCGCCACGAGCCGGAAGCTGCGCGCGGCGTCGCGCGCGCGGTCATGGCCGAGGAGATGCCAGTGTCGGAAGCGACGAAACACGCCCCAAGGCTCCACCGTGCGGCGCTCGTGGCGACCGTCCAGCGTGGTGTAGTCGAAGGAGACGACGCGGCGTTGCCAGCACGCCTCGACCAGCGCCTCGAACAGCACGATGTCCTGAGGGGCGGTGGGCTCGTGCACGGCGAACGTCTGCCGCCCACGACCGCGAAGATCGGGCGCCTCCTCTTGCTCCAGGGCAGCCTCGACGCGCGGCGCGAACGCGCCGTCGCGAAGATCCGTGAGCCTCCGCACCGACTCGACCAGGAGCTCAGCGTCCTCCTCGTCGAGCTGCAGCGACACCGGCCGTCGGGCGGACGGCGCGAGGAGGTAGCCCTGCTCCAGCACGTCCCAGCGCACGACCACGCCCAGGCTCCGGAGGGTGTCGAGGTCACGTCGGAGCTTCTTCCGCGCCGCGTCGGGTCGTACCGTCTGGTAGCCGTCATCCATCCGCGCCATGGCCGAGAAGATCTGACCGCGCGTCAGCGGGTGGTTCGCCCGACGCAGCAAGGCGACAAGCGACAGCAGGCGACGTTCAAGCTTCACGCAAGCCCCCCGGCGCAGGCACGGCGCCAAAGCGACCAGGCGGAGGAGCGAACCAGAAGAAGAGATCAGACAAGCCGAGCTGCACTACATGAGTAAAACGCGGGCACGAGTAGGTATTCCTACGTGTCTGGAAAACCGGACTCACCGGCGAAGATCGGCCCGCGTCGCACGCTCCGAGCGCCCCCCGCCTCCCCACACGTCCCCGCGGCGAGGCCCCCCGCGCCATGCGCTCGGGCTTGCCGGTCGCCGGGAGCCTAGGGCTCGTGCGTGCGGCGAGTCCAGGCCCACGCGGCGACGGCAATTTGCCGACAAAGGCCTTTGAACGACGCATCTTCGTGGCGCTCTCGCTGCGACGGTGAGCTCTGCGACATGGGTCAGCGTGTCGGGAGGTTTGGCTTGGCTGCGGCTTCGGAAACGGCTCCAAACGTCATTCGCTCCGCTCAGTTCCTTCTAACGAAGGGGTGGGACATTTTAATTAGTTCTTCCTGAGCGCAAAAAATGTCTCACCAAACCACGCGGAGCGCTCATCGGAATGTCTCACCCTCCCACTAGAGGGGCAGTAGAATCGTCGTGCGTCCGATCTAGGACGGCGACGCCCCAGCGCGAGGGTGCCCCAATGAGCCGGAACTACCTTGTCACTTTGATCATCTTGGCGACAGCGTGCGACGGAACGGCGACCACCACCGTGCCCCCCGGTGACGGGGCGGCCAATCAGCCGCCCACCGCGCCCGACGTCTACATCTTCCCGGCCAACCCCATGACGGGTGACTCGCTGGCCGCCCGCTTCGCGTTCGAGGCCACGGACCCAGACGGTGACGCGATCACCTACAGCTGGGTGTGGATCAAGGACGGCGAGACCCAGACCGACCTCGTCACCGAGGAGGTGCCGGCGGGCCGAATTCACCGCGACGAGGTGTGGGAGGTCCACGCGCGCGCCAGCGACGGCGAGTCCGATGGTCCGAGCGTCGAAGCGTCGGTCACGGTGGTGAACCAGCCCCCCGCGCTGACCCTGGCCTGGTCGGTTCCGGCGCCGTCCAACGACGACGTCCTCCTGGTCGTGTCGACGCTCAGCGACGCCGACGAAGACCCGACGACGCTGACCTACGCGTGGAAGCTCGACGGTCTCCCTACCGGCGACTTCACGGACACGATCACGGCGGACCGAACCACCATCGGGCAGCGCTGGCACGTGGACGCGACCGCCGACGACGGACACGGTGGCACCACGGCAGCCTCGCTCGACGTGACCATCGGCAACCGCCTCCCGATGATCGACGCGTTCGACGTGAGCCCGAACCCCGCGACGGCGACGGTCCCGCTGGTCGCGCAGCTGGCCGCGCACGACCCCGATGGGGACACGCTGCTGACCTCGTACGCGTGGACCGTCGACAACGTCGCGTACCCTGCGACCACCGCGGTCATCCCCGCGGCTGCGACCGAGCCGGGGCAGCTCTGGCAGGCGACGGTCACCGTGGACGATGGCCGCGGCGGCATCACCACCGCGGCGGCGACGACGGTCATCGTCAACCACGCGCCGACCGTCTCGGACGTGACGCTCTCTCCCTCGCCGGCGGGGAACAACCAGCCCCTGACGGCCACCGGATTCGTCAGCGACGTGGACGCCGACCCCCTCACCCGGACCTGGGAGTTCTTCCGCAACGGCACGCTTGTGCAGTCCGGCGCCAGCGCGGTGCTGTCCGCGAACCTCACCTCCCCCGGCGACGTGTGGGAGGCCGACCTCACGGTCACAGACGGCTCGGTGACCGTGGGCCCCTACCCGTCCAACACCGTCGAGATCAGCGACAGCGCGCCGTCCGCGCCGGGGATCGCCGTGATGCCCCACCTGCCCCAGACCTGCGACGACCTGGTGTGCGAGGTGAAGACGCCGTCGGTGGATCCGGACGGCACGGCGGTGAACTACACCTTCACGTGGCGGCGCAACGGCGTCGCGTGGTTCGGCGCGGTCGACTCGACCTACGTCGTCGGCGACACCATCTCCTACATCTGGCTCACGTCTGGGGACGAGTGGGAGTGCGAGGTCACGCCGCAGTCGGGCGTGCTGACCGGCGCTGCGGGCACGAGCAACGTGAGCGTCGGCTCCGGCTCCCGGGTGGACTCGTTTGCGATCCACGCGAACACCATCGCGGACGTGCTCCTGTTGGTCGACAGCTCGTCGTCGATGTCCGCCGAGCAGACCAAGCTCAAAGCCGCCCTGCCCACCCTGCTCACGGTCCTCGACGGTGCGTCCGTCGACTACCACGTGGGCGTGGTCACCACCGACATGAAGAGCGCCACGCGCTCCGGCAAGATGATCGTGGGGTCGAACAGCAAGGTGTACGTGGAGCCCGTCACGGCGTCCCGCTCGACGGTCCTGGTCGCCATGGCGACGGTCGGCGTCGCCGGCAGCAAGTCCGAGCGCGGCCTCGACGCCACGAAGGCCGCGCTGTCCGCGCCGCTCGTGACGTCGTCCAACACGGGCTTCCTTCGCGCGAACAGCGTGTTGGGCCTGCTCTACGTGTCGGACGAGCCGGATCTTTCCACCGTCCAGCCCAGCGCCTACTACACGTGGCTGCTCGGGGTCCGTCCGTCTGAGAGCACGGTGCCCTGGGCGCTCGTTGGCCTGGCCGCCGGCTGCGGTCACATCGGCGACGGCTACCTCGACATCGTGGCCCGCTACGGCGGCGGGCGCAGCTCCCTCTGCGCGGCCACCTACACGGACGCCATCACGATGTTCGCCGACGCGCTGATCGGCCGACCGCGCCAGCTGACCCTCCGCCGCGAGCCGGACCCGACGACCATCCGGGTCACGAGCGTGTCCGCCATCGGCACCCGGAGCACCCTGCAGCCCGGCTCCGCGTGGACGTACGAAAGCGAGACCCAGTCCGTGCGCCTGACCGCCGCGCCGACGCTCAACACGACCGTCGAGGTCGCCTACGATGTGCTGTGCGGCCATGTGCCGACCGCCGCCGACACCGGCGCGCCGGTCACGGACACGGGCGTCGCGGCAGCGCGGCATGGCGCCCCGCTCTTTCCGGACAGCGCCACGCCGGAGGTCGGGGACACGGGCAGCGCGGATCAGGAGGCTACCGCGGGCGTCGACGCTGTTTGCGTCGACGAGACGGACGTCTGCCCGCTCGAGGACACCGGCGACACCGGCGACACGAGCCGTTGAACCGGCGCCCTGAAGAAGCCAACGAGACCACGTCAGGAGGTCGTTTGACGAGACCAACTCGAAGCCAAATCGCCGCTTAAAACCACATCGGCCCTCTCCGCTCGAAGCCTCTCGACGGCGAAGAAGTCGATGAAGTGAGTGACCTGTCCGCCTGCACGTGTCGCCCAAGACGACACGCAGGACCTATGCGCCGACCTCGTGTCCCCAAAATAAAGAACAGCAGCTCGCTCAAAAATTAACTTTTGGGCGAGCGTCATGCTATTGCATGTCCGTTTATCTTTTAGAACGCACCACTTAATACAATTCAATTTGACTCCATGGTGCCTCGCGCTAGGGAACGTCGCTTTGTCGACTCAGACGTCCGACTGAGACCTGCTGCCGTTTCTGGTGCGCGGGCTCACGGACCGTCCTGAACATGGGTCGACAGCACGGAGCCTAGATGCGCACCTTTCATGCCCTCATCCTCGCCGCCGCGGTCGTCGGAACGACGACGACGCTGTCCCCGGCACACGCCTTCCCCTCCGTCCCCGGCGCACCCGCCGCGGCGCCCGTCACCGTCGCCGGGCTAATGACCTCGCTCGATGGCATGACCCTCGGCCTGAACGCCGCGACGGACCAGCTCGGAAACGCTGAGATCGACCTGCTCGACGCGCTGGGTCACGCCGAGCGGGCCCGCGACGTCAAGGCTCAGATCGACGCGCTGAAGTCCCTGCCCGCGAGCCCCGAGCGCGAATCGAAGATCCTGGCCGTGTACACCGACGCGTCGATCTCGTCCGAGATCATGGCCGCGTCCACTGAGCAGGGCGAGCTGGACGACGCCCGACGCGCCAAGGTCGCCGCGGCGGACGGCAAGCGCTTTGGCGCCGCAGTGAAGATCGCGATGGTGGGCGTGGCCGCCGCGGGCGCCATCGCCCAGCTCGTCGGGCTCGGCCAGCGCATCGCCTCGGCCGACGCGAGCCTGCTCGCCGAGATCGCCGCCGTGGCCGCGAGCCCGAAGGAGTGGCTCGCGAACGTGAAGGGGCAGCTCCAGGCTCTGGGCCAGTCGAGCAAGGCGTTCGGCGAGTCCAACAAGGCCGTGACCGAGGCCATGAAGGCCGTCTACAAGGCCAAGAAGATCGCGCCTCCGGACTACAAGGCCATCGAAGAGACCCAGAAGGCCAGCACCTTCTAGTCCAGTAGACCCTCAACCTAGGACGGGACCGTGAACATGAATCGAAACCTCGCCCGAGCGCTCGCGGCGTTCGCTCTCTGGCTCGCGGTCCCGTCTCCCTCGGCCTTCTCGGCGGACATGCTCTCGCAGTCCGGCCGAGGCGTGGTCGAGAGCCCCTCCAAGTTCAAGAAGAAGGATCTGCCCAGCATCCGCGCGGCCGCGATCCGGGACGCCGAGAAGAGCGCTGTGCTCAAGGCCATCCTCGAGATCAGCGCCAACGGAGACGTGGACAAGCTGCGCGCGAGGATCGAGGACGAGGTGCTGCCGGAGAGCCGCGCGTTCGTGGTCTCCACGGACATTGTCGACGAGCTCGCCACGGACCGTCGCTACGAGGTCGTCGCCAAGGTGACGATCAATCGCGCCGCGCTCTTGACCGCGCTCGACTCGGTCGGCATTCTCGCCAGCCAGGCGCGCGTCCGCCACTCGGTCGCCGTCCTCATCGACGAGTACATCGTGCCCGACGAGGCCCCGGGAGAGAACCACGTCGCGCGCGAGGTGACCCTCCATGATGCGTCGTTCGACTCCGAAGCGAACTACAGCTACGACGCAGGCCTGACGGCCCGGTCGGATGACCGAGCCTACATCCAGGGGCGCGGCGGCTCCGCGGGCGCGAAGTCGCACGAGTCAGTCGACTCCCACGTCACCGAGGGCGCGACCTCCACCGTCAACGCCAACGAATTCGACTACACCTTGGTCGAGTACTTCCCGCCGGCCTCGCTCAGCGCGCCGGTCGGTGATCCGTACAGCGCGGCGGCCGTGCGAGAGGCGCTGCTCGCGGTCGACGTGCGCCTCGTCGAGAGCCAAGCGGCGTCGGCGATGCGGTTGGACCTCACGGGCGGCGGCACGATCGTCTCGACGCTGTCAGACGAGTCGCGCCTGGCGAACTCGGTGACGAACTTCGGCCAGCGCTACGGCGCGGACGCCGTGCTGGTCGGGCTCACCACCGTGACGCTCGACGGCTCTCAGTCCGAAGGTCCTCGTGCAACGGCAAACCTGGCGGTGCGCGTGGTCGACGGATCGACGGGCGATGTCCTCGCCTCCGCCGTGCGAAGCAGCTCCGCGTTCGGCGCCGACGCCAAGTCCGCCGAGGCCGCCGCCGCGCGACGGGTCGGCGAGGCGGTGGGCGCGGATCTCGCCAGCCAGCTCGTGACCTACTGGCAGCGACGCGACGAGCGCGGCTGGGAGGTCGTCGTCCGGCTGACCGGGCACATCACGCCGCAGCTGATGAGCTCGGTGGAGTCCACCCTCGGCGGGCTCACCGGCGTGAAGTCCGTCGAGGAGCGGATGTTCGACCTGGCGGGCGGCACCGCCGACCTGGTGGTCACGACCGACCGCGCGCCTCGCCTGGTGAGGGCTGAGCTCGCGAGCCAGATCTCCCGCTCCGCCGTCGGGGGCGCCGTCACGCCGAGCTACGCGGCCGGCGGCGTCTGGGCCTTCGACGTCCAATGATCCGTCCTCGACCCGGCCACCGCGCCAGGCTGTGGCTGACCGTGACGCTGCTCGTCGGCGGTCCGTCGGTCCACGCGGTGGCGGCAGAGACCACCGCGGTCCGCGTCGTGCCGACCCTGCTGACCGCGGAGAGCGTCGCGCTCGATCCGGAGGTCGCGCTCGCGGTGCAGCAGTCCTTCGCGCGAACCGTGCGCGCCGCGTGGCCTGACTCCGCCGCGCAGGGCGACACACGAGAGGACGGCCCCGTCCGCGACGGGGCCGCTCCGATCGTGCACGTGGGGCTCAAGATCTCTCGCTGGAGCGTGGAGACGGTCGCCATCTCCACGAAGACCGCGCTGGTCTTTCGGGCGACGCTGACCCCGTTCGCGGTCGACCTCGGGACCGGCGAGGTCCTCGCCTCGCGGCCCTTCTCGTGGATCGCGACCGCGGAGACGATGGGCGACCCGCAAGACGGCCTGGACACCTTGTTGCTCCAGGCGCTCCTGTCCGACGGCGTGCCGACGGCGGTTCGTCGATTCGCGGAGGTCTTCGAGCCCAACCGGACGCGGGCCATCGTCGTGGACAGCGCCCAAGGTGAGACGTGGATCGGGATGGGCTCCCAAGACGGCGTCTACGTCGGTGAGCGCTTCCGCACTCAAGCCGGAGACATCCTGGATGTCGTGGCGACCGAGCCACACGTCGGACGTGTTCAGCCGGCCGCCGCAGGGCCCGTCCCCGAGGTGGGCGCGTGGCTGTTTCACGAAGGCGCCCCCGCGGCGTCCGCCACCGCCCCCCGCGTGCTCGTGCAGCGCACCGCGTCGAGCGTCGCCGGCGTGGAGCCCGACGCCATGGCGATGTGGGCGGAGGACGCGCTGGCCTCGGCCGGGTGGAACGTCGTGCCCTACGGGTCCGAGCTGCTCAACGCCCAGCTCCAGGAGTCGGCGGTCGTCGACCTCACCCAAGAGCGGCTCGTGAACTTCCAGTCGCCCCCGGACCTCGTCGCGGCGCCCACCGTGTGGCGCGCGGAGTCCGTCGTCGACGTCGGCGCCGACCAGTCCGCGGTGGTCGAAGCGCACGCGGGGGTGCGCCTCGACTTGTACGACGCCCGCACGGGGCTCCTCGTCCGGTCGCTCCACGGCGAGCACACCCAGCCGTTCTCGACGGTGGAGAGCGCCGCGTACCAGTTCGCGCCGATCATGCGGATCAGCGCGGTGAAGGACGGCTTCGCCAGCTTGGGGGCGGACGCGGTCAACAGGCCCGTCAGCGTGGCCTCGGTGCCCATCACGCCGTGGCAGGGCGGCGGCGTGACCTGGCCGGCCGCCGACCTGGCCCTGCCCTACGGCTGCGTCGGCGAGGTGCGCCACATCATGCGGTCTCTGGTGGACCCCGTGTCCGGCGCGTCGCTCGGCGGGCCCACGGAGCTCGTCGGCGTCGCGCGGGTCGCGGCGAGCGACGGCGCCGAGGTGCACGCCGCCTGGGTGTTCAACGCCAAGCCGGCCCACAAGGGCGACACGCTGGTCGCGAAGTCCAACGGAGGCGCGGGTCCGCTTCGGATCCACGGCCTCGCCGTGCGGTTCGAGGACGCAGAAGAGCCCGCCCTCAGCGAAGCTGCGCGCACCGGCATCCTCAGCGCGCAAGGTCTCCAGTTCGTCGCCGACGCGCAAGAGCAGCGGGACCTCCAGGAGGTCGCCACCTTGGTCAACGCCGGCGGCTACGCGCAAGGGTACGAGTTCGCGCCGCTCGCCGCCGCGCTGGCCCTCGATCTGCAGTTCACGGTCCGCGTCACAGAGCGCGCCAAGGGCGCCTTGATGGAGAGGGTCGTGCGCGTCGACGCCGCCGCGCGAATCGTGGACGCGGCGACGGGCGCAGAGGTTGCCCTCAAAGCCCCCAGCTCCGACATCGCCGTGAGCACGTACGCGATGTGGACGGAGCACGTCTACAGCGCGCACCTGCGCCATGACGCGCGCGCCATGGCGTTGACGGACGACGCCGTCAGCGGGCAGGTGGCGGACGCCGCGCGCCAGACGGCCGCGGAGCTTGGTCGACGGCTGGCGGTGATGTTGAAGTTGGCGGGGCGCTGAGGGTCCATGGCAGCTCCGCGTGCGGCCGAGGCGACGCGCCGACTCCGATGGGGCACGCCAAGGCCGACGGCTTCCGCGGCGCCCACGACCTCCGCATGTGGGACATTCCAAGCGCCTATTTTGCTCGTCAACGAGGGAGCCCGGCTAGGGGCGGCTGGGGGTGTTTCATGAACCGACTCTGCTTCTCCTTCGTCTTCCTGGCCGCTTGCGAGTCTGGCCAGCTGTGTCCGGGTGAGACCGAGGTGCCGTGCGCCAACGGCGCGACGGTCTGCTTCGCGTGCGCGACCCCGATCGGCGAGGCGTACTACGTGTGTGACGACGGCTCGAAGTTCGGGCCGTCCACGGACCTCGTCGCGGACGCGCAGCGACTCGTGGCGCACTGCGAGTAGGCGAGCGCCGCAGTGGATCTTCGTCCGATCCAACTCTCGGATAAGGCGACCCTCGCTCTGCCGATTTAACGGTGCAGACTTCGCGGCGTTGGATGCCTGCGCCGGCGAGGCCGCCACATGGCGAGCCTCTCAGTCCGCGACTTCGGGCTGCACCGCCTCCACCGCCCCGCGTCGAGTCAGCCCGCCCGAAGCCCCGGGTTCGGGGCATCGGGCGGGCGCACGCTGTTCGGCGGACGAGTCCGCGCAGGCGCGGGGCGATGGTCTATTCCTTGGCGCAGGCGCCGCGTCCGTGGACGCGTCACTTCAGGCCGCGCCCGCGAGCGGGCGGAGTAGAGCTGAGGAGACGGAAGCCGAGGTTGTTGTTGCGGTTGCCGGGGTCGTTGTTGTTGCGGTTCGCGACGCGCGTGTTGGACGCGTCGTTGTTCCAACTCCCACCACGGTTCACCCGGTTCGACCCGGAGGCCGGCTCGTTCGCCCGTTGCCATCTCCCCCTTACTCACCAGCCCACCTAGGCGCCATCGGCGTGCCAGGCTCCCGCGCGCCGTGCGCGCCAGGCCTTGCTGTGCCCAAGCTCCATCCAGGCGATCATCGCCGAAGCCCGGCGCGCGGAGTCCTCGGCGGAGGCGTCACCGACGCGCGCGGCGCGCACGTTCGCTGCGAGCGCACGCCGAGCGCGGCGGAGCCTTACCCCATCGAACCGCACCAGCTCGGGCCAGACCCGCACGCCCAAGAAGGGAACGCCACCGCACACCCGCCCTACCCGCGTGGCGCTGTCCTTCCATATCAGCCGCAGGTCCGAGCGCAGGTGTGCGTCAAGTTCGGCGATCTGTCCCCACACCCGCTCGCGGTCGTCGCCGAGGATCACGATGTCGTCCATGTACCGGACCCACGCGTCCACCTTCACCACCTCGCGGGCAAAGTGGTCGACGTGGCCAAGCAGGAAGTTGCCGAAGTGCTGGCTGGTCAAGTTCCCGATGGGCAGGCCGATGCCGGCGGGACCGACGCCAGCGGCCAGAAGGTGCTCGACGACACGCAGCGCGGCCGGGTCCGCCACGCGTCGTTCTAGCCGCTCCAACAAGACGTCGTGGTGAACCGACTCGAAGTAGTGCCGGACGTCCAGACGTCCGTACCACTCGTGCCGCCGCGTGAGCGTGCGCAAACGCTCGACCGCGCGATGCTGACCGCCCCCGACACGGCACGCGTAGCTGTCCGCGTCCGCGAACCGGTCGAACATCGGCGTGAGCTCCGCGCACAGCGCGTGATGAACCACGCGGTCCGGAAACGGCGCGACGGCGATGGTGCGAGGCTTTGGGTCACGGATGCGAAACGTCCTCATCGGACCTGGACGCCAGGAGTCGTCCAGCAGGCTGGCGCGCAGCGCGACCACGTTGCGCTCCAAGTCGGACAGGAAGGAGGCCGGCGCTCGCCGCGTACGAAGCCCACGCGACGCGCGAAGCGCGGCGGCCCGGAGCGCATGAAACTCGGTCATGCGCGCGAACACGCCGGTGACCTTGCGACGCCTCACCGTGCCGACTCGGCGAGCCACGCCCGCCAGCCTCCGAGCATTCGCCCCGCCTCGTCGATGGAGGTGGACAGGTGCTCCAGCGCGCGGCGGTCGAGCAGCTTGCGATCAAACGACACGCGCAGCAGCACACGCAGCACGGCGAGGTGCCGGTCCGCTTCCCCGAGCAGCGCCGCCGTCTGGGCTGGTGGGCTGAAGCGCGCTGCGGCGACGCACTCCAACACGTCGAGCGCGCGCGCGTCGATGCGCGCGGCGAACGAGAAGCGGGCCGAGCGGGGGAACCCGCCTGTCCGGTCGAGCACCTCGCCCACGATGCGCTCCCACAAGACCAGCAGCGCGGGCTCATCCATCCGTCGAGCCGACAGGGTTGGCCGCGGCGGGCGGGGGACCGTCCGAGGCCGCTTGCGCGCCGATCAACGCCAGCACATCCGGCCCGTATTCGCGCAGCTTGGACTCCCCGACCCCGTTCACCTCATGGAGGGCGGCCAGCGTCTTCGGTTGGACCCGGGCGATGTCGGCGAGCTGCCGGTTGGTGAAGACGATGTAGGTGGGGCGACCGTCACGCTTGGCGCGCTCGTTTCGCCACCGCCGCAGCACCTCGAACAGCCCGCGGTCGGCCTCCGGCACCTCCAGCGCCGCGTCACGCTCCATGCTCGGTGGCCGCGCGACGCCCGGCTTGGCGCGGTCCCGGAACGACACCAGGATCGCCCAGGCTGGCCGACCTTCGACCGCGAGCATGTGCTCTTGCACCGCCAGCACCTCATGCGCCTCGACGAACGTCCGCAGCTCGCCCTCGTCGAACTCGCCCGTGTCGGGGTCGAGGCGCAGCGTGAACACCTTGAGCTTCATGCGCGTCCCCAGGAACGCGCGCCGCGGACGCGGCGCCACGATTCGGGCCCCTCCCCCGCCGCGCCTGCGCGTCGTTCACGCACGCGGCCGGGGCTCCGCCCTTCGGCCCTGCGTCCGTGACGACGCTCCGACGCGGCGGACCCGAGACCGCCGACGCTCCACACGAACAAGGGACAAGGGAACAACGGATCAAGGATCAAGGGAGCGACCTGAGGAGACGGAAGCCGAGGTCGTCGTTGCGGTAGCCGGGGCCGCTGCCGTTGCGGTCCGCGACGCGCGCGTCGGACGCGTCGTAGTACCAACTCCCACCACGGAACACCCGGTACGACCCGGAGGCCGGGCCAACAGGGTTGCTCTGGGCGCCGGCCGTGTACGTCGAGGCGTACCAGTCCCAGGTCCACTCCCAGACGTTCCCGCTCATGTCACAGAGGCCGTACCCGTTCTGCGCCTTGCCGCAGGCAGGGTGCGTCGTGCTCCCCGAATTGACGGAGTACCAGGCCACGTCCCCCACCACCGCGCTCCCCGAGTACGCCGAGCTCGTCCCGCCGCGCGCCGCGTACTCCCACTCGGCCTCGGTCGGCAGGCGGTACCCCGCGCAGTCGTACGGGCTGCCGCTCACCGTGTTCACCGTCACGCCCGTGCACGTCAGCGACGACGCGCTGGCGCTCCCCGTGCACC
>CAIOSP010000189.1 GCA_903861005.1 uncultured Pseudomonadota bacterium
ACATGTGGGAGTCCGGGGCAGGTGGCACCCGATCGCACGGACGCCACGACCGCACCAGTTATTGGCCGTGAGGCGACGTGGGGAAGCCAGGAGATCGGCCAGGATCAGGTCCTGGCGAGATGTGTGGGATCCTCAGGCGCCGCGGGCTGCCGATCGGCGTGGAGGTCACGCCCGCCGCGTTCGCCGCGATCACGATGCGCGCGCACGCCTCGGCGTCCGACAGCGCCTGGTGGTGCTCCAAGCGGATGCCCAGGTGGCGCGCGACGTCCGGCAGGCGGGTCGGCCGCAGGTTCCACGCGCGCCGCGCGAGCGTGACCGTGCAGTGGAAGGGCTGGGGCGGCATGGGCAGCCCGGCCGCGAAGCAGCAGGCCTGGAGCACGCCGCGGTCAAAGCTCGCGTTGTGCGCGTAGGCGGCCTGGGCGCCGTCGAACAGCGGGGCGAGGTCGGGCCAGACGTCGCGAAAGACGGGCTCGTTCGCGACCATTGACCACGTGATGCCGTGGATCTCCGTGAAGCGGATGGGCCGCTTGGGCGGGCGGATCAAGCGGTGCTCGCGGGCGACGATCTGATCGCCCTCCACGCGCACCACGCCGACCGCGCACGCGCACTCTCGTGACGCGTCCGAGGTCTCAAAGTCGATTGCGACGAAGATCGGTGTGGCCATGGCGGCCCGTGACCCGTTCCGACGAGCCGGTCAACGCACGAGCGCTGCCGCGCGATAGATGTCGGGCTTGGCCACGATCGACTCGGGTCGATCGCGCTTCGGAGGACCCGTGCGCCACCTGTTCGTCATGGACCCGCTCGACCGCATCCACGTCTCCGGCGACTCCACCTACGTGGTGATGTGCGCCGCCTGCGAGCGCGGCGACGCCGTCGCCTGGTGCACCCCCGACCGCATGTTCGTGCTCAACGGCGAGGCGCGCGCCACCGTGACGTTCGGCGCCGTGGTCCGCACGGCGCCGCCCTTCCGCCCCGAGGAGACGATCGAGGTGGACCTCGGCAGCTTCGACGTGGTGTGGATGCGCAAGGACCCGCCCTTCGACATGACCTACATCTTGTCGACCTACCTGCTGGACCTGATCCCCGCGCCCACGCTGGTCGTGAACGATCCGGTGGGCCTCAAGCGCTTCAACGAGAAGATCTGGGCGATGCACTTCGCGCGGTTCCAGCCGCCCACGCTCATGTCGCGCGACCTGGCCAAGCTGCGCGCGTTCGTCGAGGCGCAGCCAGCGGGCGCCGTGCTCAAGCCGTGGGACGGCAACGGAGGCCGCGGCATCGTCATGACCGGCAAGGGCGACCGCAACCTGCCCGCGCTGCTCGAGCTGATGACCGCCAACGGCGTGGACTACGCGATCGCCCAGGCCTTCATCCCGGGCGTGTCCAAGGGCGACAAGCGCATCTTGATCTTCGACGGCGAGCCTGTCGGCGCCGTGCTGCGCGTGCCGGGCGAGTCGGACCACCGCGCCAACCTGCACGTCGGCGGCAAAGCGGTCGCGTGCGAGCTGGACGCGGACGACCTGGCGATCTGCGCCGCCCTGGGGCCCGAGCTCAAGGCGCACGGCCAGATCTTCGTCGGCATCGACGTGATCGCCGGCAAGCTGACCGAGATCAACGTCACGTCGCCCACCGGCCTGCAAGAGTACGCCCGCCTGACCGGCGTGCACTTGGAGCACCGCCTGGTCGAGACCGTCGCCAGGCTCGCCCAGGCCAAGCGCGCGCGCTCCTGACGCTTACTTCCCGAGCGCCGCCTCGGGCCCGCCCGGCGTGCCGTAGACGTAGATCAAGCACATCTCGTCCGCGGTGCCCTCGCCGTTGCGCGTGACCTCGGTGCGCGTGCGCGTGTCGTAGGTGCACGACAGTCGCATGCGGTCGGTGCCCTTCACCACCAGCGGGTCCTTGTACATGTAGACGGACTGGTTGGAGAAGTCCCAGGGCGTGGCGTCGGTCACGCAGGTCTGGCTGTCCTTGTTCCACATCTCCGCGTGCAGCGCCGTGCCCAGCGTGTGCATGTGCGGGAGCACGCCCCACAGCGTGATGGTGCCCGGGTAGGCCGGGTAGAACGCAGGGAAGACCTGCTCGATCGTCACCGCCTCCTGGCCGGGCTGCAGCTTGAAGCCGTTCTTGGCGAACAGCGCGAAGGCGCCCTGCACGTTCACCGTCGGCTCCAGCTTGAGCGCGAAGCCGGTCTGGTCCGGTGTGGCGCCCTGGCCCAGGTTGTAGTGCACCTGCAGGATGAACGACGCGCCCGCCGGGACGGGCAGCCCGGTGCCCGCGGGGAGCAGGGTGGCGTCCGAGCCCGGCACCCAGCCGCCCGCAGCACCCGTGGGCACGCTCGGCCCGCCAAAGCAGGAGTAGCCCTCTCCGGGTGAGGCCGCGTCGAGCAAGGCGGCGGCGCCCTCGCTGCCGGGCTCGATCGTGTAGAGCAGGATGTGGTGCACCTCGCGCGTGTCGCCGGGGCGGCCCTCCCAGCCGGTGATGAACCCGTCGGTCGTGGTGCCGCTGGGCACGATGAAGCAGCGGTACTCGTCGGGCTGCGACGCGTCGGGTGTGTAGGGCTCGGCGATCTGCAGCAGCAGGTCCACCCGGTCCAGGCCCGACGGCTGCGCCGCGACCACCGGTGCCGCGCCCTCGCCGAGCGGCGCGCCCCCGTCCGCCCACGCGCGCAGCGTGGCGATCTCCTTGGGGTCGAGCCAGCTGGCGTTGAGGTACTCGTTGCACTCGCCGCAGCTGGTGGGCCCAGGCGGTGGCATGCGACGGCTGACCACCGCGTCGCGGATCGCCGTCGCGAACGTCGCGGCCACGGTCGGGTCGGTCAGCGCGATCGGCGCAACGCCGCCGTCCTGGTGGCACTCGGCGCAGCGGGCCTGGACGATCGGGCCCACGTCGTCGGCCCAGGTGGGCGTGGTGGCGAAGGTGAGGTCGGCGCCGACGTCCGTGCAGGTGGGGAAGTCGAGGCGTGGGCCCTCGCAGGCGGCGAGGAGGAGGGCTGCGGCCAGGGTTGAACGCCAGGGGTGGTCCATCGGGGCCTCCGTGGGTGGGGACGTATCCGCTCCCCCTGACGCTCGCTGACGCGCCCTGACCGTACCACCACGGATCGCGCGCCCCTGCTGTCGTAGAGTATGGGCCATGGGACGGAGGATGCGCCGATGACCTCGCTGCTGCTCGCCTGGCTTCAGGTCGCCTCCGCCCACGGGATGGACGCGCACCGCCTCACGCTCGAGGTCGAGGACGCGATCGTTCGGGTGACGGCGACGCCCGGCGTGGAGTCGCTGCGCAGCGCCGACACCAACGGCGACGGCGTGCTCGATCGCGGCGAGGTGGCCGCGGCCCGTGACGCGATCCGCGCGCTGTTCACGCGCGACTTCCACCTGACCGACCTGGCGGGCGACGGCGCCACCTGCGGCGCGGCGTCGGTGAGCACGGTGGGCGAGGGCGCGGACCACGTGCGCCTGTCGGTGCGCTGCGCGTTCGCCACGCGGCCTGACTCGGTGGTGGTGGACTACACGCTGCCGGGATCGACCGACCTGACCGTGGAGGCCGTGCGCGTGTGGCGCATCGCCGACAACCAGTGGGTGCCTGAGGGCGTCGTCGATCGCGCGGTGGTGCCGCGCGCGGGCGGCGTCGCGCTGGTGCTCCAGGATGAACCTTGCCCGAACTGAACCCGCTCTGCTTTGGAGGCGCTGATGCGTAACCGCATGCTCTGGACCCTGGTGATGATGTCGTGCGCCACCGGCGGGACCCAGTCCGACGACACCGACGTGTCCAGCGCCGACGACACGGACTTGTCGGGCGTGGACGACACGGACCTGGGCACGACCGCGACCTGCGACGACCCCGGCACGCCCACCACGCCCACGCCCACCGCGATCGACGACGTGGCGGCGATGAACGTCACGGCGCTCGACTGCACGCGCACCGCGGTCGCGCTCGCGTGCGAGCTGGGCGTGGAGCACGCGTACAAGGAGTCGGTGAGCGGCGGCACGCGCAGCATCACCGCCAACGGCGTCGTGAACCACGACGTGGGCGCGTTCCCCAACCCGGGCAACCCCAACACCATCTCCGCGCAGGCCTACAGCTACACGGTGCCGGTGACGCCGTCGGGCCAGGGGAGCGTGCTGCAGATGGGCCCGTTCGGCGTCCTGTTCACCGGCTCCGTGCTCGACCCGAGCACCGCGGAGACCTGGAACGACGACGCGGGCTGGCGCTACGAGGCGCTCCGCTACGGCACGTCAGGCGACTACTTCGGCACCGACAGCAACAACCACCCGAGCGCGCTGGGCGTGGACTGCAACCTGGCGCACGTGCAGCCCACGGGCGCTTACCACTACCACGGCGTGCCGACGTCCCTGGTGCCGTCGACGCCCGCCGTGAAGCAGGTCGGCTGGGCGGCGGACGGCTACCCGATCGTGATCTTGTACGGGCACGACGACCCGGCCGACGTGAGCAGCGACGTCCGCATCCTCAAGTCGAGCTACCGCCTGAAGTCGGGCACGCGACCGGGTGGATCACCGGGCGGCACCTACGACGGCACGTTCGTCGCCGACTGGGAGTTCGTCGACGGCCTGGGCGACCTGGACGCCTGCAACGGGCGCGAGGACACGGTGTCGATCGGCGGCAAGGCCACCCGGACCTACGTATACGTGCTGACTGAGACCTTCCCGTTCATCTCCCGCTGCACGATCGCCAAGCGCGACGCGTCTTTCGCGCAGGTCGGTGGGGGTGGTGGCGGAGGCGGTGGTGGGGGAGCGCCCGCCGACTGCGCGCCTGGGCAGACCTTCGGCTGCTGCGGTGACGGCACGTGCGACGGGCCGGAGACGCAGGCGAACTGCGCGGACGACTGCCCCTAGCGGCAGTGTCGCTCTCGGACGCGACCACGGCACCCGTCCGGCACGGCTCCAGGCGCAGCCTCGTGCCCCGCTGAGGAGGTGGAAGACCTCGACCGCGGGCGCGGTGGTGGGGCCCCGTCCAGCTGGAAGAGGACCGGTTCGGCACCCATCTGCGGTTGACGGCGCTCCTACCTCGATCTCCAGGCGCCCGCGCGGCCACGCATGTTAGGCTACAGCCGCCGTCGGAGGCCTCACTTGATGTTCCTGTGGATCGTGCCGTGCCTGACGCTGATCGGCCTCGCCGCGCTGCTGGTGCGCTGGGCGCAGGAGGATCGGTCGCGCCGCCTGGCGGTTGGGCTGGCATTCGCGGCGTGGGGTGTGGCGACCCTGGCGCTGCTCCGGACCACGCCGGTCGACGTTCCGTTCGCCTACCTGACGTCGCTGCACGAGGGTACGGGGCGGACCACCTTCGCCCGCGCCTTCGGCTTCGAGATCCACGCCGGGCCGATGTTCGACGCGCTGATCCACGCCTTTGGGATCGTGTCGTTCGGCGACCTGCGCGCTGTCGTTCGTATGAACCTGTGGATGTGGGCGATGTCGAACATCGCCACGGCGCTGGTCGCGTCGTCGATCTTCGAGCGACGCACGACGGTCGTGTTCTGGACCGTGATCGCCGCGCTCAACCCGGCGGCGGTGCACGGCGCGTGGTCTGAGACGCCGGCGCCGCTGCTGTCGTGGGCGACGTGGGCCGGCGTGTTGCCGCTGGTGATCCTCGACCCGCGACGTGGGCGGCGGGACGGCTGGAACGTCGCGGCGGTGCTCACGATGGCGGGGCTCACGGCGACCGCGACGCTCGTCCGCGTGGAGGCCGTGATCGTGGCCGGGCCCGCGCTCGCCACGATGATCGCACGCCTGATGTGGGGAGACGCGGCGCTGGACGCGGCGACGGCGCGCGTGACCGGAGAGCTGGTGGCGCGCCTGCGCCAATGGTCGGCGCGCCCCCTGTTTCCCTGGATTGTTCTCGCGGTGGGCCTGATCGCGCACTTCTCGCGGTGGGTGGGCGAATACACGCTCGGGACCACTCTCTGGGTGGCCAACGTGATCGGCCCCGAGTCGCTCGGTCCGCTCACCCACGCGCTCGCGTATCTTCCGGCGGGCGTGATGGTGCTGGCGGTGCCCGGCGCCGTGGCGTTGGGCCGCTCGAGCTGGCGGACGGGGTTCGTGGTGCTCACGCTGCCCGCGTTGCTCCGGGGCTACGCCTCGTCGAGCAACGGGGTGTTCCTGGAGCTGTTTCGCTACATGGCGATGGGCTCACCGCTGCTGATCCTGGTCAGTCTGTTCGGATGGCGGGAGCTGCAGCGCTGGGCCGCCGCGACGGCAGATCCCGCCCTGTGGCGAGGCGTCATGCTGGTCGCGCTGCCGATGCTGTTCATCGTGCCGCCGCCTGCGGGGCTCCAGCGCTTCATCTCACTCGACCGCCGCGACACGCCGGACTTCGACAAGACTCCGTTCTTGCTCTCGACGCTCCAGCAAGAGGAGGTCCGCCTAGCCGTCGAGGCGCGCGACCGCTGGCCGACCTGCACGCTGATCACACGCGTGACGCCGGAATCGGCGGGGGCCTTCCGGGGAGAGAACTGGGAGTGGATGATCATCGAGAAGGGGATGCCCTCGCCGCGCACGTTGCCGACGAAGGGTGGAGACCTGGCCCAGGTGATCACCCGTGAGGTGCAAGGGCCCTGCGTGGTGTTTGTGGCAGGGCAGGACTGCAACCTCACGACCACCACCGACCACTGCGACGTCGAGCGCGCGCAGGGTACGCCCCTCATTGAGCGTGTGGTGATGGATGGACAGTTCAACAACCCGCCAGAGTTCGGACGGGTGTTGGGCGAGGCGTTGATCGGCGCTTACGCGATCGGGGCTGTGCCGGCGTCGCGCTAACTACGGGTCTCCGACGGCGCGCTCCGCCTCCGTCTTCGACGTGCTCCACCACGCGATGGTGACCATGTTCGACCACCAGTCGATGTGGAAGTAGCCGAGCAGCAGACGGATCCCCGAGTGCATGAGGAAGGTGGCGAACGCATAGCGGAAGCGCCATTCGCGCTTGAGGTAGGTGAGGCCGCAGAGCTCCACGACCAAGGCGAACCCCATTCCCGCGGCGCACAGGCCAGGGTGGAACGTCATGAACACGCGGATGCTGTGGATCGGGTCCGGCCACTCGTCAGCGCGCTCGGCGATCATCATCGCCATGGAGCGGCCATCGAACCAGGACGCCCCGTCGCGAAAGACCTTGGACAACCCGGCCATGGTGTACCCGGCGGCCACTGTGCCGGCGGCCATCTCTCGGCCGTTTCGCTCCGCATCCGGCCGGTCGACGGTGGGCCGCACGAACTGGCTGCCGATCACGTAGGCGATCCACGCAGCGAACGGCATCGACTTGCCCTGCGACACGTCTGCCGTCGTCGCGTGGAACCCCTCCTCGATGAAGCTCAGGAAGAACGTCAGCAGGACCACGAAGATCGGAATCACCACCTCGCCCTTTCTAAGCGCCCAGAGCACGAGCAGCACTCCGACCAACGCGTCGATGCTGTATCGGGGGATGGGTTGCGTGAGCGGCGCCATGTCGATCCACGCGCTCAACCCCTTGGGGAAAGGGAGCTGCGTGACGGGCGGACACTCCCACAGCATCCCCACGAACGCAACGAACAGGGCGGTGGCGAGCACGAGGCGCTGCGTGCGCTCCAGCCGGGTCATGGTGCCACCGGATGCGCCGTGCCGGAAGCGACCACCCGTATGGGCTCTTCGACGACGCCTGTGTCCGACAGACGGAACCGTCTCCATCCGAACGCCACCTTCAGCGGCCCGGGAGGTGCGTCCTCCGGGACGGAGTGCTCGGCGACGTAGTAGTGGATCTCGTCGAGCGCGTAGCCCATGCTGCACGGGATGCCCTGCTCGCTGAAGGCGATCTCGGGGATGCCCTGGATCTTGTCCACGTCACGCACGTCCGCGACCCTGCCGTCGATGAGAAACACCGGAACCGCGCCTTCGTGATGGTCTTGCATGTGCGCGTACATGTCGACGACCGCGAACGGGAATCGTGGAGCGAACGCAACCGATCCGGCCATGTAGAGCGCGCAGGAGACGGCGGCATAGGGAAGGTGACGCACGGCATTCCACATGATCATGTCTCCGCGGACGGCCCCAAACGTCAAGCCGCTGTATCGCACCGTTGGCTCACGTGCCGTCGCTGCGTCGGCGCGGGGGTGCCGCTTGATGTGTCGGGCCAGAGAGTGTCGTTTATACCGCCACTAGTGGCCTACGATCGCCAGCAAACGTCGCGACATGATTCGAGCCGCGAACCCGGTTGCTCAGGCGCGTACCAACCGCCCGCCCGCCGACGCCGCAGCGCGATCAAGCCGATCACGGCCGGGAGCCAGGGCGACCGCGAGCTGGTGTCACACCCGCAGCGCTGCTCGAGGAACACCGTGCCGTTCGAGAACGGGTCGGTGTCCCTGTTGTTCGTCGCGAGGTCGGTGTCCGCCTGCGGGATCGGGTCGGTGTCGACGACCGGCTGAACGTCGTCCGTGTCGCGCGTCGTGTCGGTGTCCGGCGCGTTGTCCGTGTCGGATGTCGACGAGGTGTCGACAACGGGGCCAGTGTCTGGGGCGACGCCGGTGTCGACCGCGACGTCCGTGTCCCCACCGCCGGTGTCGCCGGTGTCGACGGGGAGCGGCCCGCCGTTCCAGTCGACCTGGATGGTGTCCAACGACACCCAGCACGGCGCGGGCGTGCCCGGGACGCCGCTCACCAGGCGCAGGCGATCGAAGCGCACCCCGGAGACCTCGAGCACGTCGTGGGTGACGCCGCCCCACGAGTTGAGGACCACGCTGTCGGTGGCGACCACGGCCCCCAGCCGGATGGCCTCCAGGCGCAGGGTGTTGCCGCCGTTGCCCAGGTGGAAGATCTCCACCCGGCCGTGGTTGTTGGGGCCGGTGCCGCGGATGGTCAGGCCACCGAACTGCCCGAACGCGACGCCGGTGCCGGGCACGTAGCCGCCAAAGCCGAGCACGACGTTGGGCGTGAAGCCGGGCATGCCGGCCAGGTTGCCGTCCGCGCGCTCCGACACCATCACGCCGGGCGGCGGGTCGACGAGGTTGGTCATGTCGGAGACGGTGACGCCGTCCTCCGTGTAGCTGCGGAAGACGTCGCCCTCCGGGAGCGCGTCGAAGGTCGCGACCCCAGCGTGGGCGATCGACGACCACAGCAGCCCGATCCATCCCAGCGCGCGCATGCGATCTCCGAGAAGTCCCCAGATCGTACGCGCGCTCGGAGGTGACCAGAAGAGGCTGAAGGGGGTTCTCATGGAGATTTCATGCCCCGAGGTGGGCGCGGCAGACGTTCGGGGTCGCGCCGCGGGCGTGGCCGGGCGGGGAGCCGCCACCTCGTCTTGGCCCTTGGGAGGGCGTGGATCGGCGCCGCGATCTCGCACCCGCGCGCGTGGCGCCAGAAAGTTCGATCGACCGCGAATCCTTTTCGCGGCGTCGATCGTCCTCGGGCTGAGACCCCATCCACCGCGGGGCTCAGGAGCCCGCCATGCGCAGCGTAATGGTCCGCTACACGACAACGCCCACGCACGCCGAGGCCAACGTGTCGATCGTCCACGCCATGTTCGACGCACTCCGCGCGAGCGCGCCCGCGTCGTTCTCCTACGCCACGTTTCGCCTGCCGGACGGCGACTCGTTCATGCACGTGGCGACCATGCTGAGCGCGACGGCCAACCCGCTGACCTCGCTGCCTGAGTTCGACGCGTTCCAGCGCGAGCTCAAGGGGCGCTGCGTCGCCCCGCCTGTCGTCACAGAGCTCAACCTCGTCGACAGCTACGTCGCCTCCACGCACACGCCACCTGAACTGGGGATCGAATGACCACCGACGCGCCCAAGGCCACCAAGACCACGAGCACCTTCAAGATGGCGTGCGCCATCCGGACGACGATCGACGCCACGCCTGAGCGTGTTTGGTCTCTGCTCACGGACACGAACGGCTTCCCGCAGTGGAATTCGACCGTCACCCGCATCGAGGGGAAGATCGCCGAGGGGGAGACGCTCAAGCTCACGTCTCCGAGCGGCGGAAGCAGGGTCTTCACGCCCAAGGTGTCGGACGTCACGCCGAGCCGGGCGATGACCTGGAGCGATGGCATGGCGCCGATGTTCCGAGGCGTCCGCACCTTCTCGTTGGCTCCCACCGCCGATGGGGGGACCGAGTTCGAGATGCGCGAGGAGTTCGCGGGGGTCCTCCTGCCGATGATCAAGCGCTCGCTGCCCGACTTTGGGCCGGTGTTCGAGGCCTACGCGGCCGATCTGAAGCGCGCCGCCGAAGCGGCTACATGAGCGGGGCATGACCCAGCCGCTCACCACCTTCGCCGACGCCCGCGAGCAATTCCTCGCGCTGGTCGCGGACGTGCGACCGGAGCTGCACCGCTACTGCGCGCGGCTCACCGGCTCCGTGATCGACGGCGAGGACATCGTCCAGGACGCGCTCGCGAAGGCGTTCTTCGCGCTGAGTCAGGCCGTGGAGATGCCGCCGCTGCGCCCCTGGCTGTTCCGCATCGCACACAACGCCGCGATCGACTTCCTGCGCAGCCACGGTCGCAAGCTCACGGACCCGACCCCCGACCTCGACGACACGGTCTCGTTCGACGAGCGCCCCGACCCGGCGATCGTGCGCGCGGCGCTGGTGCGCTTCGTCGCGCTCCCCGTGACGCAACGCAGCGCGGTCATCCTCAAGGACGTCCTCGGGCACTCGCTCGAGGAGACGGCCGACACCATGGGGACCACGATCATGGCGGTGAAGTCAGCCCTCGGTCGGGGGCGCGCCCGGCTGCTGGACCAAGCCGCGGAGCCCGCCGCGGTCGCGGCGACCACCCGCGCCGATCTGGACCGCTACGCCCGCGTGTTCAACGCGCGCGACTGGGACGGCGTGCGGGCAATGGTCCGCGACGACTGCCAGCTGGACCTGGTGTCCAAGTCGCAGCGGCGCGGTCCGCAGGTCGGCATGTACTTCCATCGCTACGAGCAGGAGCGTGTGACGCTGCGCGTGGTGAAGCTCGATGGGCGCCAAGTGTTCGCGGCCTACGTCGGTGACGCCACCTCGCCCGCCTACTTCATCCTCCTGGAGTTCCGCGACGGCGGCGTGTTGTCCATCCGCGACTTCCGCTACGTGCCCTACATCGCGGCCGAGGCTGAGTTCGAGGTCGCCTAGGCGACGCGCCCGCGCGTACCCATGCGCGCGGGCGTGGCCACCGACCTACTTGGGCTTGCTCGTGTTCAGCCCGCGGTACTCCAGCAGCGGCGCCACCTGCGGCTCGCCGCCGTAGAAGTTGGCGAACAGCACGCTCGGCTCCTGCGTGCGGCCACGCGACAGGATGTCCGCGCGGAACTTGTCGCCCGCGCTGCGTCCCAGGCCGCCGTGCGCGTGGAACCAGGCGCCGGAGTCGCGCGCGAGGACCTCGCTCCAGATGTAGGCGTAGTAGCCGGACTCGTAGCCGCCGGCGAAGACGTGCGCGAAGTACGGCGAGTGGTAGCGCGGCGGCACGGGCGCGAACGCCATGCCCGCCTCCTTGAGCACCGAGGCCTCGAACGCGGCGACGTCGGCGGTGGCGGCGGCGATCTTGTCGGCGGGGAGCTGGTGCCACGCCTGGTCGATCTTCGCGGCCTCCAGGTACTCAAGCGCGGCGTAGCCGCCGTCGAACGTGGACGCGGCGAGCACCTTGTCGAACAGGGCCTTGGGCATGGCCTCGCCGGTCTGGTAGTGCTTGGCGTAGTTGGCCAGGACCGCCGGCTCACGCGCCCACATCTCGTTGAACTGCGACGGGTACTCGACGAAGTCGGGCGGCGTCGCGGTGCCTGCGAGCAGGGGGTAGTTGCAGTTGGAGAACAGGCCGTGCAGGCCGTGGCCGAACTCGTGGAACATGGTGGTCACGTCGTCGAAGCTGAGCAGCACGGGCTGACCGGCGGCGGGCTTGGGGACGTTGAGGTTGTTCACGATGACGGGGTTCTGGCCCAGCAGGCGGGTCTGGCCGACGTAGGCGTTCATCCACGCGCCGCCCTGCTTGTTGTCGCGCTGGAAGAAGTCCAGCATGATCAGGCCGATCGAGGTGCCGTCAGCCTCCTTCACCTCGAACACGCGCACGTCGGGGTTGTAGACCGGCAGGTCCTTGCGCTCGGTGAACGTGATGCCGTAGAGCTGCGTGGCGGCGAAGAACACGCCGTCCTGCAGCACGTGGTCGAGCTCGAAGTAGGGCTTGACCTGGCTCTCGTCGAAGTCGTAGCGCGCCTTGCGGACCTTCTCCTGGTAGAACGCCCAGTCCCACGGCTCAAGCGTGAACTTGGGGGTCTTGGTCGCCTTGGCCTCCTGGTCGATCACGCGCTGAATGTCGGCGGCCTCGACCTTGGCCTTGGCGAGGGCGGCGGGGCCGAGCTGCGCGAGGATCTTGTTCACGTTGTCGGGCGTGGACGCGGTGCCGTCCTCGAGCGCGTAGGCGGCGAAGTTGGCGTAGCCGAGGAGCGCGGCCTTCTGCGAGCGCAGCGTGACGAGCTTGGCGATGAGCGCGGTGTTGTCACCCTGGCCGCCGTTGGCGCGGTCCGACGACGCGTGGAACACGCGCTCGCGCAGCGCGCGGTTGGTGAGCTGGCCCAGCGACGGCTGGATGGTGGTGTTCTGAAGGGTGATCACCCACTTGCCCTCAAGCCCGCGCTCCTTGCCGGCCTCGGCGGCGGCGGAGATCTGCTCGTCGGAGAAGCCGGCGAGCTCAGCCGCGGAGTCGACGACCACGCCGCCGTTCTTCATGGCGGCGCGCACGTTCTGGCCGAACGCGGTCTGCAGGGACGAGATGTCCTCGTTGATCTTGGCGAGCGTGGCCTTGTCGGCGTCATTCAGGCCCGCGCCCGCGCGCACGAACTGCTTGTGGTAGCGCGCCAGCAGCTGGGCGGACTCGGCGTCCAGGCCCAGGGTCGCCTGCTGCTTGTAGAGCGTGTCGATCCGCGCGAACAGCGCGCTGTTGAGCGAGATGGCGTCCATGTGCGCGGACAGCTTGGGCGCGATCTCCGCCTCAAGCGCCTGCAGCGTGTCGTTGGTGTTCGACGAGTTCAGGTTGAAGAACGCGTTGGCCACGCGGTTGAGCAAGGCACCCGTGCGCTCGAGCGCGACGATGGTGTTGTCGAACGTGGGCGGCTCGGTGTTCCCCGCGATCGCGTCGACCTCGGCGCGCTGCGCGGCCATGCCGGCCTCGAAGCCGGGGCGGTAGTCGGCGTCGGTGATCTGGTCGAAGGGCGGGTACTGGAACTGGAGCGTGCTGGGCACGGTCAGCGGGTTCACGCGCACGGCCGCCTCCACGACGGCGGCGACGGGGGCGGGGGCGGGCGTGGCGGTGTGCTGGCACGACGCCGCCAGGAAGCCGGAGAGCGCCAGGGTCACGACAGAGAACCTCATTGGATGTGCCTCTTCAACGGGGGGGATTGGGGGGCCCGCGTAACCCGGGCGGGAATCCAGACCCGTCACAACGGGTTGGAGGTGCTGCACGGGAATGGCGCGGGGAACCGAGACAAGGCAGTTTGTCGGGCGGAGGACGCGGGATGACGCAACGGACTTGGGGAGGCGGCGCTTGATCGGGGCGCTCCTGGTGGTCGGCGCGCTGTCCTCTGCGGTGGCGGCCGAGCCCAAGTTTGTGCTGGAGAAAGGCCCGCTCTCGCCTGTGGGCACCGACCGCGAGCGCTTCGTCCCGCCTCCGGACACACCCAACCTTCAGTACCCGCTGGTGGTGTACCGGGGTGCGGCGCAGATGGGCATGTCGCGCGCGTTCGTCGGCCACGTCCGCGACGGCCTGGACATGCTGTACCACCGCCACTACCGCGACATGCGCACGCTGTTCGGGGAGCTGGAGGCGGCCTACCCGGACACCGGCGTCATGGCGGTCAGCGACTCGCTGATGTGGCAGTCGATGATGTTCGAGAACTACGACTTCCGCTACGACGCCAGCTACACCGCGTCGTCCGCGCTCGCGCGCAAGCGGTTGGGCGACGCGCTCGCCAAGCCCGGCAACGACGCCTGGGAGCACCTGATGCTGGGCGTGGTGGCGGGCATCGAGGCCATCCACGCGGCCCGTCAGGATCACTACCTGCCGGCGCTGTCGCTCGCGTTCGAGGCGGTGGACAACATCGAGGCGACGCGGCGGTCCGCGCCGAACTTCGTCGACCTCGCGCTGGCTGACGGCCTCTACAACTACTGGCGCACGGCGATCACGCTGCACAACAAGGCGCTCCCCGACTTTGGCGACAAGCGCGCCGAGGGGATCACCCAGATGCAGACGGTGATCGACAAGGGTGTGTTCCTGACGGCGCCCGCGCGCCTGTCGCTCGCCTACAGCTACCTGGACGGCGGCAAGTACATGGACGCGGCGGCGCTCCTGCAGGAGAACGCCAAGCTCTACCCGGACAACGTGATCAACCAGATGCTGCTGGGCACCACGTTCCTGTACGCGCGCAAGTACCCGGACGCCCTGACCGCGTTCGACCGCGTGCTGGCGATCGACCCGACCAACCGCCGGGTGATCTACTACCGCGGGATCGCGCTGCACCGGCTCGGTCGCTTGGAGGAGGCGCTGACCTACTTCAAGACCTACCTGGCCTCGCCGGACCTGGAGACCTACCAGCGGTCGGCGACGCAGTGGCGCATGGGCGAGGTGCTCTTCCAGCTCAAGCGTTACGACGAGGCCGAGGTTGAGTGGACGGCGTCGGCCAAGCTCGGCGACGACAACGCCAAGGCCTCGCTCGAGCGCCTGCACAAGGCGCGCAAAGAGGGGACGCTGAAATGAAGCTCGCGCGGATTGGGTGGCTGTCGCTGGTGGTGGTGTCGTGCGCGGCCAAGCCCAAGCCCCCGGCGAACACGGTCGATCCGGCCACGCCCGTCGCGGTGGAGCCGGGCATGGTCCCGCCGCCGCCCGACCTCCGGCAGCCGCCGTCGGACGCGGTGCACCTCAACAGCGGGCTGGTGATCCGCTTCCTGAGCCACGGCACCGGCACCATCCACCCCACGGCCAAGGCCACAGTCAAGGTGGACTACACGGGCTGGACGCAGGACGGCCGGATGTTCGACACCTCGCAGGGCCGCGGCGCCACCGACCTGCCGCTCGACGGTGTGATCGAGGGCTGGACTCAGGGCATCCAGCTGATGTCGGTGGGCGACTCGGCGCGGCTGTGGATCCCCGCGGCGCTCGCCTACCGGGGCGCGCCAGGTGCGCCGGGCGGCCTGCTCGTGTTCGACGTGACGCTGATCTCCTTCGAGGAGCCCGTCCCGCCGCCGCCCACCCCCTGGGACGTGGCGGCGCCGCCCCCCAGCGCGACGCGCCTGCCGTCCGGGCTGGCGCTGCGCGTCTTGACCGAGGGCACCGGCGCCGTGCACCCCGTCGCCACCGACCGCGTGAAGGTCAGCTACTCGATGTGGACGTCGGACGGCCGCCTGGTCGACAGCTCCGTGGTCCGCGGCGCGCCGGACGTGTTCCCGCTCAACGCGGTGGTGCCGGGCTTCAGCGAGGGCGTCACGCAGATGGTGACGGGCGAGAAGGTGCGGCTGTGGGTGCCGCCGACGCTCGGGTACGGCAACGGGTCGGGCAACCTGGTGTTCGACGTGGAGCTGCTCGAGATCAACCCTTAGGGTCTACCTGAAGCGTGGAGGGGCCCGACGGCCCCCCCTGTTCAGAGCGACCGCACGAACCCAGCGATCACCTCGATGTCCTCAGCGGAGATCGCGATGTCGCTCTGCGCGTGGCGGGTGATCGCCTCCTCCACGGTGAGCGCGGAGCCGTCGTGCAGGTAGGGGCCCGTGGCCCACGCGCCGAGCAGGGTGGGTGTGTCGAACCCGTCGAGCGCGCCGTGCAGGCGCTGCCCCGCCGCGGCGTCGATGGTGCCGATGTCGTGGCGCACGTCGAGCGCGCTGTCGGTGTAGGACTCGCCGCTGTGGCAGGTGGCGCAGCCCTTGGCGGCGAAGCGCGCGGCGCCGTCGGCGGGCGCGGCGAACGGCGAGGGCGGCGTGGTCGTCAGGCTGTCGACGTACGCCGCGAGCGCGTCCAGGTCTTCGTTCAGGCCGGCCTTGGCGGCGCCGAGCGTGTCCGAGGTGTCGGCGAACTGCGCGTCGGTCAGCAGGCCGTGCCCGCCCTGCCCGTTGCGGATGTCGTTCTCGAAGTCCTGGATCTCGTCGAAGTTGCCGGTCCAGTGCACGGGGCCCATGGCGGTGCCGCCGCGCCCCTCCAGGCTGATCGTGTTGCGCAGGCCCTCGCCGCGGCTGGTGAAGTCCCAGGTGATGCCGTCGTCGCGGCCGTCGGGGTGGCACACCGCGCATGTCGCGTAGCCGTCGCGGGCCATTCGCGGGTCGTAGGCGTCGTAGAACAGCTTCTTGCCTGCGAGCACGTTCGCCGCGAGCGGCTCGGCGGACACGGTCGGCGCCGTCCAGAGCAGGGGCGGCGACGGCACCGACGGGTCGGAGATGTCGTAGGCGCGTAGCTCCCGATCGAGCCACGCGTGCACGAGCAGCGTGCGTCCGTCCGGCGTCACCGCGAGACCGCTGAGCCCGTGACCTGCGTCGAGGATGGTGGCGGCGGAGCGCAGCGTGTAGGCGTCCACGCGCGCGATGGTCTGCGTGGCGCCGTGGCCGACGTACAGCCAGTTCCCGCGAGGCGCGAGCGCGAGCGCCGTCACCTGGCCGTGGTTGTCGAACTGCTTGCGCGCGTCGAAGTCCTCCAGTCCGGAGGCGAGGTCAATCACGCGCAGCGTAGCGCGCACCGCGGTCTCGAAGGTCAGCGCCTCGCCGTCGCGGAACGTGCCGCGGGCGGTGTTGGCGAGGGTGGCGCCGATGTAGAGCGTCCCGCCGTCCGGGCTCGCGACCATGGCGTGCAGTGAGGTGGGCACGCCGCGCTGGGTCGTGTCGGAGTCGGGGCCCGGGTCCACGTCGAGGGCGATCGGCGCGCCGATCGTGAGCACCTCGCCGTGGTCGTCGGTGGAGCGGAACCGGCTGGCGTACGCCGCGCCGTCTGCGCCCACCACGAGCGCGCGCGCGTCCGCGCCGAGCGGCGCAGAGTCCACCACGGCGTGCTCGTCCATGGTCAACAGCGCGCCGGTGCCTTGCGCGCTCACGAACCACGCGCCGTCCTGACCCACGACGCCATACGGGCGTGACCCTCGATCCAGCGCGACGAGGCCAACGCGCTCGAACGTCGCCGCGTCGAACACCGCCACGGCGTCGGACTCGCAGGCGATCGCGACCCGGTCCCCATCCACCGCGACGGTGCGCGGGTGCTCGCAGGTGGTGACGTGGTCCACGTGTTGATCGACGAGGTCGATCACGGCGGCCTCCGCGGTCTCGGGCAGGACGACCCACACCCGCTGATGCACGGCGTCGACCGCGATCGTGGACGACGCGACCGGCGGCACGGGCGCGGCGGGTCTGTACACGGTCACGCGGGTCGTGTCGGAGGCGCGGCGCCCTCCGGGCGAGACCACCGTCAGCACCACCACGTAGTTCCCGGGTGTGGACCACGCGTGGGTGATCGCCGCACCCGTCTCCTTGGCGCCGTCGCCCAGATCCCAGGTGGCGTCGCCGCCGGTGACCGTGCTGGTGAGCTCAAGCGACACGCCGACCGGCACCTCCAGGTCGGCGCCCGCCTCGGCGGTGGGTGCGACGCTCGCGACGCCGTCGTCCGTGTCCGGGCAGTCCGTGTCGCACACGTCGGTCGTGCCGACACACCCTGAGATCGCGAGCACCGAGATCAGCGCGTGTCGCATCACTCGGCCGTGGTGAAGGTGACGGAGACAGTCTCGGAGACCGTGTTGCCGTTGATGTCCGCGACGCCGCCTGCGACGACCTGCAGCGTGTAGGTCGTTCCAGGCGCCAGCGGCTCCTTGGTTACGTAGGACGCGATCGCCTCCTGCGCAGTGGTCCAGCCGGCGATCTCCGTGCCGTCCTCGGCGCGCAGGGTGAGCGTGCCCATGGTCGCGCTCGTCGGCTCTACGAATTCATCGAAGCCAATGCCGAGCTTGCCGCTGGTGCTGACACCGGTCTGGCCGTCGTGCGGCTCGGTGTGCAGCACCGATGGGCCTTTGACGTCCGGGTCCTTGGTCCACGGCACAACCATGCTGCCGTGCACCTCCGGCTGCGTGTAGTCGGGCTCGTCGACCGACAGGATGGCCACGTTCCCGTAGGGCGTGAAGGTGTCGAGATCGCCCGGCAGATCGGCGGTGCCGACCTCCACCAGGTTGGTGATGTCGCGCGCGTCGATGACGTGGGCGATGTCGCTGTCGCCGGTGAAGAGGAAGCCCTCGTCGTAGTAGACGTAGCCGCCGTTCCCGACCAACGGCAGGTCGCTGACGAAGGTCGGCGCGAGCGGGTCGGAGATGTCCATCACGATCGGACCGCCGCCGCCCTCCTTGCGGGCGAACAGGGCCCACGGGCCGACGCGGTTCGCGTGGTAGGCCTCGCGCAGCTCGCCGTCGCGATTGACCACGCCGAACGGGCTGCCCAGGAGCATCGGCGTGGTGGGGTCGGTCACGTCGAGGATGCCCGCCTGCTCGCCCTCAGCGCTCGACACCAGCAAGGTGTCGCCCATCGCGAACACCCCGCCCGCGCGCAGCCCGTTGGGGAACAGGTAGTGGCCGACCACCACAGGCGCCGTCGGATCGGTCGCGTCCACCACGAACACGCCGTTGTCGGCCGCGGCGACGTAGACCCACGGGTACTGCCAGTACACGGAGAGCGAGATCTTGGTGTAGCTGTCCGGGTAGCGCACGCCGGGGAGCGGCAGGTCGGTCACCGCCACGGGCGCCGCGACGTCCGAGATGTCCCAGAACTGGATGCCGGACTCATTGACGTAGCCGTTCATGTTGGTGACGGCCCAGTCACCCGCGTGCGGCTCACCCTCGGGCAGGTGCATGAAGCCGATCGCGTGCGTCTCGCGCATGGTCACGGCGAGGCCCTCGCCGACGACCGTCGGGTTGCAGGGATCGTGCATGTCGAAGAAGGTCAGGCCCCCGCGGCCCCACTCGGGCGCCCACGGCATCACGAGGTGGCCTCGGTAGGGCATCACCTCGTTGTGGTGCTTGAAGGTGTCGGTCGTCCCGGCATCCAGCGGCGCGCAGTTCACCAGGAGCTGCTCGTCTGTGAAGGTGGTCGTCGGACCGCCGGCGCCGCGCAGGGCGGGCATCACGTCGTCGAAGATCGTGGGGACGTCGGTGTCGTCAGGTGTGCCCGGGTCGGGCGTGCACGCGGCGAGGACGAGGAGCAGGGCGGGGAGGTGTTGCATGCGCGTACGCTACCGCGGGTGGGTGACCCGGCGCGTCGCGGATTCGTCACGACTTGCAGGCGATGATGCGTCCCCGTGGAAGACGACCTGGGTCGTCGCGGCGATCACCCGAATGAAAGCGCAGGGGCCGCGCCCGCGCTCCGCGCTTCGCGGATCCGCGTCCGCAGCGACGGGCCTAGCGCCAACATGCCCCCTGCGCCGAGCAGGCCCACCGCCAGGCACCCGGCCCACAGCACCTCGCCGCGCAGGTTGGACATGACCAGCGCGCCGACGATCGGGGCGGTCCCGCCCGCCACGGCCCAGGACATCACCATCATCCCCTGGTAGCGACCGCGGGCGTGCGCGGGGGCCAGCTCGGCGACGACGGCGGAGTTGATGGGGGTGGCCAAGATCTCGCCGGCGGTCCACACGCACAGGGCGGTGGCGTGCCAGGCCAGCGTGCTCCCGAGCCCGTGCATCGCGAAGCCGACGCCTTGCAGCAGGATGGCGGTGGCGTAGGCGCGGGCGGGGTCGAGTCGGCCGACGCGGTCGGCGATCCAGGGCTGGATCAGCACGATGAGCGCGCCGTTGAGCGCCAGCACCCCACCGTACGCGGCGGCGTCATGCCCCTGTGACTTCATCCACGCGGCCAGCGGCACCATGCCCTGGAACGCGAGCAGCGCCGACACCGTCACCAGGCCCAGGAAGCGCACGTAGACGCCGTCGGCCAGGGCGGTCCGAAAGCCGGCGGAGGGCGCGTCGTCGTCGCGGGCCTCGGGCTTGGTCTCCCGCAGGGCCACCGCGACGAACAGGGTGTAGGCGACCAGGATCCCGGCGCTCACGTGGATCAGCACGTCGTAGCCGATGCGGGCGAGCTGTCCGCCCACCACTGGCGCCATCGAAAACGCCAGGTTCACCGCCACGTAGAGCAGCGCGTAGGCCCGCGCGCGGTCGAGCGGCGGGACCACGTCGGCCACCATGGCGAACACGGCGGGGCGCTGCAGGTCCTGGAGCGCCGCCAGCAGGAACGCGAGCGCGCCGACCGCCAAGCCCGTCCGAGCCTGCCCGAACGCGAGCAGCGCGCAGGTCGCGCCCACGGACGACATCAAGATCGTGCGCTTTCGCCCCAATCGATCGGTCAGCGCCCCGCCGATCAACGCGCCCAGCACGGCGCCCACGCCCCACACCGACACCACCCGCGCCGCCTCGCCGAGCGACATCCCGAGCGGCCCGGTCAGGTAGTAGGTCAGCAGCGGCTGGAGGAAGGCGCCCGACCGGTTGAGCAGCATGCCGAACGCGAGCGCCCAGAAGGCCGTGGGCAGCCCGCCGAAGCGGGCGCGGAGCAGGTCGCGGAGGTCGGACATGCGGCCTCCGCCCGGCGCGTCGCCGGGGGAGACGCGCCGGAGCCAGACTAGGGCTGGTCGACCGGCGGGATGCGGATGCTGCCGCCGACGTGCAGGTTGCCCTTGGGGCCAAGCTCGGGGTTGGCGGCCAGGATCTTGTCGTGGAGCGAGGCCGAGCCGTAGTACTCGACCGCGATCTTGGAGAGCGTGTCGCCCGACGCGACCACGTGCGTGGCGCCGTCGCGCATGGCCAGGTTCATCACGCTGTCCGCGCTGACCTTGTCGACGCCGGCCGTGCCCTGGACGGCGCGGAGCGCGGTCTGGAGCTGCTTGTTGTTCTTGGCGCTGCCCGTGATGGTGGCGCTGGTGCCGCGCACCACAACCTTGAGGCCGTCGGCCGCGCCCGCCGCGGCGAGCGCGTCGTTGGCGACCTTGGCCAGGTCCTGGTTGCGGATACTGCCGAGCGAGCCGGCGGGCTTGGCGGCCGCGGGCGCCTCGGGGGCCGCGACCACGCTGGCCTCAGAGCCGCCGACCGCGGCGGCCGGAGCCGTGGGGACCGGGGTGGGCTGCGCGTCCGCGCCGCCGATCAGCAGGCGACCGACGATGAACAGGCTGGCGACGATGCTGGTGCCGGCGGCGACCCACGCCCAGCGGGCCGACTCCTTCTCGGTGACGCGCGCGTTGCTGCTGAGCAGCGTGTTCTCGGAGCGGAGACGACGCAGCTCGCTGCGGAGCTTCTTGAGCTCGCCGTTCTCGCGGTCCTCCCTGGCGGAGTGGTTCTCGTGCCAGGAGGATTCCGCCTGGACGGCGCGCTCGACGGTCGCCTTGAGCTGCTCAGGGACGACCGTGCCCGAAGCCGCGGCCGCATGGATGTCCATCATGGCCAGGCGCCACTCCGCGGACGCCGTGTGGACGCGGGCCAGGAGCAGGTGGGCGTCGCCGTCCGAAGGGTACAGGCCGAGCAGCACCTGGAGGTGCCGACGCGCGCCGACGTGGTCGGAGATGTTCGCCAGGTCCAACGCCTCATTGTACAGCTCGGAGCTGACGTCGAGGTTGCTGGTCTCGCTGAGCTTGATCAGCGTCTTGATCATTGAACCGTTGGACGTCAGGGACGTCACGGGCCGCGGGGCGGACTCGTCGGACTGGGGATCGCGCATGGCGGCACCGGGAGGGGCGGAGGGCGTTTTGGGGAGGGGCGGCAGGGGCGGGTGCGCGTCGCGCGGGCGCGTGACGCAGCAGGGGCAAGTGCAGGGTAGCGCACCGATCCCGCCGCATCAAGAATGTTCGTGATGACCTTTCAACGGTGCGTCCGGGCGGGCCTTAGCAGCCCACGGCGGGCGTGGATCGGCCGTGTGCGCTATGGGCAACCGCCGCGCGCGCGACCGTGTGTGGCGGGACCTACGACGTCGCATGCCGAACGTCGGCGGAGGACGCCATGAGCCGGGACATCGTCATCACCCCGCGGAGCTGGTCACCGCGCGGCGAGGCGGAGGTGTCCGTCCGCGGGCGCTCTCTGCGCATGTGGTCGGGGATCGTGGGCGAGAGCGCGCTGGCGCGCATCGTCGAGGTAGGCCAGCACAGCGACTACGCCGTGTTCAAGGACTCCACCACGCCGTCGCCCTACCGGGTGAAGGCGCCGTGCGACCGCTACCACGTGTGCGGCGGCTGCCCGTTCATGCACATGAACGACGAGGGCCAGGCCGTGGCGCGTCGTCAGCTGGTGCTGGACGCCTTGGCCGAGGAGCACGTCGAGGGCGTGCAGGTCGGGCAGCTGGTGCCGTCGCCGGACGGCCCTCGTGGCTACCGCCATGTGGTCAAGCTGGGCGTCGGCTGGTCGGATCTGGGCCGCCTGCGGATCGGCGCCTGGGGCCGTCACTCGCGCAGCATCGTGCCCATCCCGGAGTGCCCGGTCGCCGCACCCGTGCTCCGCAAGGTGATGAACTCGCTCGCGCACCACGTGATCGACATGCGCATCCCGCCCTATGACTCCGAGTCCGACCGGGGCGTGCTCCGCTCGTTCGTGCTCCGGTCCAGCCGGGCCAGCGGCGAGGTCCTCCTGACCGTGATCGCCGGCCAGCGGCACCGCTCGCTCCAGGATCTGGCCACGGCCGTCATGCGCGACGTGTCCGAGGTGGTGGGCGTGGCGCTGCACTACAACGACGACATCGGCAACGCGATGTTCATGCGGGACGCCGAAGGCGCCATCCCCTACCAGATGCTCGACGGCCGCAGCTACGTGGACGAGACGCTCAACGACGTCGTCTACCGGGTCGGCGTCGGCGACTTCTTTCAGACCAACCCCGGCATGGCCGAGGTCCTCTACCGCGAGACGCTCACGCGCCTGCGGCTCGACAGCCAGGTGCCGCTGATCGACCTGTACTGTGGTGTGGGCGGCCTCGCGCTGGCCGCGGCCAAGGTCTCGCCCCACGTGATCGGCGTCGAAGAGGTGGTCGGCGCGGTCGAGGCGGCCCGCGAGGGCGCCCGTCGAAACGGCGTGCGCGCCGAGTTCATCGCGTCCAAGGTCGAGGAGGCCCTGCCCGCGCTTGTCCGGCGCTACGCCGAGATCGGCCCGTTGGTCACGGTCAATCCGGCGCGGCGGGGGCTTGAGCCCGGCGTGATTGAGGGAATCCTTGCACTCAAGCCCCGTCGAGTCGCCTATATTTCCTGCAACCCTCGGGCCCTCGCCCGGGATCTGGCCGCCTTCCAGGCCGCAGGCATGCAGGTGGCCCCCCTCGAGATCTACGACATGTTCCCGAACACCCCCCACGTCGAGACCGTCGCCATCCTGACGCCGAGCGGGCCCGAGGCGCCGACGCGCCGCGCGCCGCGGCGTACGGCGGTGGGTCGTGGGGACCGGAGCGCCAATTCATGATCGCCTTGATTCGTGCCGTGCGTGCGTGGTCGTTGCTGGTCGCGGGGCTCCTGTTCGTGACCCAGGCGGCGAACGCGCAGGATGACTTGTCGGACCAACCCGGGTCTGAGCCCACCGAGCCCGCGTCGGGCGGGATGAGCTTCGACCTGAATTCCGTCCTGGTCGCCACGTTTGAGGCCAGCCAGCCCTTCCTCGACACCGAGGCGGAGCGTGTCCGCCACCTGGTGGAGGACGCGCTCGCCCAGGGCTACGTCGTCGTGAAGATGGACGAGGTCCCGCCGTTCACGGACTACTCGGCCGACATCTACCTGCGCAGCTGCCCTCAGGGGCAGTACATCGGCTGCGTGTTCGTGGTCGGCGGTCGCGCCCAGACGGACTGGACCATCGGCGGCAAGGTGACCGCGGTCGAGGGCGGCTACCAGGTCTTCCTGTCGTTCATCCGCGTCGGTGAGGCCAAGCTCAAGCTCGAGTTCGACGTGGTGCTCGACGGCAGCAACGACGCCGAGTTCCAGGAAGGCGTCACCAAGACCATGGACGCCCTGGTCAACGACAACGTCAAGGACCTGGACCTGCGCGACGACCCGGAAGCCGCCCGCGCCCAGGCCGCCGAGGCCGCCAAGCGCGAGCAGATGTCGCGCGACTTCTCCAGCGGCAACGAATTCCAGCAGGACGACCAGCGCGGCGACGTCGGCGTGGACGCCTATGTCGACGGCGAGCGCGACCGCGGCGCGGCCCGCGACCGCTCCAGCGAAGAGGACCTTGAGGACGACGCCAGCCCCGCCGCCCGCGAGTCGGGTCACGTCACCTCGCGCGACCTGTCCGACATGCAGGAGCGCGGCGGCATGACGCCGTGGGAGCGCGCCGGCCTGACCAAGGGTCAGTACCGCCTGTACCGCAACTCCAACATCAAGCTGCGCGACTTCAAGGCCAAGCTCCAGGGCCGCAAGGGCGAGATCCTGATCGGCGTGGGCATGAACGTGTCGTCGGGCTCGTGGGGTCAGTACCACGAGACCTTCTTTGTGCAGGACGGCGCCGCCAACACGCAGAACGTCAAGCCGAGCGACATCAAGGCGGAAGCGGCGACCCTCTACACCAAGAAGGCGCTCGCCCTGGGCGGCGTGTTCGACCTGGGCGTCGGTCTCGTCCCCTGGCTTGAGCTGCGGGTGTTCGCGGGCCTGCACTCGGCCCCCTTCCAGTACCGCTTCGACAAGCAGACGCTGGCTGGCGACACGGTCGTCGCCGGTGACCTGAAGGACCCGGACAGCCGCTCGGTCACCACCATGCACGTGGGCCTGAAGCTCAACTTCGTGCCCATGCCGGCCTACCCGGCGCGCCCCACGTTCGCGCTGGGCGTGTCGTACTGGCAGGGCACCGCGCTGAGCAAGCTGGTGCAGGTCCCCACCTACCTGGCGGCCAGCCAGTTCAAGCCGCTGGCAACGCTGTACGTCGACGCCCAGCCCGGCGTGGAAGTGTCGGCCGGCAAGTTCGTCGCCATCTACGCGCGCGCCGACATCGACATCCCCGTGTTCGGTTTCGGCCGCACCCTCAACGTCGCCAGCAAGAACACCGACGCGCTGACCCGCTTCCCGGACTCGGCGACCGCGGCGTCGCTTGGCATCGGCGGCTCGCTCGGCCTCACGATGCGCATCCGCGTCGCGGGCGACCGCTAGTCGTCGGGCGTGGGCGCGCTCCGTCCGTGCTACGCTAGGCGTTCGGCGCGTGTGGCGCGCGCGGAGTCCCACGCATGACGCACCACTTCCCGCCCCAGATCGAGGCGGAGGACGAAGTCTTCTGGCGAAAGCAGGAGGCGCGCAAGCGCGGCCTGCTGGGTCAGCCGTGCTGCACGCAGCAGAACGTCAGCTGGGCGCTGATGGACCTGCCCGGCGACTTCGCGGCCGTGGTCCACGGCGAGTTCGACTGCCTGAACTGCTTCCACCACCACCAGGGCGCGTCGGCCCACCGCTTCTTCTCGTCGCGCCTGTCCGACCACCAACTCACCACCGGCACCACGCAGCGGCCGTTGGAGCACCTGCTGCGGCTGATCGTGGCGGAGCGCAAGCCCGCGGCCATCGTCGTGCTGGGCACCTGCCCGGTCGAGGTGATCGGCGACCGCTTTGAGGTGGTCGCGGCCAAGGTGATGGCGGACACCGGCACGCCCATCCTGGCCATGCACACCAGCGGCCTGAAGATGTCGTCGCTGACGGCGTGTCAGGACTGGCTCTTCGAGAGCCTGGCGTCGCTGCCGCAGGTGGCCCCGGTCGACGCGGGCTGGCTGGACCGCGCCCGCGCGCTCGCGATGGACGTCGTGATGTCGGACCGGCTCGGCTCGGCGGCGGACGTCGCGGACCTGGACGCCCGCTTTGACGCGCTGCCCGCGCCCGTGGTCCACGCGCGGTCCCGCCGCGTGAACCTGCTCGGCCTGCCCGCGGCGTCCGAAGAGGTGCTCGAGGTCCTGGGCGCGATCGACCTGTCGGTGAACGGCTTCTACCCGCAGGGCGCGACCTTCGACTCCTGGCGCTCGATCGCGTTCGCCGAGGTGGCGTTCGCGGTGGACGCGGGCGTGCTGCCCAAGCTCACCGCGCGGCTTCAGACCGACCACCAGCAGCCGGTGGTCGACGTCGACCTGCCGATCGGCCTCGCGTCCACGGCGCGCTTCTACCGCTCGGTCGCGGACCGCTTTGGAGAGTCCGACCGCCTGGAGTCCGCACTCGCCGACCGCCTGGCCGACGCCACCGCCAAGGTCGAGGCCTTCCGCGCCCGCTACGGCGGCGCGCGCCTGGGCATGGCGATCCGTATGCTCAACACCCACACCCTGGACCGCTTCGTGCTGGACGGCCTGGGCGACCTGTCGCACCTGCAAGAGTGCGGGTTCGAGGTCACCCTGCTGGTGCAGGGACCGCCCGAGGAGGCGCCCAAGTTCGCCGAGCGCCTGCGCGCGCGCGGCGTGACGGTGGACGTGGCGTCCTTCGCGGGGCCGTTCGAGCTGGGCGACAAGCTGGCGGCGGGCGGGTTTGACGCGGCGCACGTGCCGGACAGCAGCCGCAACGTGGCGCGCCGCGCGGGCCTGCCGATGATGTCGAGCCGCGCGCTGCAGCCGTGGCTGTCGGGCTTGGACGCCAACTTGGCCAAGCTGGGCGACTTGGTGCGCCAGGCTCGAACGATGCGGGGCGGCGCATGAGCGACGACACGCTGCCGGGCCTGGACCACTACGCGCTCAAGAGCATGGACTACGGCCAGCTCACGGGCCTGGCGATCGCCTGCCACGCCATCCCCGACGTGTTCCTGCTGATGCACGTGGGCGTGGGCTGCAAGAACAAGGCGACCGCGCACCTGCTTGTCCACGACTGGAAGGAGCACGGCAACGTGCGCGAGGGCTGGACCGAGGTCGGCGACAAGGACCTGATCCTGGGCGCGTCGGCGCGCGCGGCCCCCTACCTGCGCTCTTGGTACAAGCGGCTTGAGCCGTCGATGATCGTGGTGACCTCGGTCACCTTCATCGACCTCGCGGGCGAGGACCTGCAGGACAAGCTCGCGGTCGCGGCGGAGTCGATCCCGTGTCCGGTCCGCTACGTCAAAGCGCCCGGCTACGACCCCGACATGTACGTCGGCTACAGCAAGCTCTTGGAGACGCTGGCCAAGGACGTCGACTGGTCCAAGCCCGCCGACAAGCCGAACGAGGTGCTGCTCCTCGGCTACATGTTCGACCGCTACGAGGGCGATCACCAAGGCAACTTGGCCCAGATCAAGGGCCTGCTGGAAGGCATCGGCCTGAGCTTGGGGCCCGCGTGGCTGTCGGGCGCCAAGCTGTCGGACCTGCTGCAGGCGCACCGCAGCGGGCACGTGGTCGAGCTGCCCTACACCAAGCCGGTTCGAAAGCGCCTGCGGCGCGCGCTCAAGGGCCGCAGCCCGGTGGAGACCGACCTGCCGATCGGTCTGCGCGGCACGTCGCGCTGGCTGCGCGCGGTGGGGGCCGGCTGCGGCGTCGCCGAGCCGGTGATCGAGCGCTTCGTGAAGGCCCGCGAGGCCTACGTCCTCAAGCAGCTCGACACCATGATGGACCGCTGGCGCAGCCGCC